>JAETSI010000150.1 GCA_021769725.1 Oscillospiraceae bacterium | reverse complement strand
CCCAATATAATCATTTGAAAAGTGCGACAAGGTTTGCAGGCCTGAAAATCGCGTAACCAACATGAATACAGAGTTTAATAATTTCGCATTAACAGATTTTAAAAGACGCCAGTGCCCCCAAGTATATCTGCCCCGCCAATCTTTAAGAGGAACACGACCGCTATTTGAGGAATGTTCACATCCTTGAAGACAAGAAGAAAAGAGCCGAGGACATCCGCAAAGCCTAAGAGAGGGAGGCGAGTTTCAAAGAGCATAAAGAAAAAATTTTCGGTATCCGTATCAATGACGGAGAGATTGTGGTCAAGGTATTGGAAAGCGTTGAGGAATACAGACAGGAGGCTGAAAGTCAGCATATATGTCTGTTCAGTGCTGCCTATGACCAGCGTGAGAACAGCCTTATCTTCTCAGCGAGGATAGACGGAAGAATAATCGAGACCATCGAGGTTGACCTCAAAACCCTAAAGGTGGTTCAGTCAAGAGGTGTCTGCAATCAGAACACCGAGTACCACGACCGGATAATCAAACTCATCAACGCCAACACCCACCTCATCAAAGAAAGAATAACAGCATAAGATGTTTCTTTGCACAGCAAAGCAATAAATCGATTACATAGTCAGAGCGGACGACCTCGTGATGAAGTCGCCCGTTCATTTTTACCAAAAATTTCGGCCGCCACAGGCGGCGATGTGTCCATTACCTTTTCCTAACATTTGTTCGCATTGCAAGTGTGATTGCCTCTCCAACTAACGCTATGTCTCCAAGAAGATAATGGCGCTTATCATTCCATTTGACTGTATGCCCCACGATTTCAGCCGTTCTCAATAATGATTTACGAAATTCTGTGTCATTAAAGAATGAGGATGAGCCGATGGCGAAAGCTGTACCGCTGGGGCTAAGATTGAGGATTATCGGCCCGGCATCAATGTCCATACCAAGCCAACAGGCTCGGTCGTGATACTCTTTAATCCCAGAAGCTGGAAAACTTTGGCAAAAATGAGTTTTAAGCTTATCATATTGTTCTTTTGCTAATACTGAGTCTATCTTCGTCAGGTAGTAGCAATTAAGAGCGGAATATGAACCTTTTACGGGTGTGTCAATTTCCCCACTTTCATCAAGAAGCGACACAATGAGTCCGGTCTTGGCATCAATCCATTCAGATTTTGCCCTGTTTATCCAGCCCTTGACTGTTGAAGAATATTTGTCGTTGTTAAGGACTGAGTAATCAGAAAGGGCAACAATAGCTACCATCATATCCGGGACGTAAACAGGTTCCTCTGGGTAAGTTGGAATATTCAGGAGTGGGGATTGCAGTATGCGCCGATTCATTGTTTCGCAAATAGAGTCATGCAACTGATTATATTTTGTATTGTCGCCAATTCGTCTATAGTTGCCAATCATCCAAGCAAGATGGCTCAGATAAGATACATGGCTCTCATCGCCGTCCAATGATTCAAGAGGGTCTTCATCCCATCGGAGTTTATCATACAATCTCAATTCCGGAGACTTTACAATCTGTATGAGACTGTCAATTGTAGTAAGAGACTCTTCCTTAGTTTCTGGGTATAGTTCTGCCATGTTACTCAATGCTTCAGCCAACATGGAACAAGAATATAAAGCCCATTCTCCTTGAAACTGCAAACCTATACCACTCGGCATCTCCCTTAGTAGTTGCCGAGGCTCAACAATAATCTTACTGACAAGGAAATTTTTCCGCTGGAGCAAATCATTCTTTTCGTTATCGAACGAACCATTGCCCCAACATGACCATGTCACCCATATCACTTTGACGAGAAATAGTGATAAAACTACAATGAAGGATATTCTATGCCGAAAGATGAAGTTACGCATCAATGTTTAATGTTTTTGTTTTTTGATGATGGCTATCGCCTGCTGAGCCACGTTCTCGTTGAGCCCATAAAATGGGTCAACAACCACTAATTTATCAAGTTGGTCAGTATTGAAGTTTTCGATACTAAGGTCATCAATTATTACATAATTGCACTCTATATTACATTCTTCTAACCAACGTGCAATCTCATCGCCTCTATGTTTGCTGACATTAGGTGTTATATCCGTCATAAATCCCGGCATTCCCCTCTGTCGCCACATATCTAATAAATCCTCATAGGAGTCAACTCGTTGGTTGAATTAAAGTTTTAAATATCTACAAATGAAAAAGCTGCACAATTCACAGATTATTAGTAAATTAGTGGTAATCAAACTACTAAGTACTATTGCACTGCTTATGCGCAACTTCATAGCAAATTTCGTCAGGATCCTCGGAATATGCAAGGATTTCGCTGGAAATCGTGTTAATGAACTTGGAAACGTCCCAAGATGTGGCGTTGTCCCCAAGTTCTCGGACCTCGAAGTAATTGCTCTCGGCATTACCGCCGAAGCCTTCGGATTCAACAGCGAGAATCTTCTTTTTCATCGATTGCATAATGAGAGTAAGGAGGATTTTCCAAACCTGATCAGTCGGAGACAGTTCAATACCCGACGTAAGTTTACGGCACGGCTTGCAGAA
>JAETSI010000029.1 GCA_021769725.1 Oscillospiraceae bacterium | reverse complement strand
TAAGATTTCCCATCCAGTTCAAAAGGCATTTTTTCCTGCCTGTAAAGTCGAGGCCAGCCCTCATAACGATTCAAAGTTGGCAAATCCTTTTCGTCAAGCTCCCATATCAGAACCGGAACGCTTGCATTTTCTTTCGGTACTATCGTTGCAACGCCTCTGAATTCCAACTCAAAGTCCTTTATTTCAGACGTTCCCACAACCTTTGAATGCGGACACCGATACGCCATCTGTTCCAAATTAATATTGCTGCCATAGGCAATGTATAATTGTTTATTTTTCATAAATCCTCCATTTACATAGTCATCTCAAATGTTTCTTCTTGTTCCAGATCTTCATCCTCAAAAATAGGCTCACACTCGTTTTCTTGGGATTCTATTACCTCATCGGGTACGTTGTCGGCTTGCTGCTGAACCTCCCTCACAGGCTCGACACGCTGCTCACGGGCGGCGATTCTCTCCGCTTTAAGACGTTCTCGTTGCTTAATCGCATCTTCCGGGTGCAGCCAAGCAATATTGCCTTCAAGATGCGAAATCAGATGCTTGCGGCAGTTTTTATATTCTTCTCCATTAAGTCCCAGATTTATCAGCCAGACCCTTGCGCTGTACCTCAGATTTTCGCTCTCCGAAATGTGCGGAGAACAGAACTTTTTAGTAAGCGCTGCATTGGAAATCGCCAACGCCAGAGTCACATATGAACGGATAACTCCGGCATGAAGCGAGCTGTTGCAAGCCCTCATTTCCCAGTTGCCGTTAGCAAAAAAGCTGTGTAAATTACAGGCTCGGTAACGTGTTGATGAGTAGTGATGATGCACTTCGTTCATATCGCCGTTGTACCATAATCTCTGAATTTCCGCAACAGTTTTCGGCTTTCTCTTATTCAGCTTTTCAAGGAAATCTCTGTCTACTTTTTGGCAGTAAGTTTCACGCATCGGCGACACCTGAAGCATATAGAAAAGAAAATTTTCTTTGCTTGCAAAAATATTTACTAAATTCCTCAAACTTTGTGCAGTATAGGGTGCGCCGTCGATGTGAACATGAATTCCTGCACGATATTCCGCGCCGGTCACGCCGCCGGCTTTTCTCACAGCACGAACAACTTCTTGAAGCAGCGGCATATCCTCGTATTCCAGAACCGGAGTCACAAGTTCAACAGCATAATTTCTTGATGCAGAACAGCCTCTTTTGTCAACGCATCTGATGCTCGAATCATAGACTATCGACCACTTTCTGTCCTTGCTGTCACGAACAATGTACTTGTCATAGCTGCCGCCCAAATGCTCCGCAGCACCGCCTAAAACCTTACTTATCGCCTTTGCGGCAGCCTCTCTTGTCAAGCCTGTACATTCGATTTCAACGCCAAATTTCTGCTTTTTAATGCCATCAAAATTTCCTGACAAATTATCTCCCTCCCAATAAAAAATGTCTGTAGATTTTTTCTACAGACATCCCAATTTTTTTCTTATTCAATATCAGTTTTCACTTCGTATCCGCCCTTGAAAATCACCAGTATTTCAGTCTTGCTAAGAACCTTTACGCACTCTATCAACTTTCTTATCAGCACGTTATCGAAAGTTTCCAATTCAAACTTTTCATGCTCTATCATATCCATGATTTTATCAAGCTTTTGCTGAGTTTCAGCGGAAGTTTTATTCTGAGATTTTAACATTTCCAGCCGTTCGCTGAGCTGCTGTTCCTCTTGATATAGCTTAGAAAATTCGCTGTCAAGCTTGTCCTCATCACAGCCCCCCGAAGCTATCAGACTCACCAGATCGTTCCTTGCCTGATCGATTTCCTTCAGCCTGTTTTCGATGCTGATTATTTCTTCCTGACCCTGACACTCAAGAACAGTTCCAATGTTAGCCTTGAGAATTCTTGCGATGTCGTCACGGCAGGAATAGTAATTATTTATTGCCCGAATTATGGCTTTGTGAAGCTGTTCCTCCTTGATCGTAGGCGAATCGGGGCAGTATTTTTTGCCGTGTTCCAAACGGCTGATGCACCGCCAGACTGCCAGTTTTACTCCGCTTTTCATCCATATTTTACGCCTGTAAGGAGTACCGCAGCAGCCGCAAATCATCAGCTCTGACAGTGAGTATTTTCCGCTGTATTTTCCTTGCTCTGTCTTGGTTTTATCGCTGATTTTACGCTTACTGGAACGCCTTGCAAGCTCCTGCTGAACCCGATTGAACATGTCCCTGTCGACTATCGGATCATGATGATCCGTCACCAGATACATGGGACGTTCGCCGTTATTTTTCATAACTTTGTGGGTTATGCAGTCGACTGTGAAAGTCTTTTGGAGCAGTGCGTCACCAACATATTTTTCATTTTTCAGAATCCGCTGAACCTCGCCTTTAGTCCAGACATTTTTTCCTAGTGCAGTCAGCCTATTCTGCTCCATCAGCGACTGGGCAATGTTCAGAAGCGTGTAACCGTCAAGATACATTTTAAAAATCATTCTCACCGTTTCCGCTTCATCGGGTACGATCTCAGGCTTACCATCATCGCCTTTTTTGTAGCCGAGCAGATGCTTGTACTGGAATGCAACCTTGCCCTCACGGTACGCTTTTTCCTTGCCCCAACTGACGTTTTTACTTATAGATTCTGATTCTGCCTGAGCGAAACTGCCATATAAAGCAATCATAAATTCTGAAGTCATAGTCAGAGTGTTGATGTTTTCTTTTTCAAAAATCACTCCGATTCCAAGGTCTTTAAGCTGCCTTACATACTCAAGGCAATCCACGGTATTTCGGGCGAATCGACTTATCGATTTGGTAATCACAAGGTCGATTTTCTTATTTTTACACATCCTGATCATACGGTTGAACTCTGTACGCTTTTTTGTTTGAGTCCCGCTGATTCCTTCGTCAGCAAAAATCTTTACAAGAGTCCATTCTTTTTTTCTGTTTATCAAGTCAGTGTAATAAGAAATCTGAACCTGATATGAATTCTGCTGTTCTTCCTCTGCTGTGCTGACACGGCAATAGGCTGCAACCCTCAATTGTTGGTATTTACTTCGGTTTATATCTGTCTGTGCTTTCGCAGGAATTATTGTCACATTTGGCGCTGTACTCATGATTTTCACCTGTCCTTTCTGTAATACTTTTAATATGTACGCCGTTGATAAACTCAACTTCTATGGTACAAAAATGGCTTATCCAGATTCGTGAAATACACGTCTTGAATAAGCCAATATCGAGCGTATTTAATTGTTCTTGATTTTCAATCAAACTGCGTATCTGCGCTGTTTTCTGAGGATTGTTACTATAGGTGCAGCAGCCGTATTTCATCTCAGCAAGCTTGAAAATTTCAGATTTGATTCTGTCGAAGTCCACCTGTGCTGAATCCATCATTTGACTGATTTCATTCTGTTTACGAATCACATCTGCAGTAGGGGAATACACGCTTATCTCACTGTTGCTTTCTATAAAACTTGGATTTGCAATGACTGTATTCAAAACCGTCAGAACTGCTCCGATTATCATTTGATCTGTTAACTGATATTCCAATCTGTAACAGTCTGGATTTCTGCAATCCCATTTTGCACTGCGGCAGTTTCCGCCGATTCTGGATAATCTATGACCACATTCCAAGCAGTATGTACGGTTTCTGATCTCCTGTAAATCCTCAGAAATCACGCACATAGAAGTTGCTTTTGACGCTCTTTTTTCATTTGCCTGAATAAAGAATTTCTCGCTTATTATCTGCGGATATTTATCAGTACCAAGATACTTTTCATTCTCGATAATACGCTTGACCATATTTTTGTTCCAGTGGTCAGAATCAGCTGTATACTGAATTTTTTCAGACTCCATCAGCTTTGCTATTTGCAGTAAACTGCCTCCGTTGAGGTATTCTTCAAAGATTCTGATGACAGCTTTGGACTCTGAAAAATCCACCGTAATTTCGCCATTTTTCATGCAGTAACCAAACGGTATAACTCTGTTTTTAGCCATGATTTCACCTCTTTCAACTGACAAGGATACCACATTTTTATGCGGAAATCCAGTACCAGAATCAACAAAAATATGCCCCGAAAATCCACCATTTCAGAGCATATTTTATTATATTTTTTCTTTAAGTTTTAGACCGCCCATTACATGAAATTCCAGTTCATTCTGATTTATAACCACAATTTTTTCTATCATAAATTCAAATGCCGATTCGTCAAATTCACTTATCGGATCGCTCTTATTTTCAAAGTAATCTATCAGCATTTCAATCTGTTCCAGCGTTTCATCTTCATTGTAAAGATGCGTGATTTTTTTCAATTCCAACTGCAGTTTGTTGACTCTTGCATTAAGCTCTGCGGTCTGTTCAAGATACTTTGCATTATCTAAGAAACCCTTTGTTATCAGTCGTGAGAGGACGTGAGTCTGCTCCTTTAATTTTGCGATTTCTTTATGAATTTCCATCACGTTGAAGTTACCGCTAAAACGCCGTAATTTCAAATCCTGCAAGGCAGTATACAAGGGAAGTAGAATCTGCTTGTAATTATAAAACAGTTTATTGAATAATTTGATAAAAGCTGACGTTATCCGTGATTCTAACACTTGTTTTGCAGAGCATTTATGCGATTCTGCGTCATGTATTCTGCACACCCAATAACTTTTATCATTTCTGCGCTTTAATTTATAAGTTGCGCCGCAATTTCCACAGTAAATCTTTTTTGACATAATACGATTATATCTTATTCCTTTGAACGAATCCTTATGTTCATACAAAAGCTGCTGAACCTTATCAAACATTTCTCTTGATACAATAGGTTTATGTCGCTGAGAATAATAATATTGTTCTCGTTCTCCTTTATTTTGCAATTGCTTAAATGGTAGCGTATCTGTAGTATAGCTTTTTTGAAACAGCTGATCTCCGATATATTTTTCATTTATCAACATTTGCTTTATCGTTGTAGGAGTCCAGTGACAAGGTTTTCCATGCTTTTGAACATCTTTTTCATTTAGTAATTTTGCTATCGCAGCCGTGCCGCTTCCACTCAGATACCAAGCAAATATCTGCCTGACAATTTTAGCTTCGTCAGATTTTATAATTAATTCTCCATTGACAAGTTCATATCCGAAAACATCCGTACACATTTTCATTGTACCATTTTCCATACGCTTTTTTATGCTCCACCGCATATTCTGTGAAATTGAAGTCGATTCCTCCTGTGCCAGACCGCCCATAATCGTTATCATCATTTCATCAGGCATATTTGCAGTATCGATGTTTTCTTTCTCAAAAAGCACTGTGATTCCCAGTGATTTCAGTTCACGGATATTTTTCAGGCAATCCTTTGTATTTCTTGCAAAACGGCTGATTGACTTGGTGTAAATTCTGTCGATTTTACCCTTGCGGCAGTCGTTCATCATACGCTGAAAATCTTCACGTTTGTCATCACGAGTACCTGTCACCCCTTCGTCAGCATAAACATTTATCAGAGTTTCAGTTTTACTGTCGGCAAGAAAATTCTCGTAATATTTCAGCTGTGCTATGAAAGAATTTAATTGATCTTCGCTGTCAGAACTCACCCTGCAATACGCAGCACAGCGGATCATTCTGCTTTTTTCTTCTGTTATTGTCGGCTGTATCACTGTTACTGTTGGCATTTCTGTCACCTCCGCTTCACCAACAAGGATACCATATTTTTTGCCGGAATGGAATCACCAAACCTGACGAAATTAATCCTTAAAATCTGTCTGATTCATACATTTATCTGCGTCTGATGCGGCTCTGCACAGACACATAGTAAATACTCCGGTTGTACCGCCGAAAATCATACCTAAAATAAATCCTAACATTTTAAAACCTCCTAAACAACGTCCCTTGAGGACGGAAACTTTCTGTAAATATCCTCTGAATTTTTGCTGTTCAGACTCGTTTTTTCATTCTCCGCAAGAAGCTGTTCAAGTCTGTTTTTCACAAAAGTTTCCGTGATAAAATCAGCAAATTCTGCTTGTCCTAACTTAGTCATGTGGGCATATTATTTTTTTTTGCCGATGAAATAGGCAGCACAACCACCGTTGGACTATACTTGTTTCCAATGTTATTCTGCACGACCAGAACCGGTCTGATACCTCCTTGTTCCGAACCGATTATCGGATTGAGATCGGCATAGAATACATCTCCACGTTTAATCACCATTTTTCTTAGCTTTAAGTATTCGAAAACCTTTCTTATTTCTCACGCAGTTTTTAAATGGGCAGAAAAGAACGTTGGTATCTTTCACATTCCAAATACAACCATAACATGGATGACAATCCGGTAAAATGCAAACTGCCGGAGGTATCCTGACACCATAAAATCCATGAATATAATTTAATTTTTCTTTCATTTTTTACTCCTATAATATGTAAAAACAGCGGTCTGTAAAAGACAAACCGCTGCAAAATTCGTTTTGCCTCGTACAGTATTTATCCACGGTATCCGCTGCACACGGAGCTTTACAGGCGATCGGCAGCTTACCGATCTCATGGAAATCTCATCCCGCTATGGTTCTCATAGTGCCGCCCTCATTGCTTGAGTCTGTGACTGGACGGAAGTATCATTATCCTCACACGTTTCATCGCCCCTGAAAAGCTATTTCAGTCTTGAAGCTTCATATTTATCGCAAGCGTATGGCTTCTTTGGCTGACGATTTTTAGACCGTCCGTATGATTAACGTACCTGTAAAGTTGCTATTCAATTTTCAAGTTACATGAAAGAGCATTTTTACCCCTTTCACTTCTATGGACAGAGAGAAGGCTTTTGAGAGGGGTATTTACAAAATTTTTTTTAATTTTTTTCTTGCGCCATCTATAGACTCTCTTACCGACTTGTCGGAAACGCCCTCTAATGCGGCAATTTCCCGAAAAGTCATGCCCTTGAAGTAATAGCAATAAACTCGGCGATACTGTATTTGATTGAGCGATTCCATTGCTTTTTTAAGTTTTTTACGCATAAAAATACCGAGCAGTTCATCTTCGACCGGATTCATATCCGGATCCTTTTGAAACTGCTCGGTTTCACTGTCACGATAGCCTAAAGCATCGCCGTGTCTTTTGTTTGTTTTTTCGTATTTCCATTCGTTACGCACAAAAACGTTGTGTGCCTCTGCAATTTTTTCAAACTCAATAAGCTTTAAAAACTGCCCTTTCTCATACTTTTTTAAATCAGGATACCTTTGCAAAAGCAAGAGAAGATCGTTTTCAAAAATAATAAAATCAGGCGACCCAACCCAATTTTTATTATATTTCAGCGCATTAAATTCCGCATAACCATTCTGAGATACCCAATTTTTAAAATCGGATATATTGATTTTTCTTAAATCATTTCTCATTATGTATTCCTCCGTTTTAATTTTCTTTTTGAATAAAACGGAGTTCTACGGATATTTTGCTGTTAAACACAGCCATTTTGTTGTCAAAAACATTATTTTCCTTTCATTTTACTGTCGTCAGGGTATAAAAAAAGGGCCTGCGTATTTTCATACACAGGCTCACAATTAACCTTAAATTTTGATAAAAAATCGGAGCAAACGCTTAGTTTACTCCGGAAATTATGATAATATTATTACGATGTCAATGTATCTAATAGGATTATTTCTGCAAAAAGAAAACTTTCTTTTTTTTCATTTGTCTTATTTTCAGTATTCATTTCACGTATCTCCTAGTGATGTTTTCCATGTAGATAAGGGTGTAGTAAATGATGACGTTCCATTATATATTACAGCATTAATAATAAAATAATATTCCGAAGTAATATCTCCTGAATATAACCACGTTGCACCTTTTCTCAATATTCCTTCTTTTCCAATTGCATACCTATCAGAACCCAAATTAGTAAGTGAAACAGAGTATCTTCCATTAGAGACATCGTATTTAAAAACAGAGTTACCATCAGATAATGTTTCAGCATTTGTTATTAAAGCGGGAATTTTTATAATAATTACAGCTATTATCATAATAGAAATCATTGCTTTCTGTAAAGTTTTGATCAGAGTATACATTTCCAATCACATATCTTTTCTTACAAGGCAACCGTCTGAAATCTCAATAATCCTATCACATTGTTTTGCAATTTCAAGATCATGAGTAACAATAATAACAGTTCTGCCCTGTTTGTTAAGATTATGGAACAATTCTATAATTTCAGCTGAAGTCTTAGTATCAAGCGCTCCTGTAGGCTCATCAGCAAGAATAATGGACGGCTCATTAACAATGGCTCTTGCAATCGCAACACGCTGCTTTTGACCACCTGAGAGCTTGTTTATAGGCTTCTTTGCCATTGAATCCATGCCAACTGATTTAAGAGCTTTCATCGCTTTATCCTTTTTATTCGAGACCTTGGACTTAGAAAAATCCAGAGGCAGCATTACATTCTCAATACAAGAGAAGTCATCGACAAGAGCAAAATCCTGCATTATCATTCCAATTTTTTTATTACGTATTTCTGCAAGTTTGCTTTCACTCAATTTTTGAACAAGTATGTCGTCAATAATATATTTTCCGTCCTCATAGCTGTCGATACAGGCAAGAATATGAAGCAATGTGGATTTTCCTGCTCCGGATTTGCCTATTATTGCAACAAGTTCGCCGTCATTTACTTTGAAATCTACACCTTTGAGCGCTTCAAATTCATTTGCTTTTCCTTTATTATATATTTTATGAACATTTTTTAATGTAAGCATAATTATCCTCCCTTAATTAGTTTTAAGCACCTGATTAGGCGAATTTTTTCCTATAATGCTTATAGGAAGAATCATTGACAAAAGAATATAGAGCAAAGTTATTATCGCACACCCTAATAACTGCCATAAACCTAATTCAATAACTGTTTCGCCTAAAATATTAGTTAAAACAACAAAAGCAACAACTCCAAGGCTTAGAATCAAAGCAGTTATAACGCATAGAAATGATGACCAAAAATTAACTCTTGCGCACTGTCTCCATTTAAGTCCGCAAATGTAATACACCGCGTAATTTTTCAGCTGACGTTTTGCAGAAAGTGCTGAAGTGCTTATAGCTCCAACCAGTGTCAGTATAAAAATGCAAACAAATATCGGCATCAAGTTATATATTTGAGAAAATATATATTCAAGGCTGTTCTCCTTCATATTTTCCAAGGAAAATGCAAAAAGCGAATTAAGCTGTTTTATAGTTTGATTACCCTTTTCAACGACTTCGGGGGAGACGCTGTCGGGGTATGTTACAAAAACATTGCCATTAAGCTGCATAACTACAGGTTTATCAATAAGTTCTCTTTGAAGCGTGATGAAAATCGGTCTTTCTTCACGTTCATATTTATAGTCATTATAAAAATTGCGGTAATCAATTTTTTCAAACGAACGCATAGGCTGATCTATTATTTTGGTGTTATCTTTCAAAACACCGATTATCTCCGCCTTTATTTCGCTGTCAAAACAGTAAAGACTGATACGATCTCCTGTTTTAAGTCCGTAATCATTTTTTGATACAACGACCTGAATCGTTTCCTGAATCGGGCTTTTAAGATCAAACCATCGACCGCTTTCAAGTTCCGGAGTAAAGATCTCAGCTAATTTATCGTCATAACTTATAAAGCGATCGGATGCAGTTGCAATATCCATGTTTTTACTATCCGGATTATTTGAATAAGTCAGCCACGGCATATACTGTGCAGCAATATCCTGTTCGCCCTCAATAAGGTCGTGTAGCTCATCAGTGGTTCTCAATGTCGATCCTGTTTCAGGATTTATACCATACTGAATATTGTAGAAATAGCCCTTGCTGTTGAGGAAATCCTTAATAGGCTCATAGTACCTGAAACGTGAAACAATTGTAGAAATCATACTTATAAGTATAACAAAAACTACTGTCATTTGCAAAATGGTGAGAATATTCATAAGTAGATTATGTTTTAGATTTTTTAGTCCAAGTTTAAACAGCATTTACTTTTCCTCCTTTGTTTCACGAATAGTTTTTTTGAGGAATCCGCTTATCATAAACAGAAGTACAACAAGCGTGGTCGCAATATATATTCCGAAAATCAGCAGATATAACTTAATACTGTATGCGGATTCGATGTATTCAAAATGTCGTCCAAGCTTTGGCAGTACAAATTTATCGTAGATCAAAGTTGTCGCTGCAAAAAGAGGAACTGCAATTATCATGCATTCTGATATGAACATTGCCCGAACTTTTGCTTTAGTACATCCGCATATTCTAAATATTGCAAGCGATTTTGTTCTCTTTGAAAGTATGTATTTATAAAGTATTGCAAAATTTATTGCTGCTAAAAACGCTATCATTATTGAAATCAAAATTATTGTGTTGTATAAGTAATAATTCTCTGCTTCTGGAATATCTATATCAGGAACATTAGCGAGATTTCCAAAATTTGAAATTAAAACATTTTTTATTTCATCATAAAAACTTCTTGTTATAGGTTTTTTAAAACTGAATAAAATATTATTAATTGGCGTATCGTCTTCAAGGCTGTTAAACGGAACTATCAATGGATGAATTTTTTGAATTCCAATTATCTTAAATTTATTTCCTTGAAATTGAATTGTATCATCATCAATCATCAAACTTTCTGTAAAACTCTCATTTTTTCCTATATCATCAAAAACGAGGGCGACTCGTTCACCATGTTTTTCTTCTTCATCGGAAAAATATCTGCCTGAAATAAGCGTGTCATATTCTTTCATATTACTTTCAAAAACATCACAAGGCATTATATTTCCGTCTTTTATGCTAAAGCGAATTACTATTCTATTAAATCCAGTATCCATGAATTCATCACATAGTGGTTCAACAAGATACATATCAATAGATTCGTTTAATGTATCAGTAAAAGACAAAACTGCGTTTTTTAACTCTTTTTTTGAAACAAAAGCATCCTTAGAATTATTGAATAAAACGTTGAATTCGTACAGTTCGCTTTCTTCCTCTTCTTTCAAAACATGATAATTCTGATACAAACCATAAGAAAAATTGATTATAAAAGACGATGTAATAATACACATTATAATCAGCAGAAAAATCATTTTTTCGGTTTTAACAAAGGCTTTAATATTTTTTAGTATATATTTCACAAAGCACCTCCGCATTAGACTTTATACATGAAGCCCTAAAACAAATACATTAATTGATGAAATTTGCATATGGTGATGAGGATAATTAATATTTTTGCGCTTCTCTCACGTCATATGGGAGAAACGCAAAATAATTAATATCAACTTATTAGATTAATCATTTAATCCAACTAGATAAATAATTTCCTATAGGTTGACCTGTCAAATACAAATAGCCGTAGAACGTATAAGAGTAAGCAGAAAGACTGCCCTGCTTTTCTACTGATTTTTTGCTAGCATTAGTTGCATATAATATGCTTTCGTTTCCGATATGTCCAACGTATTCTCCTTTGGAATTATATCCATAACAAGAAACCTGTCCATATCTGGTTCCGGATTTTGCTGTTAATCTTACAGCAACCGTACTACCAGAACGTCCCCAATTGAAAACAGAATAACTGTCACTATCTTGATTTAATGCAATAGATATGTTATTTTCTATAATTTCAGGTGCTTCAACAGTTTCATCCTGTGCAGCCGCACTGACACTCATACCAACCATTCCAACAGCAAGTGAAGTTACTGCCATAACCGCAGCGGCGATTTTCTTAAAAGTCTTTCTCATCTTTTAGTCCTTTCCGACCAACAATTAAGTTGATCTATAAATTGTTTTTTTATAATACGAACGCTTTATGTATTGTAACACGTCAAGGCGTTCGCATTATTTTCATGGTTTGATTTGGCATTTTAACCTTACTTCTTCAGTTTTTTCAAAGCTTCGGGTTCTTTCGGCTGATAAGAACCGTAACCTGAAGCAGTACCGCTTGCTTTGATGGCAGCCTTTCGGCCGAAAGCAGCAATAAGCTTGTAAATCTTATTCTTGCTCATTGATTTTCCCTCCTTTTCCGTACTCTCCTATAATCATAAGCAGCGTTATAAAAAAAGCTGTTACAGTTATAGTAGTACATATTTTTATAGCAAAGAAATACGAGAACATAGCAGCAATGCTCCAAAATATTGACATTGCTATACTAATTCTTCGATATTTCGTTTGTTCTTCGCTCGTTAAAGGTTTATTATGATTTTCTATCGGTGCAAGAAAAAAACTTGTAATTAAATAAAGAAACATTATAAGAATATGTAAATAATACGGAAATTTAAATTCCGATAAGAAAACTAAAGATATGCAAATCGAAATAAAAACCACTTTACACTTCAAAACCGTATTGGCATGATAACCGCCGGTATATAACCTTACTGAAATAAACATTGCAAAAAAAATCAGCATAGTAAGCAATTTATCGAATATTAATCCAACAGCAAGGACAATAAAAAGGTCTATAATTCCTAATATAACTGTTTCATATCCATAAATATAAATATCGATTTCCGTTTCGGGAATAACATTTTTATGCAATAAAAAATCGGCTATCATTTTGCTTAATCGGTGAATCATACACATCACCTTCCTTAAGTAAAATAATAACCGATTCGTTAATCAATGTCAATCGATTTTCCTAATTTGCACGTTTTCTTCCTAATTTGCAACTTTTTCACTCAAAATCTCCGCATGAAACCCAGATATCTGCAATAAAAAAACCGTCTTGCTCAAACAATTCCATCATGCCGTTATATTTTTCAACTATGCTTTTTACAGATTTAATTCCATAACCATGAACATTTTTATTCTTTTTTGTTGTTTCGAATTCAGGATTATTTTCAATAACAGAATTCTGAACAGAATTTTTCATTATGATATTTATATATCCTTTTTTCTGATTTATTTCAAAATATAGCTCCTTGTTTTTGTCAACTTTACGGCAGGCTTCTATTGCATTATCAAAAATATTCCCAAGCAGAGAACACATATCAACATCATCAATTTGTATTTCTATTGGTCCTGCATTGACAGTAGTTAATATATTCTCGTTTTTGCACTGCGTTAATTTTGTATTTGCAATAGCGTCCACAACTCTGTTGCCAGTGTTTATCTGTTTAAATTCAAAATTAAGCTTGTTTTTTATTATATCTGCAACATAACTATCTGCTTTATCATATTCCTTATCATCAAGTAAAGAGGAAATACATTGCAGATGATTTTTCATATCATGACGTATCTTATTCATTTCATCATACTTTTTTTCGGACTCTTCAAATTGTGTACGATATAATTCGTTCTGCATTTTATCAATGATCAATTCTGTTTTTTCTATATTTTTCTCACTGATCCTTTTCATTAAGATATATGTTAATACATTAATTGCAATAAGACCTATGCCAATCCAGATTGTTATAGGCGTTTCAGATGATATTCCTGCATTTATATCCATTTGAAAGATTCCTAATCCGATCAACATAGTTATAACAAAAATAATGCTTATCACAGTACATTCCGTAACAGAAAAACTATATCTGTTGACGCCCTTTAATTTAAGCATAGCTCTTGTTATGACGAACAATAATGCTTTCGTAATAAAAAGATTAAGGATTCTTATTAGTCCTCTGTTTTTGATCATTTCCTCTATGGTTTCGTTAAATATCCATCCTAATGATTTTAACGTCATAAAACTTATGAGCAAAGCACAAATATCCAAGCTTAACGGTACAAATATTTTCTCAAAAAGCGATCCTTTAAGCAAAAACAGCGCTATTAAAAAATTGATAATTATTCTTAATCCTCCTAATATTCCCTCGTAACTGATAAAATGATTGAAAGTTAAAGTTAACGCTGTGTTAATAACTAAAATTAACAAATAGCATAATAATGCCATTTGTTTTTTCCTTGGTTTTAAAAATTTCAACATAAAATCAGCATATATCATATATTCAATAAAGGTTGCCGCATATTCAAAAATATTCCATATCATTTCCAATCCTCCCTTGAAAGCCTCATATATTCAAATTTAGTCTTTTCATATCGACTTCTGCTTAATGGCAGCGTCGTACCATTATCAAGTATAACCTCATTACGCTTAATATAATTAATAAATTTGAAATTCACAAGAAAGCTCTGATGAATTTTTATAAATCCATAAGTGTAAAACAATTCTTCAATATCTTTTAGATTACCATTTGTCACAAATGATTCATTCAATAGATGTATACTTAATTTGTGGCTCGATACCTCAATATACCTTATCCGAACAGGCTGAACCGTTTTTTCTCCATTTGATGTTAAAAATGTGTAGAATGATTTTCTGCTATTTGATTTAGCAATAAATTCATGTAACGCTTCCTGAATTTCTTCATCAAATCTTGATTTGCAAATAAAACGAAAAGGAACAACTTTTATGGCGTCGTATACAAGTTCATCTTTATTGGTTATAAAAACGATTTCAAGGTTTTCTTCCTGCATTCTTATCCTTCTTGCAATAGTCATTCCGGAAACATCCGGCATATCGATATCTAAAAAAATGATATCAAATCCTTTTTCTGTTATCTCCTTTAAGGCTGTTTTACCGCTTGTAAAATCTTGTATTTCAAATTCTGCATTTAAATCATGTAAAATCTTCTCAATTTTCTTATGAATGGATTTTAATATGATTTCTTCATCATCCACCACAGCAATTCGAATCATACAGAACACCTCCCATGTTTTCCATAATACCACACATTTACATATATTTCAATAATTTTTTCGTAAAAATTATGATATAATAAAACATGAAAGAGGTCATTTTGGCTTTCGTCAATTCCGTCAATTAGTAAAATAAATGGTTGGAATATCGCAGAATAGACATTTTTAATGAAATCAATTACAAGATTTCGACGGCTGAAAACTTAAGCTGTAAGTTTTAATCTGCTAACATAATTCTTCTTCATCAGCATAGAAGAATGTACATAGCGATTAAGGGTAATGCTTGCGTCCGCATGACCGAGCAGCTCGCTGAGAGTCTTTGGATCAAATCCATTTTCAATGCAGACTGTTGCATAGGTATGGCGAAGGAGATGAAAATTTACGTTTCTGATACCGCATACTTTCAGAATAGCCTTAAAGCGATTCTGCATGGTTCTTGGCTCGTCAGGCTTGCAAGTTCCGGTGATGATATAAAAGTTATTGTCTTTTCTTTCTGATTTTAAAATTGCAAGCAAAAAGTCTGGAACAGGTACAATGCGAACAGAACTTTTACTTTTCGGAGAGCCTATCACCACCTCGGATTTGCCATGCTTGTTAACTCTCTGAACAGTCCTCTGTACAGAAACAGTTCCATTCTCAAAATCAATATCACCCCACTTCAAACCGCATAATTCGCCCACACGAAGTCCCGTGAAAAGACACAGCAGTACCGAAATATTTGTATTATTTTGATTGTGAATCAGATAATTTTCAAGCCTTTTTCTTTCAAAAGCGTTCAGCACATATGTCTGCTTTTTTTCAATTTTAGGCATGGTGAAATGTGTTTCTCTAATACCGTACTCCCTTGCCGCATAAGCTTCAATGCTGCGGTAAACGGTCATAATATCACGGACAGATTTTGGCGATAGTCCACCCTTACCGTTCAAACGTCCATGATTTAACTTATGATGAATGAAATCATTAAGCTTGCTTGTGGTCAGGTTGGACATGAACTCTCCACCCAAGATCGGCAGTATATGCTTTGAAATAATGTTCTCATAGTTGGCATAGCTCGATTCCTTAACACGCAGCTTTGCCGAAGAAAGCCATTGTTGTGCGGCAATCTGTACAGTCAGTTTAATTGCGGAAACGCTGTGATTTTGCTTAATGGAATACACTTCTGCCATCTTTTCCTTAACTTCGGAAAGCGTTTTTGCATATACAGATTTATATTTAATTTTTCCGTTGTCACGATAACCGATTGGAACACGACCCTCGAACCGACCGTCCATGCGCTTGTAAATATTTCTTCCTCTTTTAGCCATAAAATCCTCCTGTTTCGACTGAAATACGACGGTTTAAAAGCTTGAAAATTAGCCTTTTCAACCCTATTTCAGAATTAATTTTTCAAAAAGTCCTTTACATTTACAAAAAATGTGCTATAATAATCATATATTATCATTAAATTCACTCGAATTTTGTAAAAAACCGCCTTCATTAATTGACGGAATTGACGAAAAAGGCAAGTTAAATAAATTAACATTCTAAAAAATGGAGTACAGTTTTTACTACTGTACTCCATGCGATTATTTTATTTCTATTCTTTTGGTCTGCGGCTGTTCCTTTTCTTTTTTAGGCAAGGTCAGCTTTAGGATTCCATTTGTGTATTCTGCGCTGATGGCGCTTTCATCAATATTTGAAATTTCAAAGTTCCTGCAATAAGAACTGTAGCTTCTTTCTCTGCGTATATATTCTCCGCTGTTGTTTTTCTCATCGTTTTCAGACTTACGTTCTGCACACAAAGTAAGTGTGCTTCCGTGAATATCTATCTTGATATCGTTCTTGTCAAAACCGGGCATTTCACATTCAAGAAGATATTTATCTCCTTCATCTCTTATGTCGGTTCGGCAATGACTAACATTTCCGAATCCTTTGAAAAAGTCCTTCTCAAAATCTCTGAACGGATTCCAGAGATCGTTTCTCTCAAACGGTGTTATTCCAAACATAATAAAATTCCTCCTTTTCTTTATTATTGTATTTTTTTACTTTATTATTCGTTACAAAGAGCCTTCCAACTTTGATTTGAAAAAGATTACCATTACCTATGAGTTTTTCAATTAGGTATATATCAAATTGTTTTGGATAACCTATAAATTGAAATTTTAATAGTGAGGAGAATAAAAATGAAACGTGACGAACTGATCAAACAGGTAAAAGAAAAATATGCAAGTATAGCTTCTGCTGAAAGTCAGCAGCATTTTCACGATACAACAACCGGAATCACAGCGGAAGCTTATTATGAAAAACTGCTTCAGTCTGTGATCAATGAGATTTCCAACGGAACTTTCGACAATGTTTGCTCTGCCGACGAGGTGATCAATAAGGTTGCCGCTGATAAATCCATACTTTCCGATTGGCAGTGATCAGTTGCACAAAAAAGGAGTGCTTGAACGCACTCCTAAATTTTATTTATCATTTCCGCATTTATGACGGTTGCCGGATTGCTTTTTATTGTTTCTGCTCTCGCCGTCTAAAGCGCTTTCAGCCATTGTATGACCGCCTTTTGCTTTCATCTTTCTGACTTCTTTGGGATCAAGCTGTGAATCCTTTGCCATTTTATCAACTCCTATCTTTCTTAGTATGTGCGCCTTTTCAAATAATATTATCAACACATTCCTCCGGCGGTTTATCATCCCTGAGTCCTTTGAACACAGGCTGCCGCATACCGCCGCTTTCGGTTTTCATCATATATTTAACTGTACATACAATTTCGGGGTTTACCCATACAGCATTTTCATTGCCTTTCAGAATTTTCGAAAACGGACAGCTTGTTTTGTCTAAAGCCTTTATTCTCCTGAACGGCTTGCCGCCAACTCCCAGAGTAACATGACCCTTGTAAACAAGCCGACCGTTACTGTACTGCCCAAGAATAATGCTGTTCATACTGCTTTCTTTCGGAACATAGCCTAAAACTACGAAATCATCGTCCTGCAAATATTTTATCTTTATCCAGTCTTTTGTTCTGCGGTCAAAATAATATTTGCTGTCCCTGCGCTTTGCAACGATTCCTTCCAACTCCCACTGTTTTGCAAGATCGTAAAATTGGATACCGTTTTTTTCAATAAATCTCGATACTGCAAATCTGCTATCCTCTGATTTTACCGCTTTCTGTAGAAGTTTTTTTCTTTCAGTCAACGGCAAGTCCGTGGCCTGTCTGTCCTCAAAATACAGAATATCAAACGCAGTAAAACAGGCAGGATATTTCTTCGCAGCCATATCTATTTTGACGGGATTGTTCATCATGCTTCTTTTTTGAATCTCAAAAAAATCCGGTTTGCCACCCTTGATAACAGCAAGCTCTCCGTCCAGAATACAGCGGACGTTGACATTCTTATGAATTTCCGTAAGCTCCGGTACTTTCGGCAGCATTAACATATTCCGCTTATTTTTCAGAATAGTTTTCTCACTGTCAAGGTATGCGATACAGCGTTCGCCGTCAAGCTTTAGCTCGAAGATATATTCGTCGCCGTCAAAGGGCGATCCCTCAACTCCGATCAGCATCGGCTTGATATCTTTTGTTTCCCAGATATCAGCCATTATTTACGCCTGCCTGCGCAAGACTCTGCTTGAGAGCCTCCATAATATCGATGACATTGACCTGAACATCGGGGGAAGATACCGTAACGTCTTTTCCTGCGATTTTCTGCTCGATAATCTCACGCAGCTTAACTTGATATTCGTCCTTGTACAAGCTTGGCTCGAAGTCCTTTACCATTGTGTTTATCAGGGTTTTAGCCATAGTCAGCTCCGCCTCATTTACTTCGGGATGCGCAGGCTCTTTGGGAGCTTGCTTGACCTCGTCTGCAAAAAACATGGTCTCGATTAAAATACCATCGTCAGTGGGAATAAGAGTCAACAATTTTTCCTTTGTTCCCATAACAGTTTTGGCGATTGCGACCTTGTTTTCATCTTTCATGGCTTTTCTGAGAAGCTCGAACGCTTTATCGCCTCCGGCTTCGGGAACGGCATGGTATGTTTTATCATAATAAATAGGGCGAATTGAATTCAGATCTGTGAAATGCAGAATATGAATTGTCTTATCCTTTTCGGACTTGGCTTTTTCAAAATCCTCGTCTGTCATAATTACAAACTTATCCTTGTCGTACTCGAAGCCTTTCACGATATCCTTTGATGAAATTTCCTTTCCGCAGGACGCGCAGACTTTTTTGTATTTAACCCTGCTGCCGTCCTCACGGCAAAGCTGATTGAAGTGTATATCGTTATCCTGCGTCGCCGTATACAAACCGACTGGAATATGAACTAAACCGAATGAAATTGCGCCTCTGTGCGATACTGCCATTGTAAACGCCTCCTTTTCGTTAGTATATCCGTTACATAACAAGAAATACTAAAAAAGGTGATTTTATGGTACGAAAGGTTTATGTTGAAGTAACGGCAAAATTTGATACCGAGGGAAATATAACTCCGCTGGCTGTCACTTGGAAAGACGGTACTGTTTACGAGATCGACAAAAGGAGAGCTGCAAGTTTAAAAGCGGGAGGCATAGGCGTGCGCTATACCTGCCGTATCCGGAATCAGGAATATTATTTATTTTATGAAGAACCAAGATGGTTTGTTGAAGCAAAGCGATAATGATTCAATACGTTTGCTCAAAATACTGCTCATTTTTGATACCAAGCGATTGCTTTTTCTCCTGAATAACTCTCTGCAGCTTACTGTCAATCATTTTTCTGCCCGATTGGAACTTATGATGATAATCATCTTCAATACATCGGCTGAGATTTACAAACAAGCTGAATATGGTATTTGCGAGCATTTCGTTTTCAAACTGCTCGGTATTATCAATAAAATTTTGTGCATACTCGCTGCCTTGCTCTGCGGATAAATTCATATACTGTATAGCTTTTTCCTTATCTTTTTTTAAATCTTCAGCGCCGAAAAAATATAGCTTGCCAAGCTGATAACTTGACCACATATTTTTATCAGCAGACTTTTCAAAATAGAAAATAGCTTTTTTTATATCATATTTTTCTTTTTGAAGATAAAGTTTTCCGAGTGCATATTGAGTGAACTCGTTATCTTCAGCAGACAGCAGATACTTTTCTGCCTTATCCAAATCCTGATTTACAATTTCACCCTTGAGATACAGATTTCCAAGCTTGTAACAAGCAAAATCATCACCGCCGTCCGCACATTCAGTCAACAGAGGAATGCCTTTATCAATATTCTGTTCAAAATTTTTGCCGCTGATATATTCAAAAGCCAACAACCGCTTTGCGTACTGATTTCCCAGTTCAGCAGACTTTTCAAAATACTTGGTAGCTTTCTGATTATTAACCGGAGTACCAAGTCCCTTGAAATACATCATGCCGATCTGATACTGCAAGTATGGCTTTATTTTCTTAGCCTTCGGTTCAATTTGAATAAATCCCTGCAAGGCTTTCTTATAAAACTCAAACGATTTTTCATCGCTTTTTAAACCTGATTCTTCCATCGAGTACATCTTACCCAGAGCATAAAGTGCAAGCACATTATTAGATTCCGACAGCAATATTTTCTCTGCCTTTTTATAATCATCAAGCGTCGATTCCTTACTGAAAATCAACTTGTGAGCTTCTTTATACAAATTGCTCCACTTGATGTATAACTTATTTTGAGTAGAATTTTTAACGCTGTTATCAACAGTTTCATTGATCACTTCCTCATCAATTGGCAGGGGATTATCCATATTAGGTTCGGGCATTTCCGCTTCTATCTCAGGCGCTTGAAAATCCATTTGCAGTACAGTTTGAACTATCATATTTTTTACCGACCTGAACTCCTTGTTATCAACCAAATTTGGAAACTGAACTTTTGCGAACGAATAAACGTCATGCTTTTGCTGTTCCATTTCGCACCAGAAATCGTACATCTTTTTAACCGACTCGTTATCTGCAAGCCTAATAAAAATATCATCAACAGTTTTCTTCACATCAGACTTGAGATAACCGTACACTTTCTTACCCTTTGATTCTGAAAGCTGAGTATGCAGTTTTGAAACAAGATTTATAAGCTCCGGATTAAAATTATTATTCTTAGAAATACTTTCCGCAAGACTTTTCATAAGCTGTTCTGACTCTTTTTTCAGCAGATTTCGCAAGTCTGTCTGATGTTCATAAAGATGATGAAGTTCGTCAGCATAAATGTCATTTGCAAAACCGCTGCGGATTTTTTCAATGCCATGATTCGTTAAAAATCCCTCACGCTCATCTTTTGAATAAACGATAATATGAACGTGAGGATTGGTTTTCTTATCATGGAAAGCAGCATACCATTTTAAATTTGCCATGTTTATTTTTGAGCTCTTGGCTATGTTTGGTATCTGTCTTTTCACAAGTTCTCGCCATGCAGTAAGATTATCATACCCCATCTTCTGAGCGTCATCTCTGCGGAGCGAAACCACATGAGTATAAACATTCCCATCATGATCAGCAACTTCTTTTGCGACCTTTTCAAGATTGATCGGTTCATCTTTCTCATTAAAAAGTCCATGCGAACCAAACTTCACAGAACCGGGACGGTTAGCAAGATACCCCACATAATTCTCACGGTTAGTAAGCCTGTCCATATTCCTGTCAATAATCTCGGAGATGAGCGTTGAACCGTTTTTGAAGTTAGGTTTTTTCATGTAATCTTCGTACTCAAATAATTCCTTGCTGTCGGGAAAATCGTTAAGCAAAGACGAAATCAGCTCCTGCTGATTTTTTGTAGCAGGAGCGTTCTCGTCAATATTTTTCATTGCTACCGCTCCCTCACGGGTAGCAACGTACTTCACATAATTTTTCAGATTCTTCTTCGAGCCGCATTTCAGATAGCGGCTCGTGACAATAATTTTAGGCAATCAAAATCACTCCCTTTGATACTCAACTGCGTCCTCGTAGTCGATGATACCATTGATTTTTCTGACCTCCGTAACGCACATGGCATGAAGACTTTTCAGCGTTTCTTCATCAACATCATTCATGGCAGCGGTCATGTGAGACAGCTTACCAAGTTCAACTGCCACTTTGAAAATCAGACGAGCCAACCTCTGCTCTGTACCTTTGATCTGCGCCTTGACCGTTTCGGTTATCATCGGAGAAATATAATTTATATTTTCTTCTTCGCTGAGATAACCAAGATAAAACTTTATAGCATTCTCAATAAACTCGCTTGGCGATTTGCAGTTATCCGCTCTGAAATTCTGATTGATTTTTTCTTCCGTGGACGGATAAATCCACAGGGGAATCCGTATTTTTGTTTCTTTGCTCATATATGCCAACTCCTTCTTACACGCACCTGAAATACGCCTAAATTACGCCTTGAAAGCGTAAAAGGTGTACTCAAATTGCGAAAAAATATTTTTACAGCCACCCGGAACGATTGATTTAAAATCGTCACAAGGCTTGAAAAGCGGTCGGCTTTGCCGTCCGCTGTGAGCGTCGGGTTCACCCGACTTTAACTCGCAATATATTCTCTCTGCCCATTTTCCCCTCAACCCCTCCCGAATCCTGCTGAATCCACCCATTTTCAAACTCTGCGACAAACGCCCCGAATTTGCCCTCGGAAGCTCTCAGGGTAAACTTACCCCACCCATGCCATGAAAACGCCACACGGAGCGTTGTGGCGCATAACACGGGCGAGTTACTGCTCAGAGTGATTTTCATTTTCCGCAGGAGCAATGCTTTTCGGCTTTTTCGGAGGCTTTTTCGCCGCTGTCAACTCTATAAACTCACGGACATTTGACGGCACATATTTCTGATAGAGCTGTTCCGAAAATTTTTCAAGTTCTCCTGATAACTTCATATTTTTCTGCCCCAGATACATTTCCAGAGCAGCTAATTTTTCCGCTTCTACGCTTACTGTAACTGACTTTTTCATTTAAAACATCCCCATTTCCGGTTCAAAATCTTCCTCTATATCTTCTTCAAAATCCTCGTCAAGCTGCTGCTCAGGCTGAACAGTCAGCGCTGAATACAACTCCTGTCCCTTGCCGGAGATTGCTCCGTAGGAAGTAACTTCGCCGCCTGTCTGCGCTAAAATCTTCACGCTGAAGTCGTACAGATCCATACTTTCAAGCACAGAATTATCGAAATTGGTTGGCAGATTTCTTGACAGATAAGCTCTGCCAAACTCGTTATGATCCTGAACAGATTGGTCAAATTGGTACTCATTAAGATCCCTAATACAATAAAACGCTTCATAAATTTCGTGCTTGTTCTCCGCTTCCATGACTGCCTTCAGCTTGACAAAATCAGTCTTTGACAGCTCCGACAGCTTCTGAGCAAGATAATTCAATTCATCGATCAATTTCATATCACTGAAATATTCTTCGGTAATCATCGGCAATGACGATTGAAAATCCAGACAAATTCCATTGTAAACTTCAGACAAATCATCCTTTTCACAGGGCAGCGATACCCACTTTGCCTGTTCTATCTTTTCATCCTCCGGCACGACAAGCAGACGGAAAAAACAGCTTTCCGGTCTGCCAATTTTGATATTTATATCTGGCGGTTCGTAGCCGGAAGTCACGCAGTAATGTTCGTTAACGAACACGCCGCCATCCTGCTTCTGCATAAGCTGCCCAACTTTCTCAGGGTCAAGAAGCTGCAAAATCTCATCGGAACAGCCTTCCAGTTCCGGCATCATTTCGTTTTCAATCACCGTTTCCCCAAGTTCACGACAGCCTGAACAGGGATAAACCATTACGGAATCCAGCCCGTAGGTCATTTTCAAAATATCCTCAAAATCGCTTTCGGGTTTGGCTTTCAGCAGACTTTTGAACGCTGTCATCTCCGAAGAATTCAGATTCTCAATCCTTTCTGCGAACAGATTCAGGCGATAAATATCCGCTGAAAAATCCCTGCGGCATAGTGCAAACGGAAACTCCATGTTGTCGTGTCCCGAAATTTCAAACCGCACAATCGAGTCCTCCTGCTTAAGCTTATCAAGGACGTCCTCCATCTCGAAAACTGTCATCGGAAACTTTTCGGATACTGAGTAACCGTTACTTTTTAAATAAACTCTCATTTAAAAAACCTCCTAAAAAAGCGAACTCTCTCGAATCCGCTTACCTTTTTTCTTTTGCTATAATTCTTTCAAATTATGATTTTTGCCCGTAAATATATCAATCATCATACAAGCGCCGGTCGGTGACCCGACTGGACAAATTCGTTTTTCATTTTCCGGGTAGACTTTTTATAAGGCTCGACCAGAAAATATTTTGCGGAGTTTAGTATGATTTTTATGGGAATTATGCCGCAAAAAAGTCCTGTCGGGTCACCGACCACCAAAACCGACAAGATTTCGGCTATAAAATATCACTTTTTTTCAACATATGATATATACGGAATTTGAAGCCAATGCGTCCATTCACGTCCTGCAAGCCGAGTTCTCGTCACGCCTCGGAGGGTATTCATTGCTTCGATGACCTCGCCGTTTCCGATATAAATTCCGATGTGACCGTCCACCCACACAGCAAGTCCGGGGACTTCGGGGATAGTATCTATCGTGCCTTTTACGGTGGCATTTGCGAACATTGCGTTCGCTCCAACGTCCATCATTCCGTTAGTTCCAACCCTGATCTCGCCGCTTGCGCTGTCATACCAGCCGTAACCCTTGATGAGCCCCACGCAATCGGCGCAGCGTTTTCCCATCCAGTTTTGACGAATAAAATCCATATAATCCGTGACTTCACAACCGAAAACAGCGGCTCTGTCCTGCAGTAACCCCTCTGTCAGAACGTTGCCGTAAGTTCCGTAAATATAGCCCCAGCCGTTTTCGTGAGCTTGAATCGCCCACTGCACTAATCCCAGATTATTCTTTTTCTTTTCGTCATATTCTTCAAAAGAAATGTTAGTATTGTACGCCGCTCCACTGATTGAACTCCACGAATTCCATGCGCCATTAGCGACCTTATCTTTAGTGACACAGCCTGATTCTTTCGATGCAAAAACAACTTCACCGTTGCCAACATAAACTCCGAAATTACTGCCATCGGACAGTATATTTCCCGACTCATCGGGCATTTTGTCAAGAGCTCCTTTGGAGGTAAAGTGCAGACTGCTCGGCTCATTGGCAAAGGATTTTTGCTCCGGATCATACCTGAGATACCCTAATATCAAGCCTGCGCTGTCGGCATATCTGATTCGGTCTGACTCGTCCCTGTCGCCGAAAGAACCGTCCTTGTAGCCCCAGCCGGAGAGGTACGCATTCTCTGCCCAAGCAGCAAGATCGGCGGCATTTTTGCTTTTTGAGTCCTCAAACATATACTGATTTATCGTAGCGTTCATTACCCATGTGTAGCTTTTCACAAACTCGTTGTAGTCGATTTTCAGATTGTAAGTTGAGTTTAAAGCGTCGATAAGAGCTTTATCGTCCGACGAAACAGCAAATAATTTTGCGTAGGATTCCGCATTGAAATTCTGCACATTATCAAAAAAAGACAGGTATATGAGCTGCGCCTTGATGGTCTGATCTTTACATTCAACGCCCGTCATAGCGTCCTCGATAGCCTGTCCCTGATTCTGTAAATTTGCAAGCTGAGCCTGCTGATCGCTGCTAAGATTTTGTATAAAAGCCGCTTCATTAAACATACTTTTATCTATTTCGGGAGGCTCTATTTCCATATTTCTGAGGCTTACTATAGCTACAACAGGAAGGCATAGCAGTCCCAGAAGACCGCAGACTATACTCCCGATTATTACAAAAAGTTTGCCCCGAAGTTCTTTGTCGCTTAAAATAAATGCGGCTATTTTCTTCAGAGCCGCCGCAACTGCTGCCGACATTTTATCACCTTTACCTTTCTTTTTACAATAAAAAAAGAGCCGCCAAAGCGACTCAATTCAATAATAATATACCAATATTAAGATACGAAGCAAATAATATCCACAGCAAATACGGGATATTAAGATATGCGGCTAATGGACGAATTCTGCGGAATGTGATAATCATTGCAATAATTAATCCCAGCAAAATCAGGATCACCGCAACGGATAATCCGAACATTTTAAATCTGAAAAACACAATGCTCCACATGAAATTTACAAAGAGCTGCGTTCCATAAATAATAAGAGCTAAATGTTTTTCTTTCGCATCTGAAGTATAAATAATGAAAGCGGAAATTCCCATTAATGCATACAAAATTGCCCACATTACAGGAAACAGCCAGCCCGGCGGCGATAGTGGCGGTTTTATCAATTCCTTGTAAAATGAAAATGAATTTCCCGCCAGAAGTCCAGATAAAGCTCCAACCAATTCTGTTGCCACAATAAAAATCAGAAGCTCGGTTATTTTTGGTTTTTTCATGATTTGCCTCGTTTCTTTTTATTTATAGTACATTTTATTCAGTATTTTTAAGTTTATGACTTACTGTGCTTTATCTTCCACCCGCCTTTCCGAACAATTTCACCTTGTAATCGGGCGCGTGAACCTGTAAAAGATATCGTTCGTTACCGCAGCGATACAGGCAAGTTCCGCGCTCCGGATACTTTATCAAGCCGTATTCCGACTGCTCAACCTGTAGAGTATCCATGAAGTCTGCCGGAGAAATATTGCCGGGATTAAACAGAAAATGATGGCTCGGAATACTGAACAGCGGCTTGGTAAATTCCTTGATCTCAGGCAGCAAAAAGTCCTCGATATTTTGACTGCTGAGTATAAACGAGGACTCCTTTTTACGGACGCGCTTCATTCCGTTTCGAATATATTCTATCGCCGTCATATTTGTTAAAAAGAGATACAGCTCGTCAACTGCAGCAACGGTATTTCCACGTCCCAGAAGCTGATTGCTCATATAGCTTAAAATATTAAACAACAGCGTATCTTTGAGTCGCTTGTTGGTGTCCATAAGACCCTTCACTCCAAAACAAATAAACTCTCCGTCACGAATATTGGTGCGTCCGTTGAAGTATTTCGATTCAGCGCCCATGCACATCGAGTGCAGTCCGAGGCAAATATTCTGCAAAATTTCCTCTGTGTACAGATGTTTTTTGCTGCTGTCAAAGGATAGAAATTCTTTTTCAATCAGTTCGTAAAGATCGCTCATAATCGGATATTTTTCTGATTTCAGACTATCAAAATCAGTAGAATCATCGATGTCAAATCTTGCGTACAGCTTCATCAGCATGATCTCTATGGTGTCGATCTCAGCGTCGCTGAAGTCCTTGTAGGCTCTGAAAAAATCCTTTAAATAGCTGATGTGCTGACTCAATCTTGTGACCTTTCTGAACGTTTCCGGAGAGTCGGCGTCACACCGGTCATCATTTGAAGACCACGCTTTTGGTTCAAGAGGATTTATCATAAATTCACCGGACATCATATCGATATAGGTGCCGCCGAGGTTGTAACAAAGATCACGGTACTCGGCTTCGGGATCAAGACAAAGCAGCGATTTTCCTGCCTCACGCTGATTGCAAATCAGCAGCTTCATTAGGTGCGACTTGCCCTGACCGCTGTTGCCAAGTATCAAAATATTGCTGTTGGTCTTATCCTCGGTACGCCTGTCGAAGTCCACAAGAACGTTGCTGCCATACTTGTCACGACCAAGATAAAAGCCGTTTTTATCGGTCTTTCCGCTATAATTCAGAGGGTACATATTCGCTACGGAACTTGCAGGAAGAACACGTTCAAACTGACTTCCGAACATATTATTTCCTGTCGGAAGCACGGACAAAAATCCTTCCTTTTGGCGGAGCAGAAGCCTGTCAACGCTGATTTTGGAACGTGTTAATTCCATGCTTATGTCGGCTTGCAGCTCCTTTAATTTGTCCTCGGAAACAGCTTTCAGTTCGATAAAAACAGCCGTATGCAGCAAATTTTCTTTGTTTCTGCGAAGCTCCGACAGCAGTTCCACAACATCGTTGATATTATCTTGCGCCTTTATAGACTCGTTAACATCGTTGGTGGTGGTCATCATGTGATTTTTTCTCATCGCCTGCTGAACGATTTTTCTTTGCTCCATACTGGTCACAAGGCGGTTGTAGATGCGTAAAGTCACGCCGTTTCTGTCAGCTAAATGCGCTAAAATGGCGGTTTCCTCAGTGTTGGGAGGGTATTCCGTCACCGCCCAGCAGGACTTATAAAAGTTGCCGCAGATGTAGTGATCGGTATAAAATCTGATCATTCCCGGTACGATCCTATCAAAAAAATCCTTTGTTTCCACAGCCTCTATCTGCGCTGCCGACAGTTCCTTTTTCTTAAACATTTTTTGTAACCTCCATATATTCTTCGCCCTCGATATCGGATATTTCCTCACCTGAAATACTCGTGCCGAAGTACAGCGCAATCATTCTTTTTATCTCTTGTTTTGACATTCTTCTCGCTGCAAATCCATGCTCCGAAATCGCTTTATCCACACGGTTTATGGTGTTGAATATCTGCTCATCCTTTTCACGTCTGAAGCGTATCGCAAACATAAACTGCCTTGCCGATGACATCTCTGCCTGAATCTCATCAAGGAAAGAGTAGTCGGATTCCAACAGTTTTCTAACACCTTCGTTCTGCTCATTTTGCAGGCGATCTTTCACATAAATTTTGTTGCTGTCGAAACATTCGCAGGAGTCCAGAGCAATGATTTCAAGGTCCGGAACAGTGCTTAAAAGCGTCATCAGATAACGTATTTTCACGTCTATATTCGCCCCTGACAGCACGGAAATATTGGTCGGTTCTACGCTGAAAAAGGCTATCTCAGCCTTGTCGGTTTTCACTCCGAAACGAGTAAAGCGTTCAAAGCCAATCAAGCCCTGAACGCTGTTTTTCTTCTTTGCCATATTACAATTTCCTCCATGAATAAATTTGCTGCGAAGTTACAAAAAACTTCACAGCGTTAAAAATGTAGTCCATAATTGCCGTATCGTCAACCCTCAGACTTAAGAATCCGTAGCAGACTGTTGCCGCAATAGGCAGCACGTTCCACAGGTTCACAAACACGATTACCGACAGAATTATTCCGCCGCAGATTATAATAAAATCACGAACATTCCAGAACCACAGCTTCACTGTAGCCCTCAGATTTTCGGGGTAGATATAGGTTTTCATTTTTATTACATCTCCTTTTTAAGATAAAAAAATACAGCCAAGCTTTTGACTTGACTGTACTCACATAATATTTTGTTGTATTGTACTGTTAGAGAAATTGGAATTTATTTATCCGATTGTTTTCTCTTTACAGGAATCCAAATCTCACAATAGTAGTTTTCGTCCATCGTTCCCTTGGCATATTTTTGGGGATCATCATACATCTCAACACAATATCCCGCCGCAAATTCGTATTCACTGATGGTTGGCAGCCATTCTGTGAAGATTTTTGTATTGACATCCTGCAATGCATTCGGCATAGCACCCTTGCAAGGGAAAATCGCCCAATCAAATGAAGGAATGGTACGCAAAACGAAACCTTCGGGAACCTCTTGTCCCTTGTAGGTGTCAGCAATCAGATATTCAAAAGAATCCGTCCCCATCGTTTCATCAATGTTAATGCCGAATTCTCCACATACCGTCTGTCCCTTGCCCGAAGCATAGTGTTCCTGCCAGAACTGCGGAATAACGTCTTTTGCGCCCTCGTAGGCAAATGTTTTTGCGTTGGCGATGACGGTAAACTCGCCCTTTTTCTCGATTTTGTAATCCATCAAATATCCTCCTTCTAAATGCACCTTGATTTTTAACGGAGCAAAGGATTTCAGCATGACATTATCCTTTCGGACGGCAGTCGGTGTTGAGCCATGAAATCTTGTAAATGCTTTTGTGAAACTGTCAGGAGAATTGTATCCGTATTTCAAAGCAATATCAATGATAGTATGATCAGTACCGATGACCTCATTTCCCGCTAATGCAAGTCGGCGGTTACGAATGTATTCGGCAACCGTGAAGCCGCATAGCATAGAAAAGCCTTTTTGATAATAAAAGGACGATATACCAATATGCTTAGCAATATCTTCAACGGAAATGTCATCCAATAAATGATTCTCAATGTACTGAATAGAATCTCCGATCAATTTCATCCACTCCACGCTTCACTGCTCCTTTGCTGTTATGTCTCTATTATATCAGAACCGGAATTGTGTGTCCCGATTTTTTATGCCAACATTTGTCCGATTAAATTTACATGGGTTCAGATAAATTACGATTTGTCACTCTAACAAATTTTCTTCATTATACTACAAAATATGCTGAATGTCAAACTGAAATCAAGCCTTTCCTTTAATCATACCGACAGCCTTAGCACCCATAGAAACGGTATGGCTGACGGACATCATATTCACTCTCACGCTTGTGTCAAGTCCGAACATCTGCGCTATTCTTGGGACTTCCGTTGCAGACAGGCAGATTCCCACAGCTAACAATGGATGCTGCGTAAAACTTAAAAGTCCGAGATATAGGATGGTTGTCTGCAAAAAAGCGGTCAGACAGGTGGCAATTACCTGCTTGCACCAGCCGTAAAATCCATCGGTGTAACCTCTTGGAACTCCAAATAAATACAGGCTTCCGACTGCGATCTGACAGAGCATTATTCCGCCTCTTTTGATGTTTGCAAATATAACTTTTACAGTGCAGTACCCGAATAAAATGATAAAAAACAGGCTGAACAGCGATACGTCGGAAGCCAGAGCAATGATGACTTTCAGTCCCGAATCTGCCACAGAATCTGACACATCGCCGATAAAATTGCCGAGTAGTTCATGGGTAAAAGTACCCTGCGTGGCGACACAGAACGAGTACAATCGCTGCGGCACAACCGTTACCAAACTTGCCGCCATGAAGCCTTTCAGCGCATTTAGGCAGGTGCTTTTTATGTTTGCCTGCCCAGATTCGTAGGCTATCGCCGTATCGAAAACTGCAACAATAAGTCCACAGACAAACAGCATCCAAGCAAGGCTTTGGAACAGACCTACAAACGCCTGCACCCAAGACATCGCAAATACATCGCTTGTTGTTTCATTGATAAACTCAAACAAATCTGCGATCGCTCCATAAATTAAATTGAACAGATTGCGATAGGTAAAGTTTTGAAATTATCTCCGCCTTTTCCCCCGCTTAGCACCGTGCGTGCGACTTTCACCGCACACGGCGCCCCATCGGTATTACAAATTTGTCATAATAGTATTGCTTTCAAAGTAATTAAAACATATTAAATTTCAGGATTTCCTGCTAATATTCGGAGTTTGTTAATTTTGTCAAGTTGAGATTTATTAGGCTTTATTTTAATAATATATGCTTGTATGGTTTCTTGCTTAACAGCGTGAATTAATCTGTGAACGTCAACATGGATTATCACAAGGTTTTTATATTCATCTGTACCGCCTTGACTGACAGGCTTTTTATGATGACAATGAATTTCATCTATCCACAGTGTCTTGCCTGTAACTGCACATTTTCCATATTGAGCAGCGTAGAGTGAAACTCTGTTATCCAAATATTCTATACTTCTATTAGGGATGAATGCTCTTGCGAGCATATGAAGTACCGTCATAACATACTCATCAAATTTCAGATTTTTATGAATTTCTTCTCTGCCCTCTGCCGTATATTTGCATATACTTTTCTTTTTGTTCATAGGTTCTTGAGTCTTGATATATCCAATAGGACAAACCATTTGTTTATCAACAAAGCGTATCATTTGGCTCTTTCCATATTTCTTAGCCATAAAATCAGACTTTATCTCACCTATTTTCTTTATCCCTTTTCGGAGTCTTGTATGCATAATCCTGGATAATTGAAACTGCATTTTCGCACAGTCCAACACTATATTGGTAGCATATCTATAATAGTTGTGTATTCCTACTACCATACTGTTGTATTTGTGTATTTGCATTACGCTGTTTTGTGCATTTTTACTGTGAGAAATAACCTTGATTTGTTCTTTCAGTTTTTCTTTTTCACGTTTGACCGCCTTGTCGGACATATGTGACCTTACTACAAACTTTCCTCCTTTCCGAACCGCTTTTATTTTGAAGCCTAAAAATTCAGAATAACTTCTTTTGAGATTGACAACCTTTGATTTTTCCTCACTGATTTCAAGTTTAAGACGTTCTTTAAGCCACTTTTTGACGGCAATAAAAATTTTATTGGCGTCACTGCGTTTTCGGCAGAAAATTTTAAAATCATCTGCATATCTTATAATGTACATTTCTTTAAGATTACTCTTTTTCAATGCACGGTTTTTGTGACCTGAACTAACAGTACCGTTTTTACATTTCTGTTCTTTGTACTGATAATATGTGGGTATTGTTTCCCATTGACTGCTTATCCACCAATCTAATTCATTAAGCACAATATTCGCAAGGAGCGGCGATAGAATACCACCCTGCGGTGTGCCTTTCATTGGATATACTGTACTACCGTCCGGCATTACAATCGGCGCTTTTAGCATTTGCTTAATTATGCATATCAGTTGTTTATCTCTAATACCCATCGTCCATAACTGACGTATCAGCTTGGAATGATTGACATTATCAAAGAATCCCTTAATATCCACGTCCACTACGAAGTGCAGCTTTCTGATGTGTATCATTCCATAACATTGAGCTATGGCATGCTCTGTTGACCTGTTCGGTCTGAAACCGTTGCTTCGGTCGTGGAATTTTGCTTCGCAAATCGGCTCTAAGACCTGCAAAATGCATTGCTGAACAAGCCTGTCCGTAATCGTGGGGATTCCCAATGGTCTGATACCGCCATTCGGCTTTTCAATCTCCTTTCTCCTGACCGCCTTTGGCTGATACCATTTTAATTTTCTCTGAATTATCTCAACATATTGTTCGGCTGTAAGTTTCTCAAAATCCTTTATTGTAAGTTTGTCTACTCCAGCCGTAAAACTACCTTTGTTCCGCTTTATATTTCTGTATGCAAGCCTTATATTTTCTTCATTGGTTATAAATTCCATAAGATTAGTGAAAACATCACCTTGCTTGCTTTTTTCGTACAGCTTATCAAAGCAGCTTTGTAAATCGTAATACTCCAAATGTCTTAGTTTCTTTTGCTTTGTCATAGGCAACGCCCCCTTTCGGGATTGTTTTTCTTGGATAACTCCTAAATCGTACTCGAAGCTATGATTTTCAATACCTATAACTCTTTTGTAATATCGACTTGTGGCTGTCCCTCCGTTCTCCATTACAGAGAACATCGTCAGTAATGCCACGACTTAGCCCACAATTAAAACAACTTATTATTCTTCGTTTGTACCGCATAATTGCGTATTGTAGGCTGCCACGTTCCGATAATCCTATCTGTACATATATACTTAGGTGTCTTGCTCTGAGCCTGACAGCTTGGCAATGCCTATAACATTGCAAGGTGTTTAATAGAATGGATTTTGACTCCACCTCACTGTCACTTCATTATGAAGTATGCACATTTCTATGCATTTGTTCTTTAGACCCGTACCTTCGCAGATTTGTCAGACATTTACGTCTATTCTCACCATATATATTTTTCACAATTTAGTTGCTTAGACCTCCGACCTATAGGATACACCATTCATCTCTAAACAGCTTTCGTATCTGCTTATGCAGATTTACGGTATCTCTCAGCCGACTTTACCGAGCTTCTGACAAAATTCGTTTCCGAATAATGCCAGTCGGAATTTAAGGGAGGCGTTTCAGGACGTTACTCCCTCATTCCACCTCTCGGATTATCAGTTCTCCCAATAGAGAACGCCTTTTCACGTTCTTTTATTAGTGCCTAATCTTTTCAATTAGGAACGTGTCGCACCCACTCGAACATGGCTTCCCATATCCAGTCGCCGATAGCTTCGGAAACATTACCTATGGTGTTGTCCCAAAGACTTGAAATGCCATCACCGATCCAGTCGATGGCGTCGCCGATCCAATCAAACATCCTTCTTCACCCCGATCTCTCCCTTGATTTTATACAGCGAACTGCGCTGTCCGCCCAGAAAATGATAGCGATGAGTTATCTCCAGCAAATCACGCTTTTCAAGTTCCTTGAATGCCCTGTATACCGTTGTTTTTGAGAACTTCAAGTCCTCTGCGATATTGCGCACAGCAGGAAAACATTCACCGTTTTCGTCCGCACGGTTTGCCAGATAACAGTACACCGAGACCGCCTTGTGGGACAGTCCCAGATCGTAAATTCTTCTTGGAAATATCAATTTTATCAACTCCTCGTTCTGATATTATTCTTCTTTTTTGGAAGCTCCTCATCGTCAGATTCCGGCTGAAAAACTTCCTTTTTCTGCGGATATTTTAGACTCACATCTCGAATCAGCTCACCGCAATCCTTGTAGGAAACAGGTCTTGCAGCCTTGTCCGACAGACGGTATTCTTCCTCAAATTTTATTCCCCATTTGAAGTACAGCTTCAGCTTTGAGATCATGGGGTGGACTCCTGTTTTCATGACAATAAACTGTCCTTTTGGCATGGATTTCAATTCGTCCACAGTCATCAGCGGCCGCCCTATCATCTGTAGGGACTGCGTTTTTTCCTTGCCGTTTGACACAGAACCGCTCAGCACAGTCTGCTCTCCCAAGGACTTTGACAGTACTTCCGCCGACTGTGAATTGGGTGCAAAACCGCCGAATACCGTTAATTGCGTATTGTCGGTAATGATTTCCATACCTTGCTTGCCGTAGTTTTTTTCAAGCTGTGCAAAGGACTGGATTATCGCAATTATGCTGATTTTTCGGGAACGTCCTGCGGAAAACATCGCCTCCATGCCGTCAATTTTTGGGAAAGTGCCCATTTCATCCATGTAAAACATTACCCTGTTTTTAAGTGCGCCGCCGTTCTCATCTGCGATGGCAAGAATTTCTCTGTAAAGCTGTTGGATCAGCATACTTACCATGAAATATTTACTCACGTCCTCCTCCGGAAGCACAATAAAAATAGCCGATTTTTCATTGCAGAACTTCTCCGCATCTATCGCTGTTCCGAAACACAGCATCTGCTCCATTTCCGTATCCAGAAAGCTGTTGAGTCTCGACAACGCCGTCGACATTACCGACATCATGGTCTGCTCGGAAGTGTTCAGTGCCGCCCCCGCAAGCCATTTCGCTTTATGCTCCGGCGGAAGCTTTTCCATAAGCTCCGAAAAGTAGGTCTTGGCTTTTGCTTTGAAATCAGGTTGAGCCTTCGCAAGGCTGCGTCGTAAAAATATGCGTTTGCGCCGCTTGATTCCGATCCGCCGCCAATGTCGATTATGGTTTTAGCCGTGATCTTTGCGTATTTCTCAGCCTTTGCTTTCGCCGAAATATTTCTCTTGTCGGACAAATAAACATCCATATATTTATTCACAAGATGCAGGATATTGTTCTCGTCAGAGCGTGTAGGGTTTCTTAAATCCAAGACCGACACATTGTATCCGTAGTACTTTTTTGCGATAATTCCGTAGTTTCGAACAACGTCTCCTTTCGTGTCGGTCGAAATAAACGACATCCCCGAAGCGCAAGCAAATTCCAAATTTGGATACAAAAAGTATGCCGTCTTGCCTACTCCGGCAGCGCCCACCATAAGGGTATGAACATCGCCCTCGTCCACAAGAGCAAAGGTCTTTTTTCCCGAACTTCTGCACCCTACGACAGTACCCTGAACGGTCGGCAGATCCACGCCTTTACGCCATTTCTCAGGCTCGAATGGCAGAGAAACAAAAGTCTTTTTGATCTCTGATTTACTTGCCCAACGCGCCGTGCCATACTGGCCTTGTCCAACGGGTTTTCGTTTTATTCCGTTAAGCGATTTATTATCGAGCAGATTTGCTATCACTATAAAGGCGATAAAAATTATTGCCAACACGCCTATAGGAATCATCTTTTTTTCAGTCAAATTATCACTTCCCATCATATTTTTCTTTCTGTCATAGACTGATTCTTAGTTTATTTACTTCAAGGAGTTGCGCTGTGCAACCGGGGTATAGCAGCCGTGTGACATCGGCACGATTCTTAACCGAATTCCATGCAAGGTTCTGGATTTTGTACAATTTCCATATCTTCACACTGCTCCTGAATCGGCTGTGACAGTACAGAATCCACCTCCAATTTGACAGCATTATCCGCAAGCTGAAACAGTAATTTTGAAGTGTTTATCGATTGCTCACGGGTACGGGCAGTCTGCTTTAAATCCTGCATTACAGCCTGCACAGAATCGCTCAGATTCCGCTTTTTCTGGGCTGTTTTGCCCTTATCTACATACGCCTTGTAGTCGTCCCTTAGCTTGCTCTGAAGCCTTAAAAACGCCTTATTTTCATCGCTTAACCGCTGTGTCTTAGGCAAGAAAAAAGCCGAGCCTGCTAACGCATACTCAGCCAGATACCTATACTGATTATTTTTGAAAGCCGCATATATCTGCGACTTCAGCTTTTCGGGACGACATTTCAAATACTCCAAATTTTCAGTCTGACGATGATATTCTTCCTTGATTTTATGGGGAACAGCCGGAAGAGGTACAACACCGTTTTGCGCTTTAAGACATTCATTCCAGTCCTTGAACTCAGGCACAAGCCGCTTAATATCGGCATATCCTTTTTCTTTCAAAATATCACGAAGCCTGTCCGCAGCGTCGATACCTCCGATATCGTTATCGGTACAGATCAAAATTTCAGACAGATTTGAATGCCCTTTCAAAGCCGTTAAAACGGCATTTTCATACACGCCGTTCATAGCGATATATGAATGCTGCTGCCAGTTTTCGGGATACAAAGTAAGATAAGAAAGCATATCAATTGGAGCTTCAAACACGAACAGCTTATTTGATTTCCCGAAGTGAGAGAAGCTGTATTTTGTATCAGAACCCTCGACAGTCTGCCGGAACGATTTACCGAAAGTCGCCGTTCCACGCTTGTGAGCCTGTCTTGGAACTTCGTCCTCGTCAACGCCTACAAACACCGCATTATGATGCTCCTTGTCCTCATACAGCGTGCGATTTTTCGCAAAAAAGCTGATAATATCAGGAGCAATGAATCGCTGTTTTATGAGGTATGCGAACACCCTGTGCATATTTTCATTGGCTTCCGGCAATTTAAATTCTCTTGGCTTTTCTTTTTGAACAATCGTCCTCTGCGGAACAGGAGACAGAGGAGTTATCCTCTGTCCCAGCAGTTCTTGAACAGCGGTTGGGAAGTCCATTCCATAGTGGTACTGCATGAATTTTATCGCACCGCCGCCAACCTGATTTTTATGATCGAACCAAGTAGAGCCACGTATGGTTATGCTGTCATGGCTGCCTGAACCGTCGTTATAGATCAGCTTGTACTCACGCCCTGCACGTTCTAATTTTTCACCCCTTAGCCTCAGAAAATCCGCTAAATCCACGCTGTTTGCAAGCATTTTTTGTTCTTCTGTAAATGGGATATACAGCAATTTTTCCACCTCCTGTTGAAAATAGAAAATCCGCCCTTTCGGACGGATTCGATCATAATTATTCGCTTAATAACGCTGCCGTTAATTTTGCTCCGATTTTGATTCCTGCTGCAGCCGAAGCGTTTTCCACGGCGCATATCAATCTCCCAATAAGCTCGTCAGCCTGATTTGCTTTTTCTCCTGAAAATTCATTCCCGAAAAATTCATTTAAATCTGCTCTCGCACGTTTATAATCCTCGTTCAATGAATTTTCCTTGTCGATCTCCACCACAAATTTATCGGTTATCAAATCGATCATCTTCACGATCTCACCTCCAACTCAACAATACCACAATCTTCAGAATAAAGCTATCACCAAACCTGACAAACTTTTAGTCTGAAATGCCGCAAAGATTGACAATCTCCAATCCATTTTGGCGAGCGTAATTAACGGTATACGCCGTACCTCCGCTGTTTTTGTTAAGATAAGCCACACAGTATCCGCTGAAATTCACAAGATGACGATTGCGCTTATGCATACAATCTTTGGAGTAAATTTCAGATGTATACACAATTTTATCCGCCTGATTTTTAATTTCAGCAAACGTCGTTTTGTTATCTTCAGTCCAGTATTTTTCCTGATTTTTGCATGGTAGAACAAGTATAAGTTTGATCTCCTTATGCCTGTTCCTTGCTCGTATCACCGCCATTTCCGCAAGCATATCGAAGCCGTATGAGCCGCCTGCACCATAGAATATAACGCCTTTTTGGTACAGCTTTTCTATTATTTTATCAAGCTGTTTTTCTATATTTTGTATATCATATGCAGGAATTTTTCTGTGTCCTGTAAAGCAGGCTGTTCTTTTTCTGTCTATCATAATTCCACCCCATTAAAACTTTAAGTTATATCTATTATAACTCAAATGCATAACAATTACAAGTGATACGAATAAATATTATGCATAATTGTAGTAAAATTAAAACAGAGGTGATTAAAATGAGACTTAAAGAATTAAGAGAATCCAGAGGCGAAAGTCAGCAAAGCCTTGCAATGAAAGTAAACAGTTCACAAGCTATGATAAGCCGTTTTGAACTTGGAATATCTTATCCTGATGTGCAGACTGTGATTGCACTTTCAAAGCATTATGGCGTTTCAACAGATTATCTGCTTGGAGTTTCTGATATAAAACTTCCATATACCAAATCTGATTTATCTGAAAAAGAACAGGATTTGCTGTTCCAATTCAAGAAGCTTAATGATACTCAAAAAGAAAAGGCAGCCGCATATATTCAAGGTATGCTTGATAAATAGCGGCTTTTTACAGCATAATTTTTAATATGCTATATTCTCCGCAAACCTTGCCATAAGCCGCATAAAATTCTGCCTGTCCATCATATCGGAACTAAGAAATGCACCGGAAACTACGGTTAACTTTCCCTCAGCGAGTACAGCGTAAGTTTCGGTATAGCCGAACTGCGCAGCCATACCGTCGGTTTTCTGAACAGAACTGTACCGCTGATATTTCCCCTTTGAAAGCACGGAATTTAACATTCTGTAGTTGGATACAAAATCGTCCTCGGAGATTCCGTTCATCTGTGCGGCGGTCAAGCCGAAGTAGTAATTTCCGAAGTTTTCAAGGATATATTCAAGGTCGTAGCTAATGCTGCTCTGACTGAGATCGATGCACATCACATTCAGAATACCGCCGCCGTTAGCGGTCTTTAAAGATATCTTCTGAATGCCGTTAGATGCCTCTGCTTGCTTTTCAAATGTGCAGTCTTTCAGCGAATCGTCCGCAAGCTTCTGTACATCCGTAAACATGATATTAGAGTCAAAAAACTCCGCAATAAATGTGTTGGACTTAATCTGTTCTTCCTCTGCTTCATCGACTGATTCCGCAGGAACAGTAGGTTCTTCAGTAGGCTCGACCGCTTCTGTTACCGCCGTTTCCGGCAGCGTCTGAACGGGAGGTGAAATAGTTCCACAGGCGGTCACAGTCATTGCGACTGCTGCTGAAAGTAATGCTAAATACGCTTTTTTCATTCACAAAACCTCCCATCAAACTATCGACCAGATATACAGCGGAGCGGTCAGAGTGAAGATCAGACAGCCGAAAATAATGGCAATTGGAGTCCATTCCAACTGCCCATGTTTTCGGTAGTCGAGGTATGCGAGCGCTATCTTAACAAACAGCAAAACCGCCAGAATTACGTCGATAACAGGGAATATTACGTTGTCCACGACCGACACGACCTGCGCTCTTGCAGTTGTCCAAGTGCCTTCCACAGCTCCGGCAACGTCGCCGCTTGCATATGCTGTCAGACCGCCGAAAGCAGTCATCACAGCGGCGGTAATTAAAGCTATTAATGTTTTCTTTTTCATATAAATACTCCTTATCAATTTATTTTCCTCACAAGTATTTTACTAACATTTACGAGTCCGTGAAGTGTGTGTATGGGTCCAGCACCCAAATGGCATTTGTGTTTCAATTCAAATCAAAGATTTGATGAAACACTGGCACGTCATGCTGGTTTTTCATATTTATACCTCCATAATTCTTCCGGTCAAAACAGTTCTTGAGCTGCCCTCAGAACCGGTACAGGTGGACAGCGAAATAAACTTATCGTTCTCGGAAAATCCAATATTTCTCCAGATAAAAGAGCGTTCTCTCAGGCTGTTAAGCCACAAACCTACATCGGAATTTACATCATAAAAATCATCATAATTTTCAGGCTGCGACAGCGAGAAAAAGTCTATTTTATACACAGAATTTTCTGTAGTCAGCCAGCCGTAATTGTGACTATCGAAGTAGCCGCTGTCGATAAACTTCATCACGTCCGCAAACATACTTCCGTCGCTCATATTGTGACCGTACAGAACATTAATTTTGCCTGTAAAATCGGCATTGCAGCGGTAATCGAGAAAGATCGAACCCACCCTTAAATAGCTGCCGTCAACGGCTCTGTGAAAATAAAATTCATTGTCGCCGGAATACATCACAGGGTAGTTTATTTTCGTTTCGGAAACATTTATCCAACCGATAGAATTATCAATATTAGCGCACAATTCCTGAGTCTGTTCCTTTAGCTTTTCTTCCGCTTCAGACGGAATTTCAGCGATATTTTCTTCTTCCTGATCATTATCTTCCTGCACTTCCAAAAGTGTAAAATCAGGCACAAACGGCTTGATTTTTTCTTCCTGAATAATCTCGCCCACATCGTCACGAAATAACAAGAACAGTCCTCCAAAAAGGAGGGCGGCCGATAAAACGACCGCCAAGATTGTCAATATTTTACTTCTCATTTTTACCGCCTTTTTTCTTTCTGATGATAAACAAAACCGAGCCTATGGCAAGGGAAAGACCTATCATGATCCATGCTAAAAGATCGCTGCCGTTGTCGCCTGTATATGGAGTTGGCTGATGTGGAATCTTGGTGTTTGTCATACTGCATTTCACTATTTCGCCGTTCTCTTTTATCGTGAACGGATAGGAATTTTCATCGAGAATATATCCGTCGGGAGCGTCGAATTCACGGTAGAAATAATCGCCCACACGAAGCATATCGAACTTCACGATACCCTTATCATCTGTCCTTCCCTGAACGACAACATTGCCGTCCTTGTCGAGAATTTCGATGCCGCAGTTTGGAATCAGCTGACCCGTTGAAATATCAGTTTTTGTGATTTCCACACTGCCTTTTTCCGGCTTATTTATAAAGCCTTTTCCGACCTCTGTGTTGCTTATCTCGATTGTTTCGCCATCCTTTTCAATGCTGAATGGGTACACGTTTTCATCGATAATAAAGCCGTCCGGAGCGACAGTTTCCTTTAAGAAATACTTGCCGTATTCAAGATTTTCAAGGAGGTATACGCCTTTTTCAGTTTCATTAAGAACAGCAATTTTATTCTCGCATTTTTCATCGGAATAAACTGTAAACTCTGCTCCGGAAAGCCTGTTATCAGGGTATTCCTCGTCAATTTTTGTGACTGTGACATTGCCTCTGATTTTATCGTTAACTGTACGAATACTGATAGTTTCATCGTTTTCCGAAACAGTTACGGGATAGCTTTCATCGCTTAAAACATAACCCTCAGGAGCCGCAATTTCACGCACGATATAGCTGCCGAACGTCACTTCTTCAAAGCTGAATTCGCCCTTAGAATCAGACTCGGAAGTCATGATAGCATTGTTGACTGTGAACTCCTCGCAGTCTGTGTTGAAGAGTCCGAAAAGAGCGTTTTCCAACGGCTCGTCAGTTTCGTTTACCTTGATTCCTTTGACTGTTCCTCGCTTGAGAAGATTCTTAAACTGTCCGCAGTCCACGTACACAGTGGTCATTTCCTGACCCTGATATTCAAAGCTTACAAGATACTTTTCGCCGTTTAAAATATAGTGTTCGTCAGTTGCGATTTCCTGAACATAATATTTAGCGAATGGCACTTTTTCTGCGATAACAGCCTTCATATTTTCATCGAGGGAAACCTCTGCGATAAGACCATCTTCGGGAATAGAGCTGCCGTTAGCGGCTGTGATTTCCTCTGCCGCAAACAATCCGAAGCGAACATTTTTGTATTCAGAATTCATACCGATTCCAAAGGTTTCATCCTGTTCCATAATCTTTTCAAGGCTTATTTCAACACCCTGATAGTTGTTGACAAAGGTTGCATTTACGGTATCTCTCACGGTGACCTCCTGTCCTGCGTAGGCGAGTTCCACAAGCTGCGGCTCGCTGTTTAAAATGTAGCCGTAAGGAGCTTGAACTTCCTTAACTTCATATTTTCCGAGGTACAATAAATCTGTTTCAGCAAAGCCGTTTTCATCGGTGGTAAGCTCCGATACAACGTCGCCTGCATTAGCTCTGACAGTGCCGTCAGCGGTCACGATATCCTCGCTTGCGATTACCTGATAAACTGCATTTGCAAGTCCGTTTTCCTCGAAAACAGGTGTATAAGTGGTCTGTCCGCTTTCATGAGTTTCACCATTCTCATCCTCATAAATTGCGCTGCCAAGAGCAGTTACAGAACTGAAAATATCACCTGTTTTCTGCACAGAAATCTTGCCTTTCTGAGCGATATCGGACTTCTGAACCTTAACAATATTCACAGCATTTTCTATCTGAGAATTTGCCGCAGTCACGCTGAATGCGACCGGTTCGCTGTCCAGAGCGTAACCCATAGGAGCCTGAACTTCGACCAGCGTATAATCGCCGTAATGGAGCATTTCGGGTGTGATCAGATAACCCTCGGAGTTAGTGTAAAAGGTGTCAACTCCCATGTTTACGAGGTTATTTTCAGCGTCATAAATCTGGAATCCTGCGCCCTCGTAGGCGATATTTTTGCCCGTTTCTGCGTCTAATTTTGTGATGTGAATATACGATTTGAACGGTGTATTATTCAAAATATATTCGTAGGTTTTTTCGTTTTCTGCAATGAAAACATCGAAGTCGGAAACGAAAGCGGCGTCGTTGACTGTCTTTGTCTGGTGAACGGTATACACGCCGTATGGCATTAATTTTGTTTCCGCAAAGCCGTTTTCATCGGTAATGAGATAGTCCTTTTCGCTGTCTTTTGCGTTTGCATAAGAGCCTGCGGATTTAAGATAAACCTCGAATTCTGCACCTTTTTCGAGATTAACTATTTCGTTTTCATCATCGTCAGAATGCTTGATAATGCTGACTTTTCCCTTGACAACATCTTCAGTTACGGTTTTTGAAATGGGGTTGTGTTCGATGGTATAATTCTTTTCTTCAGCGCCTACAGAGTACACTGTTTTGTTGAGGAGATAACCTTCACTTGGCGAAATTTCCTGAATCGTGTAATTGCCGCAAACGTACTCTTTGGTCTTGAAATAACCGTTTTCGTCTGTAGTGTAAGTGTCCACAAGTTCGCCGTCAAGATAGATTCCGTAAACTGCTCCGGCAAGGGTTGCGTCACCCTGTGATACGCCTGTTTCAGAATCCTTTTTCACTACCTCTGCAGTAAACTTTTTAAGCATATTTTTGAACGTAACACTTGTGGTCACATCAGCTGTCAGAGTCACTTTTTGATCAGCCGGAACAACGTACTTTACGGGTACATTTTTTTCGCTGATAGTGTAGGTGATTTTCTTGTTATTGCTGTCGTAAACGGGGATATCCTTGAGAATATCCACGCCGTCAGAACCGGTTTTTATGGTGTAAGTCTTGCCGTTTTCTGTAATTTTGAACTCTCTGTCGCCAACCTGATTATCTTCAGACTGCTTGTTGATTTTGATAGAACCCTTCTTTAGATCGTTGTCAAAATTTACATTTACAGTCAAATCAACATTACCCTTTGTCAGCGTAACATTTTGAGCCTTTGGAGTCTTATACCTCGCAGCTACGTTGATTTCGGTAACGGTGTAGGTGATCGCCTTGCCTGTTTTCATGTCATAAACCTTGAGACCGGGGAACTCCGCAATACCCAGAGCATTGGTCTTTTTTGTATAGCTGCTGCCGTCAGAACCTGTCACTTTGAACTCAACATTTCGGACAAGCTTATCCTCTGCGGTCTTGTTTATTTTGATTTTTCCTGTCTGAAAGTCCTCATAAACAGTCACAGTTTGATTGGCTTTCAGCTCGTAAACCTTGGTTGACAGAGCGTAGCCTTTCGGAGCAGAAATCTCTTTGACGTAGTAAGTTCCGCTTGAAATTTTAATAGAACCAGTTCCTTTTTCGCCGATTTTTATCTCGCCGACTTTAGTTTTACAAGCCTTGTCGCTGTACACTCCATACTTGGCAAAACTGCCGTCAACCGTCGATTTTCCGACAATCTGAGACGTTCCGTCGATACACTTTTTTATCGTAAATGTTGCATCACGAGAGGTGAGCTTGTAGGCAACAAAGCTCTTGAATCTCGCCTTACCGTCGGTGTTATTATTGATAACGCAGCCCTGAGAACCGTTGCACTCGATACGCCAGTGCTTGCCGCCATCGCCGTTTCCGCTGCCCACATATTTGGACACAGAGTCACGCTTGTAGCCCAGTTTTACGAGATAATCGAGAACGGCGTCCCTGTTGTTGAACTCGCCCATATAGAACCACATATGACCGATTCCGTTATCTTTGGCGATGCCCGAAACGACCGCGCCGGGGAGCAGCTTTCCGCCGTCAAAGTACTGATGATTATCGGCGTTTAGCTTATCGTAAAGTACCTCGATGGGCGAAGTTACGCCCTTGTAGGTCATTGTGCAATTCTTGTACGCAGAGCCGTCGCCGTACTCCCAGTAGTTTTGAGGAACGGGATTATTTGAGGGAAATCCTGATGTTCTTACTCCTAAATCTGTGAGCGTTGCATAGACAAGACCAGAGCAGTCCAGACCTTTTTTACGCACAGTTTCCATTGACTGTTTTTTAGGACTGGAGGACGAATAAACTCCGTCATAACCCTTACAGTCCCAGCCGTAGGGAACACCCAGATATTTGGCTGCCTGCTTGATGACTTCATCGCCTGAGAGCAGCGGTTCTTTTGCCGTCGTTGCTGCGGAAGTTTTTAAACCGCCGATATTCGTTCCGATCAAAGTAAAAGCGCAGAGTCCCGCCATGAGCCCTGCGCCGATTTTTTTCAATATTTTATTTTTAAACATAAATTCCTCCAAAAGAAAAAGACCCGCATTTGCGAGTCTTTCATGATTTTTTTATTCGTATCGCACACTGCTGATGATTTCAGCGCTTGCGATATAGCTTTCGTTTGCGTCCACTATCTCCGTGAATCCGCACATATTTTCCGTCAGGAAACATCCTGCCTGCGTATCCAGAACATACCATACGCCATCGATCCTGACCACATTTGCAACGTGACCGTACAGCTTATTTTCAGTCCATGCGAAGTAACATTCCAGACCATATTGACAGCACATTTCGCAGGTCTGATATGCGTATTGTACGCACGTTCCGCCGCCATTGGCAGTCATAAAATTGTACACTTCAAGAGCCTTTTCATAGTCTGTCATACTGCACTCAGGAGGATCAGTTTCTTCTTCATATTCCTCCGATTCGGTGACTGTAACCTCCGTGATTTCGGCGGTTTGCGGCGGTTCTGTTTGTATTAGGATATCAGATTTTTCTTCTGTACTTTCAGTACTCGATTCAGTATGATCAGTAGGAGCATCAGTCGTTTTTTCCTGCTGATCTTCCGTAGGATCATATTGACTTTTTTCCTTCTGCACATCGGTTACGGCAGTCGTTGTACAGACTGTTTCGGACTGATTCTTTACTGTCGTTACAGCTGTTTCTGTGATTGAAATTTCACCCTCTGTTGACGGCTGAATTTCAATTTCAGAGTATTCTTCTGATTCGGAAATTTCTTCGGATTCTGATGCTTCTGTGACTTCCTGAGCAGTCGACATTTCCGAAAATTCCTGTGTATTTTCAGTAGGTACGCAGGCTGTCAGAAGCCCTGCTAAGATAAGGATAAGTATTGATTTTTTCATGGTGGTCAACTCCTTTTTGAATTTTATTCTGACTCAACAATACCATAAAATCAATGCAATATCCAGACCTTTTGCGCAAGTTCTACATTATAAATAAAGCGGCGAGCGGATATTTGGGCATAACCAATTAATCATTAGTTTACGCCTCCTTCGTCATCACAATCGCCTTGAAAAATACAGTTTTCGCAGCCGTCGGCGCTGTTGCATATCTCCATTAATTCCAGATCAGTCAGCTTTCTGCGGACTGCCGTCAGCACAATTCCGTCATCGTCTGCCTCCAAAATAATTTTTACAGGCAGACCGTTTCGGTCGTAAACTCCCGAAAATTCTGCCGTTCCGTTATCTGTCATAACTTGTGAAAATATAACCTTTTTCATTCGATCTCTCCTTCGTTTTCCTCGCAAGAATTTACTTGCATTTTCGTGAATTATAAATGTGCGGCATGGGTCCAGCGTCACGCTGGAAAAAAAGAGAGTTGGTCAATCGTACCAACTCTCTGCGTCGTATCGTAATTTGAAATTAACAGCTCCGCATACTGACATCCGCCCTCGTACCGCTGCGCAAGATTATTCAGCCTGCTGATTTCCTCGATATTGATATTCGGATCGTCCCAGATTTCCCGAATCTCAGGGCAGTCATTATAGGATACCAAAAATTTGCCCTTGATTCCCATCAGCGTATCTCTTAGCCGCAAGTGATCCTTCGCCGTAAAACCGACATCCTTGTAGCTTGTCCCTCACGCATCGGAAAAGGTTCACAAGATTGCTGTTAAAATCGTTGTAAACCTCAATTTTTTTGTCCGGCGGCTTGCGAAATAACACCCATCCAGCGCCGCCGAAAACCTCGATATACTTGTCGTATTCCGGCGGCAAACGTGCGAGAATCTCATCCCTGAGCAGCTTTTTGCCGCCTATCCATGATATGAAACTATTCATTTTCCTCCCTCTGCCGCTGCCGACAGCAGAAAAGAAAAAGCTGCTTTGCAGGCGTCGGAAGCTTTCCGCTGTCGGCAAAACGGCTTTAAATTTTTATTACAATTTCATGTCAAAATCTTCGTTTTCCTCGTATTCTTCAGCAGGAACGGATTTAAAAGTTTCCTCGTTAACAAACCCATTTAACCTATTGTCAACGTAATCAGTGAGCCATGTGCTTCCGAAATCCTCCCTCGTTCGGAGTCGCCATATTGCGAGCTTGCCAACGTCAAGCTTAACGCCGTCAAACGGGAACAGCAAACAGGTGAGATTCTCATTATTAAAGGTATATGCCTTTTCAAATTTGCTTTTATTTTGCAATATTCCGTTTTCTGTCAGCATATCATTTATGCCGTCCACCCATTCCTGCAGATCTCCGCCGCAACCCTGAAGAATAAGTCCTTCGCTGTTATTCATTTTTCTCAACTCGTGTAAAAAAACATTTTTGATCTCCATTACTGCACAAACTCCTTTCTTAGCCTGCCAATTATATATGCCTGTCCCTTACCGGTGACAAACGTCTGCTGATAGGTTTTGGTCATAGAGCCTGTTTCAAAAACCGACTCCTTGACCGCAAAATATCCACGGTCGATATATTTCTGATAGGGCAGATTATTCGACATCAGAATCTCATTTTCACGCAGCCAGCGGAACAGTCTGTTTCTGCCGATTGGAATATTTTCTTCGATTGCAATTTTCGCCATAGCGTTCATATCGATGAGATTTTCGGTATTCGACACCTGATTCGCAAACTCCACTAACGGCTGATCGTGGCGAATACGCTCGTTAAGCTGATTTATCGCCATCATCTGCAGACGGAAAAGACCTTGATACGGCTCTTCAAGAAAGGGGAGATAATTCTCGATAAACATATCCTCATTGGCAACGTAGCCTCCGGTGCGGCGGATTGTTGGGAGTACATGGGAGGTCACCCATCTGCGAAATTCTTTGGCTTTCGGCATTTTGCTTGAGAGAACCAAACTGTAAAAGCCGCTTTCGTTGATTAAAGTTGCACCACGCTGACCAAAACTCGACGACGTTTTGTCGTTGAGTTTTTTATCTTCATTATCAACGTGCATTGCAATTGCCTTATTAACATCGGAATATCCTAAAATTCGAGCAATATCTTTGCCAACAAGCCACGGTTCTCCATCCTTGACGACCGTCCTCACTTTGCCAAATTCCTCATTTTCAAAAATCTTGATTTCATTTTCCATAAGCATTTATCTCCTTATCAAATTCCAGTAAATGTCTTGCAATGTCCTCAACAACTGGTACGCTTACCGCATTCCCTGCCTGCTTGTACAATTGAGCATCAGACATTCCGATTGCCTGAACTTTATAAAACTGCTCATCGGTAAACCCTTGAAGCCGCCATGCTTCTATGGGCATTAAACGCCTTATCCTGCCGTGATGAACTACGCCGTGCCTGTCAGTCACAGTCAACGTAAACATCGGCTCGTTAGGTTCTTTTATTCTTCTGCCGTTCTGCCAAGTGTTTTCCTTGAATGGATTCAAAATCGCTCTCGGTAAGTCCTCAACAAGAACTCCCGATCTTTCACCTCTGTGAGTATCTGTTACCCCTTGATTCATTCTCGTATGCAGGCAGCGAGCTACATCCGTAATCTGAGGATTTTCATTCAGATCGCAAAAAACAGCGGAATGTTCGCCTCTGTGCTTACTTACTCCGCTGTTCTGACGTGCCGTAACACATCTTGCAATATCTGTCATTTGTGGATTGGGGTTGCAATCAATAAAGTACAGACCTGTTTTACCTCCCATACCGCCCGAACCGCTGCACTGAGTGGAGGCAAGTCCGTTAGGATCATATACTCTCGAACCCTGACTGCCGCCGATTAACTGCTCAGTTTTCCTGCTATTTTGGCAGTCGCTTCTTCCGACAGCCAGTATTTTGCCGGAACAATTAATTCCAAAACATCCTGCAATATATACTCTCTTTCGGACTTGGGGAAGATAATCGGCGCTGTTATACACACGCCATTCCACGCAGTACCCCAGTTCGCAAAGCGTTTCAATGATTTTGGCGAAAGTTCTCCCCGAATCAATCCCCATGAGACCGGGTACGTTCTCAAGCAAAAAATAGCGAGGTCTTTTACTTTCAAGAATTCGGGCAAGTTCAAAGAAAAGATCGCCTCTCTCATCCGCAAAACCTTTTCTTGCGCCGCACACTGAGAACGGCTG
>JAETSI010000149.1 GCA_021769725.1 Oscillospiraceae bacterium | reverse complement strand
AATGTTTATGTTACATAGCATGCGTATTCGATAAGCATTGAAATCAAAAAAGATTTTTCCCATTTTCAATATGGGCTTTTTTGTCATGCTTATTTTGCGTATGCTATACAACAAAACTAACGATGTATAGACATAGTATAAAAACTATGCCTTAATTTTGTTGTAGTGTTATATGTATAAATGCAGGTCAATGCTCATGTTGAGAATTGACCTGTATTTTTTTGCGCAAAAGGAGAAATATTATGCTTGAAAAATATTGGATAAAATGTCCAATTTGTAACGGAAAGACGAGGGTTCAAGTATTTTATAATACGGTATTAAGAAATTTTCCTCTTTTCTGCCCTAAATGTAAATTAACACATATCGTTGATGTTGAAAAATTAGAAATCATAATCAAAAACTCTGAAAAACAAACTTTTTAATTTTGAAAAGGAAGGATATTAAATGAAACACTTACCTAAAAGTACACCTACGGAAATATTGAATGACCCATACGGATTTACTTACAAAGAAATGTCGGAAGTAATTGGAGAGGATAAAGCAAGAGCCTTATATACGGAATTATATAAACAGCCATTTCACAAAAAAAATCTATCAATATCAACAAAAAAAGTCTATAAAAGTAGCGATACTGAAAAGTATGTTTATGAATTGAAAGACAACAGGTATATCGAAACGGTTTTTATTAAACGGCGAGATGGTGGGACTGTTTGCGTAAGTACGCAAGTTGGTTGTTCTGTTGGCTGTATTTTTTGTGAGTCCGGACGCAATGGTTTTGTTCGTAATCTAACACCGTCTGAAATTGTGCAGCAGGTCATATTGATACGTCAAAAAGTAAATCGTATCGTTTTTATGGGAATGGGAGAACCTTTATTCAATTACGACAACTTGATTGCAGCAATCCATATTCTTCGAGATAGAAATGGACTTAACTTTCCAACCGACGGCATTACCGTATCAACAGTTGGTCCAGTTAATCAATTAAAAAAATTGCGCGAAGAACATCTAAAAATTCAGTTGACAATATCTTTACATGCAGCAACACAGGCTGCGAGAAACTGTATCATTCCTCATATGCACATGTACGCTATTGAAGATGTTGTTAAGCAAGCATTGTCCTATTCACAAAGGCATAATCGAAAAGTGGTATTTGCGTATTTACTTTTACCAGGTATAAATGACCGTTCCTCAGATATAAGGCAACTTGCAAAATGGTTTAAGGGCAAAAATGTTATGATTAACGTGCTGCAATACAACCCGACGAGTAATTCAAAAATTAGAGCACCACAAAAACAAGAAATGGTTGCGTTCAAACATCAATTAGAGCAAACAGGACTTGAAGTTACCATGAGAGTTTCTCATGGTAGAGAGATTAAAGCAGCTTGTGGACAATTAGCTAATACATATAATAAAGCCAAAAAACAACAAAAATAATTTAATTAAAAGAGCCAGACGCAGAGCCGATAATATGCAGTTTGAAATACTGCTGTTATCGGCTCTTTTTTGATTTTAATTTGTGCCCCCAATAACCATATTGGAGCAAAATCAGAACTGTTGCTTGTCGTTCTTTGATTTCCGCAGCAGCTTTGAAAAATCAAAGCCGCCGTTTCTTTTTATTTTCTGATGAAATGACGCGGTATCACTGTTAAAAGCGGCGGCTAAAGGAGGTAGCCGCCATGAAGCACATACCCTATCGACAAAATCCGACGGTCATTGACTTATCAAAAAAAGCCCGACCACCGTCGGGAACCTCTCCACCCTTGAATATGAACTGTCTAATCATCTAAATACTACTTACAATACCTATACGCCTGTCCGGGCTTTTCGGACAGGCGTATTTTGCTGCTCAAAAAATTTTTTGAAAAAAATCCGAAAATCTTCGGCGTTTTTTTCAAAAGGCAGTATTGCCCCGCGAAAAGGGGGAAGCACCACCAACTTTCCAACGAGAAAGGGGGTGAGAATGTGGAACCTAATCGCAGGGAGTTTATAAAACAGTGCGCTTTCCAGAAGTTTTGCAATACGGTACTGCACAATGAAGCGTGTGACGCTCACAAAGAGCTGCACAGGCATAAGGCAAAGGAGATTACCTTTTCCGACTTGACCTTAGAAGAAGCGCGGCAGCTTCATACCTTTGATGAATATTTCAAAGGGGAAACCGCCTTTGAAAGAGCCGGGAAGAAAATCACGCCGAAGCTGCTTCTTGAAGCAATCCGTACTTTGCCGGAAGAAAAGCGCAAAGCCGTACTCCTGTACTATTTCGAGGGAATGAACGACACCGAGATTGCGGAGCTGTTCGATACGTCGAGAAGCACGATACAGTACAGGCGGACAAGCTCTTTTGAGCTACTAAAAAAATATCTGGAGGAAAATGCTGATGAATGGGACGAATGGTAACGAACCCGGCTACCCGGAAAAAGCCCTTGTTCCCTATCCTGTCATTTTGGCAGCGACAAAGGGCGACCCGGACGCTATGAAGATTGTCTTGCAGCATTTCAGCGGCTACATAGCCCGCCTCTCCATGCGGAAGCTGTACGACGAGCGCGGGAACGTCTATTTT
>JAETSI010000148.1 GCA_021769725.1 Oscillospiraceae bacterium | reverse complement strand
CCAATATAATCATTTGAAAAGTGCGACAAGGTTTGCAGGCCTGAAAATCGCGTAACCAACATGAATACAGAGTTTAATAATTTCGCATTAACAGATTTTAAAAGACGCCAGTGAAAATAGCATAAACTCCTACAACATCACGTCCATTTGGGTCTTTCCCTTCAAGATGCCGGTAAATGTCATTATATCCAAGCGGCTGGAATTCGCGGTTGGGACATTCAGCACATTTATACTTTTTCTTATCGCAATATTGCCGATTCCATTCCCGAGCGCATACCGGCTGATAACCGCTTTTACCAGTTGTTGGACTAAACCACCTACGGGCAAACACATCCTCTCGTCCCTGAAACAAACTGCGAAACAGCATGACCTTCTCCTCCAAGGATAGCGTTGATACTACTGACGAAGTTGATTCTTCTACAACAATTCCATGCTTCGCCAGCAATGCCCTAAGTCGGGCATTCTCAATTCGCAACTTTTCCAGTTCGTTATACTCAGATTCATTCATAAGAAAATCCTTTGATTGCAAGGCCTATATTTGCCTGAATTTGCCCTAATCACACATAAACTACATAGAATCAGAGGATTATATTTTATCAATTAACCATTGTTAACAAAAAGTCAACAGTCGTCTCAAATGTTTAAGCGATTTCTTAACGCTTCCATCAGTATATGATATTCTTTCTTGTAGCGTTCAATACGGGCATAATCTTTCTCCGTCGGCTTTTGAATTCGGCTTATATCTATATTACTCTCTAAATCCTGTAGCTTGATTTTCAAAGCGAGAAAATTCCTTGAGATACGGTTGATGTATTCTTCTCTTGATGATGCGGTATGATGGTTGAGAAGGGTCAATGCCGTTTTTATTTCATCGCGCTCTTCATTGGTTATGACGTGTGTTGTTTCGCATGGATATTTATCAATGTCTTCCATCCAATCTTCCCACCAGTCTTCCTCCCACCAATTTTCTATTGGATTATTCAGGAGTCTCGATATTTCTTTATCAAGCAAATTCATAACATCTTCTACGGTCACATTGTAATCCTCAGAAGCGTCATGCAGAAAGCCTACGACTTTTTCTTTCCAATCGTATCCGGATGATGCTACTTTCAGGAGATGAGATTCAAAGTAATCGTTTCCTCCTTTATCCGTCTGACCATTGTGCAGCTTTTGAGCCACCAATCCTGCGGCATAAACAATTTTTGTCATATAGCCCATGTCATTTTCCAGGCTGTTAAGACGTTCTTTAGCTTCCTTTGGATCAAATGTAGCGATATAATCATAATATTGACGCATAAGCATCTCGGTATCCGACATCGGGTCCATGAAATCAAAAAGAGTATCCATATACTCGTCCATATAGTTCAAATCTCTTTCCTGAAGAGCAATAAATCCGGCAAGCATCGTTTTGACTTGCCGAAACCGGGCATTATTCATCTCCGCTATAGGACGAAACGCCTTTATCAATTCTTTTGAGAGTACGGAATCTTCCATACGAATGATTTTATAATTTTATTCAATGACTTCCCATGTACCGGATTTAAGAGATCCGACTCTACGAAGTCTACCGTCGGCTTTAAGCTTTTCAATTATTCGGAACATCGAAGCTCGGGTTTTATTGAACATTTTTGACAATTGTTTTATGCTTATTCGTTTGTCCTTCCTAATCTGATTCAATACTAAATCCTGTATGTTGTCAAGCGAATCATCATTGTTCCGGATTGTTCCGCTCATTGTTCCGCACATTGTTCCGGATTGTTCCGCTGTTGTTCCGCTATTGTTTCGCTTCATTCCATTGGTGACATTATTGGTGACATTGGTGCCACTTTCAGTAGAATTAAGTATAACAGCCGGAGCTTTTACTGTGACATCGGTGCCTTTTTCTATGACATCAGCGTTCTGAACAACAACTTTGAATGTGGTATAATCACCAAGTAGGAACTCAGCAGGATTACTTTTATTCTCTTCAAGAAGCGTCGAAACTGTATTCACACCGCTGCCGAAACGGTTGACATAACCAAGATTGAGCATTATCTCGGCTATGTTGGGATTGCGATAGTCTGTTTCGTTGGGAAAGTTCTCCAAGTTCACCTTTCCATATAAGTTGCCCGGATTGTCAATCTCTATGCGGTCGCTATACTCGTAGAATTTTATCGGGGAATTGTTGCCGTTATAGGCGCGGTGCATCACGGCATTCATGGCAAGCTCGCGGATAGCTTCCCACGGATAGTTGATGCGTGGCTCTTCGCGCAATACGCTGACAAATTCAGGGCGCTTGCTTTCAATGGAATATTTAATGAAATACTCCAACTCTTTTAGCATTGAAATTAGATTCCCTTTGAAGCGGTTTTCTTTCAAAACCTTTGTGGCACGGTTTGTCCCGGCAAACTTAACATACTGAATGTATGCGCCGGGAATGAAATATTGGGGGTCGTGTCCGAGCAGAAGTATCCCTGCGTAAGTCGGGCAATCAAATCGTGTGTCGAAAAGGCGCAACGATGCCATCTGCTGAATCGGCGTGCGCTTGTCCTTTGCCAATGTTGCCGGAGACACGGCTTT
>JAETSI010000147.1 GCA_021769725.1 Oscillospiraceae bacterium | reverse complement strand
GATTCGTGGACGGATTATATTCCGGTATTTATAGCGAATGGGTTTTACAAAAACCGTACGGAGTTCACTCGAGAGCATATTGTGTACAGCCGTTTCAGCAAATATCCGAAAGTTGACCGATATTTGAATACGAAGAGGTTGATAAGACTTAGGGATAGCATTCTTGTGGATATGGATTTCCAGAGGGAGACGATCGCACACCATGAGGATATTTATTGCCGTTATGATACTTCCATGTACAAGAGTGTCATTCGTAATCGTTGGGATATTTTTAAGAAAGAGCCGATTCAGCAAGCTTCTGGGTTGTGCTATGTACTCCGGAGACTTGTAAATTCGGATGAATCAAGACAGACTGCTTTGCTGGAGCTATACGAGAAGCATCCAAGAATGATTATATTTTACAACTTCGATTACGAGCTTGAGATTTTGAAAGGGGTGGATTATGGAAACGATGTCGATATTGCTGAGTGGAACGGGCATGCACACCAGCCAATCCCCGATAGTGATAGATGGGTCTACCTCGTTCAATATAATGCTGGCGCTGAGGGATGGAACTGTATTAGGACCGATACCATCGTCTTCTATTCACAGAATTACAGTTATAAAATCATGCAGCAATCTGCCGGACGAATTGACAGGCTGAATACGCCATATACAGATCTGTACTACTATCACCTGAAGAGCAGGAGTGGTATTGATCTGGCAATCAGTAAAGCATTGAGAGACAAGAAGAAATTCAACGAAAGGAAGTTTGCGAAATGGGACTGAGTACGCAATTTGAAAAGGCGGGAGAAATAATGGATTGGGATAAAGCTGAAAATTATTTAAACATGCTTATCGAAGAATACAAATCAATCGGATGTACTGGGTTATTTGCGCTATCGCTTACTTTAATTCCCCTTAAAATAGATTAGATAAAGGGGAACGAACCGAAAGTTTGTACAATGAAATTATGGAATGCGAATAAACAACGAAAGGAAGTTTGCAAAGTTTGACAGAAATGAGGTGAAAATGAAATGGGATTGAGTCCAGAATTTGAGCAGGACTTAATGCATAACTTTATAGACGCTATACAGAGACGTCGTGATAATTTAATATTTAATGCTTTTGAACATTGCGGATATAGTAGAGAGTGGTTACTGAATAACATTAATCGAGTGTCAAGGACGTTAGTGCCGCAACACAATGGTCAATACAATATTGAGATATATTCAGTGGATGGCGTGGATTTGTTTAGGATATGGAATGAGAATACGTCTACCACTGAAACGGAATTAATTGTTCGTGTTTGTGTTGAATATTTGAGTAAGGAAGGAAGTTTGAAAAATGGCAAATAAAAAGTTTGCATATTAGCCTCTTTGTCGCAGCAATCAGATATCGAAAAAGCTGTCGACCATTATAATAAATTGTACGGGACTCTTGTCGATTATCCAATGGAACAGCCTAATAAAACTCTACTAGAGATTGATATTGACTATATGTACAGGATCGCTTCGGCGGATAAGATTGTTGCCGTTCCTAAACCTGATGGAAGTTTTGGAGAGTCTGTTACTTATGAAATGGCTTTTGCAAAGTTCTTAGGCAAAGATGTAGGAGTATATTATCCAGTTTAGAAAGGAAGCTTGTGAAGTGACGAAATCGAAAATCGAAATGATATCTATATCAAAGAAAGAATTCAATAAAATAGTCAATCAGGCATATATTGAAGGATACGATTCAGGTAGACGGGCGGAAAAACTTGAAAATTTATTATCAAATGTAACCCCTAATGAAATAAGAGCAGTTTTCGGTTTACAGCCTATTTGAAGCAATTTAACGATAAGTAAAGCGTTGATAGATAAGAAAAAATTCAATGAAAGGAAGTTTGCGAAATGGGAATGAGTAATCTAACAACTGTTATGAGTAATTTGGGGGTTAGCGCGGAACAAGCGTGTTTTGCTATAAAGGATTTGTCAGCTCATATTCCTCCTTTTACAGAAGAAGACATCGAGAGGATTAAAATAAATCCTTCGTTATCTATTGTTAGCAGAATCCGGATTATTAAACAGATGAGAAAACAAATGCGAGGTGAGAGTTGAATGAGATTAGACCCACGTCACGAGTTCCTGTTGCACATGACTGATCAACAGGCTGCGGATATTTTAAAGAGATTGGTAGCTCAAACAAGGACTCCCAGAGCAAATGGGAAGTCGTCTAGTCACGCTGCTATTGAAATAGCATTTGGAAAAGCGATTAAGGCGCTGGAAGAAAGGGAACATTCGCAAAAATAACATAGCCTATAATGAAAGGATGGTGTATACTATTTGTATATCAGTCCTTATCTTAACAGAAAGGGCTTGCTAAAGGAGGCAGGTAAATGGAAGACAACATGAAGGAATTTGTTGCTTACAGTAGAAAACTTTTGAGAAGTCTGGTGGCGCTCAGAAAGTTATTGGAGAATGGCAAATATGACGAAGCCAAAACAATGCTTGATGAGCTGATCGAGGACACTCAGAAAGACATCGAAGCGTAACAAGTAATCGGTTGTTGGAAAGGACCTGTGGTTGAAAAAATCGCAGGC
>JAETSI010000028.1 GCA_021769725.1 Oscillospiraceae bacterium | reverse complement strand
GCTTCCACTTTGTATTCTTTTTCGTACTTTTTATTACTTGACATCTTTCTACACTCCTTCTTTTTTTATTCTATTCTTTCGGGTGTTTGTTGTCAAGTTTTATTATACAATATCACGCTGTGTCCTCCGCACGGAGCGTGAGGAACGCATAACAGGCTGTAATCGCCATTGGTACCGGAGTCCACAGCTTTGCAAAAATCATTATTGAAATAAGAATTCCTGCGCAGATAATAACAAAATCCCGAACATTCCAGAACCACAACTTGACTGTGGCACGCAGATTTTCGGGATAAATATACGTTTTCATTTTTTGAAAATACCTCCTTACTTTTTCGCTGAAGCTATCATTTTCGCAGCCTTTGAACCCATAGAAACAGTGTGGCTAACGCTCATCATGTTGACCCTCACGCTTGTATCCAGACCAAACATCTGAGCAATTCTCGGAACTTCATTTGCCGCCAAGCATATTCCAACTGCAAGCAGAGCGTGCTGAGTAAATGTCAGCAGTCCGACATAAAGTATCGTAGTCTGCAAAAACGCCGTCAGACAAGTTGCAATAACTTGCTTGCACCAGCCGTAAAATCCGTCTGTGTATCCTCTCGGAACTGAAAACATATACAGACTTCCGATGGCGATCTGGCACAGCAGGATTCCGCCTCTTTTGATGTTTGCGAAAACAACTTTTATGGTGCAGTAGCCGAACAAAATTATGAAAAATAGTCCGAACAGCGACACGTCCGATGCAAGAGCGACCACCACGCTGAGCGCTGTTCCTGCGACCGTATCGCTCGTTGAGCCAATGAAACTTCCCATCAGATCTCTCGTAAAACTGCCCTGCATCGATATACAAAACGAGTACAGTCTTTGCGGAATTACCGTTATCAGGCTCGCCGCAAAGAATCCTTTCAGCACGTTAAGACAAGTCGTCTTGATGCTGTTCTGCCCCGATTCATAGGCAATTGCGCAGTCGAACACCGCCACAATCATTCCGCACACAAACAATATCCAGCCCATGTGGTGAAACAGCGTTATGAACGATCTCACCCACGCAAGGCTGAAAATATCCGCTGTGCTTTCGTTGATAAACTCGAACAAATCGGCAATTGCTCCGTAGATTAAATTAAACACCCACTCGAACATTATGTCCCAAATCTCATCGGTAATTGCGTCAACCGCCGAGCCGACTGTGTTGTCCCAAAGTCCCGATATTCCGTCGCCGATCCAGTCGATGGCGTCCCCGATCCAATCAAACATCACATCACCCCCAGTTTGTAAATATTTGAACTTGTGCCGCCGTTATTCCGCACTCTGTTACGCCTTGTGATGAGCCGCTTTTGTTCAAGTCCGTTCAACGCCCTGAAAACCGTTCTTGAACTAATTTTCAGTTCTTTCGCTATGGTTTGTGCGGAAGGGTAGCACTCGCCCTTTCTGTTTGCTTTGTCGCATAAACAGCGATATACCGTTATTTCACGATGATTCAGCGGCATATCGAAAATTATTTTTGGCATGAACATTTTTTATTCCCCCGTTCTTACGCTGAATTTTTGCTGAGTCGGAAACTCGAAATCTTCGGGCATTTCCAACTGCGTTTTTTTCGGCGGATATTTCATTTCCACCGCTCTGAACAGCTTTTCACGCTCCATATATGCCACAGGTCTTGCGCCTTTGTCAGGCAGAGCGTAAGCATCGCCAAATTTTATGCCCCATTTGAAATACAGCTTTAATGGCGATATCATGGGATGCGCGCCTGTTTTCATGACGATAAACTGTCCTTTTGGCATACTTTTCAGCTCGTCCACCGTGAGCAGCGGTCTGCCGATCATCTGCAATGACTGCGATTTTTCTTTGCCATGGGACACAGAACCCGACAGAACAGTCTGCTCTCCCAATGCTTTTGACAGCACCTCTGCTGACTGAGAATTAGGCGCAAAACCGCCGAATATCGTCAATTGTGTGTTGTCAGTGATTATTTCCATGCCCTGTTTTCCGTAATTTTGTTCAAGCTGTGCAAAGGACTGTATAATGGCTATAATGCTTATTTTTCTTGAACGTCCTGCGGAGAACATTGCCTCCATACCATCAATTTTAGGGAAAGTTCCCAGTTCGTCACAGTAGAACATCACACGATTTTTCAGCGTACCGCCGTTCTCGTCAGCTATCACTAAAATCTCACGGTATAACTGCTGAATCAGCAGACTCACCATAAAATATTTGCTGTTATCTTCTTCGGGCAAAATAATGAAAATCGCCGATTTTTCGGTACAAAACTTCTCTGCGTCTATTGCTGTTCCGAAGCAAAGCAGCTGCTCCATTTCTGTGTCGAGAAAGCTGTTCAGCCTTGACAGAGCCGTTGACATTACAGACATCATCGCCTGATCTGCCGAGTTCAGAGCCGCTCCGGCAAGCCACTTCGCCTTGTGTTCCGATGGCAGTTTTTCCATTAATTTCGTAAAATACATCTTCTGCCCCTTGCCCTCCGGCTTGGAAATCAAGTCTTGTATCAGCTTGAACACCGAAACAATATGACGTTCATTTTTCTCGCCGAATTCCGCTAAAAGCAGGATTACCGAGGCAAGAAGTCCTTCTGCTGCATCGTAAAAAAACGCATTTTGCCCGTAATTTGAGCTGTCACCGCCGCCGATATTTATGATAGTTTTTGCTGTGATTTTTGCGTATTTCTCGGCTTTTGCCTTTGCAGATAAATTTCTTTTATCTGCAAGATATTCATCCATATACTTATTGACAAGATGCAAAATATTGTTTTCATCACTTCTTGTTGGGTTACGCAAATCAAGTACCGACACATTGTAACCATAGCAGTTTTTGGCTATATTTCCGTAATTTCGAGCAACGTCTCCCTTCGTATCCGTGCTTAAAAACGACATTCCTGAAGCGCAGGCGAACTCTAAATTTGGATATAGAAAAAACGCCGTTTTTCCGCATCCTGCTGCGCCGATCATCAACGTATGAACATCGCCTGTATCAACAAGAGCAACAGTTTTTCGCTGTCCCCTGCATCCGATTACAGTTCCTTGCACAGTCGGCAAATCCTCGCCCTTACGCCATTTCTCAGGTTCGAATGGCAGAAAGGAAAAAGTCCGCCGTATCTCAGGTTTGGTTGCCCACCTCGCTGTCCCATACTGACCGTCACCGACCGTTTTTGCCTTTATTCCGTTGATACTTTTATTGTCAAGCATATTTGCAATAACTATGAAAGCTATGAATAATACGCCAAGTATAACTAAAACAAATAATTGTTTTTCGTTCAAAAAATTAACCTCCCCTATAATATTCTTCTTTCTGCTATAATAAATATATTAAATTGGATAATTCACATTCCTATGACACTGTGTCATACCCCCTATGACAACTCCTGAGCATAGACCTCCTCATCGGATTCTCGTTCGGATATTTCGCAACATTCCGTGAGATTTTCAACTTCGTCTACACACATTCTCAATGCACAGTCCGCAAGCTGATACAGCTTTTTTGCCGTTTCCACGGACTGCTCATACGTCCTCGCCGATTGTTTTAAATCCCTGCCGACCTCACTCATTTTATTCCTTAAATTATGCTGTTTCTGCGCCCTGTGAGCCTTGTCTGTATACGCACGGTATTCTTTTCTCAGTTTGGCGCAAAGCTGCTCAAAATTTGCCTTACAGCCTGTCTGACGCAGAAAAAATGCAGAGCCCGACAATGCGTACTCTGCAAGATATTTGTACTGTTCATTTTTAAGCGTCAGATTCAGATTTGAAAGCAGTCTGTCCGCATTGCAGTCAAGCCTTTGCAGTTCTCCGATAACGGCTGTATACCGCTGTTTTCGCTTATGTGGGACAGCAGGCATCGGAACTGCTCCATTTTGGGATTTCAAGTCCTCGTTCCAATCTTTGAACTCAGGTAAAAGTCGTCTGATATTGGAATATCCGCTGTCCAAAAGGATATCTTTCAGCCTGTCAGCAGCATCGATTCCGCCCTCGTCATTATCGGTGCAGATAAGGATTTCACTTAGATTTAAATGACTTTTTAACGCTGTTAAAACAGCATTTTCATAAACTCCATTCATGGCTATATATGAGTGTTTCTGCCAGTTTTCGGGGTGCAAAGTAAGATATGAAAGCATATCGATCGGAGCTTCAAAAACAAACAGCTTTCCCGACTCGCCAAAGTGGGCAAAGCTGTATTTTGTATCTGAACCCTCAATTGTCTGCCGGAATGTTTTCCCGAAAGTTGACGTTGAACGCTTGTGAGCCTGTCGTGGGATTCCGTTTTCATCAACTCCTACAAACACCGCATTGTGATGCTCCTTATCTTCATAAAGAGTGTGATTTTTCGCAAAATAAGTGATAATTTCGGGAGCGATAAACCGCTGTTTTATGAGGTATGCGTAAACTCTGTGCATATTTTCATTTGCGACCGGAAGTTTAAAATTTTTCGGCTTTTCTTCACGCAAAACAGCTTTCGGCGGAGCGTGAGACAGCGGAGTTATCGTCTGTCCCAACAGTTCCTGAACAGCCGTCGGAAAGTCCATATTGTAGTAATACTGCATGAATTTTATCGCTCCGCCGCCGACCTGATTTTTATGGTCAAACCACGTACTTCCCGACATCGTGATGCTGTCATGCTTGCCCGAACCGTCGCTGTAGATCAGCTTGTACTCACGTCCTGCACGTTCCAGTTTTTCACCTTGCATTCGCAGATATTCCGCTAAATCTACGCTATTTGCGGTTATTTTTTGTTCTTCTGTAAATGGGATATACGGCACTTGTTTCACCTTCTTCAAAGATAAAACCGCCCTTTCGGACGGTTTCTCAGTAATTATTCCCTCAGCAGCCCCTCTGCAATTTGTGCGCCGAGCTTCATTCCTGCCCTGACACCTTCTCTGAAAATCGATTCTGTCAGATTAAGGACAATTTTTTCAAGCTCCGCAACCTGTTCTTCGGACAGCTTTTCCTTGTAAAATTTGTCAATATCGGACATAGCTTTTACATAGTCCGCATTGCTGAACAGTATTTTGTCAAAATCAACTCTGAATTTATTCATCAGTACATCGAGTATATCCATCGCCGCACCTCCTGCTACAACAATACCACATTTCTTCCCTAAAAGCTATCATCATACCCAATAAATTATCTTTGCAGAAACCCAGCAAGATTGACAATTTTCAATCCATTCCGGGCAGCATAATCCATGGTGTACGCCGTTCCTCCGCCGGTTTTCACAGAGTAAGCAACACAGTATCCGCTGTAGCTGACAAGATGCCTGTTCCTTTTATGCATACAGCCTGAGAAATAGCTATCGGCAGTATATACCACCTTATCCGATTTACGCAATATTTCCGCAAACTGCTTTTATTTTCCTTTGTCCAATATTTGTCATGATCTCTGCACGGCAGAACGAGTATCAGCTTTATTTCACTATGACGATGTTTTGCCCGAAGTACAGCCGATTCTGCAAGCATATCGAACCCGTAAGCGCCACCTGAACCATAAAAAACAACTCCCTTTTTATACAGATCTTCAATTACCTTGTCAAGCAGAGAGTCAAGCTGTTTTTTGTTATTTTCAGGAATTTCACGGTGTCCGGTAAAGCAAGCTGTTCGTGATCTGTCTATCATATTATCACCATCTTAAAATTATTTGTTATACTTATTATAACTTATCTGCATAAGAATTACAAGCAATCCGAATAAATATTATGCGTATTTGTTGTAAAATAAAGATGAGGTGATTTTATGAGACTTAAAGAATTACGAGAAGCTGCTCACGAAAGTCAGCAGAGTCTTGCAATTGAAATGAATATTTCACAGGCTATGGTAAGCCGTTACGAGCTTGAACAGGCTTCTCCCGATGTTACAACACTGATACATCTTGCAAACCATTATAACGTGTCGGTAGATTATCTTATCGGGCGAACCGATGTAAAGACAATTTACACAAAATCAGATCTGTCGGAATCGGAGCAGAATATATTGTTCATGTATAAGAGGCTCAGCAATATCCAGAAAGGCAAAGCCGAGGCATATATTCAAGGCTTGCTGCAGGAGTAGCCATCAGATATTCACTATGCTCCAGATATACAGCGGAGCGGTCAGAGTAAAGATAAGACAGCCAAACAAAATCGCCGCAGGAGTCCACTCCAACTGACCATGCTTTTTGTAGTCAAGGTACATTGTACCTATCTTAACAAACAGCAGGATTGCCAGTATTACGTCAATTACGGGGAATATGACATTGTTTGTAACGCTCTTGATCTGACTTTTTGCGGAGTTCCACGTACTCTCAACAGCTCCGGCTACATCGCCCTCTGCGTGTGCGGAGATCACCGCAAAATTGAGGAAAGTCACGACCGCCGCAAGCTCGCAGGCAAGCGCCTTTTTAACATTTTTCTTCAAAATATCAGCCTCCATTCATTTCAACGAGTTTCCCCGTAAGGATTGTTCTTGCGTTCTCAAATTCGTATGAACAGGTGGAAAGAGAGATAAATCTGTCATTCTCCGAAAAATAGACATTTTCTGTCACAACAGAGATATCCGAAAGATGCGATAACCACTCGTTTATTGGCGTCGATCCGTCATACAATTCATCGTTCATATCCGCTTTGGCACAAGAGAAAAAGTCTATTCTGTACACATTTTCGGGAGTCGCAAGCCAGCCGTATCTGTGGCTGTCAAAGTACGCAGGATCTGCAAAATTCAGCACTCCTGCAAACATACTGCCGTTCTTCATATTGTGAGCGTACACAATATTTATTGGATTCATAAAGCGGTTCTCGCACCGATTATCCAGAAACACAGAGCCTGCCTTGAGATAGCTACCGTCATATGCGTGACTGAGATAGTAGTCGTTGTCATCGCTTTGCATGACCGGGTAATTTACCGAAGAATCGGGAATATACAGCCAACCAACCGCATCGGGATAGGCGTTATTCATCGCTTGTGCTGAATCGATAAGGCTCTGACGAACATCATCGGGTAGCACCTCAGAAACCGCAATATTTTGCGATATTTCAGCAGTCACAGTTGTTTTTGTACTGCCGATTGGAATTATCTCCGCCGCCGTAGTTTCTGCAATGAGATCGTCCGTGATCTCGTCAAGTGTACCCTGAGATATCGTTATCGGTCTGAACGGTTCAAGGTCGTTTTCGGCGATTTCCTGCGCAATATCGTCCTTAAAACAGAGCAGTGCGCCTCCTAAAAGGAGGACGGCTGATATAGCCGCCATGATTCCAAGTTTCTTTTTCTTAGTCATTTTCCTCGTTCCTTTCGATAAAATCGGGGCATAATTCGGCGTATTTTCGCTCAATTTCAGCCTCTTTTTCATTTCTTCTGCGCATAATTGAAACAAAAATCAGACCGCAAAGTCCTGCAATGAGCATAATAATTGCGATAGGACTTCTGCCCATATCACCCGTTTGGGGAGACGAGGGAGTCCATGGCGTATTGGGAGTTTGGGGAGTTTTCTCCGGGATTTTCTCAGCCTCGTCAACCATAACGATAAGCGGTGTACCGTCCTCTGTGAAAGCGTTTGCTTCAACGCCGTCAACAGATACATTTCCGTACTCGTCAATAGTGAAACTGATGTCAGTTGCAATAACATATCCGTCGGGAGCTGCGATTTCTTTCAGCACATACTTTCCGATTGGAAGTTCAGAAACGATATGATTTGTGCCATCGGAAGTCCATTTTTCAACAGTTTCTCCGTCGCTGTTGATAAGTTCCATTTCAGCTCCAATCAACTCATTTCCGTACACATCCCGCTTACTGATCTCAACAGTGATAGGCTGATTTACTGCTGTAATTTCGATAATTTCTTCGTTCTCAGAAATTGTCACATGATAGCTTTCATCGCTTAAAATGTAGCCTGTGGGAGCTTCGATCTCACGCACAATATATTCGCCGTAAGGAATTTCAGCAAATTCAAATTTTCCCTGTTCATCGGACTTTTCGGTCATGATTGCATTGTTTTCTGTAAACTCTGCGCAGTCCGCATCAAAAAGTCCAAACAGTGCATTTTCAAGAGGTTCATTGGATTCATTTACCTTGATTCCTTTGACTGTTCCACGCTTTAATTCATTGATGAACTGTCCGCAGTCCACGTACACTGTAGTCATTTCCTGACCCATGTACTCAAAGTTTACAAGGTACTTTTCGCCGTTTAGAATGTAGTGTTCATCGGTTGCGATTTCCTGAACATAGTAACGTCCGAAAGGCACTTTTTCAGCGATAACAGACTTCATATTTTCATCAATGGAAACCTCTGCAATCAACCCATTTTCGGGGATAACAGAGCCGTCCGCCGCTGTGATTTCTTCATCTGCAAACAGTCCAAAACGAACATTTGGATAGTAATTTTCTGCTGAAATATCGAATAATTCATCGTCCTCCATAACCTTTTCAAGGCTGATCTCAACGCCCTGATAGTCATTGTAAAATGAAGAATTTACAGTATCTCTGATTTCGATTTCCTGTCCTGCATATGCAAGTTCAACTGCCTGTATTTCGGGATTTTTCACATATCCGTATGGCGCTGAAACTTCTATGATTTCATAATTTCCAAGATACAGTAAATCAGTTTCAGCATAACCGTTTTCGTTGGTCACAAGCTCTGCAACAACATCGCCTGCATTTGTTCTGACAGTGCCGTCGGGAGTAATTATATCCTCGACTGCAATTACATGAAATACGGCATTTTCAAGCCCTTTTTCCTCAAAAATAGGAGTGTACTTTTCATCGTTTTCATTGTTTACGCTGTTGAAAACTTCACCTGTTTTCTGCACGGAAATTCTGCCTTTTTGAGCAATATCCGACTTGGTAACTCTGACAATATTCACAGCATTTTCTTCCTCTGCATTATCGGCAGTTACGCTGAATGAAACAGGAGTTTTGTCCAGTACATAGCCGATTGGAGCCTGCACCTCAACGAGTGAATAATCGCCGTAAGGCAGAGTTTCGGGTGTAATCAGAAAGCCCTCGGAATTGGTGTAGAACGTATCCACACCCATATTTACAAGCTGATTTTCGGAATCAAAAATCTGGAATCCTGCGCCCTCGTAAGGAATGATTTTTCCTGTTTCAGCGTCCAGTTTTGTAACGTGAATGTACGATTTAAAGGGTGCATTATTCAAAATATATTCGTAAGTTTTGCCGTTTTCAGCAATGAAAACATCGAAATCAGGAACAAATTCTGCATCGTTGACTGTCTTCGTCTGGCGGACAGTATACACGCCGTAGGGCATGGATTTTGACTCCGCAAAACCGTTTTCGTCAGTGATAAGATAGTCACGCTCGGAATCTTTTGCGTTATCGTAGCTGCCTGCGGATTTGAGATAAATCTCAAATTCAGCTCCCATTTCAAGATTTTCAACAACATTTTCATCATCGTCTGAATGCTTGATTATGCTGATTTTTCCCTTTTTTACGTCCTCTGTAACATCAAGTGAAATGGTATTTATTTCGATAGTGTAGTTCTGCGGCTCTGCGCCGACCTGATAAATTTCATCATTGAGCAGATAACCCTCGGAGGGTGATAGCTCTTGAAGCGTATAATTTCCGCACACAAACTCGTCAGTTTTGAAATATCCGTTTTCATCTGTAGTGTAAGTTGCAACACGTTCGCCATCGCAATATAGTCCGTAAACTGCTCCTGCGAGTGTTGCATCACCCTGTGCTGATACGTTTTCGGAATCCTTTTTTGTAACCTCTGCTGTGAACTTTTTCAGCTTGTTTTCAAAGGTTACTTCTACTGTTTCATCGGCTTCAAGCGTTGCTGACTGATCAGCAGGAACAACGTATCTTACAGGCACATCATTTTCGCTGATAGTGTAGACGATAGGCTTGTCGCTGCTGTCAAACACGGGAATATCCGAAAGAATAGCTGTTCCGTCATTACTTGTTATCAGCGTGTAAGTCTGACCGCCGCCTGTTATCGTGAACTCTCTGTCGCCGTTTTCTCCGTCCTCGGACTGCTTGTTGATCTTAATGCTGCCCTTTTTTAATGTATTCTTAAAATCTACAGCAACAGTCAAATCAGCATTTCCGCCTGTTAAAGAAACGTTCTGAGCCTTCGGAATCTCATATCTTGTATCGATATTTACCTCCGCAATATTGTACAAAATCTCGCTTTTTCCGCTGATGTCATAAACGTGCAAGCCGTCAAATTCTGCGATACCATTATCGTTAGTCAAGGCATTTTTTGAATGCTCCCTGCCGTTTTCACTCCATGAAATTTTAAATTCACGATCAGAAATTACGCCGTCCTCCGCTGTTTTATTGACGATAATTTTTCCACTTGTGATGTCCTCCTGAACATTCACATTGCTGTTCGCCTTGAGCGCGACAACGTCATCGGAAAGGTCATATCCCGTAGGAGCAGAAATTTCCCTGACATAATACTGCTTGTCGGGCAACGTTATCGAACCTGTTCCGTCAGCGCCGATAGTTATTTCCCCGACCTTATTTTTGCACTCCTTATCGGAGTAAACTCCGTAGACCGCCTTAGTGTTGTCAATGGGACTTGTACCGCTGATTTTTACCGAATTATCGGTACTCAGCACCTTTGTGATGCTGAACTTTACATCCGTTTTCGTAATACGAAAAGCGTACATATTCATTGCTGTAGACTGCTTTCCGTCGGTGCGGTTATTGATAACGCATCCCTCCGAGCCATTGGATTCGATACGCCAGTGAGTGCCGCCGTTGCCCTTTCCGTCACCGACCGTATTGCTGTTAATGTAGCTTTCGTTTACGCCGATAGACTTGAGGTAGCTGATAACATCATTTCTACTGTCAAACTCGCCCATATATATCCACGAATGATCTTCGCCCGCAAGATTATCGGCGATTACCACAGATCCGGGAGTGATAGTCGAACCGTCCGCACACTCCCAATATGGACGTTCTGTGGATTTGATATTTTCCTTTTCAACGTCGATTTTCGAGGTCACGCCGTTGTAAGTTACGGTGCATTTATCGCTGACTGTGAGCCAATGCATCGTGTCCACAGGAACGGGGTTATTCCACGAAAAACCGCTTGTTTTGTAGCCGAGGTGAGTCAGCGTGTAATAGATGAGTCCCGAACAGTCAACGCCCTGATTCCGCACATAATCGAGTGAAAGCGGACTGTAGCTGCCCTGATAATACACGCCTGTGTAGCCTTTGAATCCCCAGCCGTAGGGCGATCCGAGAAGCTCCGCTGCCTGTGCTATAACAGTATCAGCACTCGGAAATGCCGAATTTTCGGTAGTTATCGTATTTGCCGCCTTCGTCTGAACAACATTTCCCATGTTTGTTCCGAGCATTGAAAAAGCGCAGAGTCCTGCCATGAACCCTGCGCCGATCTTCCTTATTTTATTTTTTAAACCGATCATTTCTTTCTCCTTTTTCGCAACAAAAATCCCCGAATAATCGGGGATTTCTGAGCATCTTAATTTAATTCATCATAGCTGTAATCGCTCAACATATCGCCGTCTGCGATATGATTTCCGTCAATGTCCACCACCTCCGTAAATCCGTAATTGTAGTCGAGAAAATACCCGCCCTGAGCGTCCAGAATGTACCATATATCGCCGATTTTCACCGTATTAGCCGTATGACCGTACATCCCTGCGTTGGTCCATACAAGATAACACGGCAGCCCGACCTCCTGACACATTTCGTAGGTCTGACAAGCGTAATTAACACAAGTTCCGCTGCCGTTTTCACGCATAAAACTGTAAATCTCCCACGCCTTTTCATAGTCGGTTTTCTGCGGTATATCGGGAATTTCCGTGACTGATGTTTCTGTCTGCACCGCTGTTGTCACGGAATCAGCAAACTCTTTTTCTTCTTCTATTTCACTAACCGTGACAGTTGCCCGTGATTCCGTTTTCGGCTGTGTTTCGGGAATTTCAGCATTTGTCTGTGCCGATTCTACTGTTTCTTCGGAATCTGCAAACTCTTTTTCCTCTGCATTTTCACTAACTGTGACGGTTGTCTGTGATTCCATAGTTTTTGGCTGCATTTCGGGATTTTCCGCAGTTGTGGTAATCGGGGATATAATATCCGAACAGGTTGTTGTGACTTCGCATGATATTTCCCTGATCGTACTCGTTTCTGTGGTGATCTCTGATGTTTCGGCTGTGATGTTTTCGGCTGTTTTACGCTGTTCTCCGCAGCTTGTAAGCAGCATTAAAAGCACTAAAATGGCGGTGATTTCTTTCATGAGATAACTTCCTTTCGTTTTTTTCTTTAGCATATCACAAAAGAACTCCTAAGTCCAGACTTTTCCCATAAAATCGACCTTTCCGACAATTTGCACAGCGGTTTTCACGGCAGTTTACATAACGAATATTCTACTTTTTGCATCACATCTGCATCATTTCCGAATCCATTGATTCGTCCTCAGATTCATCTTCGTCAAGTTCCTCACATTCGGATTCTTTCTGTATATCAGGAACAATCTGTTCCGCAGTCAGAGCCATATCCCTGTTAAGCTCAGCTTCAATAAGTCCGAGGACAAACTGTTTCTGCGTCATATGGTGTCGTTGCAGATATTCCTTGATACGCTGAAACGTTTCCTCCGGCACCTGAAATGCCATAGTACGCATATTTTCCATATTCTTTTCCTCCGATGCCCGAATTTTCGGGTGCAGCTCGTTATCCAATGCCATAGAGACGAACTCAGCCATTGTCATTCCATGCGCTTCAATATATTGTCTGACCTCCGCATGAAGTCCTGCGTCTACCTTAACGGTAATGCCTTTCTTCTCATTTTCAGGCATTGGTCTTGCTCCTTTCCAAAAAATCTCTTATTGCTTTTTCTGCGATATCGTCAACCGTCAAACCTTGTTCTGCCGCCATTTTTTCAAGCTGCTCCGCATAAGGTGACGGTATCAATATTTCATTTTTCATGTCAGCCTCCTACATCTGCTGAATTTCCGCATCGCAGATTTCCTCCGATTCATCGCACTCAAATTTCACATTATTAAGCACAAGCGGAGTGTAAAATTCATCGGAATATTTTGATATCTGCTCGTCCGTAAGCGAACAGCTGTCCCATTCGCCGTATTTGTTCTGAAAATTTCCCACAACGAAACAAGTTCCGTGAACAAGCACACCGCCCACTATACGGTTCGGCTCAGAGCCGTTCAAAAGAAATTCTTCATTGCAAAATACAAGAGCGTCATTTTTCGACTCGAAATAAATCGGTTCAATAAGACCTCCAACAACCTCCTGCATCGCCTTGTAATCGTTGGGAATTTCCGCAACATATGGCGTTTTTTCAGGTTCAAGCACGAGAATTTTCATCATCTCTTTATTTGCAATTCTCTGTATCCTCCCTCATCATTTCAGACGGAAAAACCGCAATTTCAAATTTGCCCGGAATGACGGTAATCGTAACGTTCAGAACCGAACCGTCCTCAAAAAACACTCCCGGAACTTCAATATTTCCGTTGTCATTTATGAATCCTTTGGTGCGTATTTCATTCTTTTCAAACATTTAATCTTCCCCTTTCAGATCGTCCAGAAACGATAATTGGCGGTGCATATTCTGACGTTCGCCCGTATCGTAATTGCTGATAAAAAGCTCGTCATATACCGCTCCGCCCTTGTATCTCTGACGAAAATTATCCATTCTGCTTATGCTCTCGATCATTATTCCGTCCTGATTCCACAGCTCACGGATTTCGGGACAGTCGTTGTAGGACACAAGAAATTTTCCCTTGCATTCCATAAGCGTATCACGCAGACGAATATGGTCTTTTTTCGTAAATCCAACGTCTTTGTAGTAGCTTTCGGTCGCAAAATACGGCGGATCACAGTAGAAAAAACTGACTGCGCTGTCGTAATGCTTTATCAGAACCTCGAAATCCTGATTCTCGATGACAACTTTCTGCAAACGCCGTGACGCCATATCTATCAGCGGAAAGTCGCCCCATATCGAATGCGGCTGACTTGCAAAGCTGTCGAGATTGCTGCCGTAGCTGTAACGAATAAGCTGATAAAACTTAGCCGCCTTGTCATAGTCGTGAAACCTCGAAAAAATGCCCCTTTTGTGCAGATAAACAAGCCACCTGAAGTCCTCACGGGAGTTCAGAACATACCGCAGTTTGTACTTCAGTTTTGCAGGATTATCACGGACGCAGCGGTACAGATTCGCAAGATTGCTGTTGAAATCGTTGAAAATTTCGATCTCATTTTCGGGAGATTTTCTGAACAGCACCCACCCTGCACCGCCGAAAACCTCGATATACTTCTCATAAAATGGAGGCATACGAATAATAACGTCATCACGCAGAGCTTTTTTGCCTCCCACCCATGACATAAAACTATTCATTTTTCCCCCTTTCCCCATTTTTTCGGGAAACAGAAAAAGCCGTCTGACGAAGCATTTTCTGCTCCCGACAAACGGCTTTAAACTTTATTTTTTGCCTGAATACAGGCTTTTATCAATCCTTTCTTTTCGTTATAGTCTGCCGCATCGTTTACGGCATGGCACAGATCACGGTACTGCCTGTCAGACAGCACAGTTTTGGCTTTTTTCAGCATCGTTGGAACATTTCCGCTGGCAACAACTTTTGATTTTTCAAATCTTTTTCTCGTATACATAATACCTCCAAAAACTCAGGATATTTTCATTTTCATCACTCCTTAAACATCAAATTTCGCCGATTTATAGCTGTTTTATTGTTCTAAGTTCATGTCTAAGTCCTCGCACATTTCTTCCTCGGAGCAAGGCACAACATACTCCATAATGATTCCAAGAGCCTCCTCATAACTGCCAGATGATGTTACTCGGCTACACATTTTCCTTGCTTCCTCCGCCATATCGCTGTCTTTCAGCGTTTTTGAAACTATCCCCATAATGTTGAAGATGTTTGAATCAGCGCCTATTATTGGGCATTTCGGATGTTTATTTTCCGGCATTTTATGTCACCTCCCCGAAGTCTTTTTTCAGCCTGCCGATGACGTACCTCTGCCCTTTTCCCGTCACAAGAGTCTGTTGATAAGTTCTTGTCATGGAATCGACTTCAAAAACCGTTTCTTTTACCGCAAAATATCCACGGTCGATATATTTCTGATATGGCAGATTATCCGACATGAGAATCTCGTTTTCACGAAGCCAACGGAACAGCCTGTTCCTGCCAATCGGGATATTTTCATCCACCGCAAGTTTTGCCATAGCGTTCATATCGATGAGGTTGGTTGTATCGGAAACTTGATTTGCAAACTCCACCAACGGTTGATCGTGCCTGATACGCTCGTTAAGCTGATTTATCGCCATCATCTGCAAACGGAAAAGATTCCGGTACGGCTCGTCAAGAAAGGGGAGATAGTTTTCTATGAACATATCCTCGTTGGTAACGTAACCGCCGGTTCTCCTAATTGTTGGGAGAATTTGTGTGGTTACCCAACGCTTGAACTCCTTGGCCTTTGGAAGTTTGCTCGACATTATTAATGAGTAAATCCCACTTTCATTAATAACGGTCATTTTCTGCATTCCTCCAAGGTCGCCCTGAATCAGGGCATCCTTTTTATCCTCAGAATCAACGTGTGCAGCAATTGCATTTCTCGGCTTAGCATATCCAAGTATCTTTGCAGCGTCTTTGCCGATAAACCACGGTTCGTCATTTATAATGACAGTTCTTATTTTACCAAACTCCTCACTTTCAAAAATTTTAATTTTGTTTTCCATAAGCGTTTATCTCCTTATCAAACTTCAATAGATTTTTTGCGATAGCTTCAACAACTGCTACAGTAATGGAATTTCCTGCCTGCTTATAAAGTTGTGCATCGGACATTCCTGTGGCAGCAACTTTTTCAAACTGCTCCTTGTCATAACCCTGCAGTCGCCAGCATTCAACAGGCATCAGACGTCGAATCCGTCCTCTATGAACAACTCCGTGACGGTCGGTCACGGTTATCGTAAACATCGGCTCGTTGGGCTTTTTTATCCGTCTGCCGTTCTGTCGGGTAGTTTCCTTGAACGGATTGATTATCGCTCTCGGAGCTTCTTCAAGAACTCCCGAACGTTCGCCTTTATGCGTTCCGTTCGTAATGCCCAAATCCATTCTTGTATTCAGACAGCGGGCATTGTCCGTAATCTTTGGATTTTCGTTCATATCTACAAAAACAGCGGAATGCTCGCCTTTATGGTGTGACATTCCGCTGTTCTGTCGCGCTGTAATGCATCTCGCAGTTTCGGTGATTTTGGGATCTTCATTGTAATCAACCAGATACAGACCTGTTCTTCCGCCTCTGCCACCCGAACCGCTGCACTGCGTAACAGCCGTACCGCTCGTAGAATATACCCTCGAACCCTGGCTTCCGCCGATTAACTGTTCAGGTTTTCTTTCCTTTCCATTTTCCGCATTGCCTCGTCCGAAAGAAAGTATTTCGGCGGGACATCTCTCTCCAAGATATCCGACAATGAACAGCCTTCTTCGGGACTGCGGTATTCCGAAACCGGCGCTGTTAAGCACACGCCAGCATACGCTATACCCCAGTTCTGAAATTTTTTCAAGGATGATTCGGAAACATTCCCCCTGCGATATACCCAGCAGATTGGGTACATTTTCAGCAATAAAGTAACGGGGACGCTTGACTTCAAGGATTTTGATATAGTTGAAAAACAGGTTTCCTCTATCGTCCTCAAAAGCACGTCTACGCCCCGCAACACTGAACGATTGGCAGCACGGGCCTCCAACGAGCAGATCAAAATCCGGCATACTTCCGTAATCGATTTTTGTGATGTCCTCATAGAATGCCTCTCTTTCTGTGTCATACAAGGATCGGTAAGCCTTTTGAGCATATTTGTCGATTTCGCACCAACCGACAAATTCAAATCCGCCCACCTTGTCAAAAGCAGAGCGGAATGCGCCGATTCCTGCAAATGTATCGAACACCCGAATCATATATGAACACCTCCTGTCATTATTTTTTTGAGACATCCCTCCTTTCCTGCAATATGTAAAATCCGCCATTTCGGACGGATTTTCAGAGACCATTTGTATTTTATCCCTGTGTTAAGCTAATTTCATTTTCCTCAGTTTCTTCCTGTTCCTGCTGCGTTGAACCGATTATTTCGAGCAGCTTGTCACGATATTCCATGTCTCTGACGTATTTTATATGTGTGCCTTCAGTCCTGATGAAAGGCTCTCCGCACTCGATAGTTATCTCCATATCGCTATATTTTCCGTGCCATATTATGAATTCTGCAACATCGTTGATACTGCGGAGATTTCTGTTTCCGTTAATGGAGTGACCTACGAGTTTTTCGTTGTTTTCCAACTGGAGTTTGTGGAATTTATCTTTAGATGGAATGATCGCAAGACTGCGCCCGTTATCCCATCTTACCTGTAACTGACACATATCATCGACTGCAGTAACTGTTCCCTTAGTCCCTGCAAGCACAGGCTGCGGATCATCCATATCTTCGTCAAGCTGAATTCTTGTGCCTGACGGATAACAGCAGCCATAATATCGCAGTTCGCCTTTGCTTGGAATTTTCATATCTGCGTACTCCTTTTTTACATAGAAAAACCGCTGATACTCATGGATTCTTCGGTATCTGCGGTCATATCTTCTGTTTCTTCTTTTGTGATTACGGTAAGTTCAGGCTGAAACGGCACACCAAGGCTGCTGACTTCAACTGAACTTATACCGTCCATTTTACTGAGTTTCTGAGCAACCGCATGAGTTATCATTTCCTTTACCTCTTTGAAATTGCAGTCAATATCCTGCAAAACATCGTCAATCGTAAAGTCCCTATATCCATGACGAACGGCATTTACAATCCTGTCTGCCATTTCGTTTAACAAACCGCAGAGTTTCTTTTCACTGTCTGTCAACGATATTTCGGGATTCTTATGAATTTCAACAAGTTCCTTTGCTCTTGAAATATATTGGGCATATCGTGCGTATGACGCTCCCTCGGACTCGATCAGCAGACCGTCGCCCTGTTCCTGATCGTAGATCAGCAGGCAATGATAATTACCTTCTTTGTCACAATACATCAGATCAACATTCTCGGCGATCAGCTTATTATCACGCAGCGGATATCTTTTCAGATCATCAAACTCAGCATGGGAAACGGCTATCGTTTTCTCTACCACGCAGGATTTGGTTCGGAACTCAGATTCCTTTCGGAGCAGTGCAGTGTTGATCATAAGTTTACTATTGTTCATTTTACCGCCTCCGTTTCCTTTAAAAACAAAAAGAGCCGCTTTTATCGGTTTCTCAACTTTGTGAGATACCAACAAAAACGGCTCGCAAACTTTGTATACTATTTTTCTTCCTGTTTTTCGGATTTTTTTCATCCTCGTCTTTTTCAGCTCCAAATCTGCTCCGAAATCTGCCTTTGCATCGGTTCAAATCCTTTATTTTTAAAATGTCATCTACGGTTTGTACTTTGTTTTTTTCGTCAGATGAGTGCTAAAAAAGCCCGATGTTTCGGGCTTTTTTGCGTTGTCATCTATTTTGTTGCAACAAGTTGTCTTGTTACTATAAAATAGATGTATGTAAAGTGCAGTTGATTTTCTGTTTGCAATACAATAAATATTATCTGATTAAACGAATTGAAATGTTTGAATTATATTTGTACGGCATTTTTATATTAATGCATGGTTGTTTCTCCAATTACAACGAATATAGCTTTCAAACTCCTCTTTACACTTCAATTTCATTCCATCTACATGGTCTACAATAATAATTTGAGGCAGTATTCCTGTATCTTTTTCGATTGAATTGATTTCATCAAAGATTGTCTTATACATTTTATTAACAGCCATTAAATCGGCTTGAGTTATTTCGTCATCATTATCTCCTTGCGGAAAATAAACCTGACTTGGCTGGTCAAAAAACATGATTAGTGGCATAGGCGAATTCTTCTGCTTTGCAAAGTAATGAAGAAAACTTAAAAACAATGCAATATGACATGATACCCAATTTGCACCACTTCCCATTTCGTAAAGATGAATTTTCTCTCTATTTCTTTGATATTGATATATATCAAAGCTTTCATCAAGTAAACCAAAGTTAAGGTTAATAGGGCGATATTCATCTTCAAAATCTAATGTTAATGATAGGCGATTCATATTTTCCGATAAAAAAGCTTGAGCTTTTACTTTTTTAGTATAAACATCAAATCCTTGGATTTTTTTCTCAAGCAGTTGTATCTTTTCCTTTAACTCAGAAATATCATCATCTACATTTTCAAAGATACCGTTATCATTCATTTCAACATATAGTTCTATTCTCGTTTTAGCGTAATACACTTTTTCTTTTTTTGATTTAAGACTTTCGGATGAAATGAATTTTTGCTCAATAGTTTTTATTTGTTTCCATACTTCCCGAATTTTACAATCAATCTTTGAATGTTCATCTTTAAGTTTTCTAACATCTTCTGAAAAATCAGCAGTGTATTTCTCAGTTATCATTAATTCATTATCTAGCCATTCCGTTGCATCAATAAGTTCTGAATCCTTCTCGGCAATTTCCTGGCATTCATGACCGCAAAGGGGACAACTATATTCTGAAGTTTCAATTTCAGCTATTCTTGTTTGTTGTTTCAAATCTTTTAACATTTCGGAGAAAGAACTACCGGTACTTGAAGCTCTTTCTATATTTTTTATTTTTAATAAAATTTCTCGTTCTTTATTTCTTAGCTCTTCTAACTCTTCTTCTAACTCACTGTAGCGTGTTGCTATTTTGGAGTCTCCAAAAAGTTGCGTATCATCAAATTCTGGTAAATTAGAAGTTATTTTCAGCATTTTTTGTACTGACATTTTGCTATCAAAATCTCGATCAAGCAATGCAAAATAGTCTGCCAATAAAGGTGATAATTTTTCTTTAATGTAGGCAGTACTTTTTTCGTTTGCTTTTTGTTTTCTATATTTTTGCTTCAATTGAGCCTTTAATGTGTTTAACTGGATTAAGTCGCTATAATATTCTTGGCTAATCATACCTGCAAAAACAGGGAATTGATCTATTACGTCTTTCCTTTTATAATAATCAGAGAATCGGTAGAATAGTGCAAACTTGCTTGCCATTAAGTTTTGGTGTTGAAACAAGTATGAAACCATATTTCTTAATGATGCTTTTTTTCCCTGTTGGTCATCATCAGTAGACATATTTGTCACAAATAAGCCTAATGCACATTCAATCTCATATTGTACATCTTTATACGACAAAGCGGATTTTTCAGAAAAATAACTTAGTTCTAATGTTTTAGGCTCAAAGTCCTTTGATTCTTTGGAAAAATGCATTTTGCCGCCTTTATCCCAATTATAACGAGCGATAACATACGTATTGTCACCTATAACTATTACGAGCGTATATAGATAAGAAAAATCCGTTATTTTACCTTTTGGTATTGTGCAACGAGTACTACACAAGCAATAATCAATTATCTCAACTAATGCACTTTTTCCTGTTTTTGATTCTCCTGTAATTATATTTACTCCTGGATTAAGTGGAACTACTCTTTTTTCATTATTTTCATTGAATATAATGATTGCTTTTATATAACTTTTCATTTTGTATCAACTCCTAAAAAGAAAGATAGGTGTTCTTCAGTAGTTTTTGAAAACACGACTCCAAGATAATATGCACATCTTGTCCAATCTCTGATTGTTCCTTCAAAATTTTTATAATTGACTTTTTGGATAAGCACAATCTTATGATTGTCAATGACCATTTTGTCTTCGGAAGATAATATAATTATAGCTTCTTTGCAATATGGTTTAAGTGAATTATATCTATCTACATATCCAGATAATCGTGTCTTGCCAGAAATCTTACTTTCTTCTACAATTTGGGGAGATTGAAATAATGTATCAAGCCGGCTTCTTGTATTTGCAGTTACTAATTTTTCTCGTGACTCTGCATATAGCAAAATTGGTATTGCCATAAACGGTAATTTGATTTCACACGGCTTTTCATAACCAGATAGAAAGCTTTGTATTAGTAAAGAATAAAAATGAGGATTCATTGAAAGCTTTTTGATATTATTTATGCTCATCTTTTTCTCCACCTACTTTCCATCTGAAATCTGTTTCATCCACTATGTTATGTATAACACCCCGTTGAAAAAATCCTTGATTACGAATAATCGAACCAAAATCATTTGCATCCCAACGCATTACACCGTTATAAAGGTGTTTTGAAATTTTTATTTGTTCCTCTTCAGTTGCTCCTTCTGCATTTAATTCACTATCTTCCTTAGTGTATTGCATCTTTGCAGACAAATTATCCATGTAGGTTTCAAGACTTTCTAAATACATATGGTTGTCCCGAAAATATTTAGCAACCGTCAAATCTACTTTCCAATAATCAGACATAGCAGATGGAATCATTTTGTCATACTGAATTTCGCGAATAGAAGTAACAAACTTTTTCTGTTCGAGCGTAGTAATTTTTTCTTTTGGAACATCAGCTTTGGCATATTCATTTGGGAGAGGCATCACACCCTTAGTTCCATATGCAGTAGTTTGTGCTTGAAGAATTTGCTCAAATTCCGCTCTATTAACTTCCCATTTGTGCGGAGGGTCTTTAACCTTAATCATTATTTCACCAAGCAACGCACCAATATACCCATCTCTATTTTCATTAGGAATATGACCGACATATTTAGTAAATTCATTTGATATACCAACTAACGAGGTTTTTGTCGATTCGATTATGAATTTATCTAAAATTTCTAAAAGACGGTTTTCGTCATAATGGATGCTGAAAATTCTGTTATATTGATTTCTAAATGTTTCTTCTTTCTTTTTAGATATCGTTCCTATATCTTTTAGACGCTTGAGTTTTTCATGTTTATCTATACTTTTCCAACCATAAAAATGAGAAGTATTTGAAATTTTAGCCGTGGTACTGAGTATATAGTGAGAAAAAATCTTTACACGCTCATAGTCCACATACCAATTAGCTAAGGTTTTCCAAAAATCCACATCTCTATCTGAGAGAAATGTATCACCAAAGTGATGCTTTACTTCCTTTTGAAATAGACCTCCAGTATTGTTTATAATGCTCACGTCACCATTTATTTCAATCTGAAGTGTATCCCCATCATTAAGTTCAAAGCAGTCTTTTAATGCGATTAGATACTGATAGATATCACCAGCTTTATTCAGTGTTGCATCATTAACTGCTTTTGTCATATTTTCATCCTCCTGATTTTATATACACTTGATAAATTTGTTGGATAAAATTATATTATATATAATTGAAGCGTTTTGAATAAAATGCCATATTCATTCAAACTTATCTGTATATCTGTGCTGAAAGTATATGTTTTAGTGAGTTGCCGACTGTTTTGAGTAGACGTTGTATCTTTACATATGCATCCAAGTATGATACTTGTCGATATAGAACACTATCAATACCTCTCTATATAATCTCAAAAGCAGCCAAAAAATTACAAGATCCACAAAATTTCTATAAAATTTGTATTATTGCATAAAACACAAACAAAATATTTGTATATTTTATGACCGCTATCTATTCGGTGTTAGTATCAAGATATTATTTCATAATTTTTTCAATCTTGCAGATGTGCCGCTTTGAATTTTCTTTTGCATCCTTATCATAGCTGATGCCGACCAGTAAAATTTCACCGCTGTAATCCTGTAGGCACTCGGCATACTTTTTGTTTTTTATTTGTGTGATTGCAGTTTCAGCTGATTTATTCCATTTCAACTCAACGATCATTGCCGGATCAAAGCATCCGATTCTTGGTACAAAAACTAAGTCCGCATAACCCTCGCCACCGGGCATTTCACGATAAACCGCATAATTTTTCTTTGCAGAATAGTACGCAAGGGAAATGACACAAGACAGAGAGTTCTCGTCGTTATATTGAATGATGGACGCATTATTCCGATGTGCTTCCTCAACCAATTCTGCAACTTTTTCCTCCTGCATCTGCAGCGTAGTTTTCAGTAATTTTTCCGATTGACGGATCGCTGCCATGACAGGTTCCCAGCCACCGTCCTCGATGGAATTTACAAACTCTCGTTGTACTTCACTATTTGGAATCCAAACTGTTTTCGTACAAAAATCATAGGTAAGATAGCCCAAATGAACCAACAGTGTCAGAACATCATCCGCACTGTTGAACGTAGTCATGTCGTTCTGGAATTTATCCGGGTTCACTGAGATGTGTTCGCTTGAAATCAAGCGTACAGCCAGTTTGTTCAATCCAAATTGATCCATTTGAATATATTTTTTCAGTGATTCGTAGGTTTCCGTTTTTGTCCAATAACTATCAAAGTCATGACTTGTCATTGCCATAACAACAGAACGAGGATTATAAATTGATAACCCCTTTAACGTATATCCATCATACCAATGCTTAGTTTCTTCAAATGACATTTCATATTGTTCACATAGACCTCTTACTTCCTCTTCCGTAAATCCTGTGAATTCTGCCAAAGCCATTTGGTTTGTCATCGAATATTCATCAAACATATTCAATGCAGAATGTTCCCCATATTTTTTTATGGGCAGAATGCCGGTCATATATGCCAGTGCAACATACAATTGATCTTTCAATAAATCCCTCAAAAAATCAAGATATTCCTTTTGAGCATTCCAATCCGATTCCTTAATGCGGAAAATACAGTCCCATTCATCTATGATAAAAATAAATTGTGTTCCGGTTTCTGAATAAAGCGTTTCCATAATGGAGACCAGATCTTCTTCGAAAAATTCTATCTCTGAGAATGTACGTTTTAATTCACGGATCACTTTTCGTTCCAACATGGAAAGCATATCATGAATCGTATTAGTACGACTTAGAAATTGCTGCATATTCAGATGTATCACATTATACTTATTAAGGTGTTTTTCGAAATCAGGATGGCTTGCAATTTTCAGATTTCTGAACAATTCCTTTGAATCGCAGCCACGACTGTAATAGGCCACAAGCATATTCGCTGCCATTGACTTTCCAAAGCGACGAGGACGACTTACACATATTTCTTGGTGTTCTGTATTCAAATTCTTATTAGTATAAGCAATCAGCATGGTTTTATCTACATAGATATTCGAATTGACAGCCTTTTGAAACGCTGTATTGCTCGGATTCAGATAAATCCCCATAACCGCACCTCCACTTTTATTCTTTAAATACAGTATAACACGTTTTCATAAAAAAAACAAGTCATGAACAGTTATTTTCCTGAAAACTCCTGAATCATTCTCCTGTACTCCTTTTCCTCCGACTCAATGACATCCATCGCAAACTGTTATGCATCAGAAACAGAATTCTTCAGTATCTCAAATCCACCCACAGCAGTAAACACATTCACGGTCACTTCTTCCGATTAGTCGGAGAAAATCTCAATCTGAAATCCGTTGCAATCATTGATGCTCCCGTCTTTTCTCTCCCTCTGAATATTTTCCAAAGCCGTAATTTTCACATAAAATCCATGATACAGCATCAAACCATCTCCATTTCGAATTTAGATTCAAACTCCATATTTTCTGCAAGAACTGCTTCCTCAAACGCAGTCTCCAGATAACTTGTGTACAGTTCGTTTTTCTTGTAGCCTTGTTTTATTATGCCGTAGTACTGCTCTGTAGGAACTTCAAAGCTAAGCGTTCAAAAAGGTTTTAGTGGAAAGAACGTCTGTTAAAACGATAGCAGAACTCATCAAGATACAGCTGGATATGTTTGCGTTCCATACCGTGATATGTACCCTCAACAAACGCTTTCGCATTTGAAATTATGGTGTGTAGCCATTTCAGCATATTCTTATCAGGTTCAAAGGTCTCTTAGCTGCGAAAGTACTTTTCTGCGAGAGGCTTACGAAGTGAGCGATAATTGTCAGTTTCAATTTTTGAAAACTCACCAATATTTTTCTTGGCAATTTTTTCATCGCAGTACCTTTGAGATTAGGCAAAACCTTCATTTTCAAAAACTTTTGAGCACCATTTGCCGTTTTGCAGCTTGCTTTTGTGATTTTTTCTTGAAAACATAACGTTTTCCTTTCTTATCGTTGTTATGTATTTATTATATCACACTTTCTGTCCGTTTATCTGGACTTTTAGATTCGCTGAGAAAAAGTGATAGTCATATAAGATTTTTATCATAATGCTAATATACAATTATCCCCCATCGACTCAAATCAACAATATAATTATACACAATTAAATAACATTTTTCAATAGATTTAGCTATGTTTATACAAGCTTGTCTAAATTTCTATATAATGTACAATGCGCTAAAGCTGGATTTGTATATTTTAACAACGCAGTATATTTTTGCGACATATTTCGACGAACAGCATACAAAAAGCGACTTCAAATATAAAGCAGCTTTCTGTTTTCCCTATTCTCCTTCAATTATTCTGCGGTACTCTTTTTCCTCGCAGTCAATATAATCCTTAGCAAACTGCTCCGCTTCTTCAATACTATTTTTCAGCAGTTCAAAATCAACCGCTGCTGAAAAAACATCAATCTCAATCTTTTGGGATTCATCCGCAAAAACTTCAATAGTAAAGCCTTTACAGCGAATGTCGTTTCCGTTCTTATCCTCCCGATGCAAATCAGCATCGGGAATTATTTTAACATAAAATCCTTTATATTGCATACCGCTGAACCTCCTAAAACCTCATCTGAATATCGTCGTCCAGATCATAATCTTCATCATAATCCTCATCGAATTCATCATTCACGGAATACTCAAGCTGAATTGAATTCTCCAGAGCTGTTTGAAGATATTTTTCGTCCAGACCGTTCTCTCTGTAACCCTGCAAAATCGTATTGTAGTACTGTGGACTTGGAGGAGAAAGCTCACCATAATTCATCAAATAAGCCATTCCCTCTACTTCCCTGCCGTTCAGTTCAAAAGACATCGTTTCCTGTCTGTATAGTCTCGGCCAGCCTTCGAACCTGTTTAGCACGGGCAAATCTCTTTCATCAAGTTCCCATATAAGAACGGGAACGGTCGCATTTTCTTTTGGCACGATGGTGGCAACACCTCTGAACTCCAACTCGTAGTCCTTGATCTCCGATGTTCCCACAACCTTTGAATGCGGGCAACGAAACGCCATTTGTTCAAGGTTGATGTTACTGCCATATGCAATATATAACTGTTTATTTTTCATTTTTACCTCCGATCACATTGACATTTCCATGCCCATTTCTTCATCTTCTTCAAAGTCCTCACATTCGCTCTCTGACGGCTCGAAATTTTCATTGGGTGTTATCTCGTTTTCCTGCGAAACTGCCGACACAGGCTCGACACGCTGCTCACAGGCGGCTTGCCGTTCTGCTTTCAGTCGTTCACGTTGTTTCATGGCATCTTCGGGATGAAGCCACGCTATATTTCCCTCAAGGTGAGAAAGCAAGTGCTTTCGACAGTTCTTAAATTCTTGCCCATTCAGACCTATTCGGATAAGCCACGTTCTGAACGTATAGCGAGGATTCTCACTCTGCGTTACTCGTGAACTTGCCGATTTCTGGGTCAGAGCCTGATTACTGACTGCCAAAACCAGTGAAATATATGCTCTCAACACACCCGCATTTAAACTGCTGTTGAAGGCTCTCACTTCGATGTTGTTGTCCGTAAACACCGGATGTAAGTTTAAACATCGATACCGGGATGAGTCATAATGGGAGTGATATTCGGCATTATCGCCGTACCACAGCCGTTTTATTGTCTGCAAGTCAGTTGGTTTTCTTCGGTTAAGTTCTTCAAGAAAACGCTTGTCAACTTTTCTGCAATAATGCTGCTCACGTTCTGAATTTACTTGCAAAGCCTGATAGAGCATATCCTCTTTACTTGCAAAAATATTTACTAAATTACGCAGCTTTTGTGCATCATAAGGCTCAAAATCAATATGAATATGGATTCCCGTTGACTCATTGCAAACGCCTCCGCTCCGCCGAATAGAACGAACCACTTCCTGAAGTGTTGCCATATCCTCATACTTCAAAATCGGAGTTACAAGCTCGACGGAGTAAAGCTTAGAAGCCGGATACCCGTTCTTATTCGTACATCTGATACTTGCGTCAGACATTATTTTCCAACGTCTGTTTTTGCCGTCGTAAACATCGTATCTGTCATAACTGCCTCCGAAATGCTCAGTAGAGCCGCCTAAAACCTTTGCGACCGCCTTTGCCGCTGCCGCTCTTGTTAAACCGGTACACTCGATTTCCACACCTAACTTTTGTGTTTTGATTCCATCAAAGTTTTTTGACATTTTGTTTTCACCTTCTTTCAATTTGCTGTTGATTTTTTCGTAAAAATGTGATACAATAATTACAGCACAATATTCACTATTGAAAATAAGGAGGTTTTCATATGCCTAATATTAAACCTGTATCTGATTTGAGAAACTACAATGAAGTCCTTCGTGATATAGCAGTCGGAGAGCCTGTTTTTCTCACTAAAAACGGCAGAGGACGTTATGTCATTGTCGATATGGAGGAGTACGAGAAACAGCGTGCTGCTTTAAAGCTGCTTTCTGCACTTGCCAAAGCTGAAAAAACAGCAGAGGAGAAAGGCTGGCTATCCGAAGAGGATGCTGATGCCGCAATTGACAGCTTATGATGAAACTGCGAATTAACCCTGAAGTCATTAAAGATATTGCGGAAATCAAGCGTTACATTCGTGAAGAACTCTGCAATCCTTCCGCTGCCGACCGCATTGCAAAGAGAATCGTTTCTGCCTATAAGGAGCTGAAAAACGCACCATTTATCGGAGCATCGCTTGATTCAATCCTTGAAGTGAAAACGGATTATCGTTTTCTCGTCTGCGGCAATTACCTTATTTTCTACAAGGTGAAGAATGACGTAGTCTCTGTATATCGTGTCATGAACGGTCGCCGTGATTACTGCCGGCAGCTGCTTGGAACGAGCTATATACAGATTGCTGATTATGACGAAGTTACTGCGATCTCAGATAAACTCATAGAACAGAATCGTGATGCATATGAAAAACTGAAATAATGACAAAAGCGGAAGCCCTAGATGGTTTCCGCTTTTTCTATTATTGTTCAATTTCAGTCCTGACCTCGTATCCACCCTTGAAAATCACCAGTATTTCGGTCTTGCTCAGTACTTTTACGCACTCGATCAGTTTTCGTATAAGCACATTATCAAACGTTTCCAATTCAAACTTTTCATGCTCGATCATATCCATGATTTTATCAAGCTTGGACTGTGTTTCGGCGGAGGTCTTATTCTGAGATTTTAACATTTTCAGCCGTTTGCTTAGTCCTTGTTCTTCCGAATAAAGCTTTGCAAACTCGCTGTCAAGCTTGTCCTCATCGCAGCCGCCCGAAGCTATCAAGCTGACTAAATCAGTCCTTGCCTGATCGATCTCTTTCAGCCTTTTTTCTGCGGCTAAGATTTCTTCCTGTCCCTGACATTCAAGCACCGAACCAATATTTGCTTTCAAAATCCTCACAATATCGTTACGGCAGGAGTAGTAATTATTGATTGCACGAATTATCGCCTTGTGGAGCTGTTCTTCCTTTATCGTAGGCGAATCGGGACAATACTTTTTGCCGTGTTCAAGGCGGCTTATGCACCGCCATACAATTTGCTTGTTGCCTCTTGCCGCCCAAGTGGTTCTTCTGTAAGGCGTACCGCAGTGACCGCAGATAAGTAATTCTGTGAGTGCATATTTACTGCTGTATTTTCCTTGCTCGGTAGTAGTTTTATCGCTTATTTTCCGTTTAGAACTTCGTCTTGCAAGCTCCTGCTGAACTCGGTTGTAGGTGTCACGGTCGACTATAGGATCGTGGTGGTTAGTAATCAGATACATAGGACGTTCTCCGTTATTCTTCACAACCTTGTGAGTGATACAGTCGGAGGTAAAGGTCTTTTGCAGGAGCGCATCTCCAACATATTTTTCATTTTTCAGAATGCTGCAAATCAGTGATTCGTTCCACACTTTTTTGCCCGTTGACGTCAAAATATTTTTGCTTTCAAGTACCCTTTTTATATTAGTCATACTGTATCCGTCCAGAAAAAGGTTATATATCAGCCTTACTGTTTCTGCTTCTTCGGGTACAATTTCCGGCTTGCCGTCAGCACCTTTTTTGTAGCCGAGAAGATATTTATACTGAAACTGAACTTTTCCCTCACGGAAAGCCTTTTCTTTTCCCCAGCTTACATTTTTACTGATGGATTCTGATTCTGCCTGAGCAAATGATCCGTATAATGCGATCATAAATTGATTGAACTCGGTACGTTTTTTTGTCTGAGTTCCGCTTATACCTTCGTCAGCGAATATACCAGCCAGAGTCCATTCCTTTTTACGATTTATCAAATCTGTGTAATATGCGATCTGAACCTGATATGAATTCTGTTGTTCCTCCTGTTCTGTACTGACACGGCAGTAAGCGGCAACTCTTAGCTGGTGGTACTTATTACGATTTTCAGCAGTCTGCACTTTAGCAGGAATTATCGTGACATTCGGCGCTGTGGGCATTTTTATCATTCCTCTCTGTGATATTTTTTATGGTAACTCCGTTGACAAACTCAACCTCTATGGTGCAAAAATGGCTTATCCAGATTCGTGAAATACACGCTTTGAATAAGCCAATATCGAGCGTATTTAATTGTTCCTGATTTTCAAACAGAGCCTTGATTTCCGCTGTTTTCTGCGGATTTTCATCGTAAGTGCAGCAGTCATATTTCATTTCTGCGAACTTGAAAATCTCCGATTTTATTCTGTCAAAATCAGGTTGTGCTGAATCCATCATCTGATTAATTTCATTCTGTTTGCGTATCATTTCAGTACCGGGAGAATATTTGCTTACCTCTCCCCTGTACTCCAATAGGCTCGGATTTGCAATGACCGAATTCAGAACAGTCAGCGCCGCTCCGATTATCATCTGATCGGTCATTCGATATTCATATTTAAAGCAGTCGGGATTTCCGCAGTTCCAATATTCTCTCCCCTTGCCGTTAACTTTTCTGAAAAGCTTCCCACCGCATTCGGCGCAGTATGTAACCTTTCTGATTTCATGTAAGTCATTGGATATCAGATTAAGTGTGGTTGCTTTCCGTACCCGTTTTTCATTTGCTTGTCTGAAAATATCCTCGGCGATCAACTGCGGATGTTTGTCGGTACCGAGGTACTTCTCATTTTCGATTATCCGCTTTACCATGTTCTTATTCCAATGATCATAATCCTCGGTATATCGGATTTTCTCGGATTCCATCAGCTTTGCGATTTGCAGTAGGCTGCTGCCGTTCAGATATTCGCTGAAAATTGTTGCAACTGCGTAAACCTCTTTCAAATCGGTAGTTATCTCGCCATTTCTCATGCAGTAGCCGAACGGGATCACTCTGTTTTTTGGCATTTTCATCATCTCCCTTCACCCAACAAGGATACCACAAATCTCTCAAAATTGCTATATCCAAGGGCAACAAAAATGCGCTTTGTATTTTGGTTACATAGCGCATTTCATGAAGTTTATTAAATATCAAAACTATCTTTTTCTTTTTGCTGTAATAAAAACATTGCTTTTTGTGTTTCAATCTCAGCTTTTAGTTCTTCTTCAGTAGGAAGGTACAATTTATATTTTGATGCGAAAAGCTGTTCGTTTCCATGTAAAATCGAATATCTTGCAATATCCTCATCTGTTTCGGAACAAAGAACAATGCCCATTGTCGGATTATCTCCCTCACTGCGTTTAATCTCGTCATACATACGGATATACATATCCATCTGCCCTACGTCCTGATGAGTAATTTTTTCGGTTTTTAAATCTATCAGCACAAAGCATTTGAGAATATAATTATAGAAAACAAGGTCAATAAAATAATCTTGCTTTTCGGTTTTTATATGCTGCTGTCTTGCCACAAAAGCATAGCCCTTTCCGAGTTCCATAAGAAATTTTTGCAGATTTGAAAGAATACAGCTTTCCAAATCATTCTCGGTAAAATCCGTATTGTATGAAAGTCCTAAAAACTCAGCAATAACCGGATTTTTCACATACTCCAATTTATCATTTTGATAAGGGGCAGTGATTTCTTTCATTTCGCTTTCTACCGCCTGTTGATTCTGCGTTTTCAGCATACGATAATAATACTGGGAAGCAATGTTTCTCTGCAAAGTCCGTACACTCCAAGTCTGCTCATATGCTTCTTTTTCATACCATTGACGAGCTTTTTCATCCTTGACCTGAATAAGACTGCGGTAATGTGTCCAGCTTAACAGTGAACCTGATTTTCCACTCGCTGCGTGGAAAATCTCAGGAAAGTATTTGTAAAAAGAGTAAAAACTGTAAAGATTGGACTTCGTGAAACCTTTGCCGTATATCCCCGTAAGTTCCTTCGACAGATTTTTTATTACTTCAGCGCCGTATTCTGCTCTGCATTCTCCCTGAAGTTCTTCTTCAGCGATCCTATATCCGATCAACCAATTTCTTTGGAGCAGAGCCAAGTTGACAAGCTGATAAGCCTTTTCTCGTGAAAACTCAATGATTTTCTGCATATCTGATACTATATTGTCAGTTTTAGTGTAGTAATTCATAATGTCAGTATTGTCATTATCTTGTATATAATTCATTTTTCCTCCTGTCCGTTGAAATTGATATTGATTAACAAAAAAATTATTATATTCATTATATCATATTCGTCCTTGAAATTCAACAGTATTCTGTAAATTTCAGCCCGCCGATCAAGTTAAACTCAAGTTCCTTTTGGTTTATAACCACGATCTTCTTAATTATACTTTCAAATACCGATTCTTCAAACTCGGTTATAGGCTTATTACGCCTTTCAAAAAAGTCTATTAACATTTCGATCTGATCCAGAGTTTCGTCCTCGTCATCGGAGCGTGTAAGCTTTTTCAGCTCTGTTTGCAGCTTATTTATTTTCGCAGTCAGTTCTGTGATCTGCTCGATATATTTAGCTTCGTCCAGAAATCCTTTTGTTTTCAGTCGAGCAAGGACGTGCGTCTGTTCCCGAAGCTTAGCGATTTCTTTGTGAATGTCCATTACCTGAGTTTTGCCGCTGAACTGGCGTAATTTTAAGTCCTGTAAAGTTGTTTGGAGAGGTACAAGAATTTGCTTGTAGTTGTACCACAGCTTATTGTACAACCTTATGAATGCAGTATATATCAAATCCTGAGCTATCGCCTTATTCGGACAATCTTTTGCCCGGTTATCATGGGTTCTACATACCCAATAAATTTTTCCGTTTATATTTTTTCGCCTATATATTTTCCCGCAATTATCGCAGAAAACTTTCATACTTAACGGATACTGCTTAAATTCGGTATTGCCGAAATATTCGCCGCGCTGTTTTAAGAGCGTCTGAACCTTTGTAAAGTCATCTCTTGATATGATCGGCTCATGAGCGTCGGTTACATAATAGCTGTCCACCTGACCTTGATTTTTGCTTTTCCTGAAAGGAAATACATTCTCGGTAAATTTCTTTTGCCAAAGACAGTCCCCAATATATTTTTCGTTTGTCAGTACATACCGCACGACATTTTTGTTCCATGATTCGCCTTTTAAGTTTTTTGGGATGCCCTCTGCATTCAGGTCATTGCTTATGCACAGAAGTCCTTTTCCATTCAAAATGCATATTCTGCGAAATCGAAGTCGATTCCTCCTGCGCCAGACTGCCCATGATGGTGATCATCATTTCGTCGGTCATATTTGCGGTATCGATGTTCTCTTTTTCAAAGTATATCGTAATTCCGAGCGATTTAAGTTCACGGACGTTTTTCAGACAATCCCTTGTATTTCGGGCAAAGCGGCTTATTGATTTCGTATAAATTCTGTCGATCTTACCACGTCGGCAGTCCTTTAGCATACGCTGAAACTCGTCACGCTTGTCCTCACGGGTTCCGGTGATGCCCTCGTCTGCATAGATGTCCACAAGCTGTTCGGTCTCTGAATTTTCAAAAGCTTTTTCATAGTACCTTGTCTGTGCCATGAATGAATTAAGCTGATCTTCGGAATCGCTTGACACTCGGCAATATGCGGCACAACGGATTTTTGTATTTTGTTCTTCTACTATGGTTGGCTGTATCACCGTTACTGTCGGCATTTCCTCACTCTCCTTTGCTTTTTACCAACAAGAATACCACAAATCTTTTCAGAATGGTATCACCAAACCAGACAAAATTACTTGTCCGAATTTGACATATTTTCATCTGCCTGTCCTGCCGCTGTGCAGAGACACATTGTGATTACTCCTGCTATACCGCCTGCAAGCAATCCAATAATAAATCCTAACACTTTATCCTCCTTAAGCTGCATCTTTTGACGATGCAAATTCTTTGTAAATATCTTCTGTATTTCTGCTGTTGAAATTCTGTTTTTCGGCTGCTTCAAGAATTTCATCAAGCTTATCTGCAAATACTTTTGCCATAAAATCGTTATACTCTGCCTGTCCGAATTTAGTCATAAAAATCCACTCCTATACTTATTTCCATCGCTTTTTCTACTTTTTCCATAAGTTCAAAATCAACTGAACCAACGTAATTTTTCAGTCGATATCTGTCTATCGTCCTTATCTGCTCCGCAAGAATAACCGAATCTTTGGGCAATGCTTTTGAACCTCGGATATGAATGTGAGTAGGAAGATAATGCTTTTTAGCCGCTGAAATCGGCAGAACCACCAAAGTAGAACTATACTTATTTCCGACGTTATTCTGCACTATCAGAACAGGGCGTATACCACCTTGCTCAGAACCGACAACGGGATTTAGGTCTGCATAGAAAATGTCGCCTCGTCTGATCAGCATTTTCGTTCACCTTTCTTCGGAATTTTAAATCCATTTTTGTATCTCACGCAGTTATGAAAGGGACAGAACACCACATCTGTATCCCTATCATACCACACGCAGCCATGACATGGATGCTTGTCAGATAACACGACAGTTGGCGTAGGAATGTTGACTCCAAATTTATCGTATTTTGATTGAAAATCTGATTTTTCAGGCATATCGTTATAGTTCATATATCAGCCTCCTGACCTTTGAAATTTTATATGTAACAGGCGGTCTGCAAAAAAGTGCAAACCGCCTTATAAATTCGTTTTGCCTTCGTCCGATTCATTTTTGTTTCGGACGTTTTCCGTGATATTTATCCTGGATTTCCGTCACGGCGGAACTCTGCAAGCTGCGGTCAGCGCAACCGCATCATGGGACTCTCACCCGCTCTATCAGCCCTCATTGGGAAGTATCATTATCCTCACACGTTTCATCGCCGACTTTGGTTGCTTTCCAAAGGTCTGTGACTTGTCTTTATCGCTCGCTTTTTCAAGGTCGTGGCGGACATCACATTTGGCTGCCGAGATTTCATACCGGCCGTGTGATTAACGTACTTGCAGAGTTGATATTCTGTTGTCAAGATTCTGTCGGGCAAATTCATCGAACTATTTGTATCGATTTTTCCCTTCATTATCTACTGGCAACGAAATTGAGGTTTGTAAGGGATTTATTTTTCGTTTTCAAATAATTTCAGCACTTTCACCAAAATCCGATGTACTTTTTCGTGCATTGTTTGTCTGGTAATGTCATATCTCTTGGCAAGATTATTCTGACTTTTATTCATCCAAAAAAGCTGATAGATGATCTCACGTTCATACGGCTTGAGTTTTTTCATGACCTTTTTGAGTTTTGCTGTATCATGTTCCAGGCTTAACTGCTCCAATACACGTTCCTCAAGCGGAACAACCGTACTGTCCTTGAGAATTTTCTGTTCGTAATTTCCGCCGTATGTATACTGCTCCAACGAGACAGGTATTACTTTCTTCCAGTTCTTATCCTTTTGCGTATACTCTCCGTGATCCTTTTTGGAAAAGTGATCCGTATACTGGCTTTCCTCGCATTCCAGAACGCTGTCGCCGAAGCTGATAAACCAGCGGTTTTCTTCTTCCTTGGCTTTGAGGTATTCTTCCTCTGTAAATTCAGAATACTTCTCGTTTCCGCCGTTTCTGTTGTATTCAAAATATTTTGTTTTCATTGTAAGTCCTCCGTTTTGATTTCTTAGATTTTGTTTGAATCAAAACGAAGGCTTACGGATATTTGGCAATATAGCATTGCCAGTTCTTAAAAATGGGCATAAAAACAGACCTTTCTGCTTCTAAAACAAAAAGGTCTGATAATAAAAAGGAGTATAACTTTCGGCTTTAAAAGCTTTTGTTATACTCCATATAAAATTTAATATAATCTCTTAAATAGATTTTCAGAGCAAAAAATTTTTTAAAAAACTCGAATGAATTGTATTTCTCATACACATCACCATGAATTAGGCATATCAATTTTTCTACGCAATATAATAATAAATTGCTCAGTTGACTAATAAGCAATCTTAAGTCCTAATTCATTATACAGTTTAATTATTACGTTCAATTCTTGTATCAAAATCCGAAAATCCTGAATCTATTATCTTTTGAGCAAATGACATTAATTCTTTTGATGCTAAATTTTGTAGTTCTGTTTGATAACATAAATCATAATTATTATAAAGTTCCAAATACTTAACTATCCAATTCACAAGTATCTTATTGATACATACTTTTTGTGAAACTGGCATTTTCTTTCGTTTCGTCAGCAAATAGCATCGATATTTTTCAATGTAACCAATATGTCGAAAAATCAATCGAGATTCATAACTTTGCTTTGGTCCAACATTACGTTCCCATCCAACTGAGTGGTAATTATAAAAAGTGTTATTTATATAATCATTGCGATCTAACTTAAAAACATCTAGAACCTTTTCAGCAAATTTAGTCGAATTATAGCAGCACTCTTCTACGGCCTTGAATACCCAATTTATTTTTTGTTCAAATCTATACACAATCTTGCCAGGTGTTTTACTGATATTTTCTTCACTACTCTCTGCAAACAGCGGTTGATATTTATTTTGAGCAGAAGTACCTACACCTAATTCGCGTCTACTAAGCATAAATTCAAAATGAGGAATTACAAACTCCATATACGCTTGTCCAGCCGTACAAATTACTAGTTCCGAATATTTCGCTATATTCTCCTCGCCATTCTTAAAAATAGTAATCTGCTTTTTTAAATGTTCAAGATCGGATGGAATAATTACATCAAAAATTAACAATCTGCGCCAAGCATGAATTCTACTAACTTCACTTAAACTCCAAATTTGCATACATATTTCATTTTCATCATATCCAAGCGGAGTAAGCAATTTAAAAAGCTCGTATAGAGAACATCTATCTCCTTTTTCTCGAAGTATAGTTAATATAATGCGTGAAAGGCTTATTGTACCATCTTTTTTGCATGGACTTAAATTCAGAGTATCAGTGTATGTATCTTCATTTTTCAATATTCCCAGAATCATGTATAGAAAATATCCGTTTGCACCCTCAATTGCATTTGGATTTTCATATCGCAAAGAATACAACATTAATAATTCTTCAATTTGACTCCTTTGAAAAGAATTTAAAATATTACATATTCTCTCAACACAAACACGATAACTTCCGTTGAATAAACGCATAAAGTTATAGTTATGATATGCAATTTCTGCAATTTGTTTTAATGTTTTAAGTTCATTAGCAATTTCTGAATCTTCATTTTCTGTTGTCAAAAAATATTCAATTCTATGATTAATAATCTCCATATGATCATAATAATGTTTTGGGAATCGTATGCTTACCCAACCATCTATTCTCTCCCAGTCAGGCTGAATACTTTCATACTTTTTGATCGTTGCAACTCTAGTTGTGAAAAACATTGATAATTTTGTTTTCTTCAAAACGTCTGATATTATCTGACCATTATACTTTCCGTCATTATCAATATTCCAACCAAAAAAGTAGTTGCAATTATTTTCGAATTCTCTTATGGCAGTAAGAAGAAGAGTTTCTTCCGCCATATCACTTAATGAATCAACGTTATCTATAACAAGTATCATTGGGGTATCATCATCTCTTTTAAATCTGCTAAACAACAACAAAGCAAATTCCAAAAATAAAAGAAACGACAAGAACTCCTTCTTGACTAAGCTATTGTTATTACTTTGTAAAATATAGTCCTTTTCAAATTGTTGAAGAAGTATTTTGTAGGATTTCTCCGATTTAAAACCTTCTACTATAGAACTTCTGATTTTAAGCGAGAATTTTTCCAACACTTGAATCTGATCTTTAAATCTGTTTATATTATAAAGTGTATGCGAAGCAATCTTATCAAAGTAATCAAGTAACTCCTGAGTATTATTAAGTTTATATATGAGTTTTGCTATGCGCTCTATAAATGGCTCAGAAGCACCTACACATCCTTCATAATCAATGACATCATACATACCTATTTCATCATGTAAACTCCATAACAAATGATGAATATATGTTGTTTTACCACAACCTCCATACCCAGCAATATGAATCACGCTTACCTTTCCAAATTCATTAAATATATCTCTAGCAGCATGGTTAATCTTGCTGTCAAACAAATCATTTTCTGCGGCAAATTCTTGCTTTTTGGACTTTTCTGTATAAATATCCTTAAAGAATATATCCTTGGTTAAGTTATTATCAAATCTGTCTCTTGTCTCTTTTGTATAAGGTGTTGCCTTTAACAGGTGTACACACTCATTTAAACTAATATCCTCATAAAATTTATTCATATTATACCTCGCACAAGTCGTTAATTATCTTCTCAAACACTCCGCATGAATTTGACATTGCAAAAGCTTGCAGACTATCTTTAATTGATTCACTTATTTCGTTTTTCATTTCGCCCCAATCACAGATACTTTTAATTATAAGCCATCGATTGTATTCATCATCTTGAACAATATCCGCTTTAAGTATACCTGCTCCTTCCATCTCTCCACCTAAAGGTTTTGGCTTTGTCTTACCATACTGATCCATAAGCGCTTTTTTTACTATTTTGTGACTTACTAAACTGTTAAGAGATAAAAATTTCCCTACTACAGGATTGGCAATGGTGGGAGATTCAACATCGCTTAAGATACTATATGACATTGTATACATAAATCTTGACTTAATTGATTGGATGAGTGAATATGAGGGATGATCCTCCATTTCGATTTCTGCCTCAAATGATACATCTTTTGATGTAGATGTATCACGGTAATTCATTCTAAGTGATGTAACACTTTCAGAAAGAAAAACTGAACCTATAGAATGTTTTTTCTATTGAATCCATAGCATATACCTATCGAACATATACAATTTGGAGTAAAAAGCTCACATGTTTTATTGATTAATTTCCTTGTCTGATCATCACCCGTCTTCCCAGGAGAAGTATGAATTATGCTTATTTTATTATCAATGTGAAAAAGATTATATGAAAATGATTTTACTATATATGTATCTAAAGGCGCACCATGCTTTTCAGATAACCACCTAAGCAATATACCTCTTTCAATAGGATTTGCTGTAAGCAATAATATTGTATTTGGATTTATGATTTTACAAAATTCATCCGATGTTATTCTCTTAGGCTCTTTAACATAATTACTTTTATATTCCTCATATTCTTGATAATACTTTAAGGCTCTATCGCATATATCCTGATGTTCATTATAAAATTTCATAATATCTTCTTTTGCTTCATCAGAACGAGCATTCTCGTTCGATTGCCTTAAACCTTCTTGATATTTTATTTCAATAGATTCCTCTGATTTTGTAAACATATGCACCTCGTCCCCTCAAAATTAAAATAAATTCAAACTTAATTTATTTTCATTTTAAATTAAACGAATCATAATGTCAATAGATAATTCGTAATTGGTAGCTTTCAATTCGTAATCTGCATTTTTTGACAAAAAAGAGCAGCGAATCACTCCGCTGCTCAAAATCGAACATATAATTATCAGAAATAACATTTCCTGCAATTCTTTACTGCGCTTACTATACCGCATATGATCAGAATTAATCCCGTTAGACCAAATGCTCCGAAAACGCAGTAGACTATCATTTGAGTTGATTTCGCAGGCATACAATAAATTTCTTCAGGCTTTTCAGGAACTACTAAACCTGTAAATTCCTCTCCGACATAGGTCGACTGATTTCTGATAACACTTGCGGTCATCTGATTACCCGATTCGTCAGTGTAAAATGCCTCGACCGTCTGCTTGCCCTTTCTTCCTTGGAGGACAGAAGTTACTGTACATTCCACCTCCCTGCCGTTTTCTTTGTAGTTCTGTATTTTCGTCACATTTTTATAGGCGATAAATCCCACAACCAGCAGCAATATTATGCCCATCGTTATGTATAGCTTCGCATTTGATTTGTTATTCATAGTATTTCCTTTCACTTTTTGTATAATTTCTAATCAGACTTTATATTCTTGACGCATCGATATTATAACCCTGCTTTGAGAGTTCTCTTATAAGGTTGATGGCAACTTCATCAACCTTCTTCTCGAATGGAATATATATCAGACCTTGGATATCGGATGGTTTTTCAAAATCCACTGATTCTTTTAAAAGAATTGCAACCTTTTCTCTGCCAAGTTTTGCTAGAAACATACCCAGTTCAAGTACAACATTTTGACGTACACGTGACTTATAATTTTCCTCAGTTTTGGCTTTACCATCGTCATCGGGAGTTGCAAGTACAATAGCATAACCAATTTCCTCACTGCATTCTTCCAGCTTTTCAATAATTGTCTGACCTCCAGAAGCCTGCTGATCAAGAATAATAGGTTCTAAATCCCAACGACGCAGTAATGCTTCAAGCTGTGTACGTGCAATATCGTCATGACCGTACACCACAAAAATTTTTCGATTAACGCAATTAAATGATTTACCTTCAATTATATCTCTTGTTTCTTCTTGCGATTTTCCTTGAAACGTAATCTTGCCTGAATTATAGCAATTGATTATTCCACCATTACTTAATTTAATTACTTTAGCATGCTGAATAGTTGATGTTCCAACTACTGTCACCTTTCCGCACGACTTTATTTTTTCAATAACTTCTTCATATGTCATTTTAAATATTCCTTTCTAGAGTTTACTATCTTACATTCTTTTATATAAACTACAGATATACACACCTTATAATTTGAACAAAAATGCCATTCTCACCCACAAAGTAAGTATGGAAATCCTCAACTTCAAAGTTATAAACCTTGACAGGTGATTCAAGTATCTCATGCTGAATCCATTCAACTATAACAAGTTCGCCGTTTGAAAGTACGAGTACATCGCCAGCTTTAAGACTGCCTGCTAATGTCCAGCCAAACTTATTTACATAGAATGGATGTGACGGTGTAGCAG
>JAETSI010000146.1 GCA_021769725.1 Oscillospiraceae bacterium | reverse complement strand
TGCTGAAACCCATATCGTTCATAAAACGCAATCATTTTAGGATCAGACGGCATAATTTTGACATAAAGGAGGTTTTCAAAGCAACTCATAATCTTTTTCATCAATTCATCGCCAATATGATGCCCCTGATATGCAGGGTCTACCAGAAGATAATGTAGAAATGCAACTGTTTCGCCATCATCAAGTGCCCGTACCAGTCCAATCAGTTTGTTATCATCCCATGCTGAAATTACATGTGAAGAATTTAGCATTGCCCCAACAAGTTTATCCGGGTAATTCCCGGACTCCCATCCCACGGACAAAAACAGTCTTTGCAGTTCTTTCTCTGTAAAAATATGGGTGTCTTTATACTCAATTTTCATACCACAATCTCTCAATATTTCTTATTTAATTTTCTGCTACTCCTTGACCAAGTTTGACTTAATGAAAGACTTTACTTGTTCAAATACATTATCAGTATCTTTGATGCCTAACATAGGAATATTCAAGTTTTCCGCCTTTATTCGATTGCTAAGTTCGCTCATAAAAATACCTTTACCGCTTATCTCTTTGTTAAAATCTGATGTGGTTTCAACACCGCAGTTCGGCGAGCGATTTGCACCAATAATCCCGATTATCTCAAAGCCGTAGGCATTGTATTCTGTTATTTGTTTCATCACATAGTCAACTTGAGCCATTAGCATTTTGTAAGATTTCGCTTTTTGCATTTCCTTACGAATGCGGGTATTTTCAATGACAACGGGAACATCTGCCCCATCGTTATTTCCTCTATTAAGCCCTAAACAGCAAAGTTCTGGACATGGCATTTGGACAATGCCAATATCAGCATCAAGAAGAATTTTTATTACATCCTTAAAAGCTGCTGGAAAAACGGCTGTCCCGTCAGATATTGAATTTTGATTTAATATACAATGCGCTATAAAAATAACTTTTTTGCTTCGACCGTCCTCAAACATAAATTTTCCTCTTTTTAAGCCCAAATTTGTTTTGTCGTGTTACTCAGCAAGCTGTGTTAATGTATCGCCTGCAATGCGATAGACTGTCCAATCAGACATGGCCTCTGCTCCAAGAGACAGATAAAAGTCAATGCTGGGTTTGTTCCAGTCAAGACACCACCATTCAAGCCGTCCGCAGCCAAACCGGATTACCCGCTGCCCCCAGCTATGTTCGATCACTTCTCCCAGATATTCGATGTCCGGGTACTGTTTCAACTTGTTCAGGAAAGTGTCAAAGTCCTGTTCCTCAAAGACGATTTCCGTGTTGTTGGATTTTTTTAGTACCTTTTCTTTCGGCAGATTCATAAACCAGTCAAAATCCTGCTGCAATGCCAGGCCGCAGGTAAATGCGATGTTTCTTCCGTAGTCCCGAAATACCTCCAATCCGAACAAATCCTCATAAAATTTTCTTGCAGCATTAATGTTAGCCACCGATATAAGCATACACGTCTACTTCATAAAATTATTCCTTTCAGTTTTGCTTTTCTCAATCCTTTTATTGTTGTTCGGCTCTGGCAAATAATGATTACATTTTCTCATTGCTTTTTCTTATCGCTTATTCTTGTGCAGTTTCAGATCAATCCCTCTAAATCAGGTCTGCCCTCAATTTCCCTAAGTACGGCTCGCAGCTTTTGTAAATCCAAAATATTTACTGCTATACAAAAGAGTGTCTTTTTCCGTCCAGCATTATAGCCGGACAGGAGCATGTTCAGTATCCTGGCCTTTCCAAATCAGCCTCTTACTGGCGGTACCTAATAATGGTATCGAAGTCGTCAATATGATTGTATTTTTCAGAGGGGTATACACTGCACTAAAAGCAGTATTCTACTCCGCCATGCTCCATGCTGCTTCTTGCAATTTTGCAAGCCTGGTTTCCTTCACCGCCGCAGCAAGGACAGTTTTTATCCAAAAACATGGGACAACGTCCACAATTTAATACACAGAGGGACAAGAGTTGATTCTGTCGTTTAAATCCTTTCATGATACCGCCTTCATTATTTTACCAGCATCCAATCCAGCTGAAGTGAATTAATACTTGCCCCAACAGACTTATTTCCTCTAACATTATATTGGGTCTGTAGGATAATTGTATTATTTAATGCTAAAGAATTTATTAATCATTTCCTAAGGTGCAGATAGTATGCGTTTTCCCGCTATCAGAGGACTCTTCGTCCGGAACCACATCCTCCGCAGGCCGCCAGGCCTGTCCAAACTTCACATCACGGAACAGGGCCGCCAGGCCGGTAATCTGCCTAAGCCTCAAAATCTCATCCCGGTCCATACCCAGGTGTTTGGAAATCCATGCATCAGAACGTCCTAACTCGTACAGTTCCTTAATGATATTACTCATTAGGTCCACATCATGTGTTCCACGGGCGCGGTTATGACGGATGGTGCTGGCCATACGGCCGGACAGCGGCTTATCTATTATCGAAACCGGCATCATTCCCTTCTCACGCTCATAAATATCCGGGTAATCCCGCATCACCCGCCAGCGGTGAAAGCCATCTACAATCACATACTTATCATTGCTTTTTACATGATAACAGACAATCGGCATCGTATAACCGTCCTCCTTGATGCTGTCGTACAACAACCGCATTTCCGGCGGGGCCACGTTGTTCGGGTTATATGTATTGGGTACAATCTTTTCAAATGGTACTGCAATGATATTGTATACCGGGCTTCTGAATTCCTTATTTGCCATCTATCATCCCTCCGTACTTGCATCTGATAATATCCACGCGTTTTTGTTCCTGCCGCGTAAGCCCAAATCCCATAAACCGACAGGTATGGTCATTTTTTAAAATACAATAGCACATCCGTTTCCAGCTTGGTATATCTTTCGTGCTTTTGATATTATCGGTATGATCGGGAATCGGCCCAAGAAAAATAATACGAGAATTTTTATTGATTGTATAATTAGATATACCATTTCTCCGAATGTGATATCCCTTCTCCAAATGCTCATGTGCCATAAAGTAACACACTGATAAATGCAGACAGCCAACCTCTATTCCGTATAAAATGGCATATATGGCATTTCAAATATGTGGTTCAGAAGTAGAAGAAAACTGAAAACAGTATTCCACAATTTGAAAGGATAGAGGTAATTGAGCATGGAAAAAACAGTATATATCACAGAGGAAGAACGGGAAAAGTGTCGCAAAGTGATTGATGTGTTTGAGGAACTGTACGAAATAGAGGACGAAGATATTTTGTTGGTTGATGTTGGTAGGTATGGCTTTGTTAAACTGCAATGCTATACAGCGTCACATGGCTTTGAGGAGCTTGACACCTATACAGACAGTAACAGCTTATTTGAGGGGCTTTGGGAGGAATGGCTTAGTCTAAATGTATTTTTGCTTGCGAGAGAAATGCAGTTAGCTGATGTTCTTTATGATGATTTATTCAACAATCTTCCAAAGGAAAAACAGTCAGAGCTTACCGGGAGAAAAGACTACTTTGCAAAAAAGGCGGGTATCACTCTGTAAAATGAATTTTGCAGAAAGGAAACGCTCTATGTAGTGGATAAAAAAAGATTAGAATGGCTCTGTATATAATAACATACAGGGCTTTTCTTTTCCGAACCAACGACCAAAAGACAAACATTGTGGAAATGTGCATAACAGGCTATGGAATCATGGATAACTCTATTCACAGCACATGGAAAAGCTAAAGTGCAGCTTTCCCACGTCCTGCAAACAGAGTTACCCACAATTCCA
>JAETSI010000145.1 GCA_021769725.1 Oscillospiraceae bacterium | reverse complement strand
AAGACGTAAGAACTGTGAGCAAAAACAGCTTTCTCGTTATATACGGGAATTGGAAAAGCATGGCTATCATGTGGAAGCTCAAAGCTAGCCTTTCTTAATACGATCAATATCTCACTGTCGGCAGCCAATACTATGACTGCTTTATAGTGATGCTTTCATAATTGTTGAAAACATTTGTTGTCAAGGTTCAGTTTTTTGCTACAAGTTTTATTTTCGTAGCAAGGTACAAACCTGAATTATCCAATTCAGTAACCACATCAGTTATACATAACTAAATCATTTGATGTGTATGAATCTATTCTACGATGATTTTCTCTTTTTATCCATTGACTGACAGTCCATTGACCCCGAAAAATTTATGAAGAAAATTTCTGTGGTATTTCAGGAGGTTTATTTATTTCAGGATACGATTGCAAACAATATACGCTATGGAAAAAATGCCACTCATGAAGAAATTGAACAGGCAACCAAATTGGCAAACTGCTACAATTTTATTATGGAGCAGCGAGGGGTGATTCTACTTTATCCGGTGGTGAAAAGCAACATATTTCTATTGGAAGAGCCATGCTGAAAAATGCGGCTGTTGTATTGCTTGACGAAAGACTTTTATACACGATTAAAATGATAATCATAAACTAAAATATAAATATCCCTGATTGATCTTGTATTGTCAATCAGGGATATTCCTGCATACTTCTCTTATTTTGCAATTTCATTTTGGTTAGTGGTTAGCAGCCCCTCCATGGTTTGTATTACGTAAATATTTTCACGTTTCATGTGACTTTTTCAATGTTTTACTAGTTCATGGTAATGATATGTTGATACGGAAATAAAATTACAAAACCAGTCCAAACTGTCCCAGCATAGAGCCAGCATCGAATCTAGTTTATATTTTAACATATGAAAGGTGATATCGCAAATTAATACAGGGGGCAGTAATACATAAATTTACATAGAGGGAGCGTACGGAGACCGTTTTGCTTCTTTTATGCATGAATAAGGGGAGCTGCAGTTCCATAACTGATTTCTCAACTATTTTGCAACAGACAATCATGAGAGAATCTCACCACAATAAATGAAAACTGGATATTGGCTATACTCTATATAGTGGTATACTTAAGGTGCCGAATAAGGTCGGAAGGGGATTGGTGCTTCAAAGCCCGTGCGACAGACTGATTTTCAGCTCCTTAGGTGTACCACTTTTTGTTTCCATCGTATTTTGATGAGGACGCAGGACAGCCAACAGTTAAGCAAGGAGCTGCATCGGCTTATGCGAAGGAGGTTTGCTTTATGGAAGTGTTGTATAAGCGGTATTGTGGGATTGACATTCATAAAAATATGATGGTAGCCTGTGTTTTTACGAGTGTCAGAAAAAAAGAAGTCCGCCAGTTTTCAACAATGACGGAAGATATTCTTCAATTAGTTTCATGCCTGAAGGAAACTGATTGTGAGATGGCTGCCATGGAAAGTACCGGTTCGTACTGGAAACCTGTTTATAACATATTTGAAGAGGAACATATCCCGATTATGATTGTAAATGCACAGCATATCAAAGGGGTTCCCGGACGCAAGACAGATGTGAAGGATGCAGAATGGATTGCTGATCTGGTACGTCATGGGTTAGTAAAAGCAAGTTATATCCCAAATCGGGAACAGCGGGAATTGCGCGAAATGACCCGTTACCGCCAGGAGATGATTGAAGAACGTGCTCGTGAATTGAACCGAATCCAAGCTGTGTTAGAAGGTTGTAACATTAAATTAGGCAGTGTGATTACCGATATCAGTGGAAAAAGCGGAATGGCTATTTTAAAAGCGATCATATCCGGAGAAACAGATCCGATTGTTTTAAGTGAATTAGCAGAAGGGCGTGCCAGAAATAAACTTCAGGAAATGCGAAGAACTCTGCAGGGACGAGTTTTAGAACATCAACAAAAAATGTTAGAACATCAGCTTGTGCATATGGAAAGTCTTACTTCTTTAATCTCAGATTTAGATGAAGATATTAAAAAAAAACAGACACTATAAGTTGGGCTGTTGAGGCTTTGGATGGGATACCATGAATCGGTAGACAAAGTGCAGAACGCATTCTTGCAGAAACAGGGGTGGAAATGGAACATTTTCAAAATGAATCGCGGTTTAGTTCGTGGGCGGGTCTGGTACCGGAATGTAAAGAAAGCGCTGGTAAAAAGATGAGTAGTCGAATACGAAAAGGAAATAAATATTTGAAAGCATGTTTGGTAGAATGTGCCCGTGCTGCAATAAGAAAAAAACAAAGCTATTTCTATTCACGATACCAACGAATTGCTGCACGCAGAGGATGGAAACGAGCGCTGATAGCCATAGCGCACACCATGCTAATAGCCATCTATCATATGCTAAAAGAAAAAGTTCCTTATTACGAATTAGGTGCAGATTATTATAGTGTAAAGAATCAAGAGAAATTAATCAAGAGAAATCTTCGTTCGTTAGAAAAGTTAGGGGTAGATGTAATGATTCGAGGGCGTAAAAAATTCTGTGTCTATGGAAAATAAATTTTCCTGATAAGAATTAGATATGTATAAGATATTTGTCGATAGCTGTTTTTTTGCCGTGTCGATTTTCTTTTCTAA
>JAETSI010000144.1 GCA_021769725.1 Oscillospiraceae bacterium | reverse complement strand
CAACCCTATTTTGAAAATTTATAGAAAAAATATGCAGAAATATGGGGGTAATATAAAAAAATAAAGGAAAGAAAAACAGCGGTAATTCGGGCTTTATAGAGTTTCCGAGACTGCTCCATTATGCAACGGGGGTGTTGGATAAAGAAGAATATGTGGCGATTAAAGAAGGTTATCTGACTGAGCAGGAAAGAGCCCATGAAGAACTGGTAGAGATCCAGAACCGTTCGCAGATGGTTTTAGATACACTGCAGGCAAAAATGGACTGGGCAGAAGAATTATTGAAATATCAGAACTTTACAACTGTAACGAAAGGGCTTGTGGATCGTTTCATTGAGAAAGTGGTTGTAAAAAATTATCAGGAGATAACCGTATATTTTTGGTTCGGCGATATCTTCCAGGAAGAAATATCAAATTTGGAAGGGGGAGCTGTATATGCGGTATAAATACGTATTTGCTTATCTTCGGTTGTCAAATGACGATGATGATAAGACGGATGAGAGCAACAGCATTAAGAACCAGCGGCTGCTGATTGAACGTTTTGTTGAGAATTGCAAAGAGTTCCGGGAAGCCGAAATAATGTTCTTTGCAGATGATGGTTATTCCGGGACTGATTTTGAACGGCCAGATTTTAAAAGGATGATTGCTCTGGCAAAACAAGAAGGGCCGTCATGCTGTATCATTGTAAAAGACCTGTCCAGATTTGGAAGGGATACCATAACTGTACAGAATTATATTGAAAAGGTATTTCCGTTCTTGCAGGTCCGTTTCATAGCAATCAATGATTATTATGACAGCAATAGCAGTTACAGCAGCAGGAAAGATACGGAAATAAAATTTAAAAATCTGATCAATGGAATTTATCCGGCAATCTGTTCTGAAAATATTAAACAGGTTGTACGAAAGTGTGCAGAAGCAGGAAAATATATGGGATCGATACCTCCGTATGGTTATCTGTTCTCAGAGAATACGAAGACTGCTTTAGTTGTAGATAAGGAGGCTGCGCCGGTTGTCAGGATGATTTTTGACAGAAGACTTGCCGGATCTGGATACAGTGATATTGCAAGGGAATTGGAGGAAAAAGAAATAGCTTCTCCATATGCATATCTGACAGGAAAAGGTTTTGCGTGTTATAAAGTCAATGTCCGTTTGCAATGGACGCCGGGAATTGTAAGTAAAATTTTAAAGAACCCGGTTTATGCAGGGATTATGGAGAATCATAAGACTGAAAGGACCTCGCTGGCAGCAAAGACGGTACGCACGGTTCCGGAAGATGAACGGATATATGTAGAAGGGACGCACGAGACCATTGTAACAAAAGAAGAGTTAAAGCGTGTTGCAGCAATGGTAAAACATCAGAAATCCACCGATCCCGCAAAACGACGGGAGCGATATCTGTTTTCGGGGAAAATACGTTGTGCGCATTGTCGTAGATTAATGTTGATTAGGACGGAGTATACCATTCCGAAGATCAGATGCCGGTTTGTTCATACAAAGGATTCCGGATGCTTTGTGGGTGTTTATTCGGTGGAGCCGATTGAAAAAATGGTGCTTCAACTGATCAGACAGCAGGCGGCAATGGCAGATGAAACATTGAAACAGATCAAAGAAATGAATAAGACTCTGGACATTTCAAAATTGAGAAGAAAGAAGGGCGCATATGAAGGACAGCTAAAAAACTGTAGGAGCAGGAAAATGGAGCTTTATGAAGCATATGCGACAGGTAATCTGACAAAAGAGGAATATCTGGACAAAAAGAAAGGGATTGCCCAAAAAGAGTCAGGGTACAAAGAACAACTCCTTGAACTGCAGGAAAGAATTGCAGAGGCCGAAGCACAGAAAGCAAAAGAAAAAGATCCAGGGCTGAAGGTATTTGTCAGATATAAAAATCTGGAAGCACTTTCTTATCCAGTGGTACAGGAACTGGTAAAAGAAATCCGCTTTTACGACCCAGAGCATATGGAAGTAATCTGGAATTTTCGGGACGAGTATATAGAAGCGGAAAAAAGAATATCGGATTAAAGATTTTGATTTATAAAAGCGGGAAGGTTTGTGATGCAGCCTTCCTCTTTTATTTGAAATGAAAATAGCAGGTAAATATGAAAATGAGGAGAAGTATGTATCTTGAAAGGATGACGATTGATGAAATAAGAGAACTGATCGAAAGTAAAGGATATCAGTCTTTTGAAGCTATGGCAATTTTGGAGGAAATAGAGAAGTCAAAACAGATTTATGACCGGCTGATAGCTGCACAGGGAGTTGAAAATGCGGGGAACGCCGGTTTAGACAATGCTATAGTGAGGTACTATTTATTTCAACTTGACCAGTTAAAAAGTGAGTTGCCATATGACGCTATGGGAGGGCAATTTGTTGTACCGATTCTATTAATGCAGGAATTCCGGGATAGCGGCATTGTTGATAAAGTACGGAGTTTCTGCGGACCTAATACATATTTGAGTGAAAGAGAAATAAAGGGGGAAATACAAAAGTTTATTACGGTTCATCTTGATCCGCAGGGGATTGTCCTTTATATGGATATACTGGGGCATTTGTCGGATATGAAAAAGAAGGAACATGACAATAATCTGATATTGTCAAGAATAGTTGACACATTTTTCTCAAGGATATCACTGACTATGCTACCATCTCCAAAGCCTCATAATACTGTCTGCGCTTGATCATAGGCGGAAGACCGCCATT
>JAETSI010000143.1 GCA_021769725.1 Oscillospiraceae bacterium | reverse complement strand
GACAAGGACAAAAGTGATATAGGCAAAAAAGAAGCGGCACGCGCATTGGCCGTATTCGGAGTGAAGAAAAGTTCAGTCATGGCAAACGACGAGATTGAAATATCGTATGAAATGGGGAGATTGACTAAACGTAATAAAAATGCTCCCGCAGTATGGGATTGCATAAAAACTCAATATACCAACTCTAACCCTGCAATAAAGTTCTCCGTAAAGAACAAGACAAACAGGATACTGTATGTCGACCTCGGAACAACATTCTTCATCCGGCTTGAAGAGCCAATATGTTTCTACACCCCATCTTCCACAACCACCTCACATGGCAAAAGCGGCGGAGCCGGCGTGAATCTTGGTGCCGTAACAGGAGCATTGGGCATAGGCGGCATGGCAGGAAGTCTGGCCAATGGTGTGAATGTGGGAGGAGGCACCACAAGCTCAACCACAAGCACCACGTATTCTCAAAGGATTGTTGCCATTCCTCCTATGTCATCCATAGAACTTGCCCCGCAATACCTGTTCGGAAATGAGGAAAAGACCATCTGCGATGGAGCCGAATACCGACATTGGGACGCTTACAGCTATATACTAATTCCTCGCTTTAATTTCTCAAAAGAAAAAGGTGGGGTCATGCTCGTAGGAGACCACTACAAATATTCGGAAGAAAGTTCGCCAATTCAAATGAGTTTTATGCTATCTTACGGTACAGAAGAGAACTGTGCCTCAACGAAAACATTAGCATCACATTATTTTCTGAAAGATCTACTGGGAAGGAAAACTCTTAAAGGAAATCTACTGGGAAACAATACTCTTAAAGGAGATTTAAACACTGATACTGTTCCGTTTACAGATGTTTGGATAGAAGACAAAGGCTCGAAAGCCGTATTTCCCAAACAATAATTACTGACTTTGCTTTATCCGCCTTTTATCCGAATAAAAAAGGCGGATAAGAGCATTCCCGGAAACGGCATACGCACAACATATTGGTCAGTCATCCACGAAAGCCAGAGTCTTTTGTTGAATTTCATCCCACGTTTTCTCGCCATGGCAGAGCTGAAACGAGTTTCACTCTGCTCATTTGGCTTGACGAAAACGTTCTTTTGTGATAGAGCAAGGGTTAATTCAAGCTCTTTATATACATAAACCAATAAAAACGATTGATTATGGAAAACGTAAACAAGAAAAAAGAAATCAGTAAGACACAGGTCTTCAATGTTATTATTCTCGACCGCAGCGGATCGATGGAGAGCATACGCCAGGCTGCCGTGGAAGGTTTCAACGAGACACTTGCCGGCATAAAGAAAGCGCAGAAGAAGTTTGCAGACACACAGAAACACTTCGTGTCGCTGGCTACGTTCTGCAGCTGCGGAACAGAGAATGTATATGACAAGACTCCTGTTGACGAGGTACAGCCTCTGAAAGCGTCAGACTACGAGCCATGCTGCCGCACCCCACTCTACGATGCCATGGGGATTACTATCAAAGCCATATACAAGCATGTAAAGGATATCGAGGATGCCGTGGTCGTGGTAACCGTCATAACCGACGGTATGGAAAACGCATCGAAGGAATACAGCAGACATGACATCAAGGGACTCGTAGAAAGACTCCGTAACGAAGGCTGGACCTTTACATACATGGGGGCCAACCAAAATTCCATAGAAATAGCCGCATCAATATCCATCCGCAACGCCAGCAATTTTGAATTCAGCAACAGAGGCATTGTCAACACTATGACCAAAGATTCGGCCACACGCATGAACTTCTTTGCACGGCTGTCGAAAATGAAAGAGAACGAATCGGCCGACGGATGCAATGACACAATGACGGCTGAGATACGCCGCAGAATCTACACCGGCATGGCCGACGACGCTTTCGATGAAGAAAACGGAAAATGAACGTTTTCGTCAAGCCAAATGAGTAGAGTGAAACTTGTTTCAGCTCTGCCATGGCGAGAAAACGGGAGACGAAATCCGACGTTTAACCGAAAGCAACAATGAGGGTGTATCAAGAAAATCCGATCTTCCCGGCCCATTGCCAACCGGAGAAATCCGCCGTCCCCTCATGGAGACATTGGGCTCAGTAGAAAAATAATGGGGATAGAAATTTTTCTACTGAGCCTGAATATATCATAAAACCATGTTTCCACACATAGCAAAAAATCCTGCTTTCCAATTCTCGGACAGCAGGATTTTTATTTTCTCTTTCGTTGTGTGGGCGCTGACGGATTCGAACCGCCGACCCTCTGCTTGTAAGGCAGATGCTCTAAACCAGCTGAGCTAAGCGCCCTTACTTCTTGTAAGCGGTTGCAAAGGTATGGAGTTTTTTTGTAACCACCAAATTTTTGAGCGATTATTTTTAAGAAATCTCAAAAAAACATTCCTTCTTCATAACCACAATCATAATATATAGAAGTTAGTCAACAGAATTAAACTAAGTTAGTCAACAATATATATAAGTTGGTCAACAGAATTAAACTACATTATCATACGGACATTGGATGGATGCGCCCTAAATGAGCGCCCCACCGGGGCAACGAGCACACAGCCCGGGGCAGAGCGCAGCGGCACCCCGGGATTCAAACATCGACAATCCCTGCGCCCTGCTTTCTATGTAAAAATCCAAATATTTTTCCGATTATTTTTATTTTTATACTGAAATTTTGTATTGTATGTCGTACTTGGTGTTTTTTCTGACCAAGGCAGTGACGATA
>JAETSI010000142.1 GCA_021769725.1 Oscillospiraceae bacterium | reverse complement strand
CAGGTCATAGTTCATACGGTCCGGGGAAGTTGCACAAATACCAATCTGTCCCCCGGCAGTCGTTGTGGTTGTCATAAGATTTCCCTCATAGTCGAGAGAAAATAAGAAACTGCCGTTATTGTCGAACAGATAGACCAGCGTATTTCTGCCTTTAGCAGCCACACAGATATTTCCCTCTCTATCAATACTGAGGAACAAATCTCTTCCAACTGCCGATATGACTGAGGTGTCCATCACACCTGCCAGGTCAACCGACTGAACCAGTGAACCGCTGTTGTCAAATTTCCTTAAACTATAGACGCCGGCCTGTTCCAGGCAAACCGCCCAGATACTGTTGTCCGGGGCAAAGCCAAAATCCAGAAGCGAAACCGAGGCGTCCAGCTCCAGATTCTGTTTCAAAAACTTACCGTCATCAATGTTCATTGCTGCCAGATAGGACGTGCCATCTTCCTCCAGACAGCACATATAGGCCATATCATCTTTGAGCAGAAGTCTTTCAATTCCTGTCACTGAGTCCGGAATATCAAAAAAGTCTGCAACATAGGAAGAATCCGGCTGCATGGCATCCATGCGGTTCCCACAGGCTGTTATGGTAAAAATCAGTTGTTCCCAGTATTGTAAAAATCCGTCTTAACTTCTTTCTCACAGCCACCTCCATACTCTAAAATTACCTCCTTTCATATAAAAATTGCCTGCTCTATCAGGCAGTTTAACTTCTCCATATGATAGCGTTTCCAGAGCTGCCCCGGTACGTCTACACCTGTGCTTTCACCAGCCGGAATCTGTCCAGAGAAACGGACCTCCGGTTCCAAGCCGAGGTAAACTTCCGGCTTGTCAAATGTGTTAAACATTGTTATATCCCTCCTGTACTCTTAGGGTGTATTCCATACGTTTCTTTGAAAGCCCGTGTAAAATTCGCGTGGCTTGTAATGTCATAGTCCAGGGCAACGTCAAGTATTCTCTGTTCGGTATTACCCAGATTTTCAATCACCTTTGCCAGGCGGCGGAGCTTCACATATTCCTGAACCGGTTTCTTTACCAGCCGCTTGAATAAACGTTGAAAATAGAAAGGGGACAGGCCGGCGATATTTGCCAGTTCTTCCGTATAAATTTCTCAATACGCTTTTCCAGGAAATCACACTGTGCTATACTAAACATGATATCACTTTTTCAATGCCTGTTTGATAATTTCCCCGCCAATCTCTTTCACCCGGTTCGAGTTTCATAATCCTGATTCCCATATAAAACCTTATGAAGCGCCGTGACGTTGGCCTCCATTGTTTTAGGGATCACACACCCCCACTTCCCAGATTTTCAAGAGTGACCGTCTTATGTACAGCAGAAAAGCCCTCGGAAGCCGCAATACTATAGCTCCCGGCATTCTTTCCCAGCTCCTAATAATCCTCCATGTCTATGCTGTTTGCAACCTGGGGCAACACAGTCTCCAGAAGGCGGTTAATTGTTAGCAATTCTGCCTGCTTCAGTTTCTCCGAATACCGCGAATAGGCAGTTTCTTGCTGTAATCGGGACAGAATCAGGCCATAATTTATATGCGCATCATAACACATTGCTTTATGTGCAGCTTTTCCCATAGTGCCCTTTTTTAATTAAATCAGTCATTGCATTCAACCGCTGTCTTACACAGACGTCTATGTGGATAGGCTGGAAAACATACGCTTCCTCGACTTTGGATTTTATTTATCAATTTTAACGTCTGAATATCATCTAAAACAGGCGGGCCCGGTCAATGTCCGGTACCCGCCTTGTTCTATTTTAATTTGACCGTGGACATGGACGTCTATTCCATCTTCCGTCTTCAAATCCTACCGTATACCCATCGTTAAAACCCTCTCTGTATGCCCAGCGTCTTTCATTCGCACAAGGATCCCAATTGTCGCCCCAATTACCGCCCCAATTGTTTCCTCCACCAGTACTGCACCACCATGGACAGCAGCAACAGCAACCGCAACCGCAGCTATTACTATTACTATTACTATTACTATTACCACAGCATCTGCAACAGCATCTGCAACAACATCTACAACAACATCTACAGCAACACATTCTTTACTCCTCCTTTTAATATAGGTTTGTACTATACTATATGGGACGAATAGACAAGGTGTTACTTCTTAATATCATTTATATTATAAGCAATCTTAATTCGACCTTTTTCGTCATAATGTATCGTTTTTTTCGCCTTGTTTTCTCTTGGACCTCCATTTTTTGCCATATAAGGTTACTATTGCGATAATATTTCAGGAGGGATTAGTAGGAAATACGAAAGAGAAACCAGTAATCTGCTTCGATGCCTTGGGAGCAATAATTCCTATAAGGGATTCCGCTATACATCCTACGGAGTCGGTCTAGACATTCATGATCCAGAATTACTAACCTACATATCGAAAGGGCTGTATGTAGAGATATCCAGCAAATTTCATACATCCATTTACCATATCGTGAACCAATTCAAACGGACATGTAAATTCACTGCGAATTTTCAAAATGCTCACCACCTTTTTAATGTATTATATAATCGTCTGATTCCCCGCCTGTTCTATCAGGTCGATTGAAATGATAGATGTATTAAAATCGCTAAGATGCTGTGACAGAGATTTTGGATGATGCTGATGGGATTTCAATAATGAAAGCAGTGCGTCCATTACTGCTTTCAGCCCTTATCTGTCCGCCATGCAGTACAATAATATTTTTTGCAATAGC
>JAETSI010000141.1 GCA_021769725.1 Oscillospiraceae bacterium | reverse complement strand
CTCGCTGGTGTCCTGACAGAGGACGACTTGGGCTATGAGTTCAGATATGATTCCGATTATCTAAAGACAGAAGGAGCCATTGCCGTAAGCCTTACACTGCCTTTTTCGGCAAAACCATATCGCGATAAGGTGCTATTTCCATTCTTCGATGGACTGATACCGGAAGGGTGGCTTCTTGACATAGCCGAACAGAGCTGGAAAATTTCTGCCCGTGACAGATTTTCTCTGCTTCTTGCTTGTTGCAAGGATTGCATCGGCAATGTCTCTATTCAATGCATAATGCACGATGCATAATGCATAATGACAAAACATAACGCAAAGATGAAACAGTCTGAGGATAATTTAATTGTGCATAAAAGCAAGCAATTTGCATTAAGGGTTATAAAGCTTTATCGCTACTTGTGTGAAGATAAAAAAGAGTATGTCTTATCTAAACAATTATTACGTAGCGGAACAAGCATTGGTGCAAATGTCAAAGAGGCAATAAGAGGTCAAAGTAAGCAGGATTTTGGAGCAAAAATGAATATTGCTTTGAAAGAAGCCAGCGAATCTGAATATTGGATTGAGTTATTAGGAGAATCAGAGTACTTGTCAAACGCTGAGAAAGACAGCATTCTCACTGATTGTCGAGAATTACTTAAAATTCTTACTTCAATAGTAAAATCAACATTTGATTCTAAGTAATTATGCACCTTGCATTATGAAATATGCATTATGAATTATGAATTGTCTCTATTGCTATAAACCGCTCGCTGATGGCGAGGTGGATTATCATAAGTCGTGCGCCCGCAAGATATTTGAATCGACAACGGTGCCGGTGCTTCCATATACCAGAGCCAATATCAAGGAGCTGGCACGGGAGATTGTTTCTGCAAGCACCACTGTGACCGGGGTGCAGGCAAAACTGTCGCTCGATATTACAAGGGGTCATGCCGGGGAACCGCAACGCTTCACCATTGTCGGATTATGGGGACGGTTTATCCTCAAACCTCAGACCGACCGTTGTGCCAATCTTCCGGAGAATGAAGACCTGACCATGCATTTGGCGGAAGCGGCAGGAATCAAAACTGTGCCACATTCGCTGATTCGCTTTGCCGATGGCGAACTCTGCTACATAACCCGCCGCGTTGATCGCACCAAGAATGGTGACAAGATTGCTATGGAGGATATGTGCCAGTTGTCGGAGCGACTGACCGAGGATAAATATAAAGGCTCATACGAGCGTATAGCCAAACTGATAAAGCAATACTCGGCGGCTCCGCTATTGGATGTTGTCAACTTTTGGGAGGTAGTGGTTTTCTCATGGCTGACGGGTAATGCCGACATGCACCTGAAGAACTTCTCACTTTACCGTCCGGCAGACAACTATATGCTGACTCCTGCATATGACCTCCTGTCCACCTCAATCGTGATGCCTGAAGATGATGAGGAGCTGGCACTGACTCTGAATGACAAGAAAAAAAAGATAAAAAGAGCTGACTTTGAAAAGGCAATGCTTGACAGCGGAATGGATGAAAAAGCCATCGAAAAGCTTTTCAAGAAGTTTGCCAAGACATTGCCTAAGTGGTATGCCCTCATCGAGGAATCCTTTTTGCCGAAGGATATGATTGTGGCTTTTCGGGAAAAACTTAACACAATGTCGGCACGTTTAGGACTGCTGTAAAAGAGCCGGAATTCCCGTCGGGTTCAAATCTTTCTTGGAACCTTCAGCTCATCGACCGGACGGGAGATAATCGAACTTTTTGATTTCCAGCTTAGTAAAGTTGTATTATTCCAAGAGATTTTAACATTACGGAGAGGTTCAATTTCAGCAAGAATTATTAACTTTTCAGTAGCCGTAGCGAAAATGGTCTGACAAACCTCGACAAAGCCTTGTCACCGATTGTCAAAATCATGCAACAATCGTGCTACTGTATCAGCATTAAAGCGATATAAGATATTGGAACAGAGAGTGATACCCATAAGGTTTATCAACCCCTCTCTCCGCGATAAATGCTGAAAAAGCCTTGCTTGTAGAATTGGTAATACATTTCAATGCGTTCGGGCGTGTCGTTTTTGAGCTGCAGAAGCAACTCCTTGGCAAATTCAAGTGTAGCAGAACCGTTGGCTGTCACGATATTCTTGTCGCTTACAGTTTGGGCATTTACATATCCTTCAGGATTGATGTAATTGTCACCGCCCCAAATTTTCAATTGCTCCAATCCGTTGCCGGTATGCTTTACGGCATTGAGGAAGCCGCACTTTGCCATGAAGGAAGCCCCGTTGCAGATTGCACCGACAACCTTTCCTTTTTCTATGGCCTGCCTGACAATCGGCTCGACTTGTCCTGCAACAGGTGTCGTCCAACCGAAACCTCCAATCAATACCAATGCCGCATAATCATCGGGCATCGTTTCAAATGAGTAATCGGGTAAAGTGCGGAAACCACCGATGGATTTTACAGGCTCCATTGTCGGGGCTACAACCTTATTGACATACTTCGGGTTTTCTTTCAGCGCATATTCATCAGAAGCGATAGCCTGTGAAAGATATACCACTTCATGTGCGGCATAATCCGGTAAAAGTATATATAGAATTTCGTTGTTCATCATATTTATAATAATAGTTTGTTTAGTAGATGACAAAATTCAAATTTATGCTGTTAAACATCTAATTTTCAAGTGATTAAATTTGTAAAAGTCCCTAAAATTTAGTAATTTAAAGGAAAAGTTTGGTCGCTTTTTC
>JAETSI010000027.1 GCA_021769725.1 Oscillospiraceae bacterium | reverse complement strand
AAGATCAGCAGGGTCATTCTTGTACTTTCTACTATTCATAGATACCACCTCTATGAATAGTATATCACTTTAGACTTTTATTGTCAATGTAGATTTATTTATGACGTTTGCTATAATTATTCTATGGTACAATGAAGAAGATCAGATTTTTGAAGAAATGCCAACTACTCGTGATGCCGTAAATTCCACTGTAAGCACGACAACCATGCACTTCTCTCAGTATATGGTTGTTGACAGTGCGAAGTGGTATGAGAATTGGGAGAATAGCTTAAACTGGTTACGTACAATGTGGATTGGAGGAACTACTTACAGTAGAGATATTCATACCATATTCCTTATTGATTGCTCTCAATCTATGAGTGTGTCAGACAATATCAGTTATTCAATTGAGATTGGATATAATGGTGTTACTGAAGAAAACTATTCCGCCATTATTAGTGATATGGATAGCCTTTCTGATGTCAATTATTATCTACACAATTATGGAAGAAGACACTGTTACAGAACATCAATTCCTGAAAATGTAATTAATAATAAAGGTTCAGATGACTTGATTAAAATAATTACGTTCTCAAACTCTGTTGAAGAAGATTCAGGATTTTCTCGTTATTATTCGTGGCTGAAAAAATATATTCAAAAAGTAAATAACGACGGCAATCAAGCAAATCTCGATTCTGCTATTTCACAAGCATTTAATAACATCGTTTTAGATTCAGTAGATAAATATAGATTTATAGTTCTTACGGATAATAATATAAATGTTTCTGATAATGTCTTGAATCATAATTGGAACAATTCAGACCTTATTTTCGTGAATTTAGGAGATACACCTTTCAGAAATCAAATCGACTATTTAGCAACTGAAACGGGTGGAACAACATATGATGCTATAAGTGCAAGCGATTTAACTTACGAATCAAGTGGTGTGGTTAATGTTCCTGAACAGTATGTAGGTACAGATTCTGATGGTGATGGAATTCCTGATTTAGTTGAACAATATGGATTAAAGCCTAATGTAGACTTAATTAATACTAATCCTTATGATGTTGACACTGATGGTGATGGAATTAATGATAATGATGAATTAGGATATGTAATAGGTTCTATAGGTTCAAATGCTACTATAGCCGATTATGTTAAAGCCTTAAACCCACATAGTGATCCAACAAAAATTGATTCAGATAATGATGGGCTTGATGACTATTTAGAAACAATTCTCGGTACAAAATTATTAAATGCTGATACGGATTGTGACAATCTATCAGATGGATATGAGGTGGAGCTTTGGTATGATCCTACTGATCCAAATCCAGATGGCGATAGCTATAATGATTATTATGAATTGCAGAATGACACGAATCCTTTTGTTTACAATATGACAGCAGGTGAAGCAGCAGAAGCATTTACTCGTGGTGGTTTGTTAGGTGACTTTGATACCGCTGACGATATTGAAACACTATGCGGTCAAATTGCTTTTTCATTTGTACCGTTTGCTGCAGATGCAAGAGATTATTTTGCAAATGTTTTTGTAAATCAGGATACAGGTGCAGCTATATTAAATTTAGGCGGTTTCTTATTAGACTTCATTCCAGGTGCTGGATCGGCTGGTGATGCAGCTAAAGCTTTCCCTAAATTAGCAAGATTTATTTCAAAGTATGCTGATGATGCACCTAAAGTTATTGATGCAATTATTCAAGCTACAAAACAATTCCCGAATGCTGATGAAGTAATTCCAGGTTTAATTAAAGTTCTCCCAGTAGGTGCTATGGATGAAGTAGTTGATGCTGTTAAAAATGGAGACAAAGTAACAAAGGCTGACTATAAAAAATTAGCTGCAGTACTTGAAGCATCTGGAAAAAATGCAGATGAAGCACTTGGATTTATTGCTAAAAATGCGAATGAAATTAATTTTAAGCCTCAGAACTTAATTGATGAATTAGTTGCAAGTGGAAATAAGTTCTCTTTGGATAAAGTTGAATTCGTAGTAAAAACTCCAGAAGGAGAGCTGTTATGGTTAGAATATGGAGATGAAGGTGCGGGTTTATACCACATTCTATATGGTTCCTCAAAAAAAAGCTGGACATATATCTGATTTTGCTAATAGAGGAATAACTGATGTTAAATCATTTATGCATCAAGTTGTACAAAGTACTCCAGTAAATACAGGACAGCGAATCGGTAAGAATGGTAGAATTCAAAAATGGGCAGAATACATTGTTGACAACGAGAAGTATCTTCTTGCATATGGAGATAACGGTTTCATCGTTTCATTTTATCCAATTTAATCAATGGAGGTAATCGAATGTATGAATTAATTTCTGTTGAAGATGATCTAATGACGAGATATGTGAATCTAAGAAATTGCGAAACTGGTAAAATAGAATTTTGTTTTGACGATTCAGAGCTATGCTTGGAAAACCAAAAGGATTTTAGCTTTATGAACATTGGTGAAACATATGATTGTAAGATTCTTCTCTTTGGTCGTCTACTTAAACATGATGAATTGATTTCTGAGGATTGTTTGCTTTGCAAACAAATTGGTGAAATAATAAAACTTGGACTTTATAGTGCTTTTCCAATAGAATTCAACGGTTCATTATATTACATAATGGAAAAGGATGTGCTAAAAGCTGTAAATACAAAAGAGTTTTGGTTTAAACCGTCAAGGAAAGATTTAGTAGAAGTTGATGGCATTGTATCAGCAAGATTCTTAAGATAATTTACTAAAAGAGTGTATAGCTTAACGTCACACTCAAAAACTATTTTACATAAATTATAATTATGTTTCTGCATCCTTGCAGAATATCCTAATAACACAAAATAGCATATATGCAAACAGCCTCTCAGAGCATTTTGAGAGGCTGTTTATTTATTGATTAAAAAGTGTTACAATTGATGGCGGTACGGTCAATTCTGAGATATTTTCGATCTGCTGACAATGGTTTGTGTATCTTTAACCAAAAAAGAAAGATGATACATAATGAAACGCTCTCTTTTTAAGAATTGCTTTCATCGTTCGAATGAAGAACTAAAAAAATGTGCATTCTCATTTAAAAAAATATAGTTTTTTTGTCATAAAATTTCTTCCTTTTTCATGCTAAGTTTACTTCTTATGCTGCTTGATTTTGGCATGATTTAACCAGAAAACAGTAATTCATTGAAAATGCATTTTATATCATAGAATTATATTTTCACTAACATGATGTTACTCTCAGGTTGATATATCAATAATTAGATTACAAAAAATAGCCGATGTCTACAACTTTCTGTAAGCATCGGCTTTCTCTATTAGATTTTTGTTATTTCTTTATTAAGGGCATCACGCTTTGAATACAGCGCTATTGAAGAGATATTTAAAATTCTATATCAGATAATAATATTACAGCATTCAAAATCATTGTCGATATAATGTGCAATGAATCTTGCTTTGAATTTACGGCAGCTACAGATAGAATCTGATGCTCCTGAAACATCAAGATCTTCAGGAAGAACAAATTTAATGCAACGAACCGTTACATCACGACAACTTGGTCTTGTATGTGCAGGAATAGTTATTGTTTTCATGCCGCGTTTATATTCATTGCCCATAAGGTCTACTTCATGAAGCAGTACAGCAAGTGCTACACGTTTTTTAGGACAGATATTTCTCAGAGTAACGTCCAGCTGTATAATTCTGCCAAGGGAGTCCATACCAAGCTCGCCAGCATCGAATTCCACTGTATCAGTACAGCTATCAATAGTTACATCTGCCGGGATGGGACAGTCTTCAGGAATAATCGTAATTCCACAGTCAACATCAATTAAAGGAGAAGGAAAATTAACTGTGTTGTTTTTATCGTCGCTGTAAGCAATACTTTCATTTACTTCCACATTTCCAGAACATGAACCTATATGCTGAACTACAAATTCAAGCACTGCACCTTCACTTTGTGTTACACCGAGTTCGCCGATTTTCCATTCAACGGTATTTGAATTTAACGTACTTGCAGCGCCTTTTGTAGGTGGAGTCAGTGCTGTGATGCGGAAACAAGGTGAAACTGTATCGGTTATAACAATATTTGTTGCTCCCGTCTTTGTAATATTTTCGGCAAGGTCTTCAAAAAGATTTTCCAGTTCTTCATCATTAGGTGTGATTGCTACATATGCTGAGTCAGGGTCAGATGCCCAGTCCCTAAGAGCCTGTTCATCAATACCGCCGTTACCGGAAAGACCTATGCAGTATATGATTATTCCCTGTGCCTTGGCGGCGGTTGCAACCGTATTAGGATTGCCTCCGGCGGTGGTTTCTCCATCGGTGAACATAATCATAACTTTCGCATTGGCAGAGGCAGGGTCAAACAAATTTATAGCCTTAGTAAAAGCGTCGGCATGATTGGTTGAACCGTCTGCGGAAAGTGCATCAACAGCATTTTTCAAATCTGCGACGGAAGTTATTAACTGCGTGTCCTGCGTAGCAGTATCTGCAAAACTTACAATACCGATACGGCTTCCAGAACCTATTTGTCCGTCCTCTACTCCGTCTGTAGCTTCATCTATGATATCTATAAATTTCTTCGCTCCGTTTTTCAGATTGGCAAGAGGACTTCCAGCCATACTGCCCGAACGGTCGAGAATCAAAACAATGTCAGTGGGATTAGATGTGATATCCGGTGCTGCTGTCAAAGATAATTTAATCTTAAAGGAACCGCCGCAATCAATTCGTGACACACTCAGTTCCTTATTTGAATTTGTTACACCCATTTCTATCATTCCTTTCTGAGTTCCGTATATAAACCGAACTCATTACAATATATTCAAAGAAAAAGAAATCGGTGTTGATTTTTAATTATTTAAAATGATTTGATTTTGTGATATAATAAAGATAGGACAGTTATTTCCGTCGGGAAACAAAAGCAAATATCATAAAAGAAATCTTGTGAAAGCAGTTATGTATATAGAGTATCATATTGTAACTGATATTATGGGAAATATACTTGCTGTCCACGTTCATGCGGCAAATATTCATGACACAAAAGGTGGTGTATTCACTTTTGAAAAAACTCTTTTTACTATCCGCCAATACAGTGTGTATGTGCTGACGACGCTTACAGAAAGCATTTCAAAGATAATTTTGAAGAGTTTCATAATATCAGAGTGGATATTTCAGAGAATTTGACCTCTACTTTTGAATTCTTGCCTAAACGCTAAAGAATCGAACACACTTTTTCATGGTTTGGTGGTTACCGAAAACTTTCAAAAGATTTTGAATATTCTGTTCTCTCAAAAGAAAACATTATTTATATTTCTCATGTACATTTGCTTCTTAAACGTCTATGAGAACAAGTTCTGATACTATGCACCCTAAATTTTCAGAGATGCAAAAGAACGCAATTTGCACCTTGTTGATAAACCACAAGACTTATGAATTTTTACAAGCTATGACTTGCCAGAATTCATAAATTTTGCGAGCCTTATTCCATCTCGCGTTTCAATTCCGATAACAGCTTGCCTCTGTGAGCGTAGGATGTGCCTGTATCGCCGTCTGAGAAAAGAAAAATACATATTGTTTTCGATACGTTCGTTTCTTTATCATGTATAGTCTACCTTCAGTTTCTTCAGGAACATTTCTGCTATAGGGCTGATGGATTGCTTTGAAAAGGCAAAGTTGGTCGGCACTCTGCTCTGCAGTAGTATAACGAATATTTGAGAAATCGAGGGCAATGCAAATCTGAAAGAAGCCTATAATATGGATAAGCACATTTAAGGTGACTTTGAACCCAGGTCTAGAAATAAAGTTACGGTCAAAGAGCTGTTGTCATCGGCAACAGCTCTTTTTCCTTTCAGGCGACTGACCTTTCAGCCCTGATGTGATATAATAAAATTATATTTGATGAAATGTGGGAGGTTGGTTAAAGTAGACATGAGAAAAAAATAAAATTATGTTAAGAAGAACACTCTTCTCTAATGAACGCTACAAGAGCGATGTGATCATTATAAGACCTACATCACCTACTGAACTACTAAAAAATTCAGATCAACAAAGTTGAATGTTTAAATACTATTTTGAATTTCAACCTCACGCCTGTCCACGCTGACCGAATCATTCACATTTTGTTCCCATATCTCATATGATGTGATCGGGTAAGGTTATAAAATGAAAAAACTATTATTTATAACATGGAGTATTTCCTATGGTTACGGTACTGAAAAATCACTGGCAGACGTATTGAACCGTATGGAAAAAACACAATATGATATCAGTATCCTTCCGTTATTTAAAAATTCAGATAGTACGATTTTTAACGAAAACATCAATATTCTTGACCCTTTGATTGATTATCAATGTTTTTAAATGCTTTGATTCAATTGTCGTTATTTCCGATGTTGTTCGGCAGAACCTGCAAGAACTTTTCGGTATCACAGAAAACGTCATCAAAATATCCAACTCGGTCGATGGAGAGAAGCTTCAGGATCTCTGCAAAGCTCACGTTGATCTGACTAATAAAATGTCGTTCACCACACTGGGGAGACTGGAGTATAATAAAAATCAAATTTTGCTGCTCAAAGCCACAAAAATAGTTAAGAAGCAGCGTGATGATTTTATGGTTTATGTTTTGGGAGACGGCGAAGATAAAGCAATGCTTCAAAGATATATTGAAGAAAATGGTTTGGAAAGCAATGCCCGAATACTCGGATTTGTTGAAAATCCATACCCTTATATAAAAAACAGTATCGCAACCATGCTGACGTCACTAAGTGAAGGCTTCAGCCTTGCTCTGGTTGAAAGCGTAATGCTCAACACTCCCATTATTTCTACAGATGTCGGGGTGGCAAAAGAATTGATTAATAATTATCATTGCGGAGATCTGATCGGGTATGACGAAAATGAGCTTACCGGTGTTTTACTTCGATATTTAAATAAATATGATGGATACAAGGATATCTTTGATATAGGAAATGAGTACGATGTAAAATCGGAAACAAGAAAAATAACAAGGCTAATCGAACAGACAATTCAAAAGGCAAGTCTCAGTACCAAAATGAAAAGGCTGCCGTATCCTGAAGTTACAATACAGGAATACGAAATGGATCATTATGAAATACAAAACGACCGGTTATACGTTTTGCGTGTAATGAAGGGCGGCGTACCTTATGAGTATCTGATCAATCGCAGAAGCGATAATGATAAGCTTGTTGTTTTTAATAACGGCGCCATAGCAGAGGGCGATATTACCGTACCCGTATTTCAAAGACACAGCTGGGCAAATATGATGAAAACCTCATCGGTGTTTTGCATGGATCCTACTTTGTATTTGAACGGCTTTTTGCAAGTCGGTTGGGGAATCGGAAAAAATGAAGATTATTATTTGGAAAACAGCAGCCTGATTTTAAAGAAAATAATCGAAAAAATGGGAATCAGCCTTGAAAATACGGCGATCTACGGCACTTCTGCGGGCGGATATATTTCAATTATTATGCGAATCTATCTCAAAGGTGCAAAGATAATTGCAGACAATGCGCAGCTTGATGTGCGGAATTGGATTTATAAGGAAGCGTTAACCTCAGTAATTACATTCGCCTTTGACAATATCGGTGATGCTCTGAATTATAAAGAACGTTTCAGCATTATTGACGCTTTTGAAAAACATAATTATGTTCCAAAAATATATATATGCATGTGAATTTGTGTTCCACTGCGGATAACTCCACACAGATGATACCTTTTTTGAAAAATGCAGAGACAATGAAATACAATGGTGAATATAATGATATAGAGGTGTTTCTGCACTTCGAACCCGATAAAGGACATAATGGAATTGATTGTCTAAAGGATTATTCAGGAGAAGTTTTGCTTGTCGAAATAAACTACAATAAAGATGATAATTGACATATTTATAAGATAAAAAAATAACTAAGAGGGTAGTTGCTTACAAAAAGAACGTTGATGCAAAGACAAATACAGTGATCGAAAACGGTGTAGGACAGTTCAATGAAGCATTCTTTCAAGCTTTGGCTGATGACAAACCTAAACTTTACAAGGAACTTAAAAACTTTCTTAAAGATAATTTTAAGACCTCTTGATGATATTCAAGGGGGGGCTCATTCTATCTGATTTTATGGTTCTCGCAGTCCCTTAAAGTCCCTCAGAAGTTTCCCGAAAGTATAACCATATCCCCGCATTTCTCGTGATCTCCCATGATATCCCGGGGGAGAATGGTTTTGCGAGGTGTTTTTTGTGAACGGCTACAATAGCCTTCACAACTACCACCGTAATTGAATTTCCTGCCTGCTTGTAAAGCTGTGCGTCGGACATTCCCGTGGCGGCAACTTTCTCAAACTGAGTCTTTTCAAAGCCCTGCAAACGCCAGCATTCCACAGGCATCAGACGACGGATTCGCCCCCTGTGAACAACTCCGTGCCTGTCCATGACGGTTATCGTAAACATCAGTTCATCGGGATTCTTTAGCGGAATGTTCGCCCTTATGATGTGACATTCCGCTGTTCTGACGTGCCGTTATGCACCTTGCCGTGTCGGTAAACACTCTCCCTGCGATATACCCAGCAGGTTGGGTACATTCTCAGCAATAAAGTAACGGGGTCGCTTGACTTCAAGGATACGAATATAGTCGAAAAACAGGTTTCCTCTGTCGTCCTCAAAAGCGAGTCTGCGCCCCGCCACACTAAACGACTGGCAGCATGGTCCACCAACGAGCAGATCAAAATCCGGCATACTTCCGTAATCGATTTTCGTGATATCCTCATAAAACGCTTCACCTCCCGTATCGTACAATGCCCGGTAAGCCTTCTGAGCAAATTTATCGATTTCGCACCACCCGACGCACTCAAATTCGCCAACCTTTTCAAAAGCAGAACGGAATGCACCGATTCCTGCAAACTCTTCAAAATATCTTAGAACCTGTCCACATAGAAAATTCTGCACATCTTTTCGGCAAACTTTGCCGATTGCTGCGTTGAAAAAGCTCACCATACGTCAGTATGCTTTCGCTTTTTCGCCTTGCCCTCGTCAAAATTATGCTCGAAAATCCGCACATAATTTTCTATGTGGACAGGTTCTTATCATTTATCACTTCTCTTTTCCCACAATAAAAAAGGCTGAATTTCCGCAAAAATTCAACCTTCACATTGTCATATTCATTTCGGGTTCTTTTGATAAATCTTCGTTTACCGACTCCGCTTCCACCTTTATTGGATTTATTTCAATTTTTTCACCTGATATCAACTGCGTAACTTTACCCTTTAATCCATCAAAATTCATCTCAATATAGACTTTTAGCGCCTCATAAGTTTCTGTCGAAGTCCAATAATTGTTAAACTGCCCTCTGAGAATGGATTCCACAACCGACTTTGGATTATAAATCGAAATGCCGTTCAAATTGTATCCGTCGTACCAACGCTTCATTTCGGTGAAAGATTTATTATACTTTTGGCAAAGTTTTTCTACCTCCGATTCTGTGAAACCGGTAAATTCCGAAATCGGTTCAGTATCAATCATCGAGTATTCATAGAAAGCGTTTATCGCCGTATTTTTTTATCGGAAGAATTCCTGTCATATAAGCAAGTGCTACATAGCTCTGATCTTTCAGAAGATTTCTTAAAAAATTGAGGTATTTTGTTTGCGAATCAGAATCGCTTTTATGCATACGGAATACGTAGTCCCATTCATCAATTAAAAAATAAATGGTATATTTGTCTGCGAAAAAATCGTTGCTATAATTTTTATTAAATTCTTACGTTTCGGATATTTAATATCAGGATATTCACTTTGAAGTCCATCTATCAAATCCGCTTCAATAAATTCAATCATCTCAGTCATATCCTTTGATTCGCCAAAAAAATTCACCATATTTATATAGATAACATTATACTTATTCAAATGTTTTTCAAAAGAATCAGCTTTCGCAATTTTCAAGTCGAAAACCTTTATGCATATTAGTGTAATCCGTTATAAGTAATGCTATAAATATTGTTTCCATCCGGCATAAAGCCGACCGTACCCTTCTTGCTTATTTTTGTAATATTTCCAAAGAACATATAAGGCGATACAGTACGGTGAGACACGCGTTCCCACTCGGGCAAAGAATAGTAAAGCTGGATATCTTTGCTTTTTATTCTTGCGGCAGTCATATAGCTGAACAAAGCGTGCTCAAAGCTGTGAAGCGAAGTTTTCCAGTTATGTATTTTCGGATAATTAAACACCGGCTTATCATCTTCACCGCTGACCATATGCCATATCTCTCCATGTTCATGATCTACCATTTTGTCAAGCCAGTACCTCTGGGTATTGTTCAAGAATGAATAATAATACGGATCGTGGATCGAAAGTATTTCACATGCCTGATCAAGCTCCGCTAATATCCACCATTCCTTGTCCTTATCAAGCGTACCATCCTCGTTAAAACGTCTTGCCCATGAGCCTGTTTCTTTAATATATGCTTCCTTAATGATCTTGTCGATTTTCGGTCTTGCAAAATCAATATAAAAGGGTTCTCCAAGAAGTTCACCAATTTTAAGGATCACCCAGAATGTTTTAACAGAATGACCAAAATCAGTATGATCGGTTCCCAGAGACATATTTTCGCTTTTATCCTCAGTTCCCCAGAAAAACTTATAATGATCACTGTAAAACTGTGTTATAAGAATATCGGCAATTTTCTTCATGTCTTTTTTCCATATGCTGAGATAAGGCTCCGGTAAACTTGGTGTTATCATCAACATATATGCGTACAACTGGTCAAGCTGCGCTACGATCTGAATCTGAATATCGCTTTCGTGTTTAGGCAGCCATGTAAGATAACCTTTGCCATCGTCCATATATACCTTAAAAATATAATCTTTTATCTGAATAATACGGTGCATGATTCCTGCGTCATGAGTTAAAAAATAATACATTCCGAGGCCGGTAAGTCCATACGCTAAATCCTGACTTGTGCGTACCAGTCTGTTACAGTCCCACTCGCCTGTACTTATTCTTTTTTTTACAAACATACCATAATTGCCGTCCATAGCATCAACAAGAGCAAGCGCTCCCTTACGGCATAATTCCAGATGTTTTGGAATTCCAGTCATATGAAAAGCAATTCCATATGCGTAAGTCTGTCTTGAATGCGCACGAATAAAATTATAGTCGGTTTCTACCAGTCCTGCAGTGTTATCGTCTGCAAGAGCCGCTTTGAGTTCGTCCGGCAGATTATTGGGATCTATGCACTCTCCGCTGTTTGAACGGTATGTGGGAAACAATCCGTCCTGTAATTCATATGCCACAGGCTTGTCCCAAAATTTCATCAGATCGTTTTTTAAATGATTAACCCATACGTCGGGTTCAAGTGCGTTTTTAACCAGTTCGCTGACAGCGTTTCCTCTTTCAAGAAGTGCAATACTCATAATAATTCTCCTTTATTTTATTGGGTTTGTTGATATGCTTTCATATGTTTCCACAAGTTTTTGACAGTAAGCCTCAATATCCGCCGCCGAACGTGCCGTAACCAGATCTCTGTCAACTACCACATGAGATTTGTCCGGTACATAAACTGCTCCGGCATTCAAAACGTCGGCAAGAACTACTGTGTGACATATAACCTTTCGACCGTTAAGCAGTTCTGGAACGGGCGTTAAGATCCATAGTGCATGGCATAAAGCCCCTTTTACGATCTGCGGATTCATCATAGCGGAAACCATAAATCTGACTGCTGCCGGGGAACGCACTAGACTTGCGTCCGCAAGACTTCCCATAGGAGGAATCTCTCTCAATCTGCACGCAACGTAATTTGCCGCGGTAAGAACGATGGCATAATCATTGGGATTTGCGTCTGCAATTTCCTTTGTAATGGTAAGCTGTTCAACTTTCCCATCCGGTTCGGTGACGTCGCTTACAATTATGCGCTCCTCCTTACCCCAGAGATAAGTCATCAGATCAACTTCGGCTCCTAATTCTGAAAAAAGTCGCAGTAAAATTTTATTTCACTTGGAATATATTCTGTTTCCACTAATACTGCAACTCTTTTTCCTTTTAAAAGGTTCTTATTCATTTTATTTATCCTTTCTGCTAATTGTATTAGCATTTAATAAAACTTTTCTAATTGTGTTGACCTTGGTTTTGCTTTGTATTTTTCACTTTCTATCAACACAGGATAACTTCAAATTATCAATTAGATTAGAGGTGCAGAATGATAGATATAATTGGAACATCATTATTAGAAGCAGCCGCCCAAACTTTTATAGGAGCCATAGCTGGATATACATTTGATAAAATAAAAAATGGATTTTTCAAGGAAAATACATTTGATGGAGCTTTTGATTTATGGCAACGGGGCATACATTGCAAGAATGTGGATATTGGAGATACAATTGCTTTTGACGGACTTATCTCTCCATTTGTGCAACTATTTCCTCGAGATCCATATAAAAATGCTGTTAGATGGAATTCATTATATAATTTTGAAGGAAAAATAACAGCTCAGGAATTTAGTAACTTGGAGTTTTATGCTGGCTCAGATGAAACAATACGTACTGGTTCTTTAAATGGTGAAACTTTAATCGGATTATATAATAGATATGGTTACATTGGCGAAGGAGTTCTTGGTGTAATATCAACATCATACTTATTGAAACATATACCAGATTTTTTTTCTGTTGATTTTTTTGGTTTACGTGCAAGAATAACAGGGACTTTATCAAGATGTCCTACACAACATGGATTTATTGCTCAAGGAATGTTTCAAAAAGCTGGTTTAAAATTAAATACGGATTTGTACAAAGAGATACCCTATATAAAAATCAACTCGATTAAAGTTTACAAGAACGAACAAGATAAAATATGTTCTTTGTTAGGTTCTCCTTGGGCTGCCACGTCAAATAGTGATGAACCGTACTTGGTTCAATATGGTTATTTTAGCAATCCAAGCGAAATAAATAACTGCATAAAAAATATTGTTGCATCCAAATCATGGGATCACGTGAGGGTTTTCTACGATGCACTAAAATCCCCAGATGAATCATTAAGCTTTACCAAACAATTTATATTGTGAACTGCTTGGTGATATATGGCGGAAGATATAAATAGTATGGCAAAAAGGCTCTACATTTCTCGAAATAATTTCTTTTTGATATTCATTAAAAACTTGTGTTTGTTTTTGATAGAGATTTTTGTTATTGCCCCACATAGTTTCTAGATGTAATATCCCTGGATACTCTGGAACAGCAACTAATGAAAATGCCGTATTTTGATATGTGCAAAGTTCTTTTAAGGTATCTACTGTTGTTTTACGGTCAAAAATGTGACGATAAATTATATCACAGCAAACTCCAAATTCAGATAATGCATCTGATAATAAATGAAATAAATTTAAATTATTATATTTACTTGCTTGCGATAAATTAAAGCAATCATTTATAATGATATCATATTTTTTATCCAAATTTCCTATGAAATCAATCCCATCTTTTTCAATTAATTTGAATTTAGGACTATTCATGACTTTATATGCATGAGGATAATATTTCGTCATAAACTCAAGGACATTATGATCATGGTCGCATAATGTTAAAGTTTTAATTGTTGGATACTTTAAAATTTCATATGCAGCAAACAATGACCCGCCTCCAATAATTAGAGCATCTTGTGGCTTGCATATAAAACTCATTGGAAGATGAACCAACATATCATGATACAAAGTTTGATATTTTTCAATATGTTGAATCTCATCATTTATAGTAAATACGTAGCCTAATTGTGGGTGAATATACATAGTTAGTTTCTGTTTTGGAGAATTTAATTCTTCTATTTTTTTTAAATCTGAAAGATATAAGCTAACAAAATCATTCTCGTAAAAGTGCATAATTATATATTCTCCTAATTCATTATAAAGTTTGAAAAGTTTATATCATATCTAGTTTCATACTCATCAAAAAATAACTGTATATCTCTGTGATTTATCAAATTATTTAAGCAAAAGCTTAATTCAAAAGTATTATCAAATTGACCATATTGAACTATGAAAGGTTCATTTGTATTATTGGTAACTGCCCATTGCGTACCCAATAAGCTACTTGTTTTATCTCTATCTTTATTAAATGTTTTGATTTTACTATAAGGAATGTTATCCATTTTAGAAAAGTCCATAGATAGGTTTGCCTTTTTCGCAATATCTTTGATAAAATTAATATGCTCAATAGGACAATGACGCAATACTCCAGTTATCATAACTCTACAGCCATAAAAACTTCTTTTGTCGAAATCCGGAATTGTATTCATTAAATATCGTTTGGATACAATAGCCAATAAACCATCTCCAATATAACCATACCTATTATAAAGTCCAACTACAACTTTATCAGACCAATTCTTTATTCGTAATGCATGATCAGAGCCTACATAAAATGATAGAATTTGCATTGTCTCATTTTTTACAGCAATATTTATATCATTAGTATAAAGTTTATTCCAACGTGCAGCATTATTAAATGGGTTATTGGGGAACAGCTGTGTATAAGGAGATAATAAGCAATCTATCTTTACAGTGTCATATGTATGGATGATATTTGCATTATAGTCCCTAGCCCAAAAATCCATTACCCCCTGATAAGTTGGGATATGAAAAAATTTATTAACTATAGTTTCGTTATTTGCAATTATTGATGTAAACGTTTTTGCTGAACTTTTTAATAATGTTGTCCATAAATATTCCATGCATTCTGCACCTCTAATCTAATTGATAATTTGAAGTTATCCTGTGTTGGGTTTTAAATACTATTATACGACTTCTTATTCATCGCTATTAGACAAAAAGTTCGTTATAGTATATAATAAGATTATCCCCAATAAAGGAGTAACTACGATGATAAATTTAACTTTGCAAATTCAGATATTTCTTGACTACTGCAAATCCAGAAAAAATCTGAATGATAAAACCATCAAAGCCTACAGAATTGATCTCAGGCAATTTGCTGAGTGTACAAGCAATACGTTTTCAAAAGAAAGCATTTGCCATTATATCGACACATTGCATGAGCAATTCAAACCTAAGACGGTAAAGCGAAAAATTGCTTCTCTGAAAGCTTTTACCCACTATCTTTTGATTGAAGATGTAATTGAAATCAATCCCTTCAGCAAAATTGACATTTCATTCAAGGAACCTATCATGCTTCCTAAAACAATTCCCCTTAATGTAATTAATAGTATCCTTGCCCACGCTTATGATTCTTTTTATCACTCTGAGACAGATTATCAGAAACGCTGTGCTGCTCGTAACATTGCAGTTCTTGAAATTCTTTTTGCAACGGGAGCCAGGGTATCTGAAATTTGTAATCTTAATCTAGCGTCCGTAGACTTGACAAATCATACCATCAAAATTTTCGGAAAAGGTTCTAAGGAACGTATGATTCAAGTTGAAAACGCCGATGTTTTAAATGCGCTCCAAACATACTACGACTTATTTCATGATGACATAAAAGCATGTAATTACTTCTTTGTCAATAAACTGCATAATCGCTTGTCTGAACAGTCTGTTCGTGAAATCATCTGTAAATATACTGATATGACCGAATACGATATACATATAACACCACATATGTTCCGTCACTCTTTTGCGACCTTACTTCTCGACGAAGACGTTGATATTCGTTATATACAGAAGTTACTGGGACACAGTTCTATCACAACTACTCAGATTTACACTCATGTTGCTATGGCAAAACAAAAAGAAATTCTTTCTCTCAAACACCCCAGAAACAAGATAAAAGTAAATACTAAATAATATACAATCATCCTCAATTGACAACTTGTCCGAATAAATTGTCTCCAATTTCCATGCAATATTATAGCATAAAAAGCCGAAATAAAACATAACATGGCAAAAATAGTATGCTCAACTGGAAAAATTAGTACTTTACGCATGGAAAATATACCGTTGATGGAACGTCATACTACTTCTGTCAGCTTTCATGATAACACAAAAACCCAATTTTGTCAGAAACTTACAGTGAAATGTTGGTTTGTATGTAGTGAACAGTCAAAATTTTGTATTTTTGATGTAAAAACCAGAATAATTGTCTATAATTAATTTTATACGTTTATTTTTTCATTGTCAATAGGTGTGGCACAAAATGCCAATTTGTGGCATGAAATGCACATATTTCCTTGAAAAGAGATACTTATTTACATGAAATTACGAATTCTGAACATTTCAATCCAGACTTCATAGCTGTATTATTTAAACTATATTTTCTGCAATTTCTTTTCCTCAACATCAATATAATCCTTAACAAGCTGCTCCGCTTCGTCAATGTTGTTTTCAAGCAGTTCATATCCAACCGCAGCGTTGAAAACATTTACAGGAACTTCGCTGTCCTGAGTGAATTACAGTGGAGCAGTTTCTCGCAAATCATAAGGAGACGTTTAAGGTCAAGGACAACAGCAAGCAGGCGGCTCACATCAAGCTGATCAAGGCGGCAGATATTGTAATAGGCTTTCCAAGTGTGAACATTCTGGAACCGTATGTCAGGATGATTGACAAGTATAACAAAAACTTTATCATCGGAGACTATGTCGCGGAGGAAAATTTTATGGATTACCTTGATGCGTTCCAGATGCGTAAGTTTGAGGTCATTACGACAGAAAAGTTTCAGATCAATGAGACATTTTACAGCCATAGCGATTCTCTGATATGGATGGATAATTTTGATAAGGTGTATACGCCGCATTATTTTACAGATGACAGCTATAGTCGTGAGGATGAGAAATTGTAATATTTGTACAGTATGGACGGAATGGAAAATCCGTTTTGATAAAATAGAACTCGCCGCAGTGCAATCAGATGTACTGCGACGAGTTGTTGTTTATGCTGAATTGATTGTACTACCTGCAAACCTTTGATTACTGATTCCTCAGTAGTTTAGTATCACAAATAGTATCATACGATGGCTTACGGGTAAAAATGGCGATTTTACGCCGTTTAAAAAAGGGCGTTTTTCATTCCCACTCTACAGTACCCGGAGGTTTTGAGGTAATATCATACACAACTCTGTTAACGTGGTCCACTTCGTTTGTAATACGATTAGACACACGAGCCAAAATATCAAAGGGAATACGTGCCCAGTCAGCAGTCATGAAATCGTCTGTAGTGATTGCACGTATACCGATAAGGTGGTCATAAGTACGGTGATCGCCCATAACGCCTACAGTCTTTACATCTGGCAGAACAGCGAAGAACTGCTTTAACTGACTTTCAATACCGCTTTTTGCGATCTCGTCACGCAGAACGGCATCGGCTTCTTGGAGAACCTTGATTTTCTCCTTCGTAATCTCTCCGATTATTCTTACACCAAGACCCGGACCAGGAAAAGGTTGACGCCATACCAGTTCATGGGGAATGCCAAGTTTTTCGCCTACTTTGCGCACTTCATCCTTGAATAGATCGCAAAGCGGCTCTATGACATCGTCAAATTTAATATCGTCAGGCGTCTTGACCATATTATGGTGAGTTTTGATAACAGCAGTACTTCCGTGACCGGCAGAGTTACCCTTTCCGGATTCTATACGATCAGGGTAAATAGTTCCCTGAGCAAAAAAACCACCCGTTCCTTGTTCCCTGATCTTATTCCAGAAAACATTGTAAAATTCCGTTCCGATTATTTTTCGCTTTTCTTCAGGATCGATAACGCCCCTGAGTTTTTCTAGGAACTGATCCTGGCAATTTACACGGATAAAGTTCATATCAAAGAGTTTTGTGAAGGTTTCTTCAACAAAATCACCTTCGTCTTTTCGCATTAATCCCTGGTCAACAAAAACGCAAGTGAGCTGCTTTCCGACAGCACGACTGAGCAGGGCTGCGGCAACAGAGGAATCAACGCCGCCAGAAAGACCGAGTATAACTTTTTTATCGCCTATTTGCTTACGGAGTTTTGAAACAGTACTGTCAATAAAGTCGTCCATTACCCAATCGCCCGCAAATTTACATACCTCATAAAGGAAATTACGGAGCATTCGCTTTCCATATTCACTGTGAGTAACTTCCGGGTGGAACTGTAAAGCATATATTTTTCTGTCGGGGTTTTCAAATGACGCACATGGGCAGTCAAGAGAAGTTGATGTGGTATAAAATCCTTCCGGAATCTGACTTACATAATCTCCGTGGCTCATCCATACAATATTTTTTTCAGGAATATCCTTAAAAACAAGACTCTCATGCTTCTGAGAAATTTCAATTTTACCGAATTCGCTTTTTTCGCATGGCTCAACACATCCGCCGAGAGTGTAAGCTACAATCTGGCAGCCATAACAAAGACCAAGAATCGGAACACCTATTTCAAAAATTTCCTTTGAGATATGCGGTGAAGTTTCGTCATACACACTGTTAGGCCCACCTGTAAAAATAATTCCCATAGGATTTAGTGCTTTAATTTCTTCAATAGGTGTATCAAACTTCTTTATTTCACAGTAAACACCGCATTCACGCACTCTTCTTGCAATAAGCTGATTATACTGTCCTCCGAAGTCAAGCACGATACAAAGCTGATTTGCCATATTAAACCTCCTGAATAATGTTTATACGGGAAAAATTCCCGGAATATATCAATATTATACCATATAATCTTGAATTTGTCTACTCTATTATATGAATTTGCTTGTAAATTTTCTTGTATACACCCAATTTAACTGCGTTTCAGAATTTTGTTGGTAGACAATATAATCGTGAATCGCTATTTTTTCTACCAATTTTTCTACCAAAATCGTTCGTCTTTTTCTTGATTCCATTTTTCATGATGTAACAGTAGTACCCGAGCTGTTAACGGGCAAAGAAAAGACCGTTTACGGAGACAGCGGGTATTTGGGAGCAGAAAAACGTCCGGAAGCAATTTTAAAGAACAAAAAAGAAAAAACCATCCATGATTCGAAATTTATTAGAAAAGGAACAGAAAAAAGCTAAAAAGAAAGAGCATAAAAAATCATTTATACGCTGTAAAGTTGAGCATGTATTTGCGGTAGTAAAAAATATCTTTCAGTATCGCAAGACCCGATACCAGGGTTTGAAAAAACAAGCCGCTAGACAAAACATCGTGTTCGCTTTGGCAAATTTGTATCTGGCTGACAGATTTTCTCTGGCGGTCTGATTTAGTGCGCCCTGCGATTTGAAATTTAGGATAACTCTATGCGATCTGCTGTTTGGAGGATCGTTTTTCTTTTACTCATTTCTTACTTGGTGAGTTGTGTGGTGTTGCCTCAGGCATTTTGCTATTCTCTATCTGTATGATATGCAATCTGACGTAACGTGACTTACGAAAAGAACGCCTCTACGATTATAACACATTGTATCGAAAAGAGCAAGAAACATGTACAACCGTAGCTGCATACATTTTAGGGAGGTGATAACGTATGATAGAGGGGAAGATTAAAGAAACATTAACCAAAACAGAAAGGATATATAAGTATACCACGATATGTCCTTCCGGGGTTCGGGCAAATGTAGAAGTGATACAGCCGATTTTAAGCGCTGAAGAATATGAAAAGCGCAAAAAGGTAACGGAGCAGGAGCTTATACGTTTTGTTCATGGCGTTATCGCTGATGGATATGACTGGAATGAGCTTGTGCAGTCAACTGCACAAAGAGAGGAAAGTGATAAAATATAAAATCAAAGACATTCGTCAAGATTATTAATTACAATTTCATTCATAAAAATTTCCTCTTTTCTGTTTACTTTTCAAGATTCTTGTGATACAATTATCATAAGGCTAACTGTGCCCTGAGATATTCTTCACTAATATTATATACCGAAACAGCGAATGAGTTAATAGAAAAAACCGGTTCATCGAACAAGGAGATGTTTTTGTGAATTTTAGCCAAAGAATAGCAGATTTGCTTGTGGAAACCAAACATAATCAAGCTGAATTAGCACGATTTGTAGGTGTGAAAGCTAATACTGTGAGTGATTGAATAAACAAGGGAACAAGTCCCAAAATAGAACACTTATACCGAATTGCCAATTTTTTTCCATATCATTTGACTATCTTTTTACTGGTAAAAGCGATAGTTTATCTACGAATGAAAGCGAATTGCTTGAGGTGTTCCAAAATTTCAACGACCGTGAGCAGGTAAAATTAATAGGCAGAATAGAAGAACGGCTTGAAGTTAAGCGTCAAAGAGAAGCTATAAGTTACAAACAGAGAATCGTTGGTACTCAAATTGCTCGAAGAACGGACGGACAAGGAATAATTGAACCTCTTACAGCAGAAGAACTCGAAAGGATTAATCAACTTCCAGAAGAAACCAACTATTAGCAATAATAAAAACACCTTTGAAAGAGAAAAATATCTTTCGGAGGTGTTTCTTCTGAATTATGAAATTTACAAAAATTCACGTGACGCTGCGTGGCGTTTCCTGATCCGGCACAATGTGCGAAGCTTGCCTGTAGATTTGAAATCAATTACCGCTGAAATGGGAATAATCGTCAGACAGGACGTTTCTGGCGTTCTCAAATTAGGCGAAAGATGTAAAACAATCAACGCAAACGGACAGCTTTTAATAATAGCATAGGATTCTCCTGTTCCACAAACAAGATATACCATTTCGCACGAAATCGGTCATATCGTTTTGGGACATCAAGGTTTAAAAGAGTTGACTCAGAAAGATGAATATGCTGCCGAACGTTTTATTGACTATAGTTCATACACAAATTTCTATTATGCAAATCAGATCTTTTTAAGCAGCTGATAGACTTTATCCGCAATTCTTGGGTAACTGAATTGTTCTATATATGCATCATTCCGCTTAATATAAACGTTTCCTGTCTCTTTCCATTCCCTATACTTTTCCAAAATATATTTTTTTAAAATCGGGAATGTTTCCTTTTTTCTGCATGTCTGATAACAGACTCCGCCTAATAATTCAATAGATCTTGCAGCCTCACAGTCCTTTTCTTCTCCTGCCATAAGATAGACGATAGGCTTTTTTGCCATCATGTATTCGTACATCTTTCCCGACCAAACAATTTTTTCATTCTTGGTGTTCCATCCCGCCATGAGCAGCAGACTGGAGCGACTCTGAAGTCTCAAGGATTCCTTACGGCTTATAAAGTGATGATTGATAAAATTGGATTCAAATTTATATTTTTGAATATATTGAATAAAAAGGTTTTCAGTACATCCGGCATATTCGATCGAAAGATCGGAGCGTTCGATTTCATTGGAATGAATAAGCTGCTGAAGCGCATTAAATAAAGCGTCCATTTCATCGGAAGTATAGACTGTTCCGGTATAAACGATTCGAAATACCTCCGACTTTACCGGCTCCAATTTTTCCTCGGGATCAAATCCATTCGGAATTACAACGACTTTTTGCCTATGAGACTCAAATAATTCAAGATATGGATTGACCCGCAACAGACAATCGGCTTCGGAACAGATACGTCTTGCTTTTTTTATAAGCCGCTCGGGATTCCTCTTGTTAAATTCTCGATTCCATTGATCTCTGAAATCGGCGATCCAGTGCATATTTTTAAATTTCTTACTTAATTTGCATCCGACCAGATTCGTCCATTCAGGACCATATGAAGTAATTACAGTGTCATATTGTTCGATTTTTATTTTATATCTTATATAATGGAAAACGGATAGTGCGATATAAATTTGCTTGAAATATACTAAAAGCGAATACACCTTTTTTCGTATCTTTCTGTTTTTCTTTCTGCCTTTCTGTTTCTCATTTGATTGCGTTAGGAAACGTTTTTTTATATCGTATACCATATATGCCATGTTTAACATGGGAGTCGGAACAGCGTAATAATGATCAATATATTTCAGATCATTCTTTAATAATGCATCACTTTTTACCCGATCATTGTCTATTTTTTTATCCAAAGTAACCACGTCGATCCGTTCGATATGGTGATTGCGTTTCAGATACTTTATTATTTTAGTCCAGCGTATAGATGCTACCGACTGATACGGTACAATATATTCACTTATAATTAGTATTTTCATTCTGATTTCCTCGCTATAGTCTCCAAAATTTCATACCGGATGCAATGAGCTCATCCATACAAAAAATACTTTTGATATCCAACAGAACCTTTTGATTATCGGGTACATCACTTTTAAACATATCTTTAACCTGTGAAACAGACAGCTTCCTGTATTCATCGTGGGCAACCGCTACAATAATACAGTCTGCCTTAGGAACATTTTTAAACGGGACCAATTTCACATCATATTCCTTCAGCACAGTTTGCGGATCAGCCAACGGATCTGTTACTATCGGGTCAATATTATATACTTTAAGCTGATTTACAATATCAATCACCTTGCTGTTTCTTATGTCAGGACAATTTTCTTTAAACGTAGCCCCTAATATAACGACAGATGCTGTTTCAAGCCTGATACCGGCTTCTGTCATTTTTTTAACGGCAGTGTTGACAATAAAACCACTCATACTATTATTAATCAGTCTGCTATCATGAATCAATCTGCTTCGGTATCCCAGATTTTCTGCGGCATCTGCCAGATAATACGGATCAACTCCGATGCAATGTCCGCCAACAAGACCGGGTCTGAAACCAAGAGAGTTCCACTTCGTATTCATACCGTCAATGACTTCTGATGTATCAATACCCATCTTACCGCATATAATAGCAATCTCGTTCATAAAAGCAATATTTACGTCACGCTGGCTGTTTTCAATTACCTTGACGGCTTCCGCAGTTTTTATATTTGAAACCCGAAATGTCCCTGCTTTGATTGCAATATCATATACTCTTTGAATTTCTGTGACAGTTTCCTCGTCCATTCCCGATACTACTTTTCGTATAAATGTCAGCGAATGCTCTTTATCTCCGGGATTTACACGTTCGGGACTGTATCCGATCTTCCAATCCACACCGCATTTCAATCCCGATTCTTTCTCAATGATCGGAATACAAATATCTTCGGTAACTCCGGGGTAAACAGTTGACTCAAATACAACGATAGAGCCTGCGGTGAGATTCTGTCCGACTGTGTGTGAAGCGCTCTCCACAGGTGCAAGATCGGGGCTGTTATCTTCCTTGACAGGAGTAGGAACGGCTACGATAATAAATTTTGCTTCTTTAAGTCTGGTGGGGTCGGCAGTAAAATCAACAATTGTATTCTTTATCGCTTCACCGACCTCATTTGTAGAGTCAATACCGTTCCTATATTCATTGACGCGCTTTTCGTTAATATCAAAGCCAATGACGCCAACATGCTTCGCAAATTCCACTGCAAGCGGCAGACCAACATATCCAAGACCTACCAATGCAAGTTTTTCTTTTCCGGAAATTAGCCCTTGATAAATACTGAAATTCATTTTCCATTCCTCCTTATAAACTATTAATGATCACTTTTGAGATCCTGTCGATTTCTTCTTCATTCAGGTAGGGATGCATGGGCAAACTCAAAACAGTTTTTGATGCTAAAATGGTATTTGGGTACCATTCATCTGAAAGTTTCATTGATTCATATGCTTTTTGCTGATGAAGACCTCTCGGATAATAAATCATGGACGGAATACCGTTATCCTTCAATGCGGACTGAACTCTGTTTCTTGTCTTACTATCATTAAGCATGATCGTGTACTGCGCCCAGCTTGAATAAAAGCCATTTGGCACAAGCGGAGTGACTAACTTATCCGATAATCTTTCCGTATACCATTTGGCAGCCTGATTGACAGCATTAAGCTCATATTCTACGAACGCCATGAATTTCGGCAAAAGTATAGCTGCTTGAAGTGCATCAAGTCGGGAGTTGATACCGATCTCACGGTTATCATACTTATCCGCAGGCGATTTGCCCTGTGATCTCAAAGAACGCAACCGCTGATCAAGCTGATCGTCATCAACAAAAATTGCTCCACCGTCGCCATAGCAGCCTAAAGGCTTAGCGGGGAAAAATGATGTTGTTGAGATATCGCCAAAGGAACATGCTGATTTTCCGTTAATATTTCCTCCAAATCCCTGTGCTCCATCTTCAAGAATTTTAAGTTTATACTTTTCAGCGATCGGAATAATTTCCGAATAATCTGCGGGCAAACCGAAGAGGTCAACGGGAACGATCACTTTGGGAGTCAATTTTCCTTCAGAAAGCGCCCTTTGTATAGAAATTTCTAATGCATCCGGTGAAATATTAAACGTTCTTTCATCAATATCTACAAAAACAGGAGTTGCACCAAGAATGGAAGAGGTTCCTGCCGAAGCAAAATAAGTGAAATCTGATGTGAACACAGCGTCGTTCTTTCCGACATTCAGCGCCATTAAAGACAGTTGTAGGGCGTCAGTGCCGCTTGCACATGAAATGCAATGCTTTCTACCAACGTATTCAGCTAATTTATTTTCTAATTCAGTTACTTGTTTTCCAAGTATGAATTCTGAACTATTCAATACGGATTGTATCGCATTATCTATATCTGATTTTAAAGCATGATACTGTGCTTTCAAATCTCTGAACTGCACTTTATCTTCTCCAATCCACCGTTTGTTTTTTTATATTTTAGTCCACAGGGACAACATAAACATTCGTCAAGAATATTTCCGCACTCGCATACCCATCCTGACAATTTTGCCGGTACTCCCATCATCAAAGCATGATTCGGAACATCGGCTGCAACAACGGCGCCCGCACCTATCATAGCCCATTTCCCGATCGTATGACCACATATTATCGTGGCGTTGGCTCCGATACTTGCACCTGTCTTGACAAGCGTTTTCTTGTAGCCTGCCGAGCCTTTTGGATATTTTGCTCTTGGTGTAAGATCATTTGTAAATACACAGGAAGGTCCGCAAAATACATAGTCTTCAAGTTCAACGCCTTCATAGACAGAGACGTTATTCTGTATTTTTACTCCATTACCTATTTTTACATAATTGGAAATATTGACATTCTGCCCCAGCGAACAATTTTCACCAATAACGGCATGGCTTTGTATATGACAGAAATACCATATTTTTGTATTATTTCCAATAGTTACGTTATCATCTATAAAGCTGCTGTTATGTACAAAATAATTACTCATTTTTATTTATATCTCCTGACAGAATATATTAAGTAAGGAACTGAAATGGAAGATATGAAAATCACCGTTGAAAGCGTAGCTATTGCTGCACCATAGGATGAATAATTCTTAATAAGAATATAATTCAAAATAATATTGAAACATGATGATACAACACTGAGGATAAGATTAAAATTTACTTTCTTTAAACATGCAAGTATATTAGTACAGGGAAATCTGAATGTAGCAAGAAAAAAATAATTTACACTGATTATTCTGAAACATACGGTACTGTCAAGATATTCACTTCCCCAAAGCAAGGTAATGATATAAGGCGCAAAAATCACCAGAAAGGCTGCCACGAACGCATGAAAAATCCCGGAATATAACAATAGTTTGGCTATTTTTGATTTCAACCAAGTGTAATCGTTATTGTGCTTTACAATAACCGGCAGAAAATACACCATAATGGACGTCGGGATGAAAGACATGGCTTCGGGAATCATCACTGCAACTTTATATGAAGCTATTATCTCAGGATCACTGATTAAATATGCAATCATTGCAATATCTATTAAATATAAGATCCTGTTAAGAGCGCTTGAAAGTCCGTTTTTTATTGAGTATTCCCATAATACAAGCTTGTTTTTACGAGATAAAACAACCTTTTCTCTAACTAAAGGAAGAATATCTTTAAGACAAAGAGCGATAACTATAAGGTGAGAAACATAATTTCCAATAATCGCACCCGAAATACCATGTATATATGCACCGATGCAACCGAATAAAAAATAGGATATGCTGCTGACATTCTGCATGAGGGCATATTTTTTATTTTCTCTTCGAGTGCGCAGTATAATAAAAATAAATTGTACTATATAATTAAATAGCGGGAGAATGCACAACATAATAATGTATTGTTTTGTAGCCTGAATACCAAGTTTTCCAATAACCACATAGCAAAGCATACCGGCACTCAAAGCAATACTTGCAATAAAGCCTGCAATAAATCCGTATCTGTAGTAGGATAACTTCTCGGTATAGATTCTTTTTTCGGAACAGAAAATCAAAATTGCACTTTGTATGCCAAATCCTGAAAACAAAATGAAAATATTGTATATGTTATAAGCTGCGCTCAAAACACCATATTCATATTTTCCAATAAACCGTATGATAAGAATATTGGTAATTGCGGCAATAATCTTGTTGGCAACATTTGTACCTGCAATATGAAAAAAGCCATGGACAAATAATTGTTTTAATGCGCTCGAAAATTTATTCAGATATAAATTTGCTTTATATATTATTATTTGGACATTCAATTTATTCAATCAAATTTCCCCCTAAAATCAAGTGTAGAACATTCTTCAAGAGGCAGCTTAACCGGTTTTCCTTCATAAGAAGATTTATAAATTGCAAGAACAAGCTCCAAAGCTCGTCTGCCATCTTCACCCGTCACATACGGTTCTCTTCCTATTTTTATGGATTCAATCATATCTGCATACAGTGGAGTATGTCCATAACCGTAAACATTTGGGGGATTTTCATGACAAGAAGCTTTTATACTGTCCGGGTCGTCCAGAGCATCTGCAAAGCGCCATTCCTCAATGGTATTGACCGATTTTCCCCCAGCTTTAACTGATGCATTCTCTCCAAAGATGTAAAGCGTTTCCTCTAAATTTTTAGGGTAGACATTTGTTGTGCCCTCAATTATACCATACGATCCGTTTTTAAATCGGATCAATGCCAGACCTAAATCCTCGCTTTTAATAAAGGGATGGTTTAAATTATCCGTATATGCAAATACTTCATCTATTTCGTTCCCCATTATCCAACGCAGCAGATCAATATTGTGAATACATTGATTCATCAATGCTCCGCCGTCTTGTTCCCATGTGCCTCTCCACGGAGCTTGCAAATAGTAATCCTGCCCCCTGTTCCATCTAATGTGAGCAGTTCCGTAAAAAAGTCTGCCAAAGCGTTTGCTTTCTATTGCCTTGCGAATGTACTGAACTGACTTATTAAAGCGGTTCTGATGATTCGTGCAAACCAATACACCCTTTTCTTTAGCCGATGAAATAATACAATCTGCATCTTTAAGGGACAGGGCAATTGGTTTTTCAATTATAACATTGCATCCGGCATTGATACAATCAACGGCAATGGCTGCATGTTTTCCACTCTCAGTTGCAACGGCAACAAGATCAGGTTTTTCTTTTTCAAGAAGTTCTTTGTAATTCGTATATTTTCGTGTGTTGGAGGGCAAATCAGAGCGTGACATTTTTTCAGGTACAATATCACAAACAGCCATAATTTCAAGTTTATTATTTTTTGCAGCCTGAATATGATTAAACGAAATTCGACCGCAACCTATTAATGCATATTTCATATGTTATTTCCCCAAAAGTTATTTTCGTTTTAATTTAACAGACTCATTGACATATATAGTTGCTGCATATCCGATTTGTAACAAAAAACATGCAGAAAAATAATGATTCACGTGAAAATAAAAATACTTTTTGCTTGTTTTTCTATTTCCTAAAACTATTTACAGTATATCATAAAATCGGAGTAAAGTCCAGCACATTATATGAACTTTTTTATTTGATATGCTTTTTTCTTTGATTTTATGGGACTTTCTGAAACCCTTTCAAAGTCATATAATTGACTTCTACCGAAAATTTCTACCAGATTTTCTACCAAAATCGCTCTTTTTTCAAATTTTCTATCTCGTCCTCGGTCCATTATATTATATAATTACACGGCTACGGTCTGTGACGTGTCCGCAGGAGTGTCGTTCTTCTTTTTTCTACCACGCTTTTTTTGTGATGTCTTGTCCGTTGCTTTATTACTTGCAGATTTTGTGTCCATAGACTTTGTGGTTACCGACTTCTTTTCAGAATCGTCAGACGAATCTTCCTTCTTGCTGTCAAGAACCCTTGCAATCGTTTCCGCAGAAATAACCTTAGCATTGTATTCCAAATGACTGTAAAGATTCGCCGTAGTCCCCCTGAAACATCTACAACAAAAGCAATATCATAGGATTTTTTTGTCGCCCCAGCGCATTACGATAATCAATTCGTTTCCTAAAGCAATTGTACCATATTTCACGGTCAATTACAAGATATGTTGAAAAATGTGTTGTAGTATAGCTTACAGTATTATTTTCTGTATCAACAACGGTTTCAGAATCTAGAATAACATATTCGTTATTTACTTCGTCATACCATAAAATCGCAAGATTTTCTTCCGGTGTTCCGTTAAGCAGCGATTCATCATAAGTAAATGTGATAGTGGCTAAATCGAACTCAACATCAGAAGTAATATTGACAGGAACACCTACCATACCTATAACGTTTGAGGACAAAACATCTTTGTTATAAGTATTTTCGATTGTAACGTTCTTTTCCATAATACCAGAACAATCAAATGTTACCAAAAATGAACTATATTTTTGCATTAGTATGTGCAGTCATGCTCTCGTAGAGGTTCTGCTGCTGCATAAATCCAAGTCTGCTTCTGAATTTCTCTTTCAGGACTTTTGTTTCTTCACCGTTCCAGAGCAGTTTTCCGCCGTCCTTATCGGGGAGAAGATTATCGGTAATAATGTTCATCAGCGTGGATTTGCCTGCTCCATTCGGTCCGAGAAGTCCGTAAATTCCATTTGTGAATTCAAAGCTGAAATCGCAAAGTGCGTGTTTTTTCTTGCCATAGTGCTTGTTGATTTTTTGCAGTTTTAGTGTGTTCATCGACTTTACACCCCCGTTTACTCTAAGGCTAATAGTTCTTCTTCTGTTAATTTAACTGCTTTAATGCCTTTGACTAATATGTAGCAGTTGTTATAATATCCTACAACCTCATAATCTGCTATGCTCTGATAGGTCAGATAAATCATACCATTTTTGTTTTAAAGGGTAGAAAAGCTTATTGTTGAAAATCATGAATCCTGAATAAGTGTTGCCTGCCACGCAAAACACAAAAAAGTGCCAAGCAAAATACAAAAAAAATTACTTTGAGTAAAAAAAGAGCCTCCTGACCGCAAATCAGGAGGCTGAAATTATGTAATGGCAAGAACATCAGAAATTTCGCAGCCGAGAGCGGTGCAAATATCTTCCAGAAGGTTTAATTTTACGCCCTCAATGTTGTTGTTGCACCAGTCGCAGATAGTTGACGGGCGTGCATTTATCATATCGCAGAGTTCTTTCTGAGACAAATTGCGATCCCTTAAAATAGTCTTTAAATAGCATTTAATCACTGTTTTCCTCCGTGTACTATTTTTACAATTAAAATAACGTATACCGTTATTTTCGCTCTAAAAAAAATACATCAATAGTTGGTGATGATCAGTTCCTTGTACTCGCCACGGCTGAGATTATTCTGCCTTGAGACTGCCGTAATATTGAAATCTTTGTACATCTCCCGGATATATTCATCATCGTTGTACGACAGAACAAATTTCCCCTTGATCGCCTGTAAACAGGCATTTAAACGCTCATGATCTGTTTCGTTGAATTCAGCGTCATAATATTTTTCAGTCTTATGATAAGGCGGATCGCAGTAAAATAACGCTCCCGGACGATCATAAACCTTGATAAGATTCTCGAAGTCCTTATGCTCGATAACCACTCCTGCACCTGTTTTCAGACGTTTTTCAATTGCTGAAAGATAGTCCGGAGAGATATTTTTCTTGTTGCATCCGTAAGTGCGTCCGTCAGCACCGTAGCTGATCTTTATCATAATATAAAACATTGCGGCTCTCTGAATATCGGTAAATCCTCGCATATCGATCTGAGTTCGTATATCCTCGAAAACCTCACGAGCGTTGATATAGCCTGATATCTCACGCTGAAGCTCTTCCCGGTGAAATCTTATGCAGCGGAACAGATTGACTAAATGACCGTTAGCATCGTTGTAAACTTCAAGCGGAGCGTGTTTTTCTTTTGCAAACAGCACCGAGCCGCCACCGCCGAATACCTCGATATATCGGTCAATTTTCTCCGGGAACATGGCTATGATTTTGTTAGCAAGCAGACTTTTGCCGCCGATCCATGGTATAAATGATTTCATAAATTTATCCTCCTTTTTAATAGTATAAAATAGCAGCCCTCCTGCCGACACAGGAGGGCAAATTGTTATTTTTCAGTCAGCGTCCCCTGATAAGTCACGCCGTCAATTGTAAGCGTAACGGACTTTGTTTTCTTTGCCGGAGCAGTTTCATAAACATCGTTTTTGCTGAGTTTCCAGTGCTTGTAAAAATCATCGGTAACGCTGTAAGCGGTCGTGACTGTTTCATCTCCGTACCATTTCAAGGATGTACGGGTATCAACATGAGTTGCGGTATATGTACTGTCGATGTTGGCAATGCCTCCGAAGCCGATATCCTGAGCGGCGCAGCAGACGATCTTCGAGCTGATCTTCTTTCCATTCCTGTCATAGCAGACGATATCCGCAGCCGTTCCCTTGGTATGCTGACCGTATCCGTTGCCGCCGACATTCTTGTCGTGAGCGATACAGCGATAGCCTGAGTTCACGATAATCTTCGAGCAGTTCAGAGCAGAAAATAACTGTTCCAGTTTCTGAACGAGAGATTCGTCAAGCTGCGTATCATGATTTCCTCCGCATTTACAGCGAAATTCGCTTACATTAAAATGCGGTGTGATCTGTGTTTTGTCATTGGATTTAAACGTTTTCATTATCTTTGTCCTCCTTGGAATTTTTCTGATACTGCGTTCCGAAATAAAACGCTATAACAGTTGTGAAAACGGTCAGGAACTGATCTGATGAAGCAGTTCCTTTTACCGAAAGACAGGCAAAGATCGTTGTCATAATCAGCGTTACGATCGACTTTACATCAATGAGCTTTGTAAGCTTATTTTTCATTACACTTCACCCCCTCCCAAAACCGCCGCTTCCAGAGCCGCAAGACGTTCTTCCACCGACGGCTTGTACGGTTCGTAGGTATCGTCGGTTATTTCTGAATAGCGGAGCATGGGGTATAGTGTA
>JAETSI010000140.1 GCA_021769725.1 Oscillospiraceae bacterium | reverse complement strand
GCTCATTTGCATTAGATTGCGTCCAATTTATCAATGACCTTTTCAAACTGTCGGCGTTTAATCTGTATGCGGTTGCCATTCATAATGAGCCAGCCAGCGTCCTTGTTTTCCTCTGCCAATCGTCTTAACTTGTTTTCTCCAATACGGAAATACTTTGACGCTTCTTCAATGGTAAGGGTGTATTTTTCCCATACAGGAATATAGTTGTTATTCATCAGATGCCCCCTTTCCCATGTTTCGTGTCATACTGGATATAGGGGATAAGGTCGGTGCGGTCTATCCTCTGTAAGTGGGCGGTTAATTTACTGGAAAGGGAAGTGCTGTATCTTGCCTTATCGAGCATAGTTCCCACTTTTTCCAGTCCGCCTAATGCGTCATGTTCTTCTAAGAAGTAAAAACTTTTGACAGCGGAAATCACGCCACCCTCTGTAAGCCATTGCTGTGTTTCCTCAAGGGAATTATGTAGTTTCGGCACTTGCAGTTTCAAGACTTCCACAGCCCCTAAAAAGCGTTCCCAAAACCGACACGTTTTCCATCTGCTCTTATTGCTTTCACTTCTGTTTGGAACGACAAAGCGTAGGTTGTTTGCCAATAGCCCGAAAGCCAGTTCCCCAAGTTCAAGTGGTCTGTCTTTGAATGTCATGGCAAAAACATGAGCCTTATCATCACGCAGTTGCATTTCTGTCCGTTTCCAACTGCCGACTTCATCAAGCGTCTTATTATGTTTTGAACAGACTTCCTTATCCTTATCATAAAAGCGGTAGGACAATCCCGATTTTCCAGCACCGATATAAACGGTTTTTGCGGTATCGAAATCGTCAAACTTGCTTTCGTCAAAGTGGTAGCCCTCACTATTCGAGATAAATTCCTCTTTTTCGCATTTTTTCTTTATCTGCTCTATGGTAAAGAATGGCTTTTCGTTCTTATCATCAATGGCAATATCAAGTCTTGTGAAATGGAAGTTATCCCGTCCGTATCTTCGCTCACAACGTCGGAACATATCCCCAAAGGTATAATTCCTACTGTCGAGAATACGGAAAATATCATCACACCCTCTGCCAGTCATAACAAGATAACAGCCTAGCCCCTGTGGGTTGTCCTCTGTCTTTCTTGCATCCCCCGATACATAAATATCTCCAATCTGCCAGCGTGTCTGATAAGTCTTGAATTTTATCGTTGCTGGATAAACATTGAAAATGTCAGTCGGTAAATCTAAAATGTGCATGATTACATCTTCAGCGGTTGCGGTATCAAATACTATGCTAATGTAATCAATCTTAACGGATAAATTTTTGTGTGTAGTTATAGTGCATTGCTCCTTTCGTATGCCCCGTTTTTTGCGGGGTAAAAATTGTGTTTTTTCCTTTATTTATCACAGTTTCTAGGTACTATGACATGTATACGCAGGGCGGTGTTACATATACGCCCTATGCGTTCGCCTAAAGGCGTTCCCTTTCTTCCTGTGTCTGCCCCGTTCTTAACGCTCACAAGCCTTGTAAGGCTCGTGGCTAAACGGAACAGCCCCAGTCAGAAACCTTATTTTCGGTCTGATAGTCCATGCTTATTCATGCTATCAAAGTGAAAATACATCTTTTCTATGCTTACTCAATCGTGTGATTGACCCTAGCGTGCTTAATCACTCTATCTGATATGATAATAACGCCATTAGAATTACTTGTCAAGAAGTTTTTGTTGACTTTTTGATATATATTAAGTATGATATGCTTATAAACGATAAGAAAAGCAACGAAAGGAGCGGTTATACTAAGTTATGGAGCATTATGAAAAGAAAATCAGTTTCTTAGGAGAGAACATACAGACCATAAGGAAACACAGAGGAATGAAACAGCAGGAACTTGCGGACAAAATCGGTATCAATATGCAGAGCCTTTCCAAGATTGAACGAGGTGTGAATTATCCTACCTTTGACACATTAGAAAAGATAATGGACGTGCTGGGAGTAACACCCAATGAATTATTATCGGGAGAATGGAAGTATATTGACCACACCGAACCATATATCATGGATATTATCAAACGGGAACAGGACTTCAATGTTTCCTTAGATTATCTGTCTGAAAACGAATTTTTCGATGATGAAAAAGAATACAGATTTTACATGGAAACCATATTGATTAGATACATCAGCAATTATCTTTCTAATGAGGTTGTAGAAATTGAAGAACTTATGGAAATCAAACAGTTGATACAGCGTCAAAAAATAGAACGTATGATGAAAGTACACAAGGAAATGCGAGGATTAGACCGATACAGAGAACAGCCCAAAGAGTATAAATATCACGACCCTTATGATGACTGGATATTCCGTCAACTTGCAGATATAGATAACAGAAAAAACATTCCGAATACTTCTCCACAAGTAGACTTCAATGAGGCAGACTATGAAGATTATCTAAAGGCGAAATGGAACAGAGGTCTTTGATTTCCTCTTGCATGGAAGATACAACAAACAAAAAGTCCAATCAAGAGTGCAAAGCACCACCAATGGTGGCAATGCCCTTGACAGGGCTTTTTCTTTTCTGTACGTGAAAAAATATTGACAAATAAAAGAGTATTTGTTATTCTGAAGTTAGATTAGACTAACTAAGGTAAATCTAGGGAAGCATTCTGGTGATATGTCAAGAACTTTTTGAAAAAGATTTTGACATGTTTTTCGGAAAAAAGGGTAACCTTAATAGACCTTCGGTATGTTTTATACAAAACCGAATATCAGTTT
>JAETSI010000139.1 GCA_021769725.1 Oscillospiraceae bacterium | reverse complement strand
TTTTGATCTTTTGATCTTTTGATCTTTTGATCTTTTGATCTTTTGATCTTTTGATCTTTTGATCTTTTGATCTTTTGATCTTTTGATCTTTTGATCTTTTGATCTTTTGATCTTTTTGATTATTTTTTTCTGTTTCTGTGTTTTACAAAAACAGGAAGTTTAATTTTTCGGTGGTCCGTACCTCTCTTTCTTAAATTTCATTTTTCATTCGCCTTCTTAAACACTTGAATTTGAATGATTTTTAAAGATTAAGTTCCCATTGGACTGTCCTCCTTATTCTTTATATTTTCTCTCGTTTGTTTTTTGTTGTCTTTATTATAGTCTGCATTTCCTGTTTTGTCAACTACTTTTTTAAATTTTTTTATTTTATTTTTTTACTTCTGTGATTTGTGTTAAACTTTTGATAATATTTCCTTTTTAGTTGAATTATCATTTTATATTCCTTTTCTTTTATTATTGAAATGCTTTTATGTCTGGCTGGGAAATCTGTTTCTTTGGATAGCTTGCGCCGCGGCCCTTTGTCCGCCCTCACCCACGGCTAAGGAACGGTTGCTTTTTTTGAATGAAAAACTTATAATGACAGCAACAGCAAGATTTCTTGACCCCACAGAAAGAAAGGAAAACATCATGAAAAAGAAGGTTGTAATTGCACTCGGCCACCGTGCCCTCGGAGTGACGTTCCCGGAGCAGAAGGTAGCCGTTAAAAGCTCTTCCAAGGTTCTTGCGGAAATGGTTGCCGGGGGATACCGGCTCATCATCACCCACAGCAATGCTCCCCAGATGGGCATGATCCACACGGCCATGAATGAATTCGGAAAATCCCACCAGAACTACACGGCGGCTCCTATGTCTGTCTGCTCCGCCATGAGCCAGGGTTATATCGGCTATGATTTGCAAAATGCCCTGCGGGCAGCGCTTTTGCAGAAAGGGATTTTTAAAACTGTCAGCACCGTGCTGACTCAGGTTCTGGTGGATCCGTATGACGATACCTTTTACCATCCGGTAAAGGTGATCGGCCGCTATATGACTGCCGCGGAAGCAGAGGAAGAAGAGAAAAAAGGAAATTATATGGTTGAAGAACCGGGAAAAGGCTTCCGGCGGATCGTGGCTTCTCCCCGCCCAAAGGATATTATAGAAATCGACGCCATCCGCGCCCTCTCTGACGCCGGCCATGTAGTGATCTCCTGCGGAGGCGGCGGTATTCCTGTACTGGCCCAGGGAAGTGAGCTGAAAGGCGCCAGCGCCATCATCGAAAAGGATTACACCAGCGGACTGCTGGCTGAAATGACAGACGCGGACATCCTGATGATCCTCACCAATGATGAAAAGGTGTGCCTCGACCACCTTTCTGAACATCCGAGACCCCTGGCGCACCTGAGCATAGAGGAAGCGGAAGCTCACATCCGGGACAATCAATTCGGTGAAACGGCTATGCTTCCGAAAATCCAGGCCTCTGTTGATTTCATCAAAGCCGGAACCGGCCGCAAGGCTATCATCACCAATCTCGAAAATGCCTTGAACGCACTGGACGGAAAAGCCGGGACAGTGATAGAAGCTTAAAGACGCACAGCGGATTGACGGTGCGCCTGACATACAGAACCCCCGCCGGACAGGCACTGATTGCGCGGTCCGGCGGGGGTTCGTGCGAAAACCTGTCATGGTTTTTAACCCTTCCATTACTTTCTTACAGTCTGTGCAGGCCTGCCTGAACTGTTACGTTCAGAGATCATTTGTCCTTCAGATGGGCGATGCGTTCCGCCATCACTTCTTCGATTGTGATCTGTCTCACAGCTTTGATACTGCCATCCGCTTTTCGTTTCACGATCAGATAGATCTTCCCCTCTTTTGCCTCCTTGCTTCCATTCTGATAGAAGCTTCCATCCTCATCCATAAGCAATTGGATCTCTTTTCCCTGCCAGGTCCAGCTGCCTGCGGCAGGCTCCTGGCCGATACCATTTTTCTTATATTCCTGAATTTTTCTTTCAGAAGCTATCATATCCTCATCCTCAAAGACATCAAATACCTCTGCCTCCTCCACAGCCTCCTTCTGCTCTGCATCGTTTACTACGATATCTTCTTTTATTTCTGCGGTCCCTGTCGTCAGCCCATCCTTGCTGTCTGTTACCTCTTCCTCATCACAAGCAAACGTATGAAGAATACTTCCCGTAGAAGATGCCTCTTTTTTTGCCTCTGCTTCCAGTTCCTTTGTTTTCCGGTCGAACTCTTCCTGTGTGGCTATCCGCACGCCTGTTAATCTGTAATCATCTCTTCTTACCGTATAGACGTCAATTTCCCCTTCCGGCATCTGGATCGCCTTGTAGGTATCCTCGATCTGCTCGTCACACAGCCATCTCACCGTTTTTCCCCGATAATACAGGGTATCGCTCTCTGTATCATAGGTAACGCCGTAACATGCAAGATAGGCCAGCTCATTCCGCATTTCTTCCTTGTGCCAGAGAGCCAGCTTTTTCCTGTCTTCCTCTGCCGGCTCGGCGTAAACTCCTTTTTCTCCCAAATCATATGCGTAAGTCATTGCCCGCACACTGTAACCGCATGCTGCCAGAGATAAGGCCGCTCCCATTAATAAAACTGCGCTTTTTCTTTTCATTGTCGTTTGGCTCCTTTACTTTTTATGTAAGTATGAAAAAAGACGTACCTTAAATCGTTTATTTTTTTCTGATACAATACTCTCCAGATAATGGAGGTATAAAGATCATGGATACAAATGAATCAATCACCAAAGATAAGTT
>JAETSI010000138.1 GCA_021769725.1 Oscillospiraceae bacterium | reverse complement strand
ATTCCCGATACCCCGCTTTTACAGATGCGTAAGCAGATGTAAAAGGCAAGTACTGTGAGCGGCGACGTAGGAGCCGAGCACAGTACTTGAGGGCTTGCCCCGGGGAGGTTCATTCTCTTTCAGCTTAAATCCCAATTCCTTAAAAAACAGGATTTGTTGTAGCTTTTGCAAGGCTTCATCATCATATAGACGATAGCCGGATTCGGTCAATTCGCTTGGTTTTAACAATCCAATCTCGTCATAGTATTGTAGTGTTCGTGTGCTTATGCCTGTTAATTCTGCAACTTGGCTTATGGTTCGCATTCTTATCAGCTCCTTAAATTTGTGAAGAAGCAAGACAGAGATTGCCGGCTTATATCTATTCTGCTCCTATGAGAAAAGAATACAGTATCACGTTACGTGGAAGTCAATACTTTTTGCACAAAATTTTTCTCATTCATTTTCGGGATATATTTTAACAGATATACCTCTAACACCCTTTTTGACAATCTTGCTGTCGTCAAGAATACTTTGCTTAACAGCGTCTAAATCCTTTGAGAGTGCTTCAATCGCCCGTTGGTGTTCTTCCTCCGACGAGAAGCGTTCTGTATCATTCAAAAGATTCTCCTGCAATTCCCTTGCTTTCATGTATACGCCTAACTTATGATTGAGCAGGGAGTTTTTAAAGGATATTTTGATTGTAGAGGGATTGAAGCTTCCGTCCTCATATCTCTCTGCTTCAAAGTCCATATCTAATTGTTCGTCCATTTTTAGCAGCAAGGACAATACATCTGATACCGTTTCTATATCAAAATCCATGAAAACATTGATACTGATACCCAAAGCATTTGCAATTTTCATCAGTTGGTCGGGCTTTGGATTGCGGATGCCATACTCGTACTTTTTAATTGTGGCGGAATTGATGCCGGAAAGCTGACCGAGCGTTTCCTGTGATATGCCACGCAAATTCCGAAAGTGTTTAATCTTTTCCCCGGTAGTCATGCCAATACCTCCAATTTATGTGATTTTCGTTAGTGCTTAGTTCAATTCTATCATATCAGGACACATTTGTGTATAAAAATTTAAAATAAATACTTGACGTTCACAAAAGGGTACCGTATAATAAAAACACAAAGGTCACATATGTGTACCTAAAACAAAAAAGAAAGGATAAGACTATATGGAGAATGGAAAGAAAATGTATGTAACGGCAGAGGAAGCGGCTGAAATGCTTGGTGTATCAACGGGTTATGCCTACAAGATTATCCGGGGGCTGAATGAGGAACTGAAAGCAAAGGGCTATCGGACAATCTGCGGCAAAGTCCCGACAAAATATTTTGAAGAAAAATTTTACGGTCTGACCGTAGCCATGTAGGAAAGGAGAGATTTTATGTCAGCGACAAGGAACGGAAAGATGTGGCGTTGCCAGTTCTATTATAAGGACTGGCAGGGCGTAAGCCACAAGAAGAACAAGAGGGGATTTAAGACAAAAGCGGAAGCGGAGCAGTGGGAACGTGACTTCCTGCAACAGCAGCAGAGGAATTTAGACATCAATTTTGAAAACTTCGTACAAATCTATTATGAGGATATGGAACACCGTCTGCGTGAAAATACCATGCGTACAAAGAAATTCATTATTGACTTGAAAATCATTCCGTATTTCAAGAAAAAGAATATGAATGAGATTAAGGCTTCCGACATTCGGGCATGGCAAAATGCACTGATGAAAAAGGGATATTCAGAAACATATCTGAAAACGGTCAATAATCAGTTGTCGGCTATCTTCAATTATGCGGCTCGGTATTATGACTTGAAAGACAATCCGTGCAGGAAAGCCGGGAGTATCGGAAAGAGCCATGGAGGAAGTAATCTATGGCCTCTTAAAGAGGTGGAAATTTGAGCAGGGAAACATACAGGCAGGATAGCATTGGCGGAGCCAATTTATTCCGGCGGGGGAAAACAGAATATTGTTTCACATAAGAGCAGAGGAACAAATTTGGACCTCTGTTTTTATGTTGGGAAACCATAAAAAGATTTGCGAGAAATGGAGGAATGAAAGGTGCAGGGAATCCGGTTTGATTATTTCCATGGAATGGAAGCGGAGCAGTACAGCTTTTACCGCATACCGAAAATGCTGTTTACAGCGGAATGCTTCAGGAGCCTATCCTGTGAAGCGAAGGTCTTATACGGGCTGATGCTGGACCGTATGGGTCTTAGCATCAAGAACAGATGGATTGACGAAGAGGACAGGGTCTACATTGTCTTTACGGTGGAAGAGACAGCGGAGCTGATGAACTGCGGTACGCAGAAAGCGGTAAAGCTGATGAAGGAACTGGACACAGACAAGGGCATCGGGCTGATAGAGAAAAAGCGTCTGGGGATGGGGAAGCCTAACGTGATCTATGTAAAGAATTTCATGGAAAAAGAAAATCCGCCCCTGCCGGACAGGGAGGAGGATCCTGCTGAAAATGAAACAGCAGTCAGGATAGAAAACAGGGCAGACGATAATCACAATTCAGGAGTTGTGGAAATCACAAATCAGGAATTATTAAAATCACAATTCAAGAATGGTGAAAATCACAATTCTGGAATGATGAAAACCACAATTCAAGAATTTCCAAAATCACAATCTAATAATACTGAATTTAATAATACTGAATTTAATAATACTGATTTTAATGAGAGTGGGTATAATTCCCCGCCCCTCGGGGCGTAACAAACTTTTCCCAATATTTATACAGTGATATAATATAAGTGGAAAGGAGATGTGTAGATGAGTGAACATA
>JAETSI010000137.1 GCA_021769725.1 Oscillospiraceae bacterium | reverse complement strand
TGATAACGATAGGTAAGGCTTTGAGGTTATCTCCACCTTTTCCCCCGTCCCACACCGTGCGTGCGACTTTCACCGCACACGGCGTTCTATCAACAAAAATTTTGATAATAACTTACACAACTTCAACTTAAAATAAATTTCATTCAATGACATCGAGACCTGCCTGCTTTCGCAGTTTATTCAGCTTAATAATTTGATTACGATTTAAATTCAACACACTCATATAATGTTTGATGACAGCCTCATCCGTTGCGTGCAATAAAATATGCACATCTTCCGCAAGAAGTATGAGATTACTATAATTATCCTTTCCGCCTAATTTTACAGGTATTTTATGATGACAGTGCATTTTTCCGATTTTTAAAATCTGCTTTGTAATTGCACATTTTCCCTGCTGTGCGCAGTATAAGGATAATCTGTTGTCGTTGTATTCTATACTTCTTTGTTTGACTGAATTTCTCATCAAATGATAAAGAATATCCATGTTTATTGCTTCCAGATTTTTATGAATTTTTGATCAAGCTGCTGCATATCCCTTTGTTTGAAATATTTTCTTTAAGTCTTACTTTAAGGCTCTTGCTGATTGGAAAGGCTATTTTTGCAAAATCCCGACCTGCATTTGTTGCTATGCGATAGAAATTGTGTTCGCCCATTACAAACGCATTGTAATTTTGTACTGCCTCATATGCAGTTTTTCGGTCGTCAGGCTTTTGAATTTTATGAATATGATATTTTGCTTTTTGCTGAATATTTTTCAGCGCCTTGTCAGATATATGAGAATGAATTACATACCGTTTTGTTCCATTGGGAGATTTTCCTTTTTCATGGACTTTTAGCTTGAACCCCAGAAATTCAGAATAATGTTTCCTTAGATTTACGATTTTTGACTTTTCGGGACTTATATCAAGTCCAAGCCTTTCTTTCAGCCATTTCTTAGTTGCCACGAACAGCTTTTCTGCATCTTGCCTTGTTCGGCAGAAAATCTTAAAATCATCTGCATACCGAACAAGTCGGCACTCTTTAAGATCACTGTGCTTTAATGCACACAATCGTCCATCACTTGCAACACCTTTTTTACCGATAGATTTTGCATATTCATAGTGAGTAGGCATTGTTTCCCATTGACTTGATATCCACCAATCCAATTCATTCAAAACAATATTGGAAAGCAGTGGGGATATTATTCCACCCTGTGGTGTACCCTTTTCAGGGAAGCCTATGCCTGCGACTTCTGCTTTCAGCATTGCTGATATTATGCTCAGAAGCTTCTTATCACGAATACCCATGGTCCACATCTGCTTTAAAAGCTTTCCATGGTTAACGTTGTCAAAAAGGCCTTTTATATCAATATCAACAACATAATGAAGTTTTGATAACTGCATATTCTTTTCAGCCTGTGCAAGAGCTGTTTCACAACTGCGATTCGGTCGAAATCCATTGCTCTTATTGTGAAATTTTGCTTCACAGATTGGTTCTAATACTTGCAGTATACACTGCTGTATCAGCCTGTCCATAATCGTAGGTATGCCCAGAGGTCGTTTCTTCGTTGGGTCGCTTGATTTTGGTATTTCAACTCTGCGTACCGCCTGCGGAATGTACCACTGAAATTTCTTTCTCACATATTCAATTAGTCTTTCGTCCTGCCATTTAGCAAGGTCTTCAATCGTTTTATTATCTACGCCAGCCGTATAACTTCCATTGTTTTTCTTGATATTTCTGTAGGCAAATTTGATATTTTCTTCTAAAGTAATAATTTCAACTAAATTTTTAAATATCTTTCCTCGCTCGCTTTGTTCATAAAGTTTATCTTGAATACCCTGAAAGTCATAATATTCGGCATTACGCAGTTTTTGCTTTTTAGCGATTTTATTTTTAGTTGTCAAAGTCGGCTTTTCTCCTTCTCAGATACTATGCCTTTCTTAGTCATACTCGAACCTTTGATATTTGTGTAATTATTTTGTCTTGATTTTTATTGACTGGAGCCTATCCCTCCGCTATGTTTCCATAGCTTCATTAGTACTGTGGCTCCGCTTTCCGTCAGATTAAAATGAGTTATACCTATGGGATTTCCTCATTAACGCTTCTTCGTGTGTAATCACTCCACGTTCTGACATTACCACGTTCCGATAATTCAATCTGTTCATATATATTCTTAGGTTTGCCCTCTGAGCCTGTATGCTTGACAATGCCTTTAACATTGTAAGGAGTTTCATACCATGCAATTTTACTAATCCTCACATACCCCACATCCGTGGTAACAGCATTTCTGCTGCTCGCATTCTTTAGACCCGTACAATCGGACATTCGCTCGGTAACTTTGCAGTTACATCCTAACCATAAATATTTTATAGACCCCCGGCATATAGGCAGCACCGTTCACCTCTGAACGACTTTCCACAGCTTTATCTGTTTGGGCTTACTCCGTCATTCCACCATTTGAATTATCAGTTCTACTAAAATGAACTGTTTCACGTTCTTATTTAGTGCCTGACCTTTTCAGTCAGGAACGTGTCGCACACAAGGGAAGCCTCCGGTAAGGAGGTCAAAATCCGCAAGTTCTCCGGCGTCAATATTTCTGATATTTTCATAGAATTGCTCACCTCCCGTGTCGTACAGCGCTCTGTAGGCTTTTTGTGCGAATTTATCAATCTCGCACCAAGCTGCAAATTCAAATCCTCCGACTCTTTCCAGACCGGATCGGAATCCTCCGATGCCCGAAAATGCGTCGAATACTCTTATCATCTGATCATTCCTTTCCTTTTTGATAATAAAAAAACGCCTTGATTTCTCAAAGCGTTTTTGACAATATTAATATTTACGGCGAAATTTCTGCTTCAATAAACCGTGATGATTGCAGTAACAATAAAGTTCACCGTCACCTCGTATAAAAAATCTTGATTCGGCATTTCCTTCAGGATAAAGCTTTTTGATCTCGATTTTATCTGACGTCACATAAGCGATAAATGAAATATAATGCTGTTTGGTCATTTCATGAGCAATCGTGATATATGACTCATCCTCAATGTATTCAACATTCATGTAATGCTCATTATCAGTTTCTTCTGCTTCAAGACAGGGAAGCGTTATTCCACAGCAGCCAACAAGAGCTTCTCCCATAGAATGAATCACATTGCCGCATATAGGACAAACATAAAAATTGGAACGCCGCATATTGCTTGACACGTTTTTGTTAATAATACGATCGCCTGAAATAAGTTCAATAACAGATATTCCAAGCGCTTTTGATAAAGGTTCAAGCAATGAAACATCAGGAAATCCTTTTCCTGTTTCCCAGCGTGAAACTGCCTTATCGCTTACGGAAATCATTTCGGCAAGCTGTGCCTGTGTCAGCTTTTTTGATTCCCTTAAAGTTTTGATCGTTGAACCTGTGACATAATTATTCATGATCTTCATCTCCTTTGATCATATTCTAACACAGACTTCTTCAATATTCAACCTATGTTCCGTAGATAAACAAAAAACCGCTAAATGATTTCTCATTTAACGGCGGTTAGTCGATTTCCTTTTGTTCCTTTACTCTTATAACGGGTCTTTGCTTCACCTTTTTGCCGACCTTAACACGTTGCAAAGCGAAAATCATATCGCTTGTGCGTTCAAAATAACCGATATCACGTTTCCAGCTTATTCCGCACCTGCAATGCTGCAATCCGATAAACTGTTGTTTCATTTTTCTGCCACAGTTTGGACATATTTTACTGTTCTTACTCATGAACAATTTCCTTTCAGAATTCTGTTTCATACATTATACCACAAAAACCGTCTTATTACAAGTATTACATGGTCATTTCCAGTATCCGATGGAATCGGGTTAGGATCGTTTTCCATTCTATTAAGACATATTCTTGTGCCTTCGGGATAACGTTTTTTAAGCATTCACCTTACATTGTAATACCCATTTCCGGTTCTTCCAATAAATCTTCAGTCTGCTCAAAACCCATTTCTTCGGCTGTCTGCAATGACCAGTCATTGCTGTCATTCCAAAAACTTACATAAATTTCGCCGTAATCAGCGGTTTTAATTGGATGCTGCTCCATGCCCTCAAAAAATCCATCCGAACATTGACCGATCAGGTGACTTCGCAGATCTTCCAGTTCATTGCCTGTTAATTCTTCAGTAATCTGGCATTCAAACACTCCCATGAGTTCGCCGTTTATCTCCTTGACCGATGGGATAGCTGAGAAAACCTTTTCGCTGACTGCTGGATTATCGTCAAAGTAAACCATAAGTCCACGATGTTCTTCTTCCGGTTCTGAGTAATCCTGAATGAAATCGTTGATCTCCTTTGCGCAATCTATAGCATACCTTGAGGGGATCACCTCCGGTTCATCTAAAACTTCTTCGTCAAACTCATATTCTGATTCGTCATACTCTCTGACAATATGCAGAGGACAATAAAGCGTCAGTTCCTGAGTAGGCTTGGCTTCCACTGTGATATCCGGCTGAAAATCCACATCAATTGAGTGACTTTCAGCTATTTGGATATCCTCACGCTCCTGCAGCATTGTCACCACAGAATCACGCAGCAGCGACTTCAAATCCAAATCGGATTTATCGAGCATTTCATCAAAGACAAAATTTTTCTCACCGCAATGGGCAAGTTCTGCAATGTGATCGACAATTTTTTTCAAGTTTCTATGCAGTTTACGTTCGGGAAGCGTCAGATTGCTGATTTCAATCAGTGCTTCTGCGTTTGGAATAAACTGTGACTTTCGGGCGTAGCTGCTGCCTTCGGATTCTACCAGAATACCATCTCCGCTGTCATAGTCAACCATAAGCAGACAATGTGCAATGTCATTATCATCGATATACATCAGATCACGGTTTTGGGCGATATACGGATTATCGCGCAAAGGATGATCTTTCAGCTCTGAAAAACTTCTGCCGTAAAGCGTAATCACTTTTTCAACGATGATCTCACGTGTTTTGTAATCGCTTTGCTTGTGATTCAGCGTACTGCTAAATTTTAACTTCTTCATTTAAAACCTCCTAACTTTTTTGCGAATCTTTTTCTTTCTGTCATTAACCTACTCCAGAAAACAAAAAAAGTCGCTTTGTTTAACATCACTTCAATTCGTGATATTAGACAAAACGGCTTTTAAAAATTTGGGCACTATTTTAATATCAAAAAAAGCATATTTAAGATCATTTTTCTTAAATATGCTTTGAATTTTTCCTTAATTTGCTTTGTCGAGGGTTCAAATCCTTTTCATTCGTAAAAACTCCGAAAAAACAGCCACGG
>JAETSI010000006.1 GCA_021769725.1 Oscillospiraceae bacterium | reverse complement strand
ATTTTTCCTTAATTTGCTTTGTCGAGGGTTCAAATCCTTTTCATTCGTAAAAACTCCGAAAAAACAGCCACGGTTTTGACCTTGAATTTTTTGCCCCTAAAACGCCAAAAAAGCCCATAGCTACGGGCTTTAAGGGGTGTACAGCTATTTAGTATCACCAATATGGAGCTGATGATCGGACTTGAACCGACGACCTACGCCTTACCAAGGCGTTGCGCTACCGACTGTGCCACATCAGCATCAACATTTATATTATACATCATATGGATCAGTTTGTCAATACAAAAAATATATTTTTTTATATTAACAATATCTGTAGACAGAAAAGACCCACTGCATTTCACAGTAGATCTTCTGATTTGTCCATTACAAAGTCAAGACAACACTGTGCAAAGATTGTACGTTGTTGTCTTAATATATCACGGTAAAGTGCAGATCACCGTAAATATCATTTTGCCGTCAGGATTTTTCTGATAAGCACCATATCGAAAGCATCAAGCACACCGTCACCGTCAAGATCGGATCGCCTGCCTTGTTCAACAGTAAGTTTTGCTGTTCCGAGAATGTATTTTTGCAGCATAACGGCATCGGCGACGTTCACCTGACCGTCATCATTTATATCTCCCGGCACGGAATCCGGAACCGACGTCGTTGTAGTCGTGGCTGATGCCGTTGTTGTAGTTGTAGTTGTCATAGTGGAAACCGACCATTTCTGACAGCTATTATTCGTCGGCGACCACTGCTGAACATTTGCTCCGCTCTGAACGCTCGCCGAAACCACCTCAACCATGCAGGCATCCTTTGAGGCTCTTGTCATGATATAGTATGTTCCGTCCGGATTTTTTGCAAACTTAAAAAGCATTGCACTGTCCTTGTCGGAATATTCTGCGATTGCAATGTTGCCGCCACTTGAAGAACCTTCAGATCTGAGAACATATTCCGGATTGGAATATGACCGTACATAGTAGTAATTTCCGCCGCCTGAGAACATCTGTAGTGTCCATTGCTGGCTCTTGAAATGTCCTGTGGACCATTGCTGTACATTGTTGCCCGATTCCATTTTTCCGTCTTCGATATCCATAACCATACCGCTGTTTGCATTCTCAAATTCGTAGATCACGGAAGTATCCATTCTGCACCCGGGATTTTCAGCTGCTTCCAGAATCCAGTCCTGACACGAAGCTCCGTTTATCTCCCACTGCTGGACGTTCGCACCGCTCTGTGCCGAAGCGTCGGCGATTTCGACAGCCGATTTTCCGGCGGAAATCTTCGTGCGTATCTTGTACGAACCGTCGGCGTTCCTTGTCAGCATGAACTTCTGATTATCGCCGCCGTTATACTGATAAATGTCGATATTAGTACCGTTTGACGTCTTTTTTCCTGCAACATCGAGCACATACGTACCGCCGTCGCCCACTGCGGAAGCAATGCAGTAATATCCGTCTCCTGCATCAATAAGACGCCATATATCGTGAGTTACGCCGTCTGCCGTCCCCCACTGCTGAACATTAGCGCCGTTTTCCGCTTTTGCGCCCTCAACCTGCATATACAAGCCGGAATTGACGTTCCTGAACCTGTAGGACGAACCGTCATTGAACACGGAGGCTTCCGAAACGCCAAGGTCGGCGTGCCTGATAAATGGAGATTCATATTTTTGGCTGATCCACGAAGAAAACTCACTGTCGGTAATATATTTCAGATCGTTCTCCGAAAGTTTGTCACCTGCATATTTCGTGCAGAAATCCTTGGTATCCGTTCCCTTTGTATTGTACGCATCAAGTAGCGAATAGCCATAGTTGCTCTGTTCGGGATGCCATTCCGATGTATTTTTCGACTTAAAATTAACAGCGGACGGCGTTCCGTTTTGGCTTGCCGATAAGTATGAATTATCATCACGGGCGGGATTTTTGTTTGCATCTCCGCCCATTGTCAGAGCCTGAGCAACAGTATATCCCTGAAATCTGTTATTCTGAGAAAGCATCTCGGAACCATCTCCGCCGATCATTCCTGTCGTGCCGGAGCCGTTTGAATCAGCGCCGTACGCCGAATAATAATTGTTATAGATATGAGCCGAACCATTGCCGAGCTGCGGACAGCGGCGCACGTTTTCATCCCACCAGTTATAGAGAAGCGTGGTTCTGTCTCGGGTGATCTCATCATTCTGTGTGCCGTATGCGACAGTCCAGTAGCGATTTTTAAAGCGACAGTAAGAAATCGTTATATAGTCAGGAGAACGCAGTCTGTCTTTGGCGTCCATATAACTATCGTAGGGGGTATTTATCCAGATAAACTTGCCGACTTCATCCTGACCGTTGCCGGTTCTGTCATAAGAAAGCTGCGATTCAAAGTAAATATGGTCTACCCAGATCTGTCTTGACGACCATATATTGATAAGAATACGGTTCGGGGTATTCTTGGCAACCATTTTGAGATTTCTGAAAATAATATTGTCCGAGGGACTGTCGTTCTCTGCACCATAAGCATCATTGGTACGAAACTGCGAATCATAGATGGTATGCGAACCATAGCATCCAACAATAGTTTTGTTGTCACGGATACGTGTATTGCCCTTTTTCTGCATATCAATATCAGCAGTGATTACAATAGTCTGTGCCTTGTCAGTATTCAGCTGTTTTTCGAGATCGTCAGCTGTGGAGACATATACAACTTCTCCCAGAAGTCCGCCTATTGTTCCGGCTTTTTCACCTGACAGCGTCATGCAGTTAGCGGCATATCCCTCCAGACCGTCAAGGTTAAGCTTGTACTTCTGGTATATATCTCCGCTGTACGCAGTCAGTCCGAATCCTGTCCCCTCCGTGTAAGTGAGAGCCTTTGACGAATCAGCATTGCTCGTAATTTTATAGTAGAGAAAATAGCCATCGAAGTCCTTTTGCACACCCTCTATCTTCCAACGCTGAGACGGAGCATCCGTATCGGCAGCAAGAGAGACCCCAGAATCTCCAGCAGTAAGGACTTTTCCGTCTGCCGAGCTGACTATCTCATACACGCCGCTGCTCACGTAATTAAGCGACCATTTCTCGCTGTCTTTGCCAGTCATAACGGACGGTTTGAGAGAACTCCCGTCAGCAGAGACGTTGTTGTCCGTATCACCCAAGGCAAGTCTGAATTCCTGTACAGGATAAGAAACCGTTGCAGCCTCAGCGGTAATTTGTTCAGAATCCTTGCCCGCCGGGATAAAAGCAGTTCCAACACAGGAAAAACCGACCATTGCAGCGGTAATCAGCGATTTTAATTTCTTCTTCATAAATTATTCCTCCCAAAAGTACCATTGTCATTATTATACAAAAATACATCAACTGTGTCAATTGATTAAAGTATCATATTACAGAATACTTTTATTTGTATATGAACAATAATACTCTCGCATTGTGTTCTACACAGCATTATAATACATATATCATAATAATTATATATTTCTTTTTTCGACAATTATAGAAACAGATACAAAAAATTGCCATAATGTATTGACATTGCAGAATAAGTATAGTATAATATTAAAGTATGCTTTATTAATTTAAAGCTTTACAGATTTAAGACAAAAAATTGGAGTTGGTAAAATGAGCGCAAAAAACGCAACTTTTATTATCCTGGGCATCTACATACTGATAATGGTCGGGATAGGCATTTATATGTCAAAAAGAACAAAGTCCTCTGACGACTTTATGCTCGGAGGCAGAAGCGTCGGTTCATGGCTGACCGCTTTCTCATACGGAACTACATACTTCTCGGCAGTCGTTTTTATCGGATATGCCGGACAATTTGGCTGGATGTACGGCGTTTCCGCAGCATGGGTCGGAATCGGAAATGCTGTTATCGGAAGTTTGATTCCATTTTTCCTGATTGGAAAAAGAACACGCCTTATGACAAATCATCTTGGTGCAAGAACAATGCCCGAGTTTTTTGAACACAGATTTGATTCAAAAAAACTTAAAACTATTTCGGCAACTATCGTATTTATCTTTCTTATCCCTTATACTGCATCTGTTTACAATGGTCTCTCACGTCTTTTTGGCATGGCGTTTGATCTCGGTGAAAACGGCGGAACTATAATTATCATTGCAATGGCAGTTTTATCCGCCGCCTATGTAACTCTTGGCGGATATAAGGCTACTGCGCTTAACGATTTCTTCCAGGGAATCATCATGCTGATCGGTATTTCTACTGTCGTTTTCCTCACGATACACGAAAAGAACGGTCTGAATGAAGCAATTAAGGCACTTAATGATATCAACGTACCCGAAGCGCCAAAAGGTACTTTAGGCTCGATTTTCGGCCCTGATTTCCCCAATCTCCTTGGGGTAGTCATCCTCACCTCACTCGGCACATGGGGACTGCCTCAGATGGTACAGAAATTCTATGCTATAAAAAATGAGGACGCCATCAAAAAGGGAGCTGTTATCTCTACATTCTTTGCTCTCGTTGTTGCCGGAGGATCTTATCTCATGGGCGGATTTGTAAGACTTTACTGCACAACAGACCCGTCTGAAAAAGGCAAAACGTTTATTGAAACAGGAAAAAACGGCAAACTCCTTTACGATACAATGGTACCGGCTCTTATCAATACAGCTCTTCCCAATATTCTCATTGGTCTGGTAGTTGTCCTGGTACTTTCTGCTTCGCTTTCTACGCTGTCTTCACTGGTTCTCACATCAAGCTCGACTCTTACTAATGATCTGATAAAGCCCCATGTCAAGAACTTTGATGACAAAAAACAAATGATGTTCATGAGAATATTCATTGCTGTATTTCTGATTATTTCTGTTATTATCGCAAGCAACCCGAACGCCTCTATCTCGACGCTCATGTCATACTCATGGGGAGCACTCTCCGGAGCATTCCTCGGCCCGTTCCTCTACGGTCTTTTCATGAAAAAGGCTTCTAAAGCTGCTTGTTGGGCAAGTTTCTGCACCGGTGTAGGAATCAGCGTTGCACATATGCTCCTTTTCAGTCTCAATATCAGCGCTTTTGCCGATTTCAAGGCTTCCGTCGCAGGATTAAACTGCCCGTTCAATCTGCTTTCGCCGATTAACGCAGGGGCTTTCGCTATGATCGTTTCACTGATAATTGTTCCGGTCGTCAGCCAATTTACTGCTTCTCCAAATAAAAAAGTTGTAGAAAACGCTTTCAGCAGTCTGACAGCCAAATAATAACCAATCCGATCATTTAAGAGAACGCTGCCCCTTAAAATCTCCTTCCAAAGTTTATACATGATCGAGAAATTATAAATCAACACCGCACAAAGCTGTCAAACGTGTTTTGTGCGGTGTTTTCTGTGAAATTTCCGATTTCAGCCTGTAATCTCATCTGCTATTTTCTTGAAAACCGGTGCGGCTGCATCATTGCCGTATCCTCCGTCCTCAACAAGTACCGTAAGCACATATTTCGGCTTGTACGCCGGAAAAAATCCTGTTATCCACGCATGACAATATTCGTTTCCGTTTTCGTCAAACCGCCCCGTCTGCGCTGTGGAAGTCTTTGCTCCTGCGGTAGTATTTTCCGTCCTGGCATTCGACGATTCATTATTGATGACTGCCGAAATCATCATAAGTTTAAGTTCCTTAGCCGTTTCCTTGTCTATGACCCGTGACAGCTGACATGACTTTTCATTTTCAACAGTCGTTCCGTCAATAGTGATACCCTTTATAAGACGCAGTACAGGCATTTCTCCGTCATTTGCTATAGCACAGGCAAGCTGCGTCACCTGTAAGGGTGTCGCTGTAAGTTTGCCCTGACCGAAAGAAAAATTGGCAAGTTCGGCAGGAACGGAAAGTTCTTCCTCCGTCGGGAGAACTCCTGCCGAACCTGTTATGCCAGAACACAAAAAGTTTTCTTTTCCAAAGCCAAATCCGGCAGCAAGACTACGGAAATTTTCAATATCAAATCTTCTGCTCAGACTTATAAAGTAGGTATTGCAGGATTCCGTCATTGCCTGCGTCATATCCTGAAAACCGTGACCGTCATATTTATGGCAGTTGAAATGCTGTCCATCTATCTCAGTCTCACCGGTGCATCTGTATTTATATCCACCTTTTCCCTCTTTTATTCCCTCACAAGCCGTAACAAGTTTAAATATAGACCCCACACTATATGAGTAAAGAACCCGGTTTATAAGCGGACTTCTTTCATCCTCCAGCGCTTTGTCAATATCATCGTGAGAATATTCTGGGAAACTTGCCATTGCGAGAATATCGCCCGTTTCGGCATCAGCGCAGACTATCGCTCCTTTTTCAATCGACGACCCGTATTTTTCGCATATTTTCTGAATGCGGCTGTCAAGTGTTGTAACTATACCGCTTTTATATGCTGAACTTCGCTGAACCGTCTTGCCGTCGCCTATGAGCACCCTGCCGAAACCGTCAGCATAATACGTCACTTTGTTTTCGGCTGAATCATCTCTCAGAATCCTGTCATAGGCGTATTCCAGACCGGATACGCCTGTTCCGTCCGAAATATAGCCGATAGTATGCTGTGCAAGCTGATTTCCGGAATATCTTTCCGGTACTTCAAATACAGTTATTCCCTCTGTTTCCGGAGTGTCCTCAGAGCATTCAAAGACAAATGGTTCTCCTGCGGAGTATTTCTCGGAAAATTCCGTTTTATCAGCGGCATACCCGATTATTTCCTCTTTGTCAACGGCACTCGGAACAATGGCGGCATACCAGCATTTCTTGGTATTGACAAGCGGCTGCATATTCCTGTCGTATATCGTCCCCTGCCCATTGCCGGCACTTATTTCCACAACAGACCTGTGAAATGCCACCGGTATATCTTTCTGCTCTGCTCCGAGCTGATAATATTTCAGAACTATTACCAAAAACATGAGCAGAAAAACAATAACCAGCGAAACAATTCCAGTTTCAACACGCTTCTGTATCAAATTATCACCTCAGATATTATTAAGGCAGCACCGATTAATTTCCGATGCCGCCCTGATAGTATCTGCTAAAAACGTGAAATTATTCCAGAACCAGAGTAAAAGGACCATCGTTAAGGAGTTCTACTTTCATATCTGCTCCAAACACGCCTGTTTCTGTATGTTGTCCCTTGCTGCGGCAGTAATCGACAAAATACCCATACAAGCGATCGGCTTCATCCGGCTTAGCCGCCTGTATAAAATTCGGACGATTTCCCTTGCGGCAGTCTGCATAAAGGGTAAACTGCGGAACGACCAGCAGCGAGCCTCTGACATCGCCGAGAGACAAATTGATCTTTCCGTTCTCATCGGAAAAAATACGAAGATTAATTATCTTGTCGGCAAGTCTGCGGCAGTCATCCTCGGTATCATCCTTGCCAACTCCGAACAACAGAAGATATCCTGTCTGTATGCTTCCAGTTATCTCCCCGTCAACTTTCACGGACGCCGCCGATACCCTCTGAAGGACTATTCTCATAATATCCCTACTTTCTTACAATATCAAAACCGAAAGGTTTCAGATTTATCTTTTCTTTGCCTATTGACTCAATGATACTATACATTGATTTTGGCAGATTTATAACAGCTTCCTGTCCAGAATTATTGAAAAAGCAAATGAAATCGTTCAGTCCGTTGGTACGTGTAGTTACTTCCACTCCTCTTGGAAGTCCCATAAGACGTGGAACGCCCGTCTGGCGCATAATATTTCCTGCAAGGCTTTCATAGAAATCCGCATGACAGATCGTACCGACATAATAAGCTACGCCGCTGCAATATCTGTTCATTGTGACCGCCGGACAGCATTTATAGAAACTGTCATCATACTCGGCATAAGCTCTGGCTGTGGTAAGGCGAAGAACATCGCACCACTGACGACAGGCAAATTTATTTCCGGCAAAATCAACAATAGTCTGCTCATGGTTTCCTATCGGGTCGTATTCGGTGACCTCAGCACCTATGAGTTCCTTGTAAACTGACGGCAGCGTATCCATTACGCAATTATTGTTTGAATCCTTGACACCGCTGCGGCATGTCATCACAAGAGTCCCGCCGTTTATTACGTACCGATAAATATTTTCTGCTGCCGATTTTTTATAAACATACATTGCAGGCGCTATTACCGCCTTATATCCCGACAAATCTGCATCAGGAGACACAACGTCAATATTTGCGCCGTATTTAGAAAAAGCACTGTGAAAATTCTTAAGTTGTCCGATATAATCAAAGCCTTCAGACTGGGTTTGAATTTCCAAAGCCCATTCGTTATCTGGAAGATACAATATCGCAATATCCGAAACAAGCTCGGTCGTATCGAGAACACCCAGTTTCATTATTGTTTTGCAGAACTCGGAAAATTCATAGAAACGGCGTCCCGGTATATTACTGTGATCTATCAGACCATGAGCGAACATATCCGAACCGGAAACAGCGCTCCTCCAGCGGTAAAACAGGATATTATCTGCTCCATGTGCAAGCGCTTGAAAAGCATATCCCGACAGCTGACCCGGTTTTGTCGTCCGGGGGACAAACAAAGGATGTTCTGCTAGACCGCATGATTGTTCCATTATCCAGAAATTGCGTCCCTTTATCCCCCTCATGAGATCAAGGAAGAAAGCGTTGGAATAATTGACATCGGGATCGTCCGGAATATCAAGAGACACGCAATTATTGCATGAAACAAGATCAAGCTCGCCGAAAAGCCGATAGAAATCAGGATTATACTTTGAAAACCGAGCATTCACGGTAACCTTTGCTTTCGGGCATTCACGCTTGATTGTCAGAACGATCTCTTTGACGAACTTCGCCGTGCTGTCAGAACAGAACCGTGAATATTCCAGACATAATGCCGGATCATGCGCTGCTCCAGGATAATATACCGGAGGCTCTATCTGCGAAACATCGCTGTATTCGCTGCCCAGAGCGAAATTGATGTTTTCAATGGAATCATACTTGTCAATAAGCCATGTCCTGAACTGCTCGCTGCAAACTTCACACGTACAGGGGGATGCATCCGGTTCGTTGTCTGCCTGCCATGCAGCCACATTGGGATCTGAACCATACCTGCGAACCATCCGTTCGGTTATTTTTCTCACATAGTTTATATACACGGGAGAATTCATGCATCTGCTTCCTCTGCCTACGGATTTCTCACTATTTTCACCGGAAACCGTCCCCATTATCTCGGGATGTGCTTTGTAAAGCCACAGAGGAGGCCTGCCTGCCGGAACTCCCATAACAACTTCTATGCCATATCGCTTGAACGTCCGCATAATATCATCAAACCATTGGAAATCAAATTCCCCTTCTCTTGGTTCAAACCGTGACCATGCCAACTCTCCTATCCGAACGATCTTTATTCCTGTTTTTGCCATCATTTCAGCATCTCTTTCCCAGAACGAACTGTTCCACTGTTCGGGATAGTAATCAACGCCTATCTTCATATTTCTGCCTCCCTATGATCTGCTGTATAGCTTATTATCTCACAATTTCCCATAAACCAGCCAGAATATTCCTCGGTGGTCATATCATGAAAGTATGTTTCGATCACTCTGCAAACGCCGCCGTGACTGACCAACAGGACGTTTTTCCCGTCATACCGCTGGATAATATCATCAAGAGCAGAATAGACCCTATGCGACAACTGCAAAAGGGATTCACCCGTTACGCCCATTTTCACGCCGAAATTTATTTTGTTTTCTGCAAATCCCTCTGTAAAGCGGGATCTCCCCTCAAATCCGCCATAATCCCATTCACGCAGCCTTTCATCTGATATCACAGAAATCCCTGTTTTCTCCGAAACGATCATAGCTGTTTTCATAGCTCTTTTCATTGGAGAAGCGATTATAGCGTCAATACATCCCATTTCTGCTATTCTGTCAGCAAGTTCGTGAGCCTGCACCAGCCCCTGTTCATTCAGTTCGATATCAGTCGTCCCGAGGATAATCTCATCCTTGTTATAATCGGTTTGACCGTGTCTTGTTGAGTATATATTCAATTTAATCACACCTATTATCATACTTCCTCGGCAACTTCCGAGGAGGTCTATTGTAAATTCGCCGCCTTTTCGATCTCTGCCCTGGCGTTGTCGAGCATAAGTTTGCTTGGATCTTCTCCGCCCATGATCCTGGCTATTTCAGCAATTCTTCCGTCGAGATCAAGACTTGTCACGCTTGTCTCTGTCCGGCTGTCTATGATCTTTTTCTCGATCATAAGATGATTCTTCGCCATAACTGCTATCTGTGAAAGATGCGTTACACAGATGACCTGACGCACCTCGCCTATTTTCCTGAGTTTTATGCCTATCTTCTGAGCTGCCTTTCCGCTTACTCCCGTATCTATCTCATCAAAGATCATAGTGGGGATGCTGTCCTTATCAGCTATAACGCTTTTCAGAGCAAGCATTATTCTGGAGAGTTCTCCTCCGGAAGCAATTTTAGAGATAGGTTTCGGTTCTTCTCCTTTATTCGCCGAGATCAGAAATTCAACGCTGTCCATACCGTTTGATGTCAGCTTTCCCTTTTCGTGTCGGACTTTAATAACAACCCCTGACATATTAAGAAATTCCAGTTCCGCCGTAACCTGAGCTGCAAATCTTTCTGCCGTTTTTTCACGGTAATCATAGAGAGACTTTGCCTGATTGGTAACTGTACGCAGAAGTTCTTCTTTTCTGGCACTGAGCTTTTCAATCTCATCAAGAGAACTGTCAAGCTGCATTATTTCCGTACAAGCGTTATCATAAAGCTTTATCAACCCGGTGCAATCCTGAGCATATTTTCTTTTCAGCCGGTTGATATTTCCAAGTCGCTCTCCGAGATATTCAAGACGCTGACCGTCAAGTTCGATCTTTTCAGAGAGAGATTCAAGCTCTGCAGCAATATCAGCAAGTTCGATCTCAGCCGCAGAAAGTCTCTCATAAAGACTGTTAAGAGACGGAATACCGTCAGTATAACCGGCTATCTCACGTTCTGCCGAAACTATAATATCGTTTGCCCCTTCGTCTCCGGTTATTGACTGTACGGCATTTTTCAGGGCAATTATAGTCTTTTCGGAATTTTTTGCCGTATCGTATTCCTGTTCCAGAATCGTATCTTCGTTTTCTTCAAGTTCAAGCTCACCTATATCGTTGATTATCTCATTAAGATATCTGCTACGCTCGATACGGAACTGCTCCTGACGCTTCAGGTCACCAAGTTTCCTTGCTGTCTGCTGGAGTTCCCGGAATGTTTCACGGTATGCGTCAAGAAGAGTGTTGTCGCCGCCGAAATCATCGAGAATACGGAGATGCTTGTCGCTGTCGAGCAATATCTGGTTATCATGCTGACCGTGTATATTTATCAGCATACTGCCGATCTCCTTGAGCAGAGATGCCGAAGCCGTGCGGTGATTGACTCTTGAAATACTCCCTCCGTCCGCACTTATTTCACGTGTCACAGTTATTTCATTGTTTTCATGGGAGATTCCCAGTTCGTCCAGCTTTGCTGTTGTTTCGGAGGAAAGATCGGTGAACAAAGCCGTTATGACCGCCTTGTCGCAGCCTGTACGAACAATATCCTTCGTGCATCGTTGACCCAACACGGCATTTATGCCATTAATAAGAATCGATTTTCCGGCACCGGTCTCACCTGTAAATATATTCAGACCATTGACAAGCGGTATGACAGCTTCACGTATTACCGCAAGATTTCGTATATAGATTTCTTTTAGCATTTAAAATGTCATCTCCCCGGAAAAAGATCGCTCCTGAATTTTTTCGACAGCTTTTTTGCGTCAGCCTCGCTTCTTACAAGAATAAAGATAGTATCATCACCGGCTATCGTTCCGACAACGCCCTCATGATTTACCGAATCAATGGCAGCGCAGGTTCCGGCAGCCATTCCGGCACGGCATTTAAGGACTATGGTATTCATGGCATAGTCCACCGACAATACCGCCTCCTGGAAAAGAGTCTTTTCCTTGACAGCGGATACCGGCAGCGTATATCTTACCGTTCCGGATTCATCCCGGCGCTTCACCAGTAAAAGTTGTTGAATATCCCGGGAAAGGGTTGCCTGGGTAGTTTTTATCCCCCGTTCTTCCAGCAGCATTATAAGTTCCTCCTGCGTTGAGACCGGCTGCATGGAAATGATCTCAAGTATTGTCTCCTGCCTGCGATTTTTCATATCTTCTCCTTATTTTATAGGCTTACACAGCTTCCTGCACAGGGATTCATGAAAGGAATTGCCTATAAGATTAACAAATTTAATATTATGCTGTCCCCTGCTGATCTCAATGGATTCATTTTCATGAAGCTGAAAATAAAGTTCTCCGTCCACACATATGACCATACTTTCACTGCTGTGAGTTTTATCTGTAAGCCTGAGCTTTCTGCCTGCTGCAAACATAGTCGCTCTCGAAAACAGGGAATGCGGACAGATCAGTGTCATTTCGATGCATTCAAGATCAGGCTCGATAACAGGTCCCCCGGCAGAAAGCGCATAAGCGGTAGATCCGGACGGAGTGCTGAACAAAACCCCGTCAGCCCGGTATCTGCCGACAAGATAACTGTCGGAATACACCTCAAAATCACAGATACGGAAGCTTCCGGAACGTGCAGAGACCTCGTTCAGCGCCGTATAGATAACATCCCCCGTCTCACGGTGAAAGACAACATCAAGCGTCATGCGGTCAGAGATCTCATAGCCTCCTTTTTTCAGCAAACTGAGCTTATCAAGCTGATCGGCTTCCAAGCCTGCCATAAAACCAAGAGTTCCGGTATTTATACCCAGTAGTTTGGTGTCTGTACCGGTAAGAAGTTTGGCACATCGGAGTATTGTTCCGTCACCACCGATAGCGATTACAATATCAGCCGTTTTTGCAGATTCTTCAATATCCTCAAATAAGATGCCCGGCTTGTCGGAAAATTCTTCTCTGAAATCTGCGCTGACACAGACCTGAATCTCCTCACGGCATAATATATCGCAGACTTCCCTTGCGCAGGGAAGTGCATTTTTTTTCTGAAAATTAGGATATAACGCTGCTTTCATAGTAACTCCTTAAAGTGTGTTGAATGAATTCTCTGCCAGTTCTCTGAAATCGCATACTGCACGGTTTCCGGCATTTTTTCTTATCTTCATAAGATACTCGATATTGCCGCTGCCGCCTTTGATCGGCGATGCGCAGAATCCCTCGGGAACAAATCCGAGACTGACGGCAAATGCCTCTATATCTGCAAGAACATTTACATGAATTTTTTTGTCTCTGACTATTCCATGTTTGCCGACATTTCCCTTTCCGGCTTCAAACTGCGGCTTTATCAGCACTACGGCAGCTTCGCCGTTTCTGAGAAGTTCATATATTTTCGGAAGTATCATCTTCAGCGAGATAAACGAAACGTCGGCGCAAATGAAATCCATATATTTTCCCAGATCTTCGGCTGTAACGCTGCGTATATCCGTCTTTTCCATACTTAGCACACGCTCATCGCTTCTGAGAATATCAGCAAGCTGACCGCTACCTACATCAACGGCAAAAACCTTTTTCGCTCCGTTTTTCAGCATAAAATCAGTGAAACCGCCTGTTGAAGCGCCTATATCAAGACAAGTCTTTCCGTCAAAGCTCAGGCTGAATATTTCTGCCGCCTTTTCAAGCTTAAAAGCTCCCCTGCCGACATATATCTGCTGAACTGACGATTCTGTCACATCACTGTCGGATATGTCGGCAGAAGCTTTTGTCACCGTTTTCCCGTTTACGGTCACGGCTCCGGAATCGATCATTTCCTTTGCCTTTTTCCGACTGGAAGCAATTCCCCTTGCAACAAGGACGCTGTCAAGCCTTGCCATTCTCACTGCTCCTTTTCATTATATATTCCGACATTCTATCGCTTGTAAGACCAAGCTGTTCAAGACACTCCATTACGGAAGCCTGCTTAACATACCCCGTTGCAGTCACTCTTGAGTAATCACCCTGATATGACGATTCGACAAGCATATCGGCAATCTTTTCGGAAATACTTCCGCTGTCCATGCTCTCCTCAAAGAATACGATACAACTGTAATTTTCTATTTCCCTGGCAAGACTTTCTGACAGCGGCCAGATCTTTGTCAATTTAAGGATATCGCATTTTATCCCTTTTGAAAACAGAACGTTCTGCGCTTTCAGCGCCTCGTTAAAAATACGTCCGTAGGTGATTATTAGGATATTACTTCTGCCATTGCTTATGAAAACATGGTCAGCGGACAGATAACAGCTCTCAAAAGCTGACGGCTCTGCTCCCCGAGGATAGCGTACAGCCGCAAGTCCCTTGTCCTCAAAAATTGCCTGCTTCATGCAAAGCGTAAGTTCCTCGTAACAGCATGGTGAATAAATAGTCGTATTCTTTATAGTTGTAAGCATGGGAACATCAAGAAGCCCCTGATGAGTCTCCCCGTCCTCTCCGACAATTCCGGCACGGTCAATACCCAAAACTATATGCAGGTTTCCAATGGAAATATCATGTATCAACTGATCGTACGCACGCTGGAGAAATGAGGAATATACCGCAAAAACCGGAATCATTCCCATTGAGGCAAGACCTCCCGCAAATGTCACGGCGTGCTGCTCGGCTATCCCCACGTCAAAGAACCGTTCCGGGAAACAACTGCAAAAGAACTGAAGCCCTGTACCGTATTTCATGGCAGCCGTTATTGCTGTTATCCTGCTGTCATTATGAGCCATACGCACAAGTTCCCTGCCGAATACAGTAGAAAAGCATTTATTTGCAGAAACCTCCGGATTTCCGGTCTCTATATCGAACCGTGATATGCCATGATACTCACCGGGATTCCTTTCCGCCGGCATATAGCCTTTTCCTTTGACTGTCTTAACATGAATGAACACCGGTTCTTCGTATGTCTTTGCCATTCTCATGACTTCTTCAAGTTGTTCAAGGTCATGTCCGTTTACCGGACCGAGATATATGAATCCCATATCTTCAAACAGATTGCTGTCCTCAAAAATACGGTACTTCACGGAATCCTTTACATTTTTTATTCCCCGGGCTACTGATTTTCCCATAATAGGGATTTTTTTAAGTCCACGTTCAACAGCACGCTTTGTCTGGAGGTATTCCTCACTGTTGCGCAGAGAAGTGAGATATTTGGCAACAGAACCCACACTTTTGGAGATAGACATATTGTTGTCGTTTAAGATAACAATGAGATGAGAATTCTTTCCTCTGCCGATGTTGTTCATAGCTTCATAGAACATTCCGCCTGTCATTGCTCCGTCTCCGATAACCGCCACGGCATAATTATTTTTTCCCTGGATCCTCATGGCTTCAGCGATACCGCAGGCAACTGAAACGGATGTACTGCTGTGTCCGCTTATGAACGTATCATGAATGCTCTCCGACGGCTTGGGGAATCCCGATAATCCGTCCTTACGACGTAGGGTAGAAAATTCTGCAAGCCTGCCTGTCAGAATTTTATGAGTGTACGACTGATGTCCCACATCCCAGATTATTTTATCATCCGGCGAGTTAAAAACACGATGTATGGCCATTGTCAATTCCACGGCGCCAAGATTTGAGGCAAGATGTCCCCCGTTTTTTGAAACTGTTGTTATAAGAATATTTCTGATCTCGCTGCACAAAGCACCGCACTGTCTGACGGAAAGATTTTTCAGATCTTCCGGCAGTTTCAGTTCGGACAAAGTTACTTTTTTCTCCGTGACCGCAATTTTTTCTATATTATTTTTTTCCTTCATTTTCAACAAACCGGAGCGAAAACGGCAAAATGCCAAAGATATATCAGCTCCGCAGCTCCTTTATCATGTTAATTTTTCCTGCACAGAAGCATTTCTGTCAATTCCCTGAGAAAGGAATTATCACTGAATTTTTCAAGCAGCGTCATAGCTTCTTCCGTGACTTCTGCGGCGATCTCACGTGCCTTTTCGACTCCGTAAAGCGTAGTGAAAGTAGTCTTGTTTTCATTGGAGTCACTTCCTACCGGCTTTCCAAGTTCTTCGGTGGTGCTTGTAACATCAAGAATATCGTCAATGATCTGGAATGCAAGACCAAGACGATAGCCGTATTCGGCAGCGGCAGATACAGTACTGCTGTCGGCTCCGGCGCATATGCATCCCATCATACATGAAACAGCAATAAGTTCTCCTGTTTTATGCCGATACATATTGCGCAGATTTTCTTCATCCACATCGCTGCGCTTTTCGTTTTCCATGTCAATGACCTGACCGCCTATCATACCGTCACGCCCTACTGCTTTTGCAAGACAAGAGCAAATTTTCACTTTCTGGTCACAGGTCAGATAAGGATCATCAGCAATTATCTCAAATGGCAGAACAGAGAGGGCATCTCCTGCAAGAATTGCAGTCGCCTCGTCAAAAGCCTTGTGGCATGACGGCTTTCCCCTGCGGAAATCATCGTTATCCATTGCGGGGAGGTCGTCGTGGATCAGCGAAAACGTATGTATCATTTCGATACCGCAGGCAGGCACAGCAGCCTTTCTGTAATCCACACCGCAGGCTTCGCAGAATGCGTACACAAGAACCGGTCTGATGCGCTTTCCTCCTGCCTCAAGGGAATAATTCATTGCTTTTATAAGATTTTTCTGAGCTCTTTCTGCTCCGTTACATAAACTGTATTTTTTTAAATTGTCTTCAGTAAACCCTATATATTCCGAAAGTTTGTCCTTAAATAAACTCATATTATTTTTTCAGCGGATTCTCTCCGTCTGCCTCCGTTACTTTTATTTTTGCTTTACTGAGTTGTTTTTTACATATAGCTGAAAGCCTGACGCCCTCTCCGTAAAGTTCCACTGCCTTTTCAAGAGGAATATCTCCTTTTTCAAGCTCTGAAACTACTTTACCAAGCCTCGCCATATTTTCCTCAAAGTTTTGCTTTTCTTCCATTATATCACCATTTATCCTTTATTTCCGCCGTTACGCCGCCTTTTCCGAAGCGTATGCTGACGCTGTCTCCCGTTTCAAGGAGATCCGAACTGCCGATAAGTTCATCTCCCTTGTAGACAAGAGAATATCCTCTTGAAAGTACCTTCAGGGGACTGAGGTTTTCAAGACAAGAAATTTTCTCATTTATTAATGAATCGAGCCTGTCAAAATATGTGGAAAAGGCAAGTCCGCATCTTTTTTCCAGGTTTCCAAAACGTTCTTCCATAAGTCTGAGACGATTTGACGGAGACTGAGCCGCAAGTCTGATATTTAAAACAGAGATCTTTTCTTCATATCGTGATAATATTCCCAGAGCCGCCTTTTCCGCTCTTTTTTTCAGCAAGTCTATCGTATCAGATATCCCCTCTGCCGACTTTGCGGCCAATTCTGCCGCTGCCGACGGCGTAGGCGCTCTCATATCCGCAGCAAGATCGGTTATGGTAATATCCGTTTCGTGACCGACGGCAGATATTACCGGAACTTTACAGTTATATACGGCATACGCTGTTTTTTCTGTGTTGAATGCACTGAGATCTTCGGAAGATCCCCCTCCACGCCCCACGATTATAACATCGCATCCTGCCGTTTCAGCAGATATGATCCCCCTGCAAACAGAATCCGGAGCTCCTTCTCCCTGTACAAGTGCATTTACGGCATATATTTCACACAAAGGCCAGCGTCTTGACAAAACGTTGATAACATCCCTGACAGCAGCTCCGCTGAGAGAAGTCACAACTCCTATCTTTTTAGGAAATACCGGCAATTGCCGTTTGTGCGCCGCATCAAAGATACCCTCTCTGGCAAGTCTTTTTTTGAGCTGTTCCAGCGCAGTATTCTCCTTGCCCCTGCCCTCGGGAATAATATCGGTGACATTGATCTGATAGACTCCGCCACGCTCATAAACTGCAATATTTCCAACGGCAACTATGGACATTCCGTCCTCCGGAACAAATTTCAGACGGGCAGCCGCCTGCGCAAACATTACTGCCCTTAAAGTACTTTCACTGTCCTTTAACGTGAAATACATATGACCACTGGCATATTGATGTTTAAAATCAGAGATCTCGCCTTTTATCATGATCCCCTGCAAATTTCTGTCACTTCTGATAACAGAACTTAAATATTTGTTTATCTGTGTAACTGTAGCAACGGGCATTATTTTTCTCCAATACTTTTCAGATAACCGAATATTGCTGTTCCTGCCGCATTATCGCAGGAGAATTCCGGAGCTGCAAAATATGCATTTTTAAATTTTCCGGTAATACGGTCACGGATATACTTGTCGGACATTACTCCGCCGGCGAACACAAGAGGAAGCGGACCGTAAGTCTTTGCCGCTGCTTCTGTCATGCCAAGTATCGTCTCCGCAATGAAGTCAAGACAATATCCTGCGATATTTTCCGTTTTTTCCCCGTTATCCGCCATAAATCGGCATTTATTCTCCAGTCCTGACAGACAGCAGTCATTTCCCTTTATGACCGGCTTTGTCCTGAATATTTTATCTGCTTTGGCTGCCAGAGATTCAAGTTCCCTGCCGCATGGGAAATCAAGTCCGAGCATGACCCCCACCCGGTCTATCGCCTGACCTGCTTTCAGATCAAGCGAAGTTCCTATGCCGGAAATATTTATGATATTTTCCTTGTCCGGTTCGCAGAGAAGGCAGTCGGTAGTTCCTCCGCTGACATGAAAGGCTATAAACCGCTGTGAGACCAGATCAAGCCTGTCCGCAGAATAAAGAGCTGCCATAATATGACCGACCTGATGCGAAGTGGTATAAACGGGGATATTTTCTATAGTTCCCAGAGAACGTGCAAAGGATTCACCGCACAGAAAACAGGGCATATACGAGCCTTCTGCATTTCGTGGACGTGCAGAGACCGATACAGTACACGGAATTTTCCGCCGGCCGCTGCCGAATAGCTGTTCCAGCACTTCCGGAAGCTGTCTTGTGTGATGAAACACGGCGTCGCTCTGACGCAGTCCAAGTTCACCCTTTTTGACAGGGAGCAACTTTTTTGCCTGATATATTCTGTTTTCACCGCTGACATACACTGCCGCCGAGGTAGTATAGTTGCTTGTGTCAATTCCCAGGAACTCAGACATTTTCAGCTGCCTCTTCTTTTTTATGTTCTCTGGAGAACGCTCCGAGAACACCGTTGATAAACGATGTATCTTCTTTATAGGTATAAGTCATAGACAGATTTATCGCCTCGCTGATAGCTGCATTCACCGGTGTATTTTCGTCGTATATCGCTTCATACAGAGCAATTCTCAGAATTGCCAGATTGATTTTGGAAATACGGGAAATACTTCTTGAACGGCTGTATCCTGCAATAATCCCGTCTATCTCCTCAGCGTGCTCAAGTGTTCCCTCAACGATTTTTTTCACTTCATCATTTACATTGATCTCGTCGATCTCCTCAGCTATATCATAAAGTTCCTGAATATCATCGTCTCGCAGAAGCTGCTCAAAAACCAGCTTGAATGCGCTGTCTCTTATTTCACGTCTTGTCATTTAAACTCTCCTTTTTAATTAATTAAAAACAACTCCACAAACGGAAACATTCACTCTTGCAGCAGTAATTCCCGTCATATTCTGGATATTCTCCTTAACTGCGGACTGTACTTCTTTGGCAACAGTTCCGGCATTTTCACCGCTTTTCACTTTTACTGCAATATCAATTGCCGCAACGTCACCGATCATTGAAACTTTGACCGGTGCGTTTTTCTTTATTCTGCTCATCTTGTTTACGTCTCCGCACAGACCTGCAACGCCCCTGACATCAAGGGCGGCAAGTCTTGCAACTGTGATTATTACGTCATCTGATATTTTAAGCCGGCTCTTGACCGCTTCTCTGGAAACTTCCATTTTCAGACCTCCGGTTCAATTTATTAAGTGTTCGTTATCTTACAATTCTTTTAACCAAAGACTTGTAAACACTCCGTCTTTTATATTATACCAGATTTTTTCAGATTTTACAACTACTTTACTTCAAAAATTCTGATATTTTCCGGAGAAACTTCTGTTTCACCCAGAATTATCTCTTTTATTGAAGCTGCCTGAGCCTTATCAAGCCCCTCGGTTTTGACAACAATTTTAGCAGATTCTCCATCAAGATAGGCAACACAATCGTCAAATCCCTGGGCTTTAATAAGAGATTCGATAGTTCCTTCCGATTCAATAAGCCTTGATACTTCCACAGCGTCAAGGGCATTCATTACCATTTCGTCCTCGGTCACATCGCCTCCGCCTATTATCATCTGGAGTGTCTGGACAGCTTCGTCACGATTGTTCATCTTATCAATCCTTGCCTGTGCGAAATAATCTGCCGTTCCGTCTGCCTCTGCGTTTACGAATTCGGTCTCACCGTAGCTTACGGTACTGCCCTTTTCCGGCGAAGCGGATTTCCCCGTTTTTTTGTCCGGACTGATAGGCGCAGTTGCGTAGTTTATGTATACTGCTACTGCCAGCATAAGCGTCAGGCAGGTCATGATGATGTGCTTCTTTCTGATGATTAATGTCGGTTTTTTCATAATTATTCTCCTTTAAATATATTTGATGCTGATTTATCCCTCCAGCTTTGTTACAAATATCTTTCCCGAAGGGATACCCAGTGCGGCAGAAACTGCTTTATAGATCCTTTCAGTCACCACCGGACTGTCACAGCCTGTACAGGCAATAACTGCTCCGGTGATTTCAGGGACTTCCACAGTTTCAATCAGGGCGCTTTTTCCGTTTCCTCCTCCGATCATCACATATTTCTCTTCCTCCTCCGTTTTATTTTCAGAGCGGCTTGATCTTTCCTCACGTGCATAGACGTACCGCTGATCCGTGCCCACAGTAAGATATACTCTTACTTTCCCTGCACCCTCAATGGTCTCCAGAAACTTTTCAAGTTTCTGCTCTGTTTCGTGACAGTAATCTGCGGAATCAGACAGATCGGATCTGCTGACAGATTCCTGTATCCTGCCGGTTTGCTTTTTTTCCGGCATAAATGAGGAAAGCATTATCAGAAGAAGTCCGCCCATTCCAAGGATCGTTACTGCCGTCACTGTTTTTTTATCCTTTTTAATGCTTCTTATCTTTTCAGCTATCTTCATTTACTACCTCCGTTTCGCTGCCAAGACTGCTCCTGACGATCTCTGCCGCTTTTTTGAAATTGTCCGTTTTAAGAGTGACCTTAGTAATAGATATGCTGCCGTCCTCCGGAATATTAACTTCTGTTTCAATTTTTTCACAGCTTATCCCTGCCGCCTGTATCTGCTGAAGAAGCACCGACGAAATATTATATGAAGTCTGACGGCGCAGTTCCTCATTGTAGATTTCCTGCGAATATCCGTAATCTGCGCTGCTAAACGAGCCGGGTTCGGACAAATCAATGTGAAATCCTCCCTTAAAAAAAGGTGCGGCAGCCGCAGTTATGAGCACAAGGTTAAGGATTAGTTTCATCTGGTTTTTCAGGCGTGTTCCGGAAACAAGACTTTCCATAATGCATATTGCCGCAGAAACAGTACATACGGCTATGACAGAATTTTTCAGGCTCTCCATATTGTTCCTCCATGCGAGATATTAAACAGGCTCTTATCCAAATGACTGTATAAGAATACCGGTACATATGATAAGCATTACAGAATAACATATAAGAACGCTCTGAACTATAGCAAGACTGCTGTCTATAGCTTTCATAAGCCTGACAAGCGGATCTGCCGATAAAAGTTCCGCAGCAGCCGTTCCTATCCACATCACTCCCCGGAACACCAGTATCTCTATAACCGGCGGAAGAATAAACAGAAGCACTGCTATATTTCCAGCTGTTCCTATGGTAGACCGCATAACGTCAAAACTGCCTCTTACTGTTGAGTAAGCATCCGAGACCGCTCCGCCAACAATAGGAACAAATCCCGATATTAAGTACTTTGCCGTCTTTACGGCTGCTCCATCGGTCTTAGCGGCAAGAGTACACTTCATTGCGGCAAATCCAGTGAAAAGCGTCATGGAAACAGTCATTGCCCACGTGATGAGCTTTTTTATGAGTTTTACTATTCCATCCACGGAAACATTTGGAAAAACACTGCCAGAAACCGCAAGAACAATCGTTACCCCGAGCACAGGCATAAGATATTTGTCCGTAAGAGCGGTGAAGAGTTCGGATGCCCCCAGAATCATCATGCTGTATGCACCGCCGGAAAGAGTTCCTCCGCAGGCAATCGTGATCCCTGCAAACACCGGAACAAAAACAAGCATAAAACCGCCCGTCCGCTGAACAGCCGTCAGAGCATTTTCGTAAACTATAAACAATGACGGTGTTATTGCAGTTACAGCCGTCAAAACACAGACCATGCCGTAGAGTCCGGAATTGCTCCCGCCGGTAAAAACTCCGTCCCCCAGACCCTTGACGACGGCAGTAAATACTATGACAGCCAGAAGTGTTCCGAGCAGTTTCATCGGGGCATGAAGCCTGTCCGAAAGAGAATCTGCAATTCTCTCCCAGATCTCGCCGAATGTAAGTCCGCTTATGTCTCCGAATTCCCAACCGATATCGTAGTCGGAAAGAATATCGTCAAGTTCGCCGGCTATTTCTGATTGTTCCGTCTCATATTCTGCGGAAGCGTTCAGCGGAACAGCTATAAAAAAGATGATAAACGGAAGCACCGCTATTGCAAAAATTCGTTTCATACTTTCCTGATCCTATATCATTTCATTTATTTTTTCCAGCAGCGAACGGATTATGGGCAGGCTCATAAAAACAAGAGCGCCTCTCCCCCATAATTCCGCCGCAGATGCTATAGCGCTTTCTCCGCTGTCAGCGCAGATCTCACAGGTTATCTGTGTTATAAAACATATCGCCGCCGCTTTGAAAATAATAGACATATAGCTGTCCGGTATACCTGCGCCGGTGAAGATCTCCTGCACTTCTGTTATCACGGGTTCGATAAACAGCATAAAGCCTGCAATTACTGCGGAACAAACTCCCAGTGCTATCATCATTGACTGCTCACGGCAGTACTGGCGAAGCAGAACAGCCAGTATCGCCGCACATATGCAGAATGCCGATACAGAAAGGCTGTTTCCTACCATAATCCGAACACCGTTTTGACTGTTTCAAACAGATTTCCAATTTCCTGCACAATAACTACAAGAACAACTATAAGTCCGGCAAGAGTGGTCATCATTGCCTGTTCTTCACGCTCCGCCCTTTTCAGCACCAGATTAAGAACTGCTACGATTATTCCGGTTCCTGCTATTTTGAAAATGAGATCAATGTCCATTTTTATGTCCTTTCCTTATATTATGAGGATTCCTGCCATGATACCGAATAACGTACCCGTACTGCGGTAAAGTCTGCTCTTTCGTGTATAATTTTCTTTCCGTCTGCCCTCGATTTCTGAAAGTTCCGCTCCGATAGCCTCAATAGATGTCAGTTGTCCGGGAATATCACTTGTGCCGACGATCTTCCCGAAATTCAGCAAAATCATCCGCTCTTCCGCAGGGATATTTTCCTGACCCGAAACAGCATTTTTCCATAGATCGTGAAAGTTTTCATCTTCTGAAAAACTTGACGGAAGAGAGTTCAGAAATATAAGTTCATGCAGATCGGCAGAATTTTTAAGTCTGTCAGACAATTCGTAAACGTCAAGTCCCTGAAAGCGTATAAAAATGGCGGACATTCTCAGCAATTCTCCTGTTTCACGGCTGATTTCAAGATCTTTCCTCAGTCCGTCAGCCTTTGAGAATCCGGCAACAGCCCCGGCAGCAGCAATCATGACCGCCGCAATCAACCTCAACAGCATTTTGCAAGTCTCCTTATTTCTTTTATCTTTGAGGGAAATCCACTGCCCGTAAGAAAGACGGCATAATCGAAAACTCCTGCTTCTATCAGAGGAACGGCGGCTCTCCTGCTGAGCATCTCTTCATAATTTTCGGCATGAAGAGATGCCGTAAAGTTTACTCCACATCCGAAACCTCCAAGTATCGCCTCTGCATCGCCGGAATCGGATATTTCGTCGCAGATTATCATATCCGGAGATAACGTTCTGACAGCGGAAACAATTCCTGATGCACGCCCGGAACCGACAATAACATCTGTCATTACACCTACATCTCTGCCCGGAGTTCCTCCCGCACTGGCAGATATTTCATTTCTTTCATCTATGAGAACTACCTTGCGGCTGTTCCCGAGAAGTCTGCACAGATCACGCAGAAGCGTTGTTTTCCCGGAATTCACACCGCCGCATATAAGTACACTGCCGCCGTCAGTTCTCCTGAAAAGTTCCTCCGCACATCCGAGGACTTCCCTGGCTATCCTGAAATTAAGTCCGCTGTAATCACGTATCATTCTGCCGTCCGTCTCTGAGACCGTTCCCGATAATCCTACACGAATTCCTCCGCCTATGACGAAAAATCCCTCACGCAGTTCTTTCGGGCAGCTATGAACAGAATACCGGCATAGAGCTTCTGTTATGCTGCGTATATCGGCTGCGGAAGCACATATGCAGCCGGAATCACGATGATCCGCCGTCAGTCTGCCGTCCTTTTTCAGGAACATTATTTGTCCCGGATACACAAACGATACGGCACGTCCGCTGCGTATCCGTATCTCGCTGAGATCACGCTGCCGCTCTGCTGACACAAGACGCATGGCACTGCGTATCTCCTGTGTTAAATATGATGATATTATCTCATAGCTTGTACGTCCGTTCAAAGCTGTTCTCCCCTTTCCATTTAATCATATTCAGATAACTCACCCTTTATGACAAAAAAAAGACCCTGCAATGCAGAGTCATGGTCAGCAACTTAGGTGGGGACGCTGTCCCCACCTAAGTTACTGACATTAATCAACTGATTTAAGAGATTCAGCCATATTAATCTTCTCAAGCTTTATCTCCATGAAAAGATTTACAATAAAATTGAATACAAAGGTAAGCAGTGCGCTGAGTACAAAGCTCATCGGACGGATCTCAGTACGGAATGAAACAAGATCCACTACTATCTGCGCCATAACGAACTTGTGAAGCAGAATGCCCAATCCCAGACCGACCGCTGTTCCAAGCGCCGTAAGAGCAAAATTTTCACGGAGCACATACGCCGACGTTTCCCGGCGAAAGAACCCAAGTACCTTGATAGTAGCTATCTCACGCAGTCTTTCAGTAATATTAATATTCGTAAGATTATATATAACGATAAATGCAAGACCGGCAGCGCTAATAATTATCAGCAATACTATATAATTCAGGCTGCTCATCATATTTGCCATACGTGTTTTAAGATCTTCAAAAAGCAGAACCGATGTTATCCCCGGCGTCCTGGACAAAGCAGTGAAGTAATTTTGTTTGCCGTCGTCTATGAAATTAAGGTATGCGCCGTTATATACAACAGGCAATCCCGTCTGCGATTTGATAGTTTCCGGATTAATGAAAACATAATTGTAAACATGATTTTCAAAAACTCCAGCAACCTTGACTTTTATTTCATGAAGATTTTCGTCACGCAGGGTTATGGTGTCGCCTATATCCGCTCCGTATCGCTCCTGAACGCTGTTACTGATAATAGCTTCGTTGATTCCCGGCATCTTCACAGAACCGCCGTCAAGATTCCTGAAATTCATGAACTGCTGCATTTTCTCAAAGCTTTCAGGAACAACAAGAGAAATACTCTTTACCTTGTTATCATAAAGAAGATCCCAGTTTGAACTGTGGATAAATACATATCCGCTGGTACTGCTGCCCAGCTTGTCTGTTATTTTATCCGGAACACTGCCGTCATCGTTTACGTTAAATGCTGCCTGTGCATCAGCAGTAATAATATCGCCATACTGCATATCCGCAAATCTTGAAACAGAATCTTTCAGACCGAAACCTGTCAAAAGCAGTGCGGTACAGCCGCTTATGCCGAGTATCATCATAAGAAAACGCTTTTTATATCGGAAAATATTTCTTACCGATACTTTATGAAGAAACTTCATATGATTCCATATAAACGGAATATACTCCAGAATGACCCTTTTTCCGGCTTTCGGCGATCTGGGACGCATAAGAGATGCGCTCGTTCCGGTAAGCTCACGGCAGCATGAAATCCATGTAACTCCCATGGAACACAGCATGGAAACTCCGGCTGCTCCGACTGCAAGTACAGGGTCAAAGACAAACTTCATCGGTATGGATATATACAGCAATTTATACGTCATCCATATAACTCCAGGGAACAAGAAAATTCCTGCCGTATATCCGATAACGCATCCTATAAGCGCAGCGCTTCCGGAATAAAAGAGATACCGTCCGATTATTGCTCTGTCAGAATAGCCTATCGCCTTGAAAACTCCTATCTGTGTGCGCTGATCCTCTACCATGCGGCTCATGGTAGTCATGCAGACAAGCGCCGCCACGAGTATGAAAAACAGAGGAAAGACCCTGGCAACCTGTTCAACGATTTCAGAATCGTTCTCAAAACAGGAATATCCGATATTGTAATTTCTGTCAAGAACAAATGATGTCGGAACATCCGCTCCGGGAAGTCCCATTTCAACAGCCAGAGCATCACTGCTTGTCTTTGCCTGTTCTGCCGTGTATTTTTCCCAACTGTCAATACGTTTTTTCATAAAGTCTTTATACTCATCGGAATATATGCTGTAATCGTGATCGAATCGTATATAGATTTCGGAATAGCGGCTCATGTGAAATGCCTCCGGGAGCATATAAACAAATCCGGATACGGTTCCGGTTCCGATAGACGTTGTTCCTCGTTCAATATTGATAAACATGGGCGAACGCACTGTTCCGACAACTTTGAACGACTTGCCTGCAAGAGAATCCATTGTTTCCTCATCGTTTAATGATGAAAGCGTGATATTGCTCCCCAGCGGCGGTATCTTGTGCATTTCTGCATCAATAACACATTCATCCGGCGACTGCGGCAGTCTTCCGCTGACTACTTCAAGGGTGTTGACTTTATTTGTGACAGAATATGTTTTAAGAACATTTTCCCTGCCTCCTTTATAATTGTATATTGCATCAATGGTATAGGAAGCTTCTGCGGCTCTTACATCTTCCGCTTCCAAAAATTTTTCGGCATCTGTCAAACTCCAGCCTGCGGATGAGATCAGTCGATAATCATAAAACTGATGCTCGTCCAGAAAACTGTTTATAGTATTCAGCATTGCGGGAGTTGTGATGCGAACTCCGGAAAAAAATCCGACGCCAAGGGCTATAATGGCAAGGATAGCGAAATATCGTCCGAAACTGTTCTTTATTTCACGTACTGCCGCTTTTTTCATAACAGATTTCATAGCCGTCACCACTCGATCTCATCGACATCTTTTATGCAGTCATTTATCCTGATATCTGAAACAACACCGCTTTTTACAGTGATTATCCTGTCCGCCATAGCCGAAAGAGCCTGATTGTGAGTAATAACTACCACAGTCATTCCCGTACTGCGGCAGGTATCCTGAAGAAGTTTAAGAACTGACTTTCCGGTGTTGTAATCCAGCGCACCTGTAGGCTCATCGCAGAGGAGCAGCTTCGGATTCTTGGCAAGAGCACGGGCAATGGCAACACGCTGCTGCTCTCCGCCCGAAAGCTGTGCAGGGAAATTCTTCATTCTGTCTCCAAGACCTACCTTTTCAAGTACATCTGCCGCATTCAAAGGGTCACGGCAGATCTGCGCTGCAAGTTCGACGTTTTCAACAGCAGTAAGATTCTGAATCAGATTATAGAACTGGAACACAAACCCCACATCATAACGGCGATACTCTGTAAGTTTTCGCTTGCTTAACCCGGAAATCTTAACGCCGTCCAGATAAACGCTGCCTGACGTGAGAGTATCCATTCCGCCCAGAATATTAAGTATTGTGGTCTTTCCTGCTCCGGACGCACCAACAATGACGCAAAATTCCCCCTTTTCGATCTCAAAATCGACACCGCTGAGAGCAGCAATCTCAATTTCGCCTGTTTTATATATTTTCCGGACATTATTAAATTCAATGTATGAACTCATTTAAATTCTCCTCTTAATGTATCAATATCTAATGCGAGTAACCTATGTGGATCTGTTTCTTCACTCCTGTTAAAAGAGCATTTTCTCTATGGATATTCACCCTAATTGTTCTTATTGCCCCAAAGGGGTAATAAGAACAATTAATAATGGGTTTCCAAAGGGGGGATTCCCCCTTTGGCAGGGGGTATGGGGGACAGCGTCCCCACATAGGTTACAGGCATCGTATCTGAATCATTCAGGGTGAATTTCCAGATACAGCAGCAGGAATCGTCTGTGATATCAGGATAACAGCTAAGGCACTCGCATTCAAATCGGCTGTCTATGACCTTTGCAAATCCGCTGTACTCGATAATCCCCACGGATTTACAGGGATGCAGTTCCATGCCCTTTCTCTTTCTCGCAGTCTGCACACGACAGTCAACGGCGCTGTAGATCAGGCTGTTATCGCTGACAATGATCCTGTCCTCGTTGATATTTGCATAAAATCTCAGGCGAAGCGCCTTTGCCAGCCCGTCAACACCCGAATTATCACCAAGTTTCAGGAATTTCTTTATCCGTTTTGCTTCAATGACCGTAAATCTCCGCCATGCTTCAGCATCGTGATACATGGCTTCATCCATGCCTGACTTTCTTTCAACAGACTGAAACCATACGCCATCCATGGCAAGCCAGTTTTTTGAATATATCCCGATCAGTTCGATCAGCTCATCCTTAGTCAGCAAAGACAATCTTTCGTAATTATTCATATTGATGCTCCCTATATAAGATTTTTATAATAAAAAACAGCAAGCTGCGTTCTGTCACGCAAACCAAGCTTTTCAAGTATGTTGCTGAGATAGTTGCGAACTGTGCCTTCGCTGAGATATAGAAAAGACGCTATCTCTTTATTGCTCATCCCATCAGCCACCAGACTTATGATATTCGTTTCCTTTTCGTTCAGCTCATAACCGGCATGATCGAAACTGCGGCTGCTTCTGTTCATATACTGATTCATACGACTTACGACGGCTTTTCCGAAAACCGTCTGACCCTCAAGAACAGTTTCCAGCGCTGGAGCTATCCCTTCAAAATCCTGTTTGAGTATGTAGCCTTTTGCACCGATCTCAAGAGCCTTTCCGATATATTCGTCATCAGCGAATGTTGTAAGATACAGGATACGTGCATCCGGGTCGTCTCTGAGTATCTTTTCACCTGCTTCAAGACCGGTCATGCCGTTCATCCTTATATCCATAAGCATAATGTCGGGACGATACAGACGGTAAAGTTCAACTGCCTCTTCTCCGCTGCTGCCAAGCGCAATGACCTCAATCCTGCCTGATGCATCAAGAATGGTTTTCAAAGAAACCGCAACTATTTTATCGTCGTCAACCACTATTATTTTCATATATCTTTCCTTTCTTCTGAACTGAAATGAATATTCTGAAACCATTTTTTCCGGAAGTAATATTGATTATTCCTCCAAGTTCCTCCACACGGGCACGCATATTTGACAGACCTATTCCGCCGATGCCTGTTTTATCCGGACATTTTCCGTTATCGCTGATTATGAGCTGATAGAATGCCGGATGTTCATGGAAAAATATCTCTGCGTGGTCCGCACAGCTGTGACGAATTATATTGGAAACAGCCTCTTTTACAACACCGACAACGCACATTTTCACTGAGTTTGGAACACTGACATACTGACATTCGTAATCCGTGTCAATTCCCTTTTCGTTCAGCGGACGTACAGCTTCTTTAAGGGATATGTCCAGATCGACTGAATCGTCATGAAGATTGTGGACGCTCTGCCTGATGGACGTCATAGCGTTTCCGAGGGATTCTCCGAGAGAATCAAGCCCTTCACCGAGCAGTTTGTCATCATTTGTAAGCCTCATAGCCTGCACCTGCAAAATTGAACGTGAAAGAAGATGACCTACGTTATCGTGTATCTCTCTTGCTATTCTGTTGCGTTCATTAAGAGTTGCAAGACGTATCTCATAATTCTGATTCTCAATAAGTCTGATGTTGTTTTCTTTAAGTAGTCTGTTTACTTCTGCCGAAGTATCGACGGTTTTTATATAACTTTCGTAAAGCCGTTCATATGAGCTTGTCCTCTGTTGCAGAATGCAAGCAGCAGCGCAGAAAATAAGCACCGGAATCATATTATCAATACTGCCTGCAATGATCCCGGAACCCAAAGATGCCGCAACTATGACTGCCGGGATCGTTCTTCTGTCATCGGAAATATCGTACATTATAACGGGCAGTGCAGGGAAAAATACGGGATCTGTCCAGCAGAGGAGTGCATATATAAATTCAAGGGCATATGAAATCTTCGATTTTTCTCTGTACTGGCAGACAGAAGAAAATGTGACCGCAGTAAGCAAAGCTGTGATATTTGCAGGCGATCTTCCGCATATCGTACAGCATAAAACCACAATGAGCAGCTTGTCAGTAATCTTTCGCACAATTTCTCCTTTCTCTGCATTGAACCGAGATTTTTTACCGGAAAGCAAAATCAAACGGAATATTTAAGCGTCAGGCGGGCTTTGTGCGGTGCTGCCTTAACAAATATCATTTGAACCGGTCACAAGAGTACAGTCCAGAAGCTGAGATATTCTGAGTGCATGAGAAGCGTCAAGAGATTTTACCTTGAATTTCACCTGTTCTTCTCCTTCAAACCAAAGGCTGACACTGCATCTTCCTCTTATCTTCTGAAAGACTGTCTGTTCAAGTTCGGCTTTCACCAGTTTTTTACGGTCGGCAATAACAGTATGAAATCCTGACCATTTACAGCACCTCACCATTATCTTGTCGTCATAAACAGATATGCCGCTTGTAAAAAATGCAGCCGATTTTACGATTACAAACCATACCGAAGGTATTTCCGTCATTATGGCTGCAAAAAAAGACAGTTCCGAAAACAGCGGAAAAAATCTTGATATAATAAAATGAACCGGGAACACTGCTGACGAAAGTATCACCGGCAGCCATATATAATGCCATAATCCGTTCTTTTTTGGACGGAATTCGGTTCTCACGCCGCTGAGTATACCTATTGCTTCCAGATCTCTTCCAATATTCTTTTCTTTTCTGACAGGCAGCAGCACAGGCAGACTTCTTTTTCCCGTTCCGTAGCCTGCGCAGCTTATATGAACAGCGACCGCCTCGGAAAATTTCATTATAAGATTCTGACGCAGGTCAGTGTAATTGATGTGCGATGCATTGATACGGTGCTCCTTTCGGTTTATTGCGCCATAGGAAGTGTAAAAGCATTTGTCATCGCATTCAACGTGAAAGCGTGCATAGGTAAGAATATTTATAAAAAAAGACAAAAGCCATGTAACTATAAAAATCATTCCCATGAGAATAGCTGCATCGGGAATTTTCAGAAGCAGTTTGCCGCCTATTTTTTCCGATTCTTCGGAGATAACGTTTATAGATGCACTGATAATATCACGTGCGATATTTCCGCCCTGAAAGAAAAATGCAGCAATGTATACTGCGCCGGAAAGACCGCTTGAAAAGAAGAACGAGAACAATATTACTGAAAGAGCAGTCGGCTTCGGGATAGTGGATATCCTTTTTTCATCGCTTACCTGAGGAAGTTTTTTTTCTATTTCCCCGTAAACCTTTTCTGTCACCATAAATTTCATGTCGGCTGAATTGAAGAACCCGGCTCTTGTATCGCACCTTACATTTACGGCTCTGAACAAGCGCAGATAAAACGGTCTGACGGCTGTGGCGGAACTTATACTTACAAACGGTATGGTCGTACTGACATGAAAAATTATTCCGTTCTCATGAACGACAGCTGAATCGGTCAGGTCTATCCGTGCGAAATACCATCGGATATAGCCGAAAAGAAGAATTATTCCCAGAACAAGTATATCGAACCATGCTCCCTTCACCCAGTTGTAGAACCACTCTCTGCTGTGATGAAAAATATTGAAGCTGCGTATAAGCGGAAAAATAAGAAGCCATATGTTTTTTGCGGAATAACGCAGTATCCGCAGAGGATGTTCATGATACACGGCTATCTCTCCTTTCCGCATACGCTTCCGGAAAGCCGAAGGATCTCATCAATATCATCCCGGCTCAGAAACATAAGCCTGAATCTTCCTCCGAAAACGAAAAAAATCATAAAATTAAGTCCTGTATACCGTGAAAGAAAAGTTTTTATTACCGCAGCGTACTGTATTGAAGAATAATGTACCGACTGGTGAAATCTGATAAAAACTCCGCTTGTTCTGATGATCTCGGTATCTGTGGCGGTATATTTCAGAGAGGCAAAATACAACGGCAGATATACAAATATTACAGCGATACATAATAAAATTATCAATCCGGCGATAAGTTCCGCTTTTTCCGAACGGACATAGTATTTAATAGCCGCAAAAATAACAAGACCTGCGGCAGTTGTTACAGAACGGAGCACATTAATGCATCTTCTGTCAGGATAAAAATGCCTCACTCTTTTCCTCCCTTCAGGCAATACCGTACAATATTCGGTGCTGCCTTTAATGTTCTAATCCTATTATACCACAAATATCCTTTATTGTATACCATTTTTTTAAAAAAGTCTGGAGGAGTATCATGACAGGATTTCTTGAAAACATAAGTTCGCATATATGGGGAAACGGATTGATCTTTCTTCTGCTTGCGACAGGAATTGTCTACACGCTGAAATTAAAGTTCATTCAATTTGGGACTATACCGTTTTTAATAAAAAACATAAGAAGCAAACCGACAGGCAACAACGGTATATCTCAGTGGAAAACCGTCTGTATGTCACTCGGAACAGCCATGGGAACAGGAAATATCACCGGAGTAGCTGCCGCATTAGCCCTTGGCGGCCCGGGAGCAGTTTTCTGGATGTGGATATCAGCACTTCTGGGGATGGCTCTTGTCTATGCCGAAAACACTCTTTCGGTCATCTACAGCACAAAAGAATGCCGTGGTCCGATGGCTTACCTCAGCCGTGGTCTTGGAGTACCGGCACTTGCGGTATGTTTCGCCGTCATGTGCCTGGCAGCTTCGATAGGAATGGGAGGAATGATACAGGTCAGTTCGCTCATGGACTGCATAGACAGCGATCCCGGCAGGAGCAGTATTCCGGCAGCACTTATCATCTTCCTGCTTATATTTCTGGTCACAAGCGGCGGAGCAAAGCGTATCGGATCGGCAGCACAGGCTCTTCTTCCGGCTGCTTCAATTCTATACGGTATTATGTGCATAATAGTACTTGTTCGCTTTCGGCAGGAACTTCCCGGAGCTTTACGTTCAATATTCACTCAGGCTTTCGGATTTGAACAGGCAGCTTCCGGCGGCGCAGGATATGCTGTTTCGGTGGGCATAAGGCGTGGAATTTTCTCAAATGAAGCCGGACTCGGAAGTTCGCCTATTCTCCACAGCGCCGCAGAAAGCGATTCGCCGCATTTGCAGGGGATGTGGAGTATGTTCGAGGTCTTTTTCGATACGATCATATGCTGTACCATGACAGCTCTTGTGGTTATATGCGCTCCCGGGGACGATTCTCCTGTCGGAGCATTTACTGCCGTGATAGGTGATATTTCAGGAATTCTTCTGCCGGCAGCGATGGCTGTCTTTGCATTCTGCACGATAATAGGCTGGTATTACTGCGGAGAAACGGCATGGAAATTTCTGTCGGGAAAAACAAGTTCCGGAAAAATTTTTTCACTTGTTTTTTCTGCTGCTGCCTCTCTGGGAGCAGTTGCTTCATTGAACACTGTATGGATTATCTCCGACATTTTCAACGGACTTATGGCTTTTCCAAATCTTTTGGGACTTATTCTTCTTATTAAGAGGGTAAAAAAGGAATAAATTTTCACTCTCCGTCAATAACTAAACATATAATCAACATTGCATATACTCGCCTCTGTTGCAAAATGTCCAATAGATTTCGAGATAAAATTTTGTCAGACAAGGAGTAAACCGCAAGATATGCTGTCGCACGTCGAGGATTTACGACGCAGGATGACAGAATTTTAGCCGAAAGATATGGATATTTTGTGATAGAGTCGAGTATAAATGCACAGGAGGATAAAAATGAGTTACTGCGGAGAAAACAAATATTTCAGCTTTCGTGACGGTGTATGCGAATCACTGCCCGGCACAATTCTTACTTCGTCGGCTGCGTCTGAATTCGGGCGGATCCTGTCACGCTTTTTCTGTCGATTCAGCGCAGGCTGCGACGGGTTCGGCCATAATCACATACTGTATGCTATATGCTGCGGCATATCGGAATGCGGAAAAGATGCCTATGTCAGCGAAAATACAGATCTGCCATCGTTTTTGTTCGGATTTCCGCTGCTTTCTTCGGACTGCGGAATATACGTCAGCGGAAGTGGCAGCAGTATTAAAATATGTATATTCAACAGCAACCGCTTTCCAGTAAATTCAAAAACCATGTCGGCTATCATGAACACAGAACCTGCACAGCCGGCAGCACGTTCCGGAAAGCTTATATCCGCCGGTTCTTTCCGGGAAATATATCTCAATAACATTGCCGAGTCGCTGAAAAATACAGCATCGGCAATTCCTGCCGGAGTCAGCTGCGGCAATCGTTCCGTAAGGTCGCTGTGGCATGAATTCTTTACCGGAAGTGATAATGAAATGGTATTTCAGATATCGGACGACGGCAGAAAAGTCAATGCTTATTCCGTAAAAGCCGGATTTATTTCGTACGAAAAGCTTGTTCTGACTTATATCTGTACGCTTATGGAAAAAAATCAGACCATCTGGCTTCCGGATTCATTTCACTATGGAGCGGATCTGATCGGTGGAAACGGCATGATGAACATTCAGAGATTTGATCCTGAAGTGAACATCCCGTCAGAAGCGGAAAATCAGCGGTTTCTATATGATCCGTTATATATGTGTACGCATCTTGCATCAGACAGGCAATCTTTTATCAAAAATGTCATGTTGCTTCCGGAACTCGCCGCATACAGACGTGAAGTGGTTGTCTGCGAACAGAATGATTTTCCGGACAAACGGCAGATCACCGAAAAAGACGGGAAAATAATCATTTCAAGAAGCGGAAAAAACAGAGTTACCCTCACTGTACAGTCACATAGCTCTGAAACTGCGGCGGAACTTTGCGGACAATGGACTGATAAACTGAGAAAAAACGATATATGATACCCAAAAGGCATTTTCTTGTCCCTCCCCGTTACCATTCCCCCACTGCCATTAATCAGACGCCTGAAAAAGGCGTCTGGTACTCTTTGTGCGGTGTTGCCTAAAATCTATTATGCATAACCACAAAAATTGGTCCCGTTTTTCTATTGACATTTACTGAAAATTTATGTATAATTATTATTGTATAAACCATTCCTTTAATCAAAATGACTTTATTGGCTAATAAGCCTTTAAATAATAAATATATCCGCTGTCATAAAATATAAGGAAAGTATTATGTCAGCAGATGCAAAACGGATATGTCCTGTAACGAACGCATTTACCGCTTTATTACATCACTGCAAGAGATAAAATATATAGCAGACTATACAGCCAAATTACTGTATGCTACTGCACTTACTTTATCATAATTGTTATACGTGTGCCCGGATCATCCGTAAACTACATACTATCCACTGTACAAATGAGTACCTCCGCCATGTACGTTCAGGCACGGAGACTCTGCATTTATACGAAAGTGAGGTCAAAAAGTGAACGAAAAAGAAACAAAGAAAGTAATCAAGAAAAAGCCGGCTGCTCAGACGGCTCCAAAAAGAACCTACAGGAAAAAACTGACTGATCCTGCCGCCGCCACAACAATAGCGGAAACAGAAACTACAGTCCAGAAACACCGCACAAGACAGCCAAAAGAAATACGCAGAACCCCTGTAAAAATCATTCCTTTGGGCGGACTTAATGAGATCGGTAAAAATATGACGCTCTTCATGTGCTCAAACGACATTTTTATCCTGGATTGCGGTCTTACATTTCCTGATGCCGATATGCCGGGGGTTGACATTGTTATCCCGGATTTCACGTTTGTTGAGCGAAACAGAGAAAAAATAAGAGGTGTGGTAATCACTCACGGTCATGAAGATCACATCGGCGGTCTTGCATATCTCCTTAAAAAAGTCAATGTTCCCGTTTATGGAACTAAACTGACTATCGGTCTTATCGAAGGAAAGCTCAAAGAGCACGGACTTTACGGAAAAGTTTCTCTCAACGTCATTCAGCCGAGAAAAACAGTGAAAATGGGATGTATGGCAGTTGAATTCATCAAGGTAAATCATTCGATACCGGATGCCGTAGGAATGGCTATCCATACACCGGCAGGAATTATCGTCCATACCGGCGATTTCAAGGTGGATTATTCCCCTATCGACGGAGAGATCATTGATCTTGCACGTTTCGGAGAACTGGGAAACAGAGGCGTTCTTGCTCTTATGGCTGATTCCACCAATGCAGAGCGTCCGGGATTCACACATTCAGAAAGAACTGTCGGTGAATCCTTTGACAAACTCTTCAAAAAGGGAGAAGGCAAGCGCATCATTATTGCCACTTTCTCATCAAATATACACCGTGTACAGCAGATAATCAACTGTGCCGAAAGATACGGCAGAAAAGTTGCCGTGTTCGGACGCAGTATGGTAAACGTTATCAACACAGCAATTGAACTCGGATACCTTAAAGTGCCCGACGGACTGATAATCGATATCGAAATGATGAACCGCTATGAAAGCGAACGCATCGTTCTTATAACTACCGGAAGCCAGGGAGAACCTATGTCAGCTCTGACAAGAATGGCGATGAATGATCATAAAAAAGTCAACATAACTCCCCTTGACTTTATCATCATATCCGCCACGCCTATTCCGGGAAATGAGAAATTCGTTACACGTGTTGTCAATGAACTGATGAAGTCAGGCGCTGAAGTAGTTTACGAGGCTATGTATGAAGTACACGTATCAGGACACGCCTGTCAGGAAGAACTGAAGCTGATACAGGCGCTTACAAAGCCGAAATTCTTTATACCTGTCCATGGTGAATACAAACATCTTAAAAAGCACGCCGATCTTGCCGTACAAATGGGAATTCCAAGAGAAAATGTAATTATCGCAGAGATCGGAAACGTTATCGAGACCGACGGAAACAAAATGAGTATCGTCTCACAGGTTCCGTCCGGACGTGTCCTTGTAGACGGTCTCGGCGTCGGAGACGTAGGCTCGATCGTTCTTCGTGACAGAAAACATCTGGCACAGGACGGACTGATAATTATTGTCATCGGTATCGAACGTGCCACCAATGAGGTCGTAGCAGGACCAGATATAATTTCCCGTGGATTTGTTTACGTAAGAGAATCTGAAGAACTTATGGTAAAAGCAAAGCTTCTTCTCAGCAATACTCTTAATTCATGCTCCGCAGCAGAACTGAGAGAATGGAACGCCCTGAAAGGCAAAATGCGAGATGCGCTTTCTGACTATATCTATCAGAAAACAAAGAGAAGCCCCATGATTCTTCCAATTATTATGGAAACCTGACAGTTTCCGGAAGGAGCGGAAAAGTGAAGAATAAATTTCCGGCATCATTGTTTGCGGTGCAGCTTCTGCTGCTTGCCGATGTTGCCGTTTCAGCCCTTTTGCTTCATAAATACAGTGATTGGCTCGGAATAGCCTGCCTTATTCCGGCAGTACTGCTTATCATTCTCAGTCTGATAACCTATGCTGTTTTTACAAGAAATTCTATCAGACATATCTCAAAGATGAATACTCATCTTGAAAACTCCGCCGCTGAATACATGAATACTCTTCCTGCACCGGTGGCTGTAATAGATAAAAATAAAAGCTTTGTTTGGTATAATCAGATCTTCACCGAAAAGATCAGTCTCGGTCAGGACGTGTATGGTCTTGATTTTGAAGGATTTGTCAGCATTGATTTAAATAATCTTATATCAGAAGGCTCTGCTGTCTGCCTGATAAACGGATGTATATACAAAATATCTGCCGAAAAATACGATAAGCTCAATATGAGCTTCTATGTACTGTATTTCCACGACGAAACGGATTATTACACTATCAAGAAGCAGTCTGAGGATTCGCACCAGAATGTCGTTATCATTACCATTGATAATTACGACGAAATAATGCAGAACGCTAAAGAAAGTGTAAAATCGCAGACTTCCCTTGAGACCGAAAAGATCATTGAAAATTTCATGCTGAGCACAAAGGGGTTTGTTAAAAAAACATCCTCAAATACTTTCTATGCAATTATTGAGAATCGTTACATGAAACAAGTCATAGATGAGAAATTCAAGATCCTGGATCAAGCACGCAGCATAAAAATATCCGACAAATATCCCCTTACTTTCTCCATAGGAGTCGGATTGGGAGCTGATTCTCTGACGGAAAGTGAAACTATCGCCAAACAATGCATTGATATGGCTCTGGGCAGAGGCGGCGATCAGGCTGTCGTAAAAACAGAAAACGGATACAGATTCTTCGGCGGTGTTTCAAAAGGAATAGAAAAACGTTCTCACGCCAAAACACGTGTTATCTCAAACGCACTCCAGGATCTCATTGCAAATTCTGAAAGAGTATTCGTAATGGGACATCGCTTCGGTGATCTTGATTCCGTAGGCGCTTCTTGCGGTATTGCAGGAGCGATCAGACTTCTCGGCAAGGAAGTTAATATCGTTGTTGACAGATCAAAAAATCTTGCCGCACATCTCATAGATCAGGTGGAGTATCAAACGGATAAACAGCTTTTTATTACTCCAGTCGAAGCAGAAAACTGCATAAGCGAAAACGATCTTCTTATTATTGTCGATACACATAACAAGGATTTCCTTGAAAGCCGCAGTCTTTATGATAATGCGAAAGCGGTCGTCGTCATAGATCACCACCGTAAAACAGTTAATTTCATTGACAATGCCGTTATTTTCCACCACGAACCATATGCATCATCCGCTTCAGAAATGGTAACTGAAGTTATACAGTATTTCCGGTTTAACACGGACGAACGCTTCCCGACCTGCTATGCCGACGCTTTGCTTGCCGGCATTATGCTTGATACTAAAAATTTTGTTATGCGGACAGGCGTCCGTACTTTTGAGGCTGCGGCTTATCTGAAAAAACTTGGTGCCGATACGGTAGCCGTAAAGCTTCTTTTTTCAAATTCTATCGAATCATACAAAAGAAAAGCGCAGATCATTTCATCTGCCAAAATACATCGTGGCTGCGCTATTGCAGCTGCCGACTTCAAATCTGATGATATACGTCTCGTAGCGCCTCAGGCAGCGGACGAGCTTCTTTCGATTTCGGATGTAAATGCTTCGTTTGTCCTTTATAAAACTGGCAATACGCTGAATATTTCTGCAAGATCTCTCGGTGCTGTAAACGTTCAGGTCATCATGGAAGAACTGGGCGGAGGAGGTCATCAGACAATGGCAGCAACACAAATCGATGGTTCTACGGTTCAGGAAGCGATAAAAGCTCTTATTCACGCTATAGACCTGCGTCTGGCGGATGAATCATAATACATAAACAGAAAGGTTGATAATTAATGAAAGTAATTTTTATACAAGATGTCAAGGGGTCAGGAAAAAAAGGCGAGGTAAAGAACGTTGCCGACGGATACGCACGCAATATGCTTATTCCCAAAGGATATGCCGTTGAAGCAAATTCAGCAAATATGAGCAAGCTTCAGGGACAGCAGTCCTCCGCTCAGCACAAAATTGATCTTGAGATCCAGGCTGCTAAAGAATCTGCCGCAAAGCTTAAAGGGAAGCGAATCAGTATTACTGCCAAGGCAGGTTCTAACGGCAGACTTTTCGGTTCTGTTACCGCCGGAAATGTTGCTGATGCTATCGCTGAACAAATCGGTGTAAAGATTGATAAGAAAAAAGTAGTTCTTTCTGCTGACATAAAGAACTTTGGCTCATACAACGCCGTTGTCAAGCTTTATAACGGTATTTCAGAAAAGATCGACATTGACGTCAACGAAGGCTGATAACTGATGGATGACAATAATTTTATCATCTCCGCCCGTGAGCTGCCCCACAGCATCGAGGCGGAGCAGTCTGTTATAGGAGCTGTTATCTCAGATCCGTCTATTCTGCCCACAGTCATTGAACAAGTCAAAGCAGAATATTTTTACAGCGAACAGCACAAGGCGATCTTCTCGATCATTGTGAGGATGTTTTCCACCGGTTCGCCGGTTGACATCATCACCGTTCTCAACGAAGCCGAAAAGCTGCACATATTTGAAACCTCTGCCGAAGGCAGGCGCTATCTTTCCGAGATCGGCGAAACACTGCCATCTACATCAAATATCGAAAGCTATTGCAAGATCGTTGCAGATAAATATTTCATACGCAGTCTCGGATATGCGGCAAGGACAATTCTGGAAGATATACAATCGGGCGAGCACGATGCACAGCTTCTTCTGGACGCAGCCGAGCAGAAGATCTACGATATCCGCCAGGGACGTGATGTCCGGGGACTTGTGCCAATCTCTGAAGCGATCGCAGAAGCCTATGACAGATTGGGAAAAATTTCCGGACCGGACAAGGATAAGTATGTCGGCGCACGTACAGGATTTACTCTGCTCGACAGCATTACATCCGGTCTTAACAAATCCGACCTTATAATCATTGCGGCACGTCCGGGTATGGGTAAAACATCATTTGCCATGAACATTGCCACAAATGTTGCAAGACATTCAGACAAAGAAGTTGTTACGTTCAATCTCGAAATGTCCAAGGAGCAGCTTGCCACACGTATTCTCTCAACCGAAGCACTTGTCGATTCCAACTCGCTGCGCAACGGACGTATTTCCGGAGACGACTGGGTAAAACTTGCCACAAGCGCCGGATATCTCAGTACTCTGCCGTTGTATATCGACGATACCGCCAGTATGACCGTTCAGCAGATGAAAGCCAAGCTGCGCCGTGTTAAAAATCTGGGGCTTGTCATTATCGACTACCTCCAGCTTATGGGAACAACATCACGTTCTGACAACAGAGTTCTTGTTATTTCTGAAATTACAAGAGAGCTTAAAGTTATGGCAAAGGAACTTAATGTTCCTGTAATACTTCTTTCACAGCTCTCCCGTGCAGTTGAGGGAAGAACCGATAAAAGACCTATGTTGTCTGATCTCCGTGAATCGGGATCTATTGAGCAGGACGCAGATATCGTTCTCTTTCTCTACCGTGACGCCTATTATAATAAGGAAAGTCCAAATCAGAATATTTCGGAGTGCATTATCGCCAAAAACCGTCACGGTGAAACAGGCTCTGTAAATCTGATATGGGACGGTCAGTATACACGATTCTCCAATCCGGAGTATAATACTCCGCCGGGTACATGATTATGCTGAACAGAATATGCAGATTTATTGAAGAAAATAATATGCTTCACAGCGGAGACACTGTCATATGCGGTCTTTCCGGCGGTGCAGACAGCGTATGTCTTCTCCTTGTTCTCAGCGAACTTAAAGAGCAGTTGGGAATCAGCTTGGAAGCTCTCCACGTCAATCATTCCCTCAGAGGAACTGAAAGCGACAGCGATGAAGAATTTTGCCGCCGTCTATGCCAAAAACTCGATATTCCATTTTCGGCAGAACGATGCGATGTAAGATCATTTGCACATGAATTTTCATTTTCATGTGAAGAAGCTGCACGACGTATGAGATATGATATATTTGCAGCTCACTCCCGTGATAAAAAGATCGCAACAGCCCATAATGCCAATGATAATCTGGAAACCATGATACTCAATATGGCAAGAGGTACGGGTCTGAAAGGGATGACGGGAATCCCTCCTGTCCGTGGGAATATAATAAGACCTCTGCTTGAAATTAGCCGCAGTGAAATTGAAGAATTCCTGAAATCACGCAGACAAGAATTTGTCACGGACAGCACAAATCTGACTGAGGACTACACAAGGAATAAAATCCGACATAAAATTATACCCGTTATTGAGGAAATTAACAGTTCGGCAATTGCAACAGCAGTGAAAACTTCCGGCACGCTCAGAGACGAAAATCAATTTATTGAGGACGCCGTCAGAGACGCCCGCAAAAAGTGCCGCAACGGAAATTCCTTTACAAGTCTGGAAAATTTTCATAAGGTAATAAGACGACGGTGCATTGCAGAGCTTCTAAGTGAAAACGGTCTCCCCTATTCCAATGAAAGGCTGACAGAATGCGACAGAATTCTCTGCGGCGGCGGAAAGCTTAATCTTTGTCGTAATTTTTACTTTATTTCTAACGGAAAAACGGCTGAAATTACAAGAATTGATAATAAGCCGCCACATACCGAAATCTCGTCTGAACTTATCATTGGCGAAAATATGATATTTCCTGACAAAATCATGACCTGCCGCATTGTCAATTGTGATAATTTGAGGAAAATTGAAAATGTTCATAAAAACTTAACATTTTATATGCTTGATTATGATAAAATAACAGGTAGAGCTGTTGTCAGAAACAGAAAGTTCGGAGACAAAATACAGCTCTGCGGAAGAAATTTTACCTCATCGGTAAAAAAACTGATCAACGAAAAAGTACCTGAAAATCTTCGCAGCAATCTCTATTTTATAGAGGATGAAATGGGGACGATCTTTGCCGAGGCGATAGGGATCGCCGATAGGGTAAAGCCGGATGAAAATACGGTGCATTTTCTGGAAATCAACATAAAGCGGATCTGATCAACCGCTGATGCAGAATGGAGTGGATGAATTGACACCAAAAAAGAATAAGGGTATATTTACCTACCTCTTGATAATCTTTATCGCTATCGGATGCATTTACTTTGTAAGCACTAAGCTTTCAAAAAACGCAGATAAAAAAGATTACAGTGAGATTATGGTAGAGTTTGACAACTATAACGTTTCGGAATACGAGATTGACCTCGGTTCCGGAGAACTCACCTACAAGCTAAGAGGAGACAAAAAACAGCATAAATATGAAGTACCTAATGTAGGTATCTTTATGGATGACATCGAAAACTACCGTTCGACCTATAACAGGATACATCCTGACGAGCCTGTCAAGGAAAATCTTATAAAAATAACCGACCGCTCATGGCTTTACTCACTTATACCGGTGATTGTAACCGTACTCCTTGGATGCGCAATACTCTACTTCATGATGAGACAGAGCGGAGGAGGAGGAAAGTATTCCTCTTTCGGAAAGGCTAATCTTAAAAATCAGGCTAATGCACGAAAGGCAACCTTTAAAGACGTTGCAGGCGCTGACGAGGAAAAACAGGAACTCGAAGAAATCGTTGACTACCTGAAAAATCCCAATAAATACAAGGAAATTGGCGCTAAAGTTCCAAAGGGCGTACTGCTTCTCGGCCCTCCCGGAACAGGTAAAACTCTTCTTGCAAGAGCTGTTGCAGGTGAAGCCGGATGTCCTTTCTTCCCTATTTCGGGTTCCGACTTTGTGGAAATGTTCGTCGGCGTGGGAGCTTCTCGTGTAAGAGATCTCTTTGAGCAAGCAAAAAAGCACGCACCGGCTATCATTTTCATTGATGAAATTGATGCTGTCGGACGTCACAGAGGAGCAGGTCTCGGCGGCGGTCATGACGAACGTGAACAGACACTTAACCAGCTTCTCGTTGAAATGGACGGCTTTACCGGCAACGAAAGCGTTATCGTTATTGCGGCAACAAACAGACGTGATATTCTTGATCCGGCTCTTCTCAGACCGGGACGTTTTGACAGACAGATAGTCGTAGGATATCCGGATGTCAAGGGACGTGAGGAAATACTCAAGGTTCATGCTAAGAATAAGCCGCTATCTCCTGATGTTGATCTGAAGATAATTGCTCAGACTACACAGGGATTTACCGGTGCAGACCTTGAAAATCTCCTTAATGAAGCCGCTCTTCTGGCTGCAAGAAACAGCAGAATGGCTGTTACCGAAAAGGACATCGAAGAAGCTACTATGAAAGTCATTGCAGGCCCAGAAAAGAAATCAAGGATTGTTTCAGAACACGACAGACGTGTTACTGCATATCACGAGGCTGGTCATGCTATCGCTGCATATAATCTTCCTACACAGGATAAAGTCCATCAGGTAACCATAATTCAGCGTGGCATGGCTGCCGGACTTACTGTTACCAGACCTGATTCTGACGATCAGCACGTTTCAAGAAACCAAATGCGTGAAAACATAATTATGCTTCTGGGCGGACGTGTAGCAGAAGAACTTATTCTGGACGACATCTGTACGGGCGCTTCAAACGATATTGAAAGAGCAACCTCAACTGCACGCAATATGGTTACTAAGTACGGTTTCTCAAAGAAACTTGGAACTGTAGTCTATGGCTCGGATAACGATGAAGTATTTCTGGGTAAGGACTACGGTCATACAAGAAATTACAGCGAGGCTGTTGCTGCTCAGATCGACGAAGAAGTGAAGTTCATAATTGAAAAGGCATACAGCGATTGTGCCGAGATCCTCAAGAATAATGTTGATAAACTTCACCTTCTTGCAAAATATCTGCTTAAATTTGAAAAAATCGACGGTTCTGACTTTGAAAAACTTATGAAAGGCGAAATAACAGAATCTGTTCTGTCCGATCAGCAGCAGGAAACAGACAGTCAAAAAACGGAAGATCCACAGATATAAATTGTTCTGAAAAATTTACCGGAGAGTAACATCTCCGGTATTTTATTACTTATATGTAACAATTGGTTAAATTTACATCTGAAAGGTTGCATTATATCCTATATTATGATATAATTAGATTATCCTAAAATTTGATCTATGGAGGTTTTCAATTGAATGCATTGAATCTGACCTTATGTGCGGTTGCGGCTGCATCCCTTGATATATGTGCTCTCGTTCTTATACTCACTGCCTATCACGAACGCTCTGACGGAAAAAAACGCTGGGACAGAATGACCAGCTTTATGGAACTCGCCGACTACAGCACCAGCTATCCACTCGGATGTGACGAAATACTTATTGGACGCCATGCTTCGGCAGATATAAGACTTCCCGATCTTTCCGTATCACGTTATCACGCTTTGCTGACCGTATCAAACGGAATCTGGACAATAACTGATATAGGTTCAAAATCAGGAGTATTTGTTAACGGAAATCTTGTCGCATCAACCCGGCTTCAGGAAAATGATGTCATAAAACTTGGTAACAGACGCCTTATTTTCAGACGGAAAGGAGTATGCTGATATGAACAGCAAGGTCACATATGTGTTTTCGTGCCTTTTCGTTATCTTAGCACACGCCGGAATGTTGCTTAATGTTTTCTTTAACGGCAATTATTCAAACGCAAGCAGCGTTATAATACTTTCGGCAGCTGTCCTTTTTCTTGACGCAGCCTATTTTACGGCTATGCTCTTTTTCAAACAGACTACATATGCTATCGACTTTCTGATGATACTGCTCCTTAATATGAGTATCATATTCCAGTCATGCTTCGGAGGAGTACGTCTGTCCGTCAAGCACTATATTACGTGTATTGTTGCTCTGGCTGCCTGCCGTCTCGGATATATACTCTGCCGTAATCACAAATGGCTCCAGCAGCAGAAAAAATATTTCTACATCGGAATAGGCATACTTATGGTGGTAATAGTTACCCTCACCGGAACCAGAAAAATGTGGATTTCTCTCGGTCCGATAACCATACAGCCTTCAGAATTCATAAAGCCGCTGTTTATCCTTGCCTGTGCAACATCCATTGCGGAACAGCAGAAAAAACATAAAATCCTGTTTTTCCACGTAGTATATGAAAATTTTGCTCTCTTTGGTCTTATGACTATGATATTCCTGCTCCAGTGGTGGTGTCGTGACCTCGGAAGTCTTCCTACGTTCGTTGCAATCTACGCCTGCGGCTTCCTTCTTAGGATATGCTACCCCAAAGCTAAATTTTCAAAGAAAAAACTTATCGGCGCAGGAGTGATACTTCTGATAGTCGCAATTATTGGTATAAAATTTGCCCCGGGATATGTCCAGGACAGACTTCATGTCGATATATGGAGCGATCCCTCCGGCGACGGCTATCAACAGTCACGTGCTCTCATTGGAATAGCTAACGGCGGCTGGTTCGGAAAAGGACCGGGTTATGGTGAGCTTCATAATGTCTTTGCTCACGAAAATGACATTGTTTTCGCTACAATTTCAGAGGAGTGGGGTCTTCTATACTCACTAATGATGGTTTTCGTGATTCTTATTATCATTATGATACCGCTGATTAATCCGCCTCGCTCGTATTTCCATGGTACGGTTGCCACCGGCATCTGCGCCGCATTCACAGTACAAATGGGACTTAATATTTTCGGTTCGTGCAACATGATACCGTTCACAGGAGTAACTATACCTTTTATTTCATCGGGCGGAAGCTCGCTTATGGTCAGCGGTTTCATGACGGGAATGCTTATCGCCTGTCAGTCCCCTGTATTCAAACAGCCAAAGCCGTCTAAAAAGATCATAAAAACTTCGACCCAGGTTAATTATCCACCGCAATACGGGAGGGGATCTTATTGAAAAGCATTAAAAGATGTCAGGGAATAATGAGTCTTGTTCTGATACTTTTCATTCTTGGAATGGCTGCACTTGTTGTGAAAATTCAGCGGGAAGCGTCATTTTATATGATGAATTCCAGCGAACATCAGCTTGGAAAAGTATATGACAGAAACGGAGACATTCTTTTTGACGGATCGGGAGAAACGGAATTTGAGGACAACTATCTCATTGACGTCGGAAATCTCATCGGCGATGACAAAGGACAGATGACAAATACCCTTGTTGCAAGAAATATTGAAAGACTCAACAATTACAGTTTTACGGCAGGACTCGTTGAAAACGGCGGAAATGCCTCTGTTCATACTACAATCGACCATGAAGCCAACCGCAAGGTATATGATTCGTTCGGCGGACAGGACGGCTGTGCAGTTGCGTACAACTATAAAACAGGAGAAATACTTATATGTACCAGTCTCCCCTCTTTCGACGTTACCAAAGGCTATGACAACATCCTGGAATTCCGCTCCGGAACTCTTATGTCTAAGGCAATGTACAGGACTGTTCCAGGTTCTACACAAAAGGTATCAACCGTTATTGCAGCGCTGGAAATCATGGGGGCGGATAAACTGTTTTCAAAAACCTTTTCGTGTTCCGGCAGCTATAAGAATCTCGGCGGAAACAACATTGACTGTCACAATGCTTACGGACACGGAACGCAGAATATCCAGCAGGCAGTAGAAAACAGCTGTAATCCTTTTTTTGCTCAGTTGATAGAAGACAGCGATTTTCCGCTGAAAAAAATTAAAAACGTATTCAAAGAAATGGGTTATACCGTCAACGACAACGGATGCGACTATATTAATATCGATGGAATAAAATGCGAAAAAGCTTCGACTACCCTCAATGATCCCTATGAATTCAAAACCCAGTGGGGATGTATCGGTCAAGGCGATACCCTTATCAGTCCGGTACAACTTATGATGTGGCAGAGCGCTATTGCCAATGAATCTGGAAAAATGACCATGCCATACCTTATCAGCTACACCACTGATGTCTATGGCAAAGAAAATTATACCTGCAAGACAAAGTTTAGCGACAACATTTTTTCTTCTGGTACTGCTGAAACGACAAAGCAGATACTTCTTACAAACGGAGAAAATCATTATTCAGCTTTGATAAGCGGCTATAAAGTCGGAGTAAAAAGCGGTACGGCTCAGGTTAACGAAGGAAATACTGAAAATTCACTTCTCGTTGGTTTTGTTGATGATGAAAATTTGCCTATAGCTTTCTGCATTCTCATTGAGGACAAGAATAATACTTACGTAAAAACAGAAAATATAGCACAGGTGATCCTTGATTCTATCAGCGAAAGTTATGCCAAAAGCTAAATTTGTTAAAACGTACTAAAAAGGCTGTTAAAATTGTACATTTTAAACAAATTTCACAAAAATACTTGTAAAACAGCTTGCCATATGGTATAATGTATACATAAAGGTAAGACCGGACAAAATATCAGACGGTCATCGTGGGTTTTACCCTTAACAAGGAGGACGATTTATGAAAACAATTATCACAGCAAAAAAAATGCAGATCCCACAGAATTTTTCTGAACAAGCACCCTTGAGAATTGATTCAAGACTCAGCAAGTTTTTTGGCGATGAGGCTGATGCAAGAATTGTCATAACAGAACATAAGAATTCTATTCAGCTTGAACTCACAGTAAAATATAACAGCATCATCTTCCGTGCCGAGTGTAAGGCAGAAGATAAAATGGTCGCTCTTGATGATGCAATAGATAAGATCATAAGACAGATACGCAAGAACAAAACAAAGATAGAGAAAAAACTTAAAGATACTGCTTTCAAAGATGTATTCGCTGACCCCGTTCCGGAAGTTTCTGACTATGAAGTAATTAGACATAAAAAATTCAAGATGAAGCCAATGGATATCAATGAGGCTATTCTTCAGATGAATATGCTCGGTCATAAATTCTTTATGTTTATTAATGCTGAAACAGGCGAAACAAATGTAGTATATCGCCGTGACGACGATAATTACGCTGTTCTTGAACCTGATAATGACTAATATGATAATAAATGCGGAACTGTATAAGTCCCGCATTTATTTTTATACTAATCCCCGACCGAACTGATGAAAAGATTGGCAGATAGCATTTTGACAATCAAGGAAATCAGCCGCAGGCATACTTTCGTATGGCAAGGTTGATTGACGCAGAGTGACAAGATGATAGCCGTCAAGGATTTTCAACAGGTCGGTCGGGGATTATTATTATGACCCGGTACCGCTGTATTTCATAGCACCATACATCCAGAACTTATAGCTGAGCCAGAAAAATACACAGCCAAACAACGGAGACAGCCACGACAGCAACGGTACTTCGTCAGGCCGTAGTATCACCAGACTTGGATAGTATGCGATAAATGCAATAGGCATAAGGAATGTGAAGATAAATCTGAAAAACGGACTGAAAATTGTGATCGGATATCTTGCGTAATCCTTGAATTTAAGAGCAAGATCCATTACATAAAATGAATTTGTTATCCAGAAACAGGTAGCTGCCGCCGCATTCATTACAGCGATCATTATGAGTGATGCCGTTATCAGAAAAACCACCGTTTTCAATATCATAACAGGCGTAAACGGAAGTCCTATTCGATTCCATGAATAAATAAGCGTTCCAAGACCAAAAGCAAGCTGTCCTAATCCCTTTACATCGAATACCTCTGACTGATAATAGAAAAACAGATTTATCGGACGGAAGCAGTATTTGATAAAATCGCCGGAATAGACATACATTCTGAGACTCCAGTTGTTGTCGAAAAAGCACTGCACAGGTGTCAGGGAAATAAGCGAAAATCCGTACAAAAATAATATCTCATGATAGCCCCAGCCGTTTACCTCCGGGAAACTCCGGAAAAGTATCCAGAAGCTTACAAAGCCTGCAATATTCGTAAAAATCATGCCGATAGTGGATATTATGAAATCTGCACGATAACTCATTTTGCTTTTCAGATCCTGTGCCAGAATCTTCCTGTATATTCTGAAATAAAATCGTAAACCTTTTCTTTTCATGTTTCAGCCTCCATTCACTGTGATCTTACGCAGAGATACTTTCCAGAACAAGCTGCTGAGTATAAGCAGAACTATGCACCAGAACGCCTGAGTTCCGAGAGCTTCAAGGACTTCTGTAAAATCAGGCTTTCCATTAAGAAGAATGGTAAGCGGCGTATTGTATATTGACTGAAACGGCATATAGCCGACTGCCCTTTTCATTCCTTCCGGAAAAAATGCGACAGGTATCGTAGCTCCGGAAAGAAGCAGCACTATGACCTGCTTCATGATATTGATACCCCAGATAGACTCCGTGTACAGACAGACCGTACCGGTCATAAAGTCAACGGCATAGTTTATAATAACCGCCATAACAACAGAAACTGCAAAATACAGCAGATTTACTCCCAGAGGTACAGCTCCGTTCGTGGCAATGCACACAATAACAAAGGTCGGAAGAAACGTAAAGACGAATTGAGTTGCCAGTGTTCCGGAATATGACCAGAATAGATAACTGCGGTATCGCATCGGCTTCAGAAGATCGAGTACAATCTTTCCGGACTGAATATTTCTGCCGATCTCCCAGACCGTATACATTTCCATAAAGTTGAACAGAGCGGTCGCAAGAACAAGGTATATCAGTGTATCTGAAAACGTCATTCCGTTTACAACATCACTGCCGGACGACGCATATACAGCTTTCCAGAAAAAATATACAACAATTAGATAAAGCAGATTTCCTGCAATCATAACAAGCATTGCCAGACGATACTGAAATGATTCCAGTATTCCGGCACGGGTAAGGGCTAAATATCTTTTAATTTTCATTCCACACCCTCCTCGTATATTTTCTTTATGACATCCTCGGTAGATATTTCCTCCAATTTCATATCACGGATATCGTGGGACTTCTGTATTTCTCCAAGCACCTCCATAACTTTCGCTTTTTCTTCATTGACAAGAACAGATATCCACTCATCATCGGCGGAAACGGCGGCTGAAAATCTGCCAAGTTCGTTTTTCAGTTTTCCCGTCTGTTCTTTTATATCGCCCGACGGACGTATTTTCAGAGTACGGTATGAACCGAAAAATCCCTTTAAATGACCGATGTCATTATCGTATAGCATTTTTCCCTTGTCAATTATAACTATACGGCGGCAGAGAGCGTCAACATCTCCCATATCATGTGTCGTAAGTATGACTGTAGTGTTCTTCTCCTTATTCAAAGCATGAATAAGCGCTCTGATCCTGCTTTTCATTGAAACATCAAGCCCGATAGTAGGTTCGTCCAGAAATACTATCTTTGGATCATGCAAAAAAGCAGCCAGTATATCGCTGAGAGTCCTCTGACCCAAAGACATCTGACGAACAGGCTTGTGCAAAAGCGGTTCTATATCCACAAGGGATTTATATAGCTTCATTATATTATTGTAGCTTTCATCAGATATCTGATAGATATCCTTTAGCAGCTTAAAAGATTCTACCAGCGGCAGCGACCACCATAGCTGCGAACGCTGACCAAATACGACGCCTATATCCTGAGCATTTTTAGCTCTGTCTCTGTAAGGAACATTTCCGTTTACCAATATTTCTCCGGAAGTCGGCTCCAGAACACCTGTCATCATTTTGATAGTTGTGGATTTCCCTGCTCCGTTCGGACCAAGATATCCTACTATCTCACCCTGTGAAATGCACATCGATATATTATCAACGGCATGGACGATCTTGTAATCACGTGAAAAAAGATCTTTGAAGCTTCCCTTGAGCCCCTCATGTCGATTAAGCACCTTAAATTCCTTTGATACATTTTTTATTTCGATTATTTCTGACATCTTTCTGCCTCCTTAAAACAATCTTATACTGCTGTAATTTTACTATATCACATACAGGATGAGATTTTATGACTTTTTCTGTTGTTGTTTGTCCAAAAAAAAGTATAAAATGTCTCATTACAGGACAATAATAAGATAATTTTAGTATATCATATTAATCGTCCTATGTCAAGACTTTTTTGGAGTGTGATTATTATGGCAAGAATAATAGACGGAGAAAAAAAGAATATGATCGGCAAAAAAGTACGTCAATTCCGCATCGAGCAGAAAATGAGCCAGCAGCTCCTTGCTGACAGACTTGAAACGATCGCCGTGTACATCTGCCGTGGTTCTATATGCAGGATAGAAGAACAAACAAGAACAGTATCGGATATTGAATTATGGGGACTTTCAAAGATCCTCGACAAACCGATCAGCAGTTTTTTTGAAGATAAAAACGAATAATGCATTAAATGATTGTTCTCAGAAACAGAACAACCGATATTTTTTGCATTATCACTTGCAAAATCAATTTAATAATGCTATAATAAAAAGGTACAAATAAAATATAGGAGATTCAATATGAACAATAACTACACAAATCAGATCAATTCAATCGTGACCGAAATCAAAAAAGCTGTTATAGGCAAAGATTCAATAATCATCAAGGTGCTGCTTGCTATTCTATGCAGGGGACATATTCTTATCGAAGATATTCCCGGCGTTGGAAAGACAACGCTTGCACTCGCTTTTTCAAAGGCTCTGTCCCTTGAACATAATCGTATGCAGTTTACCCCTGACGTACTCCCGTCAGATGTGACAGGCTTCAATATATACAACAAAAAAACCGGAGCTTTTGAATTCCGCTGCGGAGCTGCTTTCTGCAATCTCTTCCTTGCAGATGAAATCAATCGTACATCGAGCAAAACTCAGTCCGCACTTCTGGAACTTATGGAAGAAAAAAGAATAACTGTTGACGGAACTACCTACAAACTTCCCGAACCATACACTGTTATCGCCACACAAAATCCTATCGGTTCTGCCGGAACTCACAGTCTTCCCGATTCCCAGCTTGACAGATTCATGATAAAGCTCAGTATGGGATATCCGGATTTCTCAGGAGAAGTCAATATTCTCAAAGCAAAATACAACTCAAATCCGCTTGATACTGTAAAAACAGTTGCTGACGCATCGTTTATCACTGCGCTCCAGGACTACATCGCCGGTATTTATGTTGATGACAGAATATATGAGTATGTTGTGGCTCTGTCTGCCGCTACCAGAAATCATCCTATGATAAAACTCGGAATCAGTCCGAGAGGGACTCTCGCTCTTATGCAGATCTCAAAGGGAATTGCCGTTGCCATGGGGCGTGATTACGTTATTCCCGACGATATTTCCTATATCTGCACCGACGTTTTTGCTCACAGAATAATCCTTAATTCCAAAGCAAAGCTTTCGGATATTACTGCCGAAAATGTGATCTCCGACATTCTGCGGACTGTCCCTGTCCCCGGAATAACTTCATCCGGCAGGTGATCTGATGCTTGTAACAAAGATTCTTTTTTTACTGCTTATCATCATATGTACGTTCTTTTATATTCTGTATGTGCCGGATTTTGCACTTGTGCTTCTGATAGTTTTTATTGCTCTGCCGGTCATCATGTTTATTACGGCGCTGATCCTGAAGCATTCTATAAAGGCGGAACTCACGGTTAAAGACACGGCAGTCCCTAAAAATCAGCCATTTCCCGTACAGCTGTGTATCACAAACAAAAGTTTTATACCTGTGGGAAAAGCCGAGGCTCATATTGAATACTACAACGTTTTCAGCAATCAGATTTCATCATTTTATCTGGATCTGCCCATTCAGCCAAGAAATCTCCAGAGAGTGACATTTCAGCTCAGTTCAAAATTCTGCGGCATTATCAAAATAAGAACTGTAAATATAAAAATATACGACCCTATGAGGCTATTCGGGTTCAAAACCGGAAAAAATATCAGAACAGAAACAGCAATCATGCCAGAGAATAACGAAATATCAGGCATTGTAAGCGCTACTGATCGTATAAACGAAGAAAGCAGCGTTTTTTCGGAAAATAATCCCGGGGACGATCCGTCCGAGATCTTTGATCTGCGTGAATATAATCCCGGGGACAGACTAAACCGCATCCACTGGAAGCTGAGTTCCAAAAAGAACGACTTTATCGTTAAAGAGTATAGTCTGCCTGTTGACGCACCATCAGTAGTATTCCTCAATCTAAAATGTTATGAAGACTCCGCATATACTCTCCCCGTATTCGATACCATTATAGAAACTTTTCTTTCAGTTTCACAGCTCATGATCGACAATGAAAGATACCATACCGTTATTTTCTACAGCGGACGTCAGAAACAGTTCGTGAAAAAAAATATATCTTCCACGGACGATCTCGCAGAAGCAGTCAAAGAGATCATAAATTCTTTCAGCGACAATTTGTACTGCCTGAAACCTGATGTCTACCTGACAGATAATTCCATAATATCAGTGTCGTCTTTCACTTTTATTACATCTGTTCCTGATCCTGCCGTTTTCGGACTTATAGATGAGTGTGTAGACGCAGATGTAAAAAACGCATTGGTCGTTGTCAAATCGCAGGAATCAGCTTCAGAAGCTGTCTGTCCTTATACCGAAATAAATGTGACCCCTGTAGTAGCAGGCAGAATCTCTTCTTCAATAAAGGATATAGAACTATAATGAAAAAAAACATTGTTAAAAACGGAAATGGAATTGCTGTCTGTGACAGTATAGTAATGTCGGTAAAGAACAAACGCCGTGACATGAGGCGCTTTGAATCTGTAATTATTGCAGTCGTGGGTCTTGTCTCTGTTATAATGTCATTTCTGGGAATGTTCAGCTTTGAATACAGCAAAGGTGCAGTAGCTTCTGCCGTGTTCATTTTCTCTGTTTTCTATATAACGCTGATACTGATAAATCAAAAGGCCCTCTGGGTAATAGCCGCATCGCTCGTTCTGTTTGCCGGCGCTGCATTCAAGATGCTGGATGAAATCACCGAAGGCTTTAAATTTGTGTATAATGTGATTTATCAGCAATCTTTCAAATCCGATATAAATTACTACAAATATGTAGATTTCAGAGATGAAGAACGTGCAACGACTATCCTGTTTATATTTGGAATTTGGCTGATTGCTTTTGTGATCTATTTCTTTACAATATATCATCCTAACATGATACTGCCTCTTCTGGTAACATTTCCGGTTATCGAAATAGGTCTCTACAATGGAATCGCTATTCCTGTTTTCTGGGGAAGCCTTACTGCCGGTTACTGGATAGCTATGTTCTGCATGACCTCTACCGATATGGGTGAATACTCCGGCGGTTCAGGAGGATTCGTCCGGAAAAACAACGTTTTTTCTCCTAAACGTCAGATGAAGCTCAAAGTAACAGAGAAATGCGGTATCTTTATTATTCTATCTGTTATGATAATTTCGTCTGTTACTTCGTTTGTGATAAATATTTCAGGTTATGAAAGAAGCGATGAACTTAACCAGAAACGGCGTGATCTGACCATTGCTTTTGAACAGTTTTCCATTGAAAATCTGGCGGAAAGCCTTTCCAGAATAACTGGTGTTTTTGGACTGTCTTTCAAATACAATAATAACAAACTCGGAAATAAAGACCACATAACATACAAAGATAAAACCGATCTTTTAGCGACCTTTGACCGTGCCTGCAACGGCTCTGTATATCTCAAAGAATCTGTTGCAAACATCTATAATGATAATGAATGGCTCCAGTTTGGCAACAAAAAGTACAATGACAAGATTTTTGACGAATTCAGCAAATATAAGATATTTCCGCAGGATTTTCCATGTCTTTTCTCTAAACTCATAAATCCTATGACAAATGAATATACAGTGAAAATTGATTCAAAGGTAAAGAAAGACAGAATATTTGCACCTTACGGTACTGACAATGTGGGCGGACTGTCATATAACAGAGATATGATCGTATCTTCTATAGACGATGCTGAAAGAGAATTCAACTACAGTTTCGTATCTGTCAATACCGATGCATACGCATCAATGCTGACAAAAGGATGGACTTTTGATATCAACACAGCATCTATTGCAAATGAAGAATGGCAGAAAGGCATAACGGAATTCTGCTCCGATAACGACATATCTGAAAACAACCTGAATGCAGACATAAAATATCGTACAGTGACAGATAATTTCTACAACAATGGACAACTTATCATGGCTGCACTGCTTGAAAATAAATACAGGAATTTTGTATATGACAATTATCTCCAACTACCTGACAATAAGAATATGAAAGAAGTTCGTAAAGAATATAACCCCCTTATTGCAGAAGCATCCGAGGCAGAAACAGCCGCTGATAAAATTGCAGCTCTTCAGAAAATGAGAGAAAAAATGGCAGCAGATACAAAATATACACTATCCCCGGGCAAGACCCCTTCAAACCGTGATTTTGTCAACTACTTCCTGCTTGAAAATCAGAAGGGTTACTGTATACACTATGCAACTTCCGGCGTTTTACTTGCACGAATGGCAGGTATCCCTGCACGGTACGCAACAGGATATGTTATAGTAGCCGACGATTTTAATGAAAAATCTGCAAATCCTGACGGTTCTTACACGATTGACGTAAAAGACAACCGCAGTCATGCATGGGTCGAAATATACCTTGACGGATTTGGCTGGGTGCCATATGAATTTACCGCCGGATATACCGAAAGAACCATCAACCATGATCCGGTGACAGATTCGATCGATACATCCGAACAGGAAAACACCTCCGCAGCTGCTCCGCCTGCTACTACAACTGCCAACAATACTTCGATTCAGACATCTTCTGTGCAGTCCCCCTCTGCAACAACAAGCAGCGTCAGGACAGCTGCCGAAACTGCTGTAGGAACCAGACACGGAAAAGCCGCAGCATTAGCAAAAACACCGGACAAAAGCAATTCGGGAACATTAAAACTTATACTCTTACCTATTCTTACAGTCACATTGCTTGCTGCGTTCGTATTTATAAGACGTATTATCATTCTCAGACTGCGGCACAATCGCTTTACCAGAGGTTCGTCATCCGAAAGAATTGACAGTATGTACCGATATTCCGAGCAGCTGTTTGCATTTCTTAAACTAAAAAACGATAACGGTAATTATATGGATTTTGCAAAGAAAGTCGAACAGCGTACAGGCGGAAACTTCTTCCCGTCAGGTGATTTCAGCAAATTTATGGACATTGCAATGAAAACCGGATTCAGCTCTGAAGAACCTGGAACAGATGAAATAGAATTTTGTGCTGGATTTGTAAATGCACTTGCAGGAAATATCTATAAAAAATGTAGTCTTTTACGCAAGATATGGCTTAAAATCGGCATTGTGATGATATAGGAGGTTAAACTGAAATGAGCAATAAAAAATTCATGATAAAAGGACTTCTGCTGACTATAATCGGATTTATAGTTGCTTTTTTACCAAAAATAATCACGTATACACTGTATGGTATATGTATCATCATAGCGCTTTTCTGTGTGTTTGAGATAATACAGGGCATTACTTCCGGAGATTTCGGAATCATTGTTCCATCCGTCATTGGAACAGCCCTGCTTATCGCCGCAATAATTTTTCTTCCAAAAATCGTAGCATTTGGCATCGCATTCATTGGCGGTATCATTATTGCAGTAATGGGCATTTCTGAGATCGTGCGTGCACTGAAAACCCAAAACAGCATATTTGGAAGTATAATCGGAGCAATCATGCTCGTTGTCGGATGTTTATGCATTTTCAATCCATTTGGCGCAGGTAAGATCGCACGTATCCTCGTTGGAATAGTAATACTCCTCAATGGTCTGTTTAATCTGCTGGTTGCCCATACGATAACTTCCAGAAATAAAAATTCTTCATCTGTGATTGACGTTACAGGATTTACTATCGACGATAAATAATGTTTTCAGAAAATGATGGTTAATATGATCTACAAATATAATTATGCATCTCCACTCGGCGCAATCACTTTTGCAAGCAGTGGTGAATCTCTCATGGGCTTATGGTTCGACGGTCAAAAGTACTTTCCCGACGATTTTTTATCCGAGGGAACTGAAACTGAGCTGCCGATATTCAGACAAACAGCAAACTGGCTCGATACTTACTTCAGCGGTAAAGTTCCCGATTTCACACCGTTAATAAGCCTTAATACGACACCATTTTGCAAGGCTGTATGTGAGATAATACTAACAATACCTTACGGTCAAACTATGACTTATGGTGAAATTGCAAATGTTATCGCTGACAAGCGAGGAATTAAGCGAATGTCCGCTCAGGCTGTGGGAAATGCTGTCGGACACAATCCTATTTCGATAATTATTCCATGTCACAGAGTCGTTGGAGCAAACGGCAGTCTGGTAGGATATGCAGGCGGTCTTGATAAGAAGATAAGATTGCTGAAACTGGAAAATCCGATATATAAGGCAATATGATAAAGGCTGTGTAACCTGTTTTGGTTGCACAGCCTTTTTTGTGTGAACGCCATCCTCACACCCCTGTAAAGAGGAAATCCTCCCCCCTTTTGAAACCCATAATTGTTAATCTTCTACAAACGCCATAAATGCCTTGTAAGCCATATATGTGTCGATTTTTGAGACTACCTCATACGGAGCGTGCATTGACAGCACCGGAACTCCAAGATCAATAGTGTCAACGTCCAGATTTGCAATATATGCGGCAACTGTTCCGCCACCGCCCTCGTCAACTTTGCCGAGTTCCCCGGTCTGCCAGATAACATTCTTTGAGTTCATAAGACGCCTGATTCTGCCTGTAAACTCGGCAGAAGCGTCAGAAGTACCTGATTTTCCCCTCGCACCCGTATATTTGGTAATAACAACGCCCCTGTTGATATAGGCACAGTTATTGCTTTCATTCACTTCCGGGTAAGTCGGGTCGAACGCAGCATTTACATCGGCTGAAAGGCATTCCGAAGCGGAAAGAACCGTTCTTCCATCACTGCCGAGATCCTCAGCAAGGTCATGTATGAAATATTCAAGATAAGAAGAACAGAGACCGGTATTGCCGTCACTGCCTGTTTCCTCTTTGTCAGTAAGAACCGTCACAACAGTATGAACAGGATCTTTGCAGTCTACCGTTGCACGGAGAGCCGTATATGCACATACTTTATCATCATGACCGTAAGCACCGATCATACTGCGGTCAAAGCCGATATCTCTTGCCTTGAAAGCCGGAACAGCTTCAAGCTCAGATGAAATGAAATCTGACTCGGTAATGTTATATTTTTCAAAGAGAATATTCATAATATTCAGCTTAACAGCTCCGCTTTCCTCGTCGTCCCTGAACGGACGTGAACCAATGAGGATATTGAGCTGTTCTCCGCTTATTCCTTTTGCCATTGGTTTCGACATCTGTGAATTCGCAAGATGCGGAAGAAGATCAGTCACACAGAAAACAGGGTCGTTTTCATCTTCACCGATAGAAACAGCTATTTTACTTCCGTCCGCACGGCAGACAACTCCGTGAAGTGCGAGAGGTATTGTTGTCCACTGATATTTCTTTATGCCTCCATAATAATGAGTTTTGAAAAGTGCTATTTCATTATCTTCATAAAGCGGATTCTGCTTAAGATCAAGACGTGGAGAATCAATATGCGCAGCACACAGTCTTATACCATCGGCAACAGGAGCAGTTCCGATAACAGCCATAAGCACCGCCTTGCCTCTGTTGCTGCGGTAGATCTTATCGCCGGGATTTAGCTTCATTCCCTTTTTGTATTCAACGTAACCGTTCTTTTTAAGAAGATCTATTGTGTAGATAACAGCTTCCCGCTCTATCTTGGCGGAGTCCATAAACTTCTTGTAATCCTCACAGAAGTTATCACATTCGTTCAGCTGTTCCTTTGTCATTCTGTAAAGTCCGTGCTTTCGCTTCAGAAAAAGCCGTTCTTTCATTTCCTTTACCATTTCTTTTTTTTCACTCATAATAATAAAACTCCTTTCACACAACTGCCGCCTGTTCATCGCAGGCAGTGCTGATCCAAAAATCCTTGATTTTATCTGAAACCTCTTTTGAAATTTCATTTACGGTATCAAGATCGCCGTTGTTATGTATTATATAATCAGAATGACTCCCGAAGAACTCTTCATCAAGTTGAGAGTTCATTCTCTTCTGAGCCTGCTCCGCAGTCAGTCCGTCACGGGAAATAATCCTTGTCTGCCGTATATCAGGGTCTGCAAGAACAGAAATGATTATCTCGCAGAAATCATCAGCACGGCTTTCAAAAAGCGTCGGAGCGTCAAGAAGTATGAGCTTTTCATCCCGTGATGCGTGCATCCTTATTTTTTTGAGGATTGAACTTGTAATGTATGGATAAGTGATAGTATTGAGCATCTCAAGCTTGCTGTGATCGGAAAAAACAATTGTCGCAAGAGCTGACCGGTTAAGGGTACCGTCAGGATTTATTACATTTCTGCCAAAGAAGTCCTCTATTTCTGCAAGACATCTGCTCCCCTTTTCAACGACGTTTCTCGCCACATGATCGGCATTTATCACCGCAAAGCCATTGGCTTGAAAAACCTTTGATACCGTACTTTTTCCAGCACCGGTCTGACCGGTAAGTCCGACCACCATGACTCCATTCAAACTGTTCATAACCTTATCACCTCAAATCCTGCCGCCCTTATAAGACGATTATACACCGCAAGTCCCACTCCGTCCACAGCCGGAGCACGAACAAAAACTTTTTTTGCACCTATTTCGTCAAGTTCTCTCAGACGCTGGAAGATCCAGTGCGCCTGTTCTGAGCTATTCCTGCCGTAAGTCATATATTGGTACGGAAAACATTCCGTGTCACCGTCATAAATAAGAGAATAAACACCGTTTTCCATGTGATTTTCTACATATTCCGTAAAAGCTTTGATATTTCCCTCGATCATCACCACATCTGCTTTTGGAGAATAGTGTTTATACTTCATTCCCGGAGAAGCAGCAGTTTGTCCATCTTCAAGTTCATGAAGTATTGCATGATCTATTATTACTTCTCCACATATCTCCAGAAGCATATCTTTAGTAACGCTGCCGGGGCGAAGAATTCTGACTGATGATTCATTTTCAACAGAGATAACCGTAGATTCAACACCGAACTCTGATTGTCCTCCGTCAACCACAGCCTCTATTTTTCCTGCCATATCATCCATAACGTGAGCGGCAGACGTAGGACTTGGAAGTCCCGAAGTATTGGCAGACGGTGCTGCAATGGGACATCCGGAAAGTTCGATTATCCGGTGCATTACACTGTGGGAGGGAACTCTTATACCTACCGTATACAATCCACCGGAAGTTATCATCGGGATCATGTCGTTTTTTGGCAGTACGATAGTCAGTGGTCCGGGACAAAATCTGTCAGCTATCCTGCGTGCAAGCTCTGGTATTGAGGTCGTATACTTTTCCGCCTGGGAGAAATCAGACAGATGCACTATAAGCGGATTATCCGCCGGGCGTCCCTTCGCTTCAAATATTCTTTTAACAGCATCGGGATTTGAAGCGTCTGCTCCGAGACCGTATACCGTTTCGGTCGGAATACCGACAATCCCGCCATTTTTTATCAGTTCAGCCGCTCTGTTAAGATCAGCTTCACTGTCACCAAGCAATATAGTTTCCATAATTTTACGCTTCCTGATTTGCAAGCTTTGCAGCCTGATCGGCTGTTGCAAGTGCATCAAATACTTCGTCAAGATTTCCGTTGAGAATATCCTCAAGCCTGTATATCGTCAATCCTATTCTATGATCGGTAAGGCGTCCCTGCGGAAAGTTATATGTTCTGATTCTTTCAGAACGATCGCCTGTTCCCACCTGCATTCTTCTTTCAGAGGCGATTTTAGCGTCGTGTTCTTCCTGCATTGCCTCATAGATTCGTGATCGGAGGATCTTCATAGCCTTATCTTTATTCTTGTGCTGACTGCGTTCGTCCTGACATTCAACAACCACATTTGTAGGCAGATACGTTATTCTGACTGCCGATTCGGTTTTATTGATATGCTGTCCGCCTGCACCGCTGGCACGGAAATAATCAATTTTCAGGTCGGTGGGATTGATTTCAAGCTCCACATCGTCCGCCTCAACAAGAACGGCAACAGTCACGGTCGATGTATGAATACGTCCCTGCGACTCTGTTTCAGGTACTCTCTGGACACGATGAACACCGCTTTCGTATTTCAGCCTTGAGTATGCGCCGCTGCCCTCAATGGAAAAACTTATCTCCTTGAATCCGCCAAGTTCCGTCGGATTGGAGTAGAGTATCTCCTGCTTCCAGCCTTTTGCCTCGGCGTACATGGTGTACATACGATAAAGCGAATTGGCAAAAAGCGATGCTTCCTCGCCGCCTGCGCCTCCTCTTATTTCGATGATAACATTCTTGTCGTCATTCGGGTCTTTAGGCAGCAAAAGCAGTTTCAGTTCCTGGGTAATACGTTCCATATCCTCCTTTGATTCCTCAAGCACAGTCTGAGCAAACTCCTTCATTTCTCTGTCGGAAGTCCCCTCATCGAGCATTTCTCTTGCTTCATCAAACGAAGAACGAACCGCCAGATATTCTTTGTATTTTTCAATTATCGGCGTCATATTCTTATAATCTTTCATAAGCTGCGTATACAGCTTATTATCGCTGACTATATCAGGATCAGCAAGTTTTTCGCTGATCCCGTCATATTTTTCAGTCATTACAGCAAGCTTTTCAAACATTTGGCTTCTCCTTAATTTCTACACCTTTACAGATTGCAGCAGAGCATCGTGCAATACTGACATGAGCAAATTTATCAGAACTGATCACTGTCCCGGTGTTTTACCCTTTTTATACTCTTTTCGATCTTATTTCTCGGTATCATAAATTCCCTGGAACATCCGGCACAGCGCAGCCGGAAATCCATGCCGGAACGAATGACAAGCATTTCGTTTGAACCGCATGGATGATTTTTTTTCATTACCAGTATATCGCCTGCTCTGACATCCATAGTTGATTCCTCCTGAACAATGCCAGTGGGGACTCCGTCCCCACTCCCCTGCCAAAGAGGAAGCCCCTCCTTGGAAACCCATTATTTTTTCGTTTCATTTTAAAAAGCGATTATTTACATTTAATTATACCCCAAAATCATTCTTAAATCAATATTTAGAGAGTATATTTTTTTGAGTTTGTGTAAAAATAATAAAAACCCCCAATAAAACATATTGAACTCTACTAAAAAATGAAAGGATAATTAATATGATAGCAAGAGTATCGGCAGAATTTGAAGCCCCTGAACTGGCTGAAGCATCTCTGCACAGAATAAAAGAAGGCGTAAACGGCATTCACCGTACCGGTATAATTTACAACAAACGGTCTGAAAAAGCCATGAAATTAAAAAACGGTACTATCTATACCATTATTCCCACCGCAGTTACCACATTCAATTATATTACTGCGGTCATGGAATCTCCGGCTTCCGAAGACGTTATCCCTGAACCGTCACGCCGCCGGACTACCAAAGCATACGTTATCTGTGATTCCGACAGCATTGACAATGTAAGATCTGTCCTTAACGCTATGGGAGGGCTTAATGTCCGATCCGAATCATGATGTTCTATTCCTTTGGATCTGTGCATAAACTTAACTATCAAGGCAACACAGATTACGGAGGTAAAAATATGATCTATAAACCAGAAGGTTCGTTATACACGACCGATCTTAATTCAAGGCTGATATCCTCAGCCGACGGACTGAGAGAGGCTATGAATAAGGGGATTATCGTTGAAGCAAGGGCATCTGTATGCGACAGCTCACACAATCTTATCATTGATCTCCCATGCGGCAGAGGAATTATTTACAGAGAAGAAGGGGCAGTTGGAATATCCGAGGGAAAAACCCGTGACATTGCTCTTATATCACGTGTCAACAAGCTTGTATGCTTTGTTGTAAAGGAAGTCACGGAAAACGGCTCTGGCAAACTCACGGCTGTTCTCTCCCGTAAAGAAGCGCAAGAAAAATGCATTGCCAATTATAGTGGAAATCTTGTCTCCGGGGATATCATTGATGCCAGAATTACTCATCTTGAGCAATTCGGATGTTTTGTGGATATAGGATGCGGACTTCCGTCCCTTATTCCAATTGATGCTATCTCTGTATCAAGGATATCTCATCCGTCTGACAGATTTACCACAGGACAGTATATCAAAGCGATCGTGCGTTCCAATGAAAATGGCAGGATCTGTCTCAGCCACAAGGAACTTCTAGGCACATGGGAAGAAAACGCCGACAAATTTCATCCCGGAGAGACCGTTTCCGGAATTGTACGATCCATCGAAGAATATGGTATTTTTGTAGAACTTGCGCCTAATCTTGCCGGTCTTGCTGAGCCGAAGGAAAACATCCATCCAGGTCAGAGCGTAAGTGTCTACATAAAAGCCCTGATCCCGGAAAAAATGAAGATCAAGCTTATAATCGTAGATACCTGCGACGATGCGCCTCCGCAGGAAGAAATACACTATTTCTACATTGGAGACCATATAAAATCGTGGAATTATGCAACTGAAGCCTCCGGAAGGAAGATCATAACTGAATTCTGAAAAAATGGCATCTGCTTTCATGTTGAGCAGATGCCATTTGTTATAAACGGATATACCTCAGAATGCTATCTCTTCAGCAATTCGATGAAGATTAGAATCATACTCTTTCTTCATTGACAAAGCCTCCTGGATATCATAATCAACGATCTTGCTGTCCTTGATGCCGACAACACGATTGCCAATGCCCTGTTCAAGAAGCTCAACAGCGTAATATCCCATTCTTGTAGCCTCTACTCTGTCTCTCAGTGTAGGAGATCCGCCTCTCTGAACGTGTCCGAGAATAGTTGCTCTTGTTTCGATCTGTGTCTTTTCCTGAAGAACCTTTGCGATTTCCTCAGTATGACCTACACCCTCGGAAACAACAACAACAAAGTACTGTTTGCCCTTTGCTCTCTTTTCGAGCATTGACTTGGCAATTACGTCAAGATCATAAGGAGCTTCGACAGTGATTATATCGGTAGCGCCGCAGGCAATACCGGTATTCACAGCAATATGACCTGCATTTCTTCCCATTACTTCAACAACAGAACATCTGTCATGCGACTGTGACGTATCACGAAGTTTATCCATAAGTTCCATAGCTGTATTCATGGCTGTATCAAAACCGATGGTATAGTCAGTGCAAGCAATATCGTTATCAATAGTTCCGGGAAGTCCGATACAAAGAACACCCTTTGCCGACAGGTCAGCCGCACCTCTGAATGAACCGTCGCCGCCGATAACAACAAGACCCTCGATTCCGATTTCTTCGCACTTCTTTCTTGCCTTTTCAACGCCCTCTTCGGTTCTGAATTCGGGGCATCTTGCGGTCGAAAGAATCGTTCCGCCTCTATGTATAATATCAGAAACGCTTCTCTCATCCATTTTAACAATATTACCGCTTATAAGACCAACGTAGCCTTTATGAACGCCGTAAACCTCCATACCCTTGCTGAGAGCTGTTCTTACGACTGCTCTTACAGCTGCATTCATTCCCGGTGCGTCGCCGCCGCTTGTTAAAACACCGATTTTTTTAATCATACAAATTCTCCATTCTGCTCTTGGGCATTTATTTTTAATTTACGGTAACTTTCTCCGTAACATAATTCCATACATATTTATTATACTACATTTTAATGTAAATGTCAAGTATGTTTTTTATAATCTGAAAAAATCATTATAGGATTACAATAGAAGTGAGACAATTCACAAAAAAGGTAGCGAAGCAGCATAGACATGTGTTACAGTTAAGTTGCGAAGCAAAAGCAACAGGAGGTCAGCTGATCCGCCATGAATACTATAACATACCTAAAATACATTTTCTCACTTGATATTATTTATGTTACGCTATTGCAAATTGCGCAATTAATGTTGAGAAAATTCTGCACATAACAAGGCGGAGGAAGAAAGCATACTGTCGTATGGTAACGACGACAACGCAGTTATGTGCAGAATTCGCCGACAGATATGCGTAATTTGTAGTAGCATTTAGTATATCACTGTAATCTGGAAATTATCTATTTGTTCCAAATCATAATTAATTCTTTTTCATTCGTATTAGCATCAATATTATCTGTCAAAATCTGAAATTGTTCCCGCTGATAAAAATATACTGCCCGTACATTCTTCATGTAAACGCTTAAACTCATGTTTGATTTTATATTTTTCACATAGTCTAACAATTGTTTTCCAATTCCTTTTGACTGAACGTTTTCCTTCACGAAAAGTCCCTCAATATAGTTATCTGTCAATCCGATAAATCCGTCAATTATGTTTGTAACATCATCTTCATGCACATATATTTCTGCTTTAGGCAAAATTTCTCTGACCATGCCGCAATTTTCTATCCAATATTCTTTTGAAATAAAATCGTGTGCTTTAATATTTGTATCCAGCCATATATTTATAATAGCTGACAGGTCACTTCCCCGAAATATTCTGATAATATAATTTTCCCCCCGTGACTTCCGATTTTACACAAAATTACTGCGTAATTTATTTCCTTTTTATTATACACAATACGCCTATAAAAGTCAATGGGGGAAGCAATAATCGAGAATATGACAAATGTCACATAAAAATCAATGACATTTGTTACTTGTAATGAAGAAAGAATTCTGTTAAAATAAACTTAATGAAACAAGCATAATTAAGGAGGTATTTCAATATGTCAGATACTATTGTAAAAATTGAAAATCTGGTCAAACGCTACAAGGAACTCACGGCTCTCGATCACCTTAATATAGAGATCCGAGAGGGAGAGATATTTGGTCTGCTCGGACCAAACGGTTCCGGAAAGACCACTGCTATCAACTGCCTTTTATCCCTTTTGAACTACGATAAAGGAAATATCGAGATATTCGGAAAGAAAATGACGCCCACAAGCTATGATATAAAACAGCAGATAGGTGTTATTATGCAGGATGTTGCCGTTCTGGAGGAACTTACCGTATTTGAGAATATCGACTTTTTCTGTGGTCTTTACATTAAAGATAAAAAGAAAAGAAAACAATATGTTCAGGATGCTATTGAATTTACCGGTCTGGAGGACTTCGTCAAGTTTTATCCGAAAAAACTTTCCGGCGGTCTGCTCAGAAGACTGAATATAGCCTGTGGGATAGCTCATAAACCAAGGCTTATCATTCTTGACGAACCTACAGTTGCAGTTGATCCGCAGAGCAGAAACAGGATACTTGAAGGCATACAGGAACTCAATCATAACGGTGCAACGATAATTTATACTTCTCATTATATGGAGGAAGTTGAGCAGATCTGCACACGCATTGCAATTATCGACAAGGGAACAAATATTGCGATAGGCACAAAAGATGAACTGAAAAAAATGATTCATAATACCGAAACGATCACAATTGAGATCACAGAACCAGACAGCAGAATTCTCAGTAAGATCAACTCACTGAAACACGTTTACAATACAGCATTCAGCGATGGACTTCTCACTGTTAAATGCAGCGGCGGTGCTCACAATCTTATTGATGTTTTAGCGATATTTAAAGAAAACGACATATCCTTCGGAAGAGTTTATTCCGAACTGCCTACCCTTAATGATGTTTTCCTTGAAATAACAGGCAAAGAAATGAGAGATACGGAGGTTCAATAATGTTCCTGCATAATTTGAAATATGAATTTCTGAATAATATAAGACAAAAGGAAAGTCTTTTCTGGTTAATGTGCTTTCCAATAATCCTGGGCACGTTCTTTTACATGGGATTCGGCAAACTATACGAAAAAGAAGAAATGTTTTCGGAAATTCCCGTTGCCGTTACATTTGCTAAAGAAGATGCTGTATTTGAATCCGTTATAGGTAAAATGAAAAATGCAGACGATAGTCTGTTTGAATTTCGGTATGCTGATACAGACAAAGCAGAAAAAATGCTCAAAAAAGGCGATGTTTTCGGAATAATTACCGTAGATGATGAAATATCACTTACCGTTATCAGTTCCGGCATAGAGCAGTCGATAATAAAATCGTTTCTGGATCAATATAAATCGCAAAGGCAGATAATATCAGATATATCTGCGGTTGACCCGGCAGGACTTACAGAAGCAGTAAAAGCTCTTCATACGGAAACCGATACTATCAAAAACAATTCCCCTACCAACGGAAACATGAATTATTACGATATGTATTTCATGAATCTTATAACTATGGCTGCACTTTTCGGAATGATTACCGGATTATACAGTGCTATCAATAATCAGGGCAATCTTTCGGCTGTCGGCGCAAGAAAATGTCTCTCGCCAAATATTGGCTTTATTACAATTGCTTCATCTCTGCTTGCAGGCTGCATTACACAGCTCTGTTCAGTTATATTAACAACCAGCTTTGTACTTTTCATTCTGAAAATAGACTTGGGCGGAAATATTTTAATGATCTATCTTACAGGTGCACTGGGAGCTTTTGCAGGAGTTTCAATAGGATTTTTTATCGGTTCTGCCGGACGTATGTCGGAGGCCGTCAAAGGTGCAATATCCACGAGCGTATCATTGTTCTGCTGTTTTCTCAGCGGACTTATGGTTGGCAATATGAAAACTATTATTGAGGAAAAATGCCCTGTAATCAACAGTATCAATCCTGCCGCAATTATAAGCGACATGTTATACTATTTAACGATAGAAGCCGGTTATACAAGATACATTGAAAAAGCAGCAGCTCTCCTGATTATATCACTGTTTTTTATTACAGGAGGTTTCCTGATGACAAGGAGAAAAACATATGAAAATCTTTAATGCTTTTATGAAAGTGCTTTTAAAGCGGCTTAATTCTTCGCTTATTTACGTGGTGATTTTTATTTCGATAGGTTTTGCCATGACGAAATCAAGTTCTTCAGAAAAGGAATATGAAAATGTCAGACTTAATATCAGCGTTACAGATCTAGATGATACAGCGGCAAGCCGGGAAGTAATTGAATTTATAAAAAAAGGCAGCGATCTTGTAGATATCGGCAGCAGCAGAGAAGAACAGACCGACGCTCTGTATTATCAAAAAGCAGATGTTATTCTGACTATTGAAAAGGGATTCTCCGACCGGCTTAAATCAGGAGAAACGGAGGAACTTTTCAAAGAATACAGCGTTCCGGGAACATATTCCACAGAACTTTTTGACTCACAGCTCAACAGATATATCAATATGATAAACGTCTATATTTCGAGCGGTGAAACAGTTGAAACAGCTTCACAAAAAGCTTCCTCTGCTCTTTCCGCAGAAGTTGAAACTATAATGTACAACGACAATAACAGTGAAAACAATACACTGAGCAAACCAATATATTTCTTTTTCAAGTATCTGGCATATATTTTTACAGCCGTTCTTACTACCGGACTCTGCCCTATCATTTTGGCAATGAACAAGAAAAAGATCCGTATGCGTGTGAACTGCTCCAGCATCACCACAAATAATCAGCTTTTACAGACAACTCTGGGTACGTTGGTATTTGTTGCCGGACTTTTCCTTGTGATAATGACCGCAGCAGCAATTTTATACAAGTCGGAACTTTTCTCATCACATGGACTGCTGGCTATGCTCAATGCAATTGTGCTCATTATTGTAACAATGACAATCTGTCTGTTGATCTCGGTTTTAGCTCCTACAGAAAAAAGCATCAGCATGATCTCAAATGTCATTTCTCTTGGAATGAGCTTCCTTTGCGGAGTATTCGTACCGCAGAATCTTCTCGGAAACTCGGCAGCCAATTTGGGAAAACTTCTTCCAGCTTTCTGGTACGTGAAGGCTACTAATATAATCGGAGAAAAGGAAGGCGAGGTATTTTCATCCGAATCATTCTTTAGCTGCCTCGCAGTTCAGCTTGCATTTGCTGCTGCAATATTCGCAGTTTCTCTGGTTATTGCAAAAAACAAAAGACAGTCAAGGTCATAATAACATACCGCATAGCAATCATACCGGTTTGCTGTGCGGTTTTTATTTATAACTCACAAAATTCACTGTTCAAATATATTCAATCATACAAATATCATTAAGCAAATGAGAGATTCAGACTGATAAAAGCGACTAAGATTATAAATAGGGCAAAATATTATTATGCCAAAAAACGTATTTCTAAAAAATTTCTGAATCTTATCATAAAGAATGGTGTAAAGAATGATGACAATTTGAAACCAATAAATTATATCAGACTGATGCGGGTGAAACACTGGATCAAAAACATACTTATAATAGTACCGGCTTTTTTCGGAAAAACGCTTACAGATTATTACACTCTTATTAATCTTTTTTTCGGATTCCTGGTATTTTCTCTGTGCTCTTCAGCAATTTACATTATTAATGACATAAGCGACATTGAAAGCGACAGAAATCATCCGGTAAAATGCCAACGACCTCTCGCAAGCGGAGCTGTCTCAAAGACCGAAGCTATAATACTGCTTATAGTGCTGCTGACGGCAGCTGCTGTTATTGATGTGCTGCTTTGTGGAATAAATATACACTGCCTTATCCCGTTGCTGTATCTTTTTATCAACTTGCTGTACAGTTTGTCACTGAAAAACAGACCGGTCATTGATATTGTTCTTCTTGTTTCAGGATTTTTCCTGCGTGTGCTCTACGGTTCAGCTGTGACCGGAGTAAGGATATCCGGTCTGCTTTATCTTACAGTTATTTCCTTGTCAATGTTTTTCGCATATGGAAAACGCAGAAATGAAAAGAAATCCTGCGGCACATCATCAAGAAAGGTGCTTCAATACTACAGTGAACAATATCTCAACAGCAATCTTTATATCTACATGGGACTATTTATCGTGTTTTATTCCATATGGAGTCTTAATGCAGATGAGTCGGGGGTGTTGATCTGTACCGTTCCGCTCGGAATGGTAATGATGATGCGCTATGTCTACACCCTTGAAGTTGATGAACATGGCAATCCCGTAGATGTTATACTACATGACAAGATACTTCTCCTGCTTGGAGCAATATATGCCGCAGTGATAACTGTCCTTATTTATTTCCCGGAGGTAGTCCATGAATGTTTACGACTTTGACGGAACTATATATAACGGCGACAGCACGATAGATTTCTGGCTGTTTTCCTTGAGGAGGCATCCGTCTGTAATTTTAAAATTTCCATCACAGGTGACGGCAGCCATACTGCATAAGACCGGGAAGATAACAACTGTACAGATGAAGGAACGATTTTTGTCATTTGTCAGTAATATCCCCGATATTACAGCTGAAACAGAGCTATTCTGCCGTAAGAAGATGCACAAGATCAAAGAATGGTATCTTGAGCAGAAACACAGCGATGATCTGATAATCTCGGCTTCTCCGGAATTTCTTGTTGCTCCGTTCTGCAAAAATTTGGGAAATATCTCTATTATCGCAACCAAAGCAGATCCCCTGACCGGAATAATATCAGGAAAAAACTGCAAAGGTGACGAAAAAGTAGAACGTTTTCGCAGTAAATACGGAAACGCTGCAATAGACGAATTCTATTCAGATTCACTTGCCGATCTTCCGCTGGCTCAAACGGCAAAGAAATCGTTTATTGTGAGCAAAAACAAAATAAAGAGGTGGGAAACATGAGCACAAACACAAAAAAGAAAAAACAAACAAATGTAATATCAGGAACAAAAGAAACAGCAGAAAAGGCTGAAAAAGCTGCTTCGTCCCCTATATTCAGCCGACTGGCATATATTTATATTGCTGTCCCTTTTTTGATTTTCGTATTCGGATGGTTCAAACTTCCGCTGGCTTTGATGAGCGCAGCCGTAATTATTGCAGGACTTTATTTTGCAATGATCCATGCGCCTTCGCTTGATACATCACTGATCAGCAAACAGAACATCCCCAAGATCATCTGTGCCGTTATTATAGCAATAGTGTGGGTATATATGTCTGGCATTGGCGGTTATGCATTTCAGAATTACGATCATATGTGGCGAAACGCCATACTGGAAAAGCTTGTCGAAAGCGACTGGCCGGTATATATAAATGAAACTGCACCTTTCTTTGAAAGTCCTGTAGCAATGATTTATTACTTTGCTTTCTGGCTTCCGGCTGCCTGGTACGGAAAGCATTTCGGTATTGATTCAGCATATGGTTTTCTGTTTATCTGGGCTGTTATCGGCATTCTCCTTATCTTTTACATGATCTCTGCATTTCATAAGAAGATCTCTCTGCCGGTGATGATCGCATTTATTTTCTTCAGCGGACTGGACGCTGTAGGCGCATTCATCTACACAAATTCTGACACCTACACGTGGTTCAATACGCTACATCTTGAAAACTGGGCGCCGGGATTCCAGATATCTTCCATGACAACTCAGCTGTTCTGGGTATTTAATCAGGCAATACCGGCATGGCTGATAACGCTTCTCCTCCTTCATCTCAAAAACAGCCGCTCGCTGATATTCATTTACTCTTTCAGCTTGCTTTTCTGCACGCTCCCCGCCGTAGGACTTCTTCCGTTTATTGCCTATTTCTTCATCAGGCGCTGTGTAAGACTTTATGATAAAAAAGTTCCTTTCAAGAAAAATATCACGGTTATTCTAAAAGATGTCATTACATTCCAGAATGTAGCTGCCGGCGGTCTGATCGGCATAACATCATTCCTCTTTCTGAAAAGCAATGCAACAAGTACTCAGGGGATCGCATATACGGAAATTAAACGCTTCCTGATGCCTTATCTGATGACTGTTTTCTTTGAATTCCTGATCTATTATATTCTTATTTACAAAAAGCAGTCGAAAAACGGACTTTTTTACGTATCGCTGGCTACGCTGCTTATTGTGCCGCTTATACGTGTTGGTCCTCATGTTGACTTTGTAATGAGAGCTTCAATACCTGCACTGGTCGTTCTGTTTGTTCTGGTAATGGACACGCTCGCTTCTTATCTTAAAGAAAGAAATTTGTTTTTTTCCAGTGCTCTGATAATCACTCTTGCACTCGGCGGACTTACTGCGCAGCATGAAATAATGAGGACTATAGTATCTACTACCAACTCTGCAAACGATCCTGCCGTTCCGCTGAAGGCCACAGAAATAGACTTATTTGAGGATGGGGCTCGAGGCAATTTCTTCGGTGAATACGAAGATTCATTCTTCTTTAAACATATTGCAAAAAAATAACAGCAACCGGTTGTCTGTAAAAATCAGACAGCCGGATTTTTTATTTAAGGATTATTTAATAATTTGTGTGTTAGAATTACCTCATAACACAGAAAGGCGGTAGAAAGATGTACCTGAACATACTTAAAAAAGACCTGAAACGCAAGAAAACAATGAACTTTATACTGCTTATGTTCATTATCCTTGCGGTAATGTTTGCAGCAAGCGGACTTAATAACGTTCTGACTGTAATGAACGGAACGGACTATTATCTTGACAAAGCCGGCATAAGAGATTTAACTGTTGTCACAATGGGCAGCGAATCTGCGGGAAAGGCATCGCCAGTACTCGAAAAAACAGAATGCGTGAAAAGCTATAAGATAGAAGAATGCATTTCCGGCACACAGAACTGCATCAGACATGAAGACGGAACAAAAACGGAAACAAAAAATAATCCGCTGTTTCAGTCAATATCAGACGCAAAACTCAAATATTTTGATAAAAACAATGATGTTGTCAGGAATGTAGCTCCGGGGGAAGTTATGATTGCCGGAAACTTCATGCAGAACAACGATTTAAAAAAAGGAGATAAAATCAATATAACATTCGGCAATGTTCAGATCAAACTGAAAATTGCCGGCATAATAAAAGATGCTTTTTTAGGCTCTGACTTTATGGGCAATACAAGATTTTTTCTCAATCAGGCGGACTATGAAAAATTATCCTCAGATGAAAATATTATAAAAAATAATCTTTGCAATCTGATATATATTGAAACCGATGACCTGAACGCAGCAAAATCTGCTATAGCCGACATTCCCGGAATAGCCTTTACCGGCGACAGAAGTCTGCTTAAAATGTGCTATGTAACGGAAATGATAATAGCATTTATCGTTCTTATATTAAGCATCTGCCTTATTATCGTATCATTTGTCGTTCTTCGCTTTTCTATCGGATTTACCATTTCTGAAGAATACAGAGAGATCGGTGTCATGAAAGCTATCGGACTGAAAAACAGAAAAATACGCAGTCTTTACATAATAAAGTATCTTATTATGTCAATAGTCGGCGGCATTATCGGATTTTTCGCAAGTATTCCGTTCGGAAATATGCTGCTTATGTCTGCAAGCAGAAACATGATGATCGGTAATAATGCAGGCATTCTTATAAACATTGTAAGCACGATTGGAACAATATGCATAATTCTTATGTTTGCATACAGCTGTACGGGAAAAGTTAAGAAATTCACCCCTATCGACGCTATACGCTGCGGACAGAAAGGCGAACGTTTCCGCAAAAAGAGTTTTTTAAGACTGGGAAAAACCAACTCAAAGCCGTCGCTTTATATGGCTTTAAACGATATTTTAAGCGCTCCCAGACGCTTTATGACAATAATTATCTCATTCTTTATCTGCACTCTGTTCGTGCTGATACTGGTTAATACCGTTTCAACCATGAAAAGTCCGAATCTGATAAGTACCTTTGGCACGGAAAGTGATCTATACATATCCGGTCTTGACAGTTCTATGGAGCTTATTGGCGCAGAAAGCCGAAAAGACGTTGAAAATGAATTGAAACGCATCGCTGACGAAATCACAGCAGAGGGTATGCCATGCAAATTAAGCGTTGACATCCAATATAAATACAAGGCTGCATCGGACGGAAAGGAAATTCTGGTTTCCTGCGCCCAGAGCATCGGCATCAGAGCCGACGAATATGAATATACTGAAGGCTCTGCACCAAAAAACAAAAACGAAATCGCAGTAACACCGCAGATATCCGAAACATTCGGTGCTGAAATCGGAGATACTATAACGATTGATTTCGGTTCGGAAAAAATCGACTGCATCGTAACCGCATATTTCCAGACAATGAACAATTTAGGAGAACTTATCAGATTGAGCGACGAAGCTCCTGCGGATATGAAATTCGCAGCAGTTTTAAGACAATATCAGGTCGATTTTACCGATGATCCGTCAGACAAAGAAATCGAAAGCCGCAAGGAAAAGATCCAGAATCTTTACGATAATGCCAAGGTAATGAACTCTGCTGAATACTGCATGGACTGCTTATCCGTAGTGCCTGCCATGGAAGCTGTGAAATATCTGCTTCTGCTGATAACTGTTATTGTGGTTATTCTTGTTACTCTACTTGTTGAGCGGTCGTTTATTTCAGACGAACGCAGCCAGATAGCGATCCTCAAGGCTATCGGATTTACAAACGGCACAATAGTCAAGTGGCATACATTACGTTTCGGAATAGCAGCACTTGCGGCGGCAATTTTAGCGGCAATCGCTTCTATCCCTATGACAGATTTATGCATAACGCCTATCTTCGGAATGATGGGGGCATCCGATATTCGTTTCAATATTGAACCGCTGCGTATATTCCTGATCTATCCTGCGGTCATATTTGCAGTGACGATTGCAGCAGCGTGGATAACTGCACTTCACACCAGAAAGATCAGAACTTCCGAAGCCACTAATGTTGAATAAAGGAGATAATTATTATGAGTAAAGTTTTAACCGCAAAAGATCTGTGCAAAACATATATCGTAAACAAGCGCCAGAACAACGTGCTAAAAAACGTTAATTTCAGCATTGACGAAGGAGAAATGGTCGCCATAATGGGTCCGTCAGGTTCGGGAAAATCGACCTTGTTATATGCAGTTTCCGGCATGGACAGCATTACCGCGGGCGAGGTGCAGTTCTGCGGTAAGGATATAACAAAACTTAGTGAAAAGGAGATTGCCGGACTAAGGCTTGACGAAATGGGATTTATTTTCCAACAGATGTATATGCTGAAAAATCTTACCGTGCTTGATAATATCATCCTTCCCTCCTGCCAATCGAATAAAATAAAAGAGAGTCGCAAGGAAACGGTTCACAGGGGTGAGGAGCTTATGCGAAAGCTTGATATTATCAGCATTGCTGACAACGACATAACCGAAGTTTCGGGCGGTCAGCTCCAGCGTGCCTGTATATGCCGAAGTATGATAAACAATCCGAAAATTATTTTTGCCGACGAACCGACAGGTGCTCTTAATCGTACATCTTCTGATGAAGTTATGGATGAACTTACCAAACTGAATAATGACGGTACAACCATTATGCTTGTTACCCACGATGTAAAAGTTGCTGCAAAATGCACAAGAGTGCTCTACATAGTTGACGGAAACATAAAAGGCGAGTATAATATAGGTAAGTACGAAAATGATTCTCAAATAAGAGAGCGTGAACGTGCTCTTAATAACTGGCTTATGGAGATGGGTTGGTAATGACCGATATTCTGATTGTTGAAGATAATAAAGAAATTTCAGATGTACTGTGTGATTTTCTGCGTGCAGAGAATTACACAGTATCAACTGCCGAAAGCGGTGAAAAAGCCTTGTCCCTTTATGAAAAATACGGGGCAAGGCTTATAGTGCTTGATATTATGCTGCCGGGCATGGATGGATTTTCCGTTTGCAGCAAGATACGTGAACAAAGCAATACGCCGATACTTATAGTAAGTTCTAAAACAGCCAAGGACGATAAGCTGAACGGTCTTATTCTTGGCGCTGACGATTATATAGAAAAGCCTTATGATATTGATATTCTTCTTGCAAAAATCGCAGGCATCTTTAAACGCCGATACGCTCTTGATGAAATTTCCATGGGCAGTTTAAAGATCGACAAAGCAGGGAAGAAAGTCAGTAAAAATGATGTTCCGCTCAATATGACTTCAAAGGAATTTGAACTTCTTCTCCTGCTTGCAGAGAACAAGGGAAAGACGCTCAAAAAAGAATACATTTTCAATACGATATGGGGCAGTGACAGCATTTCTGAAACGCAGACGCTGACAGTTCATATAAAATGGCTGCGAAAAAAAATTGAGGATGATCCCAAAAATCCGGAGCATATCCTGACAGTCTGGGGCGTTGGGTATAAATTTGTATGAGATCGTTTAATAAAATTTTTCTGGGAATAACCCTGCTGATCGCTGTAATTTTTACGGCAGCGAATTTACTTATCTTTAGCCTTGGCGATATAAACGGCAGACCCTACCGTGTGGAAATCAGCCGCATGACAGAACTGATAGAGAAAGACTCTTTGTCCGCCGCCGACTTGTCAGAATGCAAATATGTGACCGGCATTGCCAAATATTCCGACTCTCCTGACAGCTTTTACAGCGCCAGCAGCGACTATGCAGTCAGAGTGATAAACGGCGAACTTTACCGGTTTGACTATACATCCTCTGCTGACAGTACCGAAAATATGACGATTATCGTCAACATTGCTCTTGGCATTATGTCGGCGGTCATGATAGGAATGATGCTGTATATACGTGTAAAAATACTTAAGCCATTTAAAAAAATGTCAGATATCCCATATGAACTCTCAAAGGGAAATCTCACTGCACCGGTAAAAGAAACCAGAAACCGTTTTTTCGGAAAATTTATCTGGGGCGTCGATCTGCTGCGTGAAAATATGGAGGAGCAGAAAAAACGTGAACTTGAACTTCAGAAAGAAAAGAAAATACTGCTTCTTTCTTTGTCTCATGATGTAAAAACTCCGCTGTCTGCAATAAAACTCTATGCGAAAGCGCTTTCCAAAGAACTATACACTGATAAGAAAAAACAGCTTGAGACAGCAGAAAAAATTAACGGCAAGGCAGACGAAATAGAAAAATACATTTCGCAGATCATCAAAGCATCCAGTGAGGACTTCTTACAGCTTGAAGTAAACAACAGCGAATTTTATCTGTCGGAACTTGTAAAAAATATATCCCTGTATTACAGTGAAAAACTGAAAATAATGCATACTGATTTTAAAATTTCCAACTATGGCAATTGTATTATTAAAGGTGATATTGAACGCAGTGTGGAGGTGCTTCAGAATATTATCGAAAATGCAATAAAATACGGCGACGGAAAACATATAGAAATTCTGTTCAGTGAAGAAGAAAACTGTCAGCTTATTACGATAAAAAACAGCGGAAATACTCTGCCTGATACGGATATCCTGCATATTTTCGAGAGCTTTCACCGTGGCAGAAATGCTGACGGAAAAAGCGGAAGCGGTCTTGGTCTTTACATCTGCCGTCAGCTCATGAGAAAAATGAACGGGGAAATTTTTGCCGAAACAAAAAATGGTTTTATGAGCGTTACCTGCGTTTTCCAGAAAGCCTGATTTAAAGCGTGTTCACATAAAATGAATGTGTACAATGTATAATTCTGCCAATAGAATTTGTGCAGTTCTACAAAAAGTAAAAAAATCTATTGACTTTGAGTATACTCTAAGGTATATAATAAACACATCGAGATTTAATGATAAAGGCTCTAAGGAGGAAAATTAATATGTATATTGAAAGAATTAATTCGCCGGAAGATATTAAAAGATTATCTGTTGAAGAACTGAACATACTTGCATCAGAAATAAGAAACGGACTTATGAATCGTCTTTCCAAAAAAGGCGGTCACTTCGGTCCAAATTTTGGATTCGTCGAAGCAACAATAGCTTTGCATTATGTATTCGATTCCCCAAAAGATAAGTTTGTCTTTGACGTATCCCACCAGAGCTATACGCATAAAATGCTCACCGGCAGACAGAAAAGCTATTTCTGCGATGAGCATTTTGAAGATATTTCCGGTTATACCAACCCGGAGGAAAGCGAACACGACTTCTTTAATGTGGGACATACGTCAACGTCTGTCAGTCTGGCTTGCGGACTGGCAAAAGGCAGGGATTTAAAAGGCGATAATGAAAATATCATTGCCGTAATCGGAGACGGTTCTCTCAGCGGCGGAGAAGCTCTTGAAGGGATTGACTTTGCTTCTGAACTCGAAAGTAATTTTATTATTGTCGTAAATGATAACGATATGTCGATTGCCGAGAATCACGGAGGATTGTATAAGAATCTGAAAGCTCTGCGTGAATCAAACGGTAAATGCGAGTGTAATCTCTTCAAAGCAATGGGTCTGGACTATATTTATATTGCCAACGGAAATGACATTGCAGAACTGATTGGAACATTTGAACAAGTAAAGAACATAGATCATCCGATAGTTGTACACATCAACACCATGAAAGGAAAAGGCTATGCTCCGGCTGAAACGGAAAAGGAAAACTGGCACTGGTGTATGCCTTTCGATCCTGAAACCGGCATAAGCAGATTTTCTGCAAGTGGAGAAAACTACGACACAATGACCTGCGATTATCTGCTTGATAAGATGGAAAAAGACAAAAAAGTAGTAACAGTAGTTGCCGCTGTTCCGGTGTGTATCGGTTTCACTGAGGATAAACGCAGGGAAGCCGGCAGGCAGTTCATTGACGTCGGAATCGCCGAAGAACACGCTGTTGCCATGGTTTCCGGAATCGCAAGAAACGGCGGAAAACCTGTATTTGCAACTCATTCAAGTTTCTTTCAGAGAACTTACGATCAGATATCTCAGGATCTTTGTGTAAACAAAAATCCTGCAACTCTTCTTGTCAACACTGCCTCTGTTTACGGAATGAATGATGTAACACATCTGGGAATTTTTGATATTCCGATGATGTCAAATATACCGGAGCTGGTATACCTTGCTCCGACAAATTGCGAAGAATATTTTGCAATGCTTGACTGGAGTATCGAACAGGACAAATATCCCGTTGCTATTAGAATTCCGTGCAACGGTGTAATTCATTCAGATTCTGCTGCTGATGCAGATTACAGCAATATCAACAAGTATAAGGTCACACAGCAGGGTGAGAAAATTGCAATAATCGCTCTCGGTGACTTCTATCAGATAGGTGAAGAACTTGCTTCTATGATTATCGAAAAAACGGGAACAGCTCCAACGCTCATTAATCCCCGGTATATTACCGGCATTGATGGGGAATTGCTTGAAAAACTGAAAATGACTCACACAAAGATCGTTACCCTTGAGGACGGTATCCTCAGCGGTGGATTTGGTGAAAAAATCGCACGCTTTTACGGAACATCCGATATCAAGGTCTATAATTACGGATTGAAAAAGGAATTCCTTGACAGATATTCAGTTGAAGGAGTGCTCAGAGAAAATCATCTGACTCCTGAACAGATTTTTGACGATATTTCAAAATAAACGATCAGGCTTGAAATAGTTCCGAACAAAAAGGTGATAATTTAGTGATAGTTTTGTGAAATTTTCACTTTTTTGCATATAAAAAAGACAGCCGTGAATAATGCGACTGCCTTAATTTTTCAGGCTATACAAGCCAGTTATTTTCCTGAGCATAATCATAAAGCTTTTGGTTTGCATTGTCAAGAATTCCGAAACGATCGGTGCAGCTTATGACCTTCCGACACTTTTCAATGATTTTCAGAGCTTTATCAAAAGTTTCAGTAGAAACAGGTTCAAACGCTTTTTCCGACACCATTTCTGAAGCTAATGCAGATGCAACAGGAAAATCAATATCATTTTCACTGATAATTCCAGCTGCAAAAGGAACCTGCTTTCTCTGGAGACGACGGAAAGTATTGATTCCCCTTCCACCTCCGGCAATAACAAATACTTCCGGCTCACCTGTCACACGTTCAAGTTCTGCCGAACCGTATCCAGCATAATAACTTGCCGGGAAAATATTATAAATCTTATTTATATATTCATCAGTAAATATTTCTTCCGGAGTACCGCATTTGTCAATTCTGTTGTTGCTTACGCAAATAATACGGTCTGAGATCCTCTGGGCAAGATCAAGTTCATGCATTGACATGATAACGCCGATCTTTTTTCTTATAACAAGACGTTTCAGCATAGACAAGAGTTCAAGCTTATGATGAATATCAAGAAACGAAGTTGGTTCGTCAAGAATAAGAATATCAGGTTCCTGGCACACCGCTCTTGCAAGCATCACACGCTGCCTCTGGCCATCACTTATGCATCTGAAATCTTTATCAGCGATACTGTCAACCGACATAAATTTCATTGATTCGGCTATCTGCTGCTTGTCATATTCCGAAAGGATGCCAAGCTGTCCAGTATATGGATAACGTCCTGATTTTATAACATCATAACAGGTCATTAATTCCGGTTCGATACGTGATGTCATCATAATGGACATTGTTTTTGCCAACTCATGACTGCTTGTATTCCGCAGGTTTTTTCCGCTTATATAAACGGTTCCGGCAAGAAGCGACAATTGTGACGCAATAGTTTTGAGAATAGTCGATTTCCCTGCCCCATTCGGCCCGATCAGAGTAACGATCTCTCCCCTGTTTACTGAAATATTAATATTATCAATAAGAATTTTTTTATTATATCCGACAGCCATTTGCTCGGTAATGAAAAAATTGTCCTGCATATCCTGCCACCTCAAACTGATTTTTTACGGTTAAGCATAATGCTTATCACGATCGGTGCGCCGAAAAGAGCCGTAACTGTACTTATACTCAACTCAGACGGAGCAAATACTGTTCTGGCTATCATATCACAGACAAGGCAGAAAACTGCTCCGCCAATAAAAGACGCCGGAATAATAATATGCGGTTTTGCCGTGCCAAAAATTCTTTTTACAATATGAGGAACAGCGATACCCACAAATGAAACAGGACCTGCAAAAGCCGTGACACAGGCTGAAAGTATACTTGAAAGCAGAATAAGCACCGCTCTGAAAAGTTTTATATTAACACCAAGATTCCTTGCATAAACTTCTCCGAGCTGATATGCGCCTATCTGCTTTGAGAGCAGTAATGCGGCAGCGACCGTCGGAAAAATAACCGCAGCCATTACAGTAACGTCTGCCCGATCAATTCCTGAAAAACTGCCCATTGACCAATTGTGAAGATTTACAATATTTGAATCATCGGCAAATGTTACAGCAAAATCCGTTATCGCCGAGCATATATATCCAATCATAACTCCGCTTACAATTAATGCGGAACTTTTTTGTACTTTGCCTGATACCATAAGAATTACTGCCATTGAAAGCATCGAACCTATAAAAGCTGCTGCAATAAGTTCTGCCGAACTAAGAATGCTCCCGATTTGCAGCGAAAAGATCATAGTAAGGGCTACCGCAAGCTTCGCTCCGGATGAAATTCCGAGTACAAAAGGTCCTGCAATAGGATTTGCGAAAAAAGTTTGCAGCAAAAATCCCGATATGGATAATGCTCCTCCAAGTATCACAGACGAAAGTACCCGTGGAATGCGTATTTGCATTATAATGTTTTCCGCAGCTCTATTATTGCTTTTTCCTGCAATTATTTCAGTAACTTCTGCGGCAGAGATCCTGACGCTTCCCGAATATATCCCGATTATCACAGCAGTGGCAAGCAGTACTGAAAGTATCACGAAACAAGCCGTATATCTGACATTTTTATTCATACCATACCTCATTCAAGATGATAAATGTATGACGGTTCTTTATCAGTGATTTCCGTGAAGATAAGGTGCATATCTGCGATCATATCCGCAGCTCCTGTTGTCTGCTGAAACATATTTTTTTCCGTACACCAGACATTCCCGTTCTTTACCGCCTTAAAATCCGCAAGCAGATTATTTTTCCCGATCAGCTCGTCGACGGACGATATACCGCCGTCAATAGCGCTGTTGTATATGAGAAAATCAGCATCCTTTGCGAAGTCATAAAAAGATTCAAACTGTATATTCATAGTTGAAAGTGAATTATCATCTACATTTAAATCGTCAGACGTGAAAGCGTTCTGTCCGCCGGCAAGTTCTATCATTTTTGAAACATAATCTCCCGGCTTATGGATATTAACAAATCCGTTAGAAGTAATGCAGAAAAAGGCAGCCGTTTTTCCGGTGTTCGCATCTCCGGAAAACTCATCGACAGCTTTTGTCTTTTCATCGAAGAAATTTGCTGCCTCATCTTCTTTTCCGGTAAGAAGTCCGTAGAGCTTGATCCACTCCATTCGTCCAAGAGGATGTGACTCATAGCTTGAACGTTCCACAATGACCGGGATTCCCATTTTTTCAAGCTGTTCACGTATCTCCGGACTGTGATAGATCATTGTTGATTCTACTGCAAGATCACATTCCCTGTCTACGATAAGTTCATAGTCAGGCGCTGAATATTTCCCGGCATAAAGTATCTCGCCTTTACTTAACGCTTCTCTGACTTCCGGCTGTGACCAGTCTTTTTCTGCTGTTGAAGTCAGACTTACAGCATCGAGTGCGCCGATTCCGCTGAACAGATCCATAGCAGACGAAGCAGCAAGATAAATATTGTCGGCAGGCTGACGGATAACCGTGACTGAATCAGGAATCCCCTGCGGAATATCGCTGTCTTCAGGAACTATCATATACTGTTCATTATTTCCGACAGTAACAAGAGCAAGATCGTTTTCGTAGTAATCGACTGAAAACATCTCGGCATATTTTAAATCCATGCTGCCTCTTTTTTTCAATCCGGTAAGGCTTGACGGCTCACTTTCAGAACGGGTGCATGAGACCACCGCACCTGCCAGAACTATGGTTGTTAATAATAACGTAATTTTTTTCATCAGTTTATTGACGAAGAATCAAAATTCAGGGTATATTCAATTTCGTGAGGAGTACTCATAGCCGTTGTATTTGCATTTACAGGCATTTCACGGTCAAAGCAGGTCACAGGAATTTTAAATGTCGAATTTCCCTCGTTATTGATAAGCTCATACTTTATGCCGTCTACTGCCATATAGTCGTAGTTTGAACTGCCCCAGATGATTTCAGCGTAAGCAATACCGTTTTCTACAGTAAGCTTTGCAGGCGACTCGACCGATGCACGGCCGGAACCGCCGCCGAGTATAACGTCTACAGTATATTCTCCGTCTTTAAGACCAAGGGATTCAACTGTAACAACATTTTCAGCGGAAAATGCGTCAAGGGGCAGGGAATCAGCACGGAACACCAATGTGCGGTCATACCACTGCTCCTTTTTCTTGCTGAATGCAGAACAGTCGATCGCCATATCAAGAGCTTCAACGGGAACGGTAAATGTATGCTCTCCGTTTTCATTTTCGACAAAAGGAATATATCCGCTTTCATCGGCATCCTCACCCTTGCCCATAAAAATGTAAAGATATCCCGTTCCGCTCATAGTCATAACAGCAGTCATTTCACCGTTTTCCACTGTAAGCTCGCATTTTACTATTTTAAACATTGACGAACTTGATTCGGCTGTTATCTCATATACTCCGTCTTTCAGTTCATTACCGTATACAGGAGTAAGATTTTCAGTACCAAGGTCGATCTCAGGAGCTGTTTTCTCCTCGCCTGCTACTTTTTCCGAAGCTTCAGATGAATCAGACGTACTGCTTCCGGAAGTGGAATTGCCGGAATTGCAGCCTGAAAAAGTACTGATAATAAGTCCTGATAAAAGCATAATTGATATTAATTTTTTCATTGTAAAAACTCCTTTTATTTATATGACAAATGCAAAAGCAGTCATTTATTATTCAATGGAATCAATCGCAGCCTGTGCGTGATCCACATAAATTTTTCTGATATCCTCATTTTCACCAAGTCCACGGAGCAGACACTCCACTTCATAGCCCTCAGCCTCGAACGCAGACTTCCAGGAATCCGCATCATCTCCAGCCATATCATTATTGGCATGATCGCCGGAAACTACCATAAGGGGTTCAAGAATAACTCTCTTGTAGTTTCCTTCCTTTACCTTTGCAATAACATTTTCAAGAGACGGTTCTGCCTCGACAGTACCTATAAAATAGTTTGTATATCCGTCAGCAGTAAGCATATCCTGCATTTTCTGATACACCTGATTTGCTTCATGCTCAGTACCGTGACCCATAAAGCAGATTGCCGTTTCACCATCATCATATTCAGATGTCCAGTCAACAATTGCTTTTTCCACTCTTTCAAAATCATCGTCGCTTGTAAGGAGGGGGTCTCCGAATACGACCTTATCAAATGCATCGGAATAATTTGCGACTTTTTCTATTATTTCATCATACTCAATTCCGCTCATAAGATGAGTCGGCTGTACAACCAGAGTGTTCACCTTATTGTCAACGGCTCTTTTCAGTGCAGCATCAATATCGTCAATGAGGATTCCGTCACGTCTGTTTACGTGGTCAATAATAATATTTGCAGTAAAGCCTCGTCTCACTGCGTAATCAGGAACTGCCGCTTCAATAGCGTTTTCAATAGCGCCTATCGTCAAACGGCGGCTGTCGTTATAGCTTGTGCCGAAACTTAAAACGAGCAGTTCCTTTTCGCCAATCCCATCCTCATTGCGTATATTGTCCAGTGAAGCATCACCTGTTGTATAATCTTCATCGTCATCTGCGGAAGTTTCGTTTTTATTGTCTTCTGTAACAGATACATTTGACTTCTTACCGCTCTCTGATTCAGAGCTTTTGTTGCCGCATCCGGCAAACATTACTGCCGTAAGCGAGAGTGCCGCTGCTGCACAAATTTTCTTTAAATTTTTCATAAATTTTCCTCCGATTGATTTTTTTCAATCAGAGGCATTGATAATTAAAAATGCCGTCCTTTTTATTAAAAAAGATGGCACGCCAAACAAGACACTAACATAATAGTGCCTTAAACGTACAATCAATACCTCGTGATCTGGAATCTTATTCCTGTACTGATCTATGGCAGGTTTCCTGACTTGGGAATCAACATTCATGACTGCCTTCCCAGCATAAAGCCAGTGACATTATAGCCATGAACTCCTCCTACACAGTGACGAGTTCGTACAGGACTTTCACCTGTTTCCCTTTTACCCCCAGTCTTCGCCGAAAACGGCAAGCTGCGGCACCATAAACCTATTCAATTTTCAGATGTTATGTACATAAATCTCCTTTTAATTATACCACTGATATTGCAAAAATCAAGTATTTTCTCCTATAATCGTAAAATTTCATAAATTATATTTACAATATCGAAGTCATATTGTACAGTCGGACGATCCTTGACTGAACATTCTTCATCTTGACATGAATATTTCTCCGTGATATAATAATAAAAAAGCGTCAGCTGCCGATTTTATTTAATTAAGGAATTTAAGTACAATGAATATTAAGCATATTAAACCTGATGATATTGAAAAACGAAGCATGGAAATTATCGAAAGCGAACTTGGCGATACTTCGCATCTGACTGACTCTGAAAAACAAATAGTCAAAAGGGTTATCCATACGACTGCTGATTTCGACTATCTGCAAAATCTTAAATTTTCAGAAAACGCTGTAGAAAGCGGATTGCAGGCTATCCGCAGCGGAACTGCCATAATCACCGACACAAATATGTCACTTGCCGGAATAAGCAAGCCTGCATTAAAAGCTCTGGGATGTAAAGTTTTCTGTTTCACTGCTGACAATGACGTTGCTGAATCGGCACGCTCAAACGGAACCACACGTGCTGTTGCCGCTGTTGATAAGGCCGCAAATCTCTTCGGAAATAAAAACTTTATCTATGCCGTGGGGAACGCTCCAACAGCTTTGATAAGGCTTCACGAACTTATCGAACAAAAAATGATCTCTCCGGCACTGATAATCGGTGTGCCGGTCGGATTTGTTAACGTAGTGCGGTCAAAAGATCTTATCATGACAAGCAGCGTTCCGTATATTGTTGCTCAAGGAAGAAAAGGCGGCAGCACCGTTGCTGCTGCGATCTGCAATGCACTGCTTTATCAACTGTACAAGAGGTAAAAATGATTAACGAGTTTGTTTATCATGGAAAAAGCAAACTGCACTGCGGATATACGACCGGAACCTGTGCAGCCGCCGCAGCAAAAGCAGCTGTCGAAATGCTTCTTTCGGGAGATAATATAACAGAGATAGAACTTATCACACCAAAAGGAACAAAACTGATTCTCCCTATTACTGATACGGATATTACTGAAAATTGCGTTTCCTGTGGAGTTATAAAAGACAGTGGCGACGACCCGGATATTACTAATGGCATACTTATAAGATGCATGGCTGAAAAAATAAAATCCGGTATTGAGATAAAGGGCGGCGAAGGAATAGGAATTGTAACAAAACCCGGTCTCGATCAGCCTGTAGGAGAATGGGCAATAAACAGCATTCCCAGAAAAATGATAAAATCGGCAGTGTCTGAAAGCTGCGAAAGAAAAAATTACTGCGGCGGAATCCGGATAACCGTTTCCGCTCCGCAAGGAAAAAAAATTGCAGAAAAAACCTATAATCCGAGATTAGGGATAGAAGGTGGAATCTCGATCATCGGCACAACAGGAATAATTGAACCCATGAGCAATTCTGCGGTCATCGAAACGATACGAACCGAACAGCGAATGCGCAGGGCTGAGGGACGAAAGAATCTTCTGCTTACCATAGGCAATTACAGTGAAGATTATCTCCTTAAAATCCTGCCTTTTATGAACACCCAAAGCGTTATATGTAGCAATTTTATAGGTGAGGCAATTGATATTGCTCTTGAACTCGGCTTTGAATCAGTTCTTATTTTGGGTCATATCGGTAAAATTGTCAAACTGGGCGCCGGAATAATGAACACTCACTCTGCACAGGCTGACGGAAGGAGGGATGTTCTCACAACCTGCGGTGTTCTTGCCGGAGCAGATCTTGATATTTTAAAAAAAATCCCGGAATGCGTAACAGCAGATGCAGCTCTTGGTCTGCTTGAAAGTGACGAAGTGCTTGAAAAAACAATGGATATTTTAATGCGTCGGATTCAATATTATCTCGATGCCAAAGTAAAAAAAGATATCCTTATCGGCGCTGCAACTTTTTCGTACAGATTCGGGATACTGGGAAAGACAAATTCTGCCGACGAAATAATCCGTCGGCTTACGGAGGAATATAATGGTTAATTTCGTAGGTGCCGGATGCGGTGCTGCCGATCTGATAACAGTCCGTGGAATGCGGCTTTTGCAGCAGGCGGATGTAATTATTTATGCAGGATCGCTGGTGAATCCTCAGTTGCTGGAATATGCAGACAAAAACTGCAAGATCTATAACAGCGCATATATGACCCTTGACGAAGTGATAGATGTCATGAAAGAAGCCGAATCACATGGCAAAATGACTGTCAGGCTTCATACGGGCGACCCATGCCTGTACGGTGCGGTACGCGAGCAGTTCGACCGCCTGAATAATCTCGGCATACCTTTTGAAGTATGTCCGGGAGTAAGCTCATTCTGCGGAGCAGCAGCATCTCTGAAAGCAGAATATACGCTTCCCGGCGTTTCTCAGTCAGTCATCATAACTCGCATGGAGGGGCGCACGGCTGTACCGGAAAAGGAGAAAATCGAACTGTTTGCACATCACAATGCAACAATGGTGATATTTTTAAGCACAGGACTTCTTCCGGAGCTTTCGGCAGCCCTTCAAAAGGGCGGATATTCCCCCGATACACCTGCGGCAATAGTCTATAAAGCAAGCTGGGCTGACGAAAAAATATGCCGGTGTACCATTGATTCACTTGCCGGAACTGCCGAAAAAAATAATATAAAAAAGACTGCGCTTATATGTGTCGGAAATTTTCTTGGAAGCGATTATTCATTGTCAAAGCTCTATGACAAGGAATTTGAAACAGAATTCAGAAAGGCTGTAAAATGAAAGCAGCGATTATTTCAATAACAAAAAACGGTACGGCAATATCGTATAGAATCGCATCGTCATTAAAAAATGAGCATCAATGCATACGATATGCTTTTGAAAAATACAGCGATAAGAATACTGTTTCTTTCGGCAGTCTCAGTGATCTGGTTTCCGACATTTTCGGCAGATATGACGCATTGATATTCATATGTGCCTGCGGAATTGCAGTAAGGACTATCTCACCTTTTATTTCTTCCAAGCTTACTGATCCTGCGGTTATTGCAGTTGACGAGCAGGGAAAATTTGCCGTATCACTGCTGTCGGGACATATCGGGAAAGCTAATGCACTGACAAAAAAGATTGCCGGAATACTGAATGCAGTTCCGGTAATTACAACGGCTACTGATATTGGTGAGAAATTTTCCCCAGACAGCTTTGCAGCAGCAAATTATCTTTATATATGCGAAATGGAAATGGCAAAGGAGATCGCCGCCGCTGTTCTGAACAATGAGAAAATCGGGATATGCAGCAACTATGCGATAGAAAATCTTCCTGATATTTTTGTTTCTCAAAGCAATATCGGAATAAAGATTTCAGAAGATTACTCAGGTGATCCGTTCGGAAAAACGCTTCATCTCGTGCCGAAAAATATCGTAATAGGAACAGGATGCAAACGAAATACAGATGCTGAAACTTTTGAAAATTTTATCCTGAAAAACCTTGAAAAATATAATATCCCGATATGGCGTGTGCGTTCAGTCAATACCATAAACCTGAAAAAAAACGAAAACGCAATTTGCAGTTTTTCCAAAAAATACGGCATATCTCTCAGTTTTTTTTCGGCAGAACAGTTAATGGCTGTTCAGGGAAATTTCAGCCGTTCAGAGTTTGTATTGAAAACAACCGGAACAGACTGTGTATGTGAAAGAAGCGCCTGTGCAGACGGCGGCAGACTGCTTTTCCCGAAATACGCCGAAAACGGTATGACCATTGCTGCTGCGGAACTTCCGGTGCACATTGACTTTGAAAAGGAGATTTTATGAAACTATATATCGTCGGATTCGGCGCAGGCAATTACAGCGGCATGACGCTTGCAGCGGAACAAATCATCAAAACAAGCGATATCATAATTGGGTATACCGTTTATGCAGATCTGATGCGGAAAATATTTCCCGATAAAAAATATATAACGACCCCCATGCGCCAGGAACGTGAACGTGTGCTTCTCGCACTGGAAAAAGTCAGCAGCGGTAATACCGTTTCTTTGATATGCGGCGGCGACAGCGGAGTATACGGAATGGCAGGGCTTGCACTGGAACTGTCCGAACATTATCCCGAAGTCGAAATTGAGATCATCCCCGGCGTAACATCGGCTCTCAGCGGTGCAGCTGTTCTCGGCGCTCCTCTTACACATGATTTTGCTGTAATCAGTCTCTCTGACCTTCTTACTCCGTGGGAAAAGATAGAAAAACGTCTTGAATGTGCTGCTATAGGAGACTTTTCAATTGCTATCTATAATCCGTCCTCTAAAAAACGTGCCAATTACCTTTCTAAAGCCTGTGAAATCCTGCTGAAATACAAAGATAAAAATACCATCTGCGGATATATAAAAAATATTGGCAGAGACGGTGAAGAAAGCCATATCACTACCCTTGGAGAACTGAAAAATATTAGCGTCGATATGTTCACAACTGTTTTTATCGGCAGCAGTGAAACAAGAATTATCAACGGAAAAATGGTCACTCCAAGAGGATACAAAAATGTGTAAGATACTTATTTTCGGCGGTACATCCGAGGGACGTCTGCTTGCCCTGTTCTGTGCAGAAAATTATATTCACGCATATGTAAGCGTAACGACAGAATATGGTGCAGAGCTTCTCGGAAAATCCGGATTTCTCCACATTCTTATGGGGAAAATGGACTTTAAAGCCATCTGGGATTTTATTTTGTCTCATGAAATTGAAACTGTAATAGATGCTACACATCCCTATGCCGAAGAAGCTTCTAAAAATATAAAAAGCGCCTGTGATTCGCTCCCCATTAAGTATATACGCATAATCCGGGAACAGGAAAAAAACGTTGAAGGCGCAAAGTATTTCAACAATATTTCTCACATAGTTTCATATCTTAACTCTGCAAGCGGAAATATTCTTATTACAACCGGCAGCAAAAATCTGAAAGAATTCTGCGGCATAAAAAATTATCAAGACCGATGTATTGCAAGAGTCCTGCCTTCTCATGATGTAATAGAAAAATGCGCTGAAACAGGACTTGAAAAAAGTCATATCATTGCAGAAAAAGGTCCGTTTACCGTCCAGCAGAATGAACTTCACATAAAAAAGTTCGGTATAAGATTCCTTGTTACTAAGGACAGTGGAAGCATCGGCGGCTTTATGGAGAAAGTAGAAGCGGCACAGAAAAATAACGTGGAAATCCTTATTCTGAAACGTCCGGAAGAAAAAGGAATTTTACTCGAAACTATGAAAAAGATTCTGGTGGAGAAATATGAATAAAAAAGTAAGCATAATAGGAATCGGAATGAACGGAAAAAAATCCTTAACAGCCCAGGCTCTTGAAGCGATCAACAGTGCAGATGCTCTTATCGGTGCAAAACGAATGACGGATCCGTTTTCCGGTATGGACAAGCCTGCACTTATATCGTATGATCCTGCGGAAACGGCAGAATTCATTAAAAGAAATACCTACGAAAAATATGCCGTTCTGATGTCCGGGGACTGCGGATTTTTCAGCGGTACAGAAAAGCTTCTCCCATATCTCGCCGACTTCCGTACAGAAGTTATCTGCGGAATCTCCTCCCCTGTTTATTTTAGTTCAAAAATAAGAATTCCTTGGTATGACTGGCGCTTCATAAGTCTGCACGGTACGGACGCAAATATTGTCCGTAATATATGCGCTCACGAAAAAACTTTTTTCCTGCTCGGCGGAAAAGTCACTCCTTCCGAGATCTGCCGGCAACTCTGTGAATACGGATTATGCGAAACAGAAATTTATATCGGTGAGAATCTTTCATATGACAACGAAAAAATAACTTCCGGCTGTGCCAATGAACTCTGCGATATTCAGACTGCCAATCTTTCAGTTCTGCTTGCAGTCAATAAAAAATACGAAAAACTGAAAAGAACCGGTATTCCGGACTGTGAATTTATACGCAGCAAAGTACCTATGACCAAATCGGAAGTGCGTTCTGTCTGTATATCAAAATTAGAAATTGCTAATGACAGTATTTGCTGGGATATCGGCAGCGGGAGCGGTTCGGTATCTGTCGAAATGGCTGTTCAATGTACAAACGGAAAGGTTTATTCAGTTGACAGATCAGAAGATGCAATCTCGCTTGTCAGGCAGAATCTCCGCAGATTCGGCTGCGACAATATAATTCCTGTTCACGGCTGCGCTGAAAATATCGTGCATGAGCTCCCTGCTCCAGACTGCGTATTTATCGGTGGTTCAGGCGGACATCTCTCAGAAATAGTCGAAAATGTTTATGAAAAAAATCCGTATGCAGTAATTGTTATTACCGCTGTTTCTCTCGAAACTTTAAACAGTACAGCAGCGGTTTTTGAAAATATTGGCATATCAGCAGAAATAACTCAGATATCCGTGACCCGTACAAAAAAAGTCGGGACGCATACCATGCTGGCAGCCGAAAATCCCATATTCATTATTAAAGGCGGTGTAAAGTGAAAAGAATCATGATCGCCGGCACACACAGCGGATGCGGAAAAACAACTGTGACCTGTGCCATATTGCAGGCGCTTATAAACCGTAAAATGAACGTATCATCTTTCAAGTGCGGCCCGGATTACATAGACCCCATGTTTCACAGTAAGATCACGAATATCCCTTCGTATAACCTTGACCACAGATTCTGCGACAAAAGCCAACTTAATCAGCTTCTTTGCGAACATCAGACGGACATTTCCGTGATCGAGGGAGTTATGGGATTTTACGACGGCACAGAGCCTGAAACTTCATCATGCGGCGTCTCGCTTGATACTCAGACACCTGCTGTTATTGTTATCGACTGCAAGGGAATGAGCTTTTCGATCGGTGCCGTTATGCAGGGATTTCTTGATTTCCGCAAAAACAATATAGCCGGATTTATTTTCAACCGACTGCCGGAAAGTCTCGTTGAGCAGACAAAAAAACTTTGCAGCGATGCAGGAACAGAATATCTCGGAAGAATGCCTGTATGCGCTGAATCGGTTATTGAAAGCCGACATCTCGGATTGGTAACAACTGACGAAATTGATGATATAAAAACTAAAATGCAGTCCCTTGCGAAGCTTGCCGAGGAGCATATAAAACTTGACCGATTGATCGGCATTGCAGAAACTGCTCCGGAAATAAAATCAGTTTTTACGCATATTTCACCGCTTACCAACACACCTTTGCGTATAGCCGTTGCCCGTGACAATGCATTTTGTTTCTACTATGAGGAAAATCTGGAACTGCTAAGGAATCTGGGATGTGAAATCGTATTTTTTTCTCCCCTGCATGATGAAAAGCTGCCGGAAAATATCTGCGGTCTGTGGATAGGCGGCGGATACCCCGAATTATATGCAGAAAAACTGTCGGAAAACATAAATATGCTTGATTCTGTAAAAACGGCCGTAAATGCAGGAATTCCGACAATAGCCGAATGCGGTGGATTTATGTATCTCTGCCGCACATTAACTGACATCAATAATATAACGTATAAAATGTGCGGTGTTCTGAACGGAAACTGCTATCCCACAAAAAGGCTTCAGCGCTTCGGCTATGCTGAACTGACTGCGCTGTGCAGTAATCTTCTTTGCGATAAAGGCGGAAAAATCATTGCTCATGAATTCCACTACTGGGACTGCACGGACTGCGGAAATTCTTTTCAGGCAAAGCGCAGCAGAAACCGTGAAGATTTATGTATTCATTCCACAGAATCGCTTTATGCAGGATTTCCGCACCTGTATCTGTATGCTGACACCGAAATTGCAGTACGGTTTATAAAAAAATGTATGGAGTATAATAAATATGAAAAGAACAGACAGAATTTTTCCTCTTGACGAAAATGCCGTACGTCAGGCTCAGGAGCATTGGAACAGTATCGGAAAACCGCTGCACAGTCTTGGCGCTCTTGAGGATTACATAATAAAGATCGCAGGAATAACCGGAGATCCTGACGTAAAAATAAACAGAAGATGCGCTGTTGTTTTCTGCGCCGACAACGGTGTTGTATGTGAGGGCGTTACCCAGACTGACAGCTCCGTTACAATGACAGTTGCAGAAGCAATCTCAGCAGGAACATCAAGTATCAATCGTCTGGCGCATACGTTCAATGCGGACGTTATTCCCGTTGATATCGGAATGAACACTGACAGTGAATCAAAAAAAATCCTGAAACGCAAATCGGCATACGGAACTGCAAATATTGCTGCCGGTCCTGCAATGACACGTGAAGAGGCTATTGAAGCAATTTCTGCCGGAATGGATATTGCCGGAGAATGTGCGGAAAAAGGTTACGATATTCTCATTACAGGAGAAATGGGAATAGGCAATACGACCACATCAGCGGCAATAGCATCTGTTCTGCTGAATACTCCGCCTGAAAACGTTACAGGGCGGGGCGCAGGACTTGACGACGAAGGATTAAAGCGTAAAATTGGCGTCATAAAACGGGCAGTCAGTATATCCGAACCTGACGCCAATGATCCTATTGACGTGCTTTCAAAAGTCGGCGGATTTGATATTGCCGGAATGACAGGACTTTTCCTCGGCGGTGCGGTTTACAGAATACCTGTCGTTATCGACGGATTTATCTCGGCGGTTTCCGCTGCACTTGCAGTAAAGATCAATCCTCTGGTACGTGATTTTTTGCTGTGCTCTCATGTTTCGGCAGAACCGGCAGGACTTAAAGTTCTGCATCATATCGGACTAAAACCGCTTATTACCGCAGGACTTTGTCTTGGCGAGGGAACAGGCGGAATAATGCTTCTTCCACTGCTTGACGGTGCGTTATCCGTGTATCACTCCGCTCACAGATTCAATGATCTTAATATGAAACAATATGAGGAATACTGATGTTTATACTTATTAGCGGCGGATGTAAGAACGGAAAATCTGCCATCGCAGAAAAAATAATATGTTCAGGAAATCCCGGGCGTTTTTATATCGCCACAATGCAGCCCTTTGGAAATGAAGCGGAAATTGCTATAAAACGTCACAGAGAAATGCGTGCCGGAACACATTTTAAAACTATAGAAAAATACACAGATATAGGAGAAATTGATCTTCCTGATAAATGCTCCGTTCTGCTTGAATGCATAGGAAATCTCTGTGCAAATGAAATGTTCTCAGCCGGATGCTCATCCCCTGACGAAAAGATCCTTCGTGATATTAAAAAACTTACTGAAAAGACGGAAATTCTCGTTGCCGTGACAAGTCAGGTGGGGGGTGACGGAATTATTTACCCAAAAGAGACAATGAAATATGTGGAATCCCTTGGCAGACTGAACAGCGCTCTTGCCAATACTGCTGACATTGTTATTGAAGCTGTTTTCGGAATACCCGTAATACTGAAAGGAGAACTTCCGGAATGTCTTTATTAAAATCACTTTGCTCGGCATTTTTGATGTACTCCAGAATCCCTTTTCCCAAAGTCCAATGGAAAGAGGAAAACAGGCGTTTCTCACTGTGTTTTTTTCCGCTGATAGGAGCAGTTATCGGTATATGCCTGCTGCTATGGTACAGAATATGTGAAATGCTCGAAGTCGGAAATCTGTTCTTTTCTGTTGGATGCACCGTAATTCCGATAGCAGTAACAGGAGGAATACATCTTGATGGATTCTGCGACGTAAACGACGCACTTGCCAGCTGTGCTCCCCGTGAAAAAATGCTGGAGATCATGAAAGACCCGAACACCGGCGCTTTTGCATTGATACGGCTTTCAGTATATCTTCTGATTCAGACAGCTGTTTTCACTGAACTGAGGAATTTTAACCTGCTTTTAATATGCTCTTTGTGCTTTATTCAGTCAAGAGCCTGGAGCGGACTGGCTGCCGTTACATTTCCCAATGCGAAGGGACATGGAAGTCTGCAAAACTTTTCGGAACCTGCGCACAAAACGATAACAATCATTACCGAAATAATCTGGCTGACATTCTCTGCACTGACAATGATTATTATTTGTCCCATTGCCGGAACTGCGATGACCGTTTGTGGAGTGATTCTGTTCATATACTACTATTATTTCTCAAAGCGAAAATTCGGTGGCATAACCGGAGATCTTGCCGGCTGGTTTTTGCAGGTTGCCGAACTTTCAGCATTAACGGCAGCTGTAATAGCAAATCTTATTAAATGAAAGGAACAAATATGATTTTTATTATTGGAGGTTCATATCAGGGGAAAACTGATTTTGCAGTCAATAGATTCGGATTAAAAACAGATGAAATTACAGAGGGTTCTGCTCCCTATGATAAGCTTACAAGTGCAAAATGCATCCGTCACTTTGAAGATTTTGTATCATCGGCTGCCGGACGGAATGAAGATCCGCTTGAACTTACCGGGAAACTGTTAATCAGCAACCCTGATGTAATAATTATAATGACAGAAATAGGCTGCGGAATTATACCCATCGAAAAATCCGAACGTATATATCGTGAGCTGGTCGGAAAAACAGGCTGTATGATAGCCGGACACGCTGAAAAGGTAATAAGGATCACCTGCGGAATTCCTGCCGTCATAAAAGGAGAAACGATATGAAAATAACCTTTATACGCCACGGATACACACCCGGAAATCTTGAACACCGCTATATTGGCAGAACCGACGAGCAGCTTTCCGCTTACGGAATTGAGGAAATCAGAAAACGGATCTACCCCGAAGCCGATTGTGTAATTTCAAGCCCTATGAAACGATGTATTGAAACCTCGGAGATTATCTATCCATGTATTGAACCGATAATTGCTGAGGACTTCCGTGAATGCGATTTTGGTGATTTTGAAGGAAGAAATTATTCTGAGCTGAACGGTGACACGGATTATCAGCAGTGGATAGACAGCGGAGGTGAAATGCCGTTTCCGCATGGAGAATCTATGCATGACTTCCGTGAAAGATGCTGCAACACTTTTATAAATGAAATAAGTCGGATTCCCGGGAATTCATCCGTTTCGATGATCGTTCACGGCGGAACTGTCATGTCTGTTCTGTCACGCTTTTGCATCCCGGAGAGTTCTTATTTTGACTATCAGGTAAAAAACGGATGCGGCTTTCTGACTGAATGGAATGGAAAAAAAATTAAAATTTTATCGGAGATCATATGAAATATCTTATTGCTGTTTTACCTCTTATTGTCGGATTTATTTTAGATTTAATCATAGGCGACCCATATAATCTTCCGCACCCTGTACGGCTTATCGGAAAAATGATTTCGTCACTTGAAAAGCTTTTCAGAAAGCTGTGTCCGGACAGACTTATCCTTGCAGGAACTCTGCTGTCGCTTACGGTTCTGACTGTATCCTCCGCAGTTCCGCTTCTTACTTTGATATTGTGCTACTGTCTGAATCCATGGCTTGGCATAGTAATTGAAAGCATTCTCATCTACTATATACTCGCAGCAAAATGCCTATACAAAGAAAGCATGAAAGTTTACAGAGCGGCAGAATCTCACGATATTACACAAGCTCGCCATGCCGTCTCAATGATAGTAGGACGTGATACAGATAAACTTGATGAAAAAGGCGTGATTCGTGCGGCGGTAGAAACTGTCGCTGAAAACACCTCTGACGGAGAAACTGCACCGCTGTTTTTTATTGCATTAGGCGGAGCGGCTCTGGGTTTTTTTTATAAAGCTGCCAACACTATGGATTCAATGCTTGGATATAAAAATGAAAAATATATTTATTTCGGCAGATTCTCAGCAAAATTTGACGATATCATGAATTATATTCCGTCAAGACTATCCGCTCTTATGATGATTCTGGCATCCTGTATTCTGAGATTCAATACAAAAGGAGCATGGAAAATCTGGAGACGTGACAGAGCAAGTCAGGAAAGTCCGAATGCTGCACAAACTGAATCCGCCGCTGCCGGAGCTCTTGATATCCAACTTCTCGGAGACGCTTATTATTTCGGAAAGCTGCATCGCAAAAATACTGTCGGAGACAATACACGTCCCATAGAAGCTGAAGATATCCGCCGTGTAAACCGGCTTATGTTCTGCACGTCTGCGATCATGCTTGCCTTTGCACTTTCCATAAGAATATTTCTCGCATTTCTGTTTTTCTGACTGGAGGTATTTATGAAACAATTTGAACACGGCGGAAATTTTTCGGACGAAATACTTGACTTTTCTGTAAATATCAATCCTCTCGGAATGCCTGAAAGCGTCAAAAAAATTCTTGCTGGAAATATTAGCAGATTCTCAGAATATCCCGACCCAAACTGCGTTGAACTTGTTCAGAAATTGTCTGAATACGAAAAAATCCAGCCTGATAACATCGTATGCGGAAACGGAGCAGCCGACCTGATATATCGTCTTGTCCATGCCCTGAAACCACACAGAGCACTGCTGACATCTCCGACTTTTTCAGAATACGAAAAAGCTCTGATCGAAGCCGACTGCCGGATAAAATTCCATGCTCTGAGGGAAACGGAAAACTTCTGTATTACCGAACGTATTCTTGATGATCTGCATGACGTTGATGTTTTCTTTTTATGCGACCCGAATAATCCAACCGGATCGCTTGTTTCCTGCAAACTAATGGAAAAAATAATACACCGGTGCGTTGAAGAAAATATCTTGCTTGTCGTTGATCAGTGCTTTATGGAGTTTACCGGCAGAAGCAACTGTAATCCGGCACTCCTAAATGAACATACTGTCATCCTTAAAGCATTGACGAAAATATATGCAATGGCTGGTCTCAGGCTGGGATATATGATCTCAGGCAATACGAAACTGTCGGAAAAAGTGCGCAATACCGGACAATGCTGGAGCGTATCTGTTCCTGCGCAGCTTGCAGGAATTGCAGCTTTGCAGGAATCGGAATATATTAAAAAAACGGTCTCCTTTATTCGTCAGGAGCGTGACTATCTGTGCCGCTCCCTGAAAAGACTTGAAATTAAAATATATCCGTCAGAAACGAATTATCTGTTTATGCATTGTACACTGCCTTTTGATAAATTGCTATTACAAAAAAAAATTGCAGTGCGCAGCTGCAAGAACTATCGTGGGTTAAATGACAGTTACTTTCGCATTGCTGTAAAAAACCACGATGATAACGAACGTCTCGTAAATGCTGTCAATGAAATAACGGGGTGAAATTATGGCAAGATCAATAATGATCCAGGGAACAATGTCAAATGTAGGGAAAAGTATCATATGTGCCGGGCTGTGCAGGATCTTCAGACAGGACGGATATATCGCCGCTCCCTTTAAATCGCAAAATATGGCTCTTAATTCATATATAACCGGCGATGGTCTGGAAATAGGAAGAGCGCAGGCAATGCAGGCAGAAGCAGCAGGAATCGATCCGTCCGTCCTGATGAATCCTATCCTTTTAAAACCGACCACAGATCATGGCTCGCAGGTAATTGTGAACGGGAAGGTTCTCGGAAATATGCGTGCAGCAGAGTATTTTCGCCGCAAGAAAGAGCTACTCCCGACAATAAAGACAGCCTATGAAAAACTGGCTGAACAGGCAGATATCATTGTCGCCGAAGGTGCGGGAAGTCCGGCAGAAATGAATTTAAAAAATGACGATATCGTAAATATGGGACTGGCAGAACTTATTGACGCTCCCGTTTTGCTTGTCGGCGACATAGACCGAGGAGGAGTTTTCGCTCAGCTTATCGGTACTGTTTCGCTCCTTGAAAGTCACGAACAGCAGCGTATCAAAGGATTGATCATAAACAAATTCCGTGGAGACCGGTCATTATTTCAGGACGGAATAAAAATTCTTGAAGAAAAAAGCCGTAAACCGGTGCTTGGCGTTGTTCCATATGTTGACTGCGATATTGACGATGAAGACAGTCTCTCTGACAGATTATCCGAAAAAAATTCAGATATTATTGATATTACTGTAATAAAGCTTCCTAAAATCTCAAATTATACCGACTTTGCTCCGCTGTCAAGATACAACGGCGTATCGGTAAGATTTGCCGGAAAAGCTGCCGATCTCGGCAGTCCTGATATGATAATTATTCCAGGCAGCAAGAGCACTATTTCTGATATGAAGTGGCTCCGGGAAAGCGGATTTGAAAGTCTGATAAAACAAAAAGTATCCGCCGGAATTCCGCTTTTCGGAATATGCGGCGGTTATCAGATGCTCGGAAAAACTATCTCAGACCCTGAAAATATGGAATGCGGCGGAACGATACGTGGACTTGAACTGCTCGATACGCATACTGTTTTCTGTAACCAAAAGATGCAAAGGCAGTCTTCCGGTATCATAACTGCAAAATCAGATTTTTTCAGTAAATTATACGGAAAAACCGTCAGTGGTTATGAAATACACATGGGACAAACCGAAAGTCATGAACCGCCATTGATACAATTCTCAGACGGACGCCGTGACGGTACATACAACGGCTGCGTTTTCGGAACGTATCTGCATGGTATATTTGATAACAACGATATCTCAGCAGCAATAATCAGTGAACTTTTTAATCGCCGTGGACTGAATTTTTTCGATACGATAAATTACAAAGAATATAAGGAAATACAGTATGACCGTCTCGCTGATGCTTTGCGGAAAAATATTGATATGAGCAAGATATACAGCATTGTTGGAATTAGATAATTTAGCGGCACTGCACAAATCACCTTGTGCGGCGCCGCTTTTATCATTTATTCATTTTCATGCTATCTCATCCGTGCGGAAGAAGAACTTCACCTTGCCGTCCATGTCATCGGATATGCCGGAAAATACCTTATAATTTCCCGAAATTTCCGACAGAGCATTTATACGTGCCACAAGACCGGCAATATCAACGTCAACAATATTTTTCACACTGTCGTACAATTTTTGCATTCCTCCGGAAAGCTGCTGCGAGCCGTCACGGAGCTGCTTTATACCTTCAATAAGCGCAGGTGCGCTCTCCTGAAGCTTTTTAAGCCCATTGTAAAGTTCTCCTGCACCTGAACTGAGCTGCGATGCTCCCGTTTTCAGCGAATCAACACCGCTCCTGAGAGTTCCTGCACCGTCAGCCGCCTGCGAAACACCTGCCGTATAGCTAAGAAGTCCCTGATAAAACGTATTATATCCGTCAAGCTGCGATTTGAGATCTATAAGTGGCTGTGCTCCCGTTGCAGCAATAGCCTGATCCAGAATATCACTATAATTTTCGGCAGTTAGCTCCGGAAGTGCAAGCCCTGATGACTGGATCTGTGCATTTGCAGCCGCAAGCAAAGAATCAAATACCGCTTTTGCTCCGCTATTCAGAGTCTCGCTGTTTCCGTCAAGTTCCTGAAGCCCATCGTTGAGCTGATTTGTTCCTGCCTGAAGTTCGGAAGCCCCGCTGTCAAGATTCTTTACACCGTCTGAGAGAGTCTTTGAACCTTCTGCAAGCTTATCTATTCCCTTTACCAATTCATCGGATTTTTTCAACAAAGTACAAAGACCGTCATACAAGCCTGACGAACCATTTATAAGCTGATCCATAGCAGAAGTAAGCTCAGACAGTGATCCGCCTATTTCGTCAGATGATACATTGCCGTCAGTGCTGATATTGCTGAAAACATCATTGGCTGCAATGGTAACAGTCATAGCCATACGGAAATCAACCACATCGGCAGATACTTCAACATAATCGGGTATTTCAGCAATTTCCGGGTCTATTCCGAGACTCTCCTGAAGTCCGGGAAAAGCCATGCCGGCAGCGATAGTCCTGCTTCCGTCATTGACAAGTCCTCCGTTGGTAATTTCAACATTACTGAAAACATCATTGTCAAGTATCATTCCGGTAAGCATTGCATATGGAACACAGAGTTTTTCCTGCTTCCCGTTTATTTCTGCGGTTTCAGAGGTATTGTTTGTATAGTCAAAGCGTATCACTGCCCTGCCGCTTTTTCCAGCTATCTCCTCCGGAGCGACATCCCTGCCGTCCAGTTTATATGACACCTTGAAGCTGACGGGGAGCTCCTTGTCGGTATATCCCTGATAATAGATATCATTTCCGCCGCTTTCCCATACAAGTGAATTATCATTGCCGGCAGTAAATTTTTCATCTCCCTTGACATTTTCAATATCTGTCAGGACAGAACTGTCGGTCAGACTGTCAGCCCCGGACACATTTTTCAGCCAGTCGCTCACGATCACTTTACGGACATCTCCGTCTGCACCTGCAAGAACATAAACCGTTTCGTCCTTTATGATCTCAGGCTGCGTACCGGATTTTACTTCATCCATAACAACTGTCGTCTTATGTTCGTTTTGTTTTTTGTCAAAAGCACTGTAAGCGCCGTATCCGATAGTTCCGGTTATCAGCGATGTGCAGAGTATAATTGAAATAACTTTTTTTGCTGTATTATTCATGAGATTCTGCCTCCTTAAATTTACGGCTTATTTTATTCATTCCCAGTGTGGTTTTGCATATTATCTTATCGCAGAGCATAAGTCCTGCCGGCAGCGTAAAGGTAACAAGTATCATGCTGATGACAGCTCCTCTTGCCATAAGCATACACATCGAACTTATCATATCAACATCCGAATAGATCCCCACACCGAACGTGGCTGCAAATAATCCCAGACCGCTGACCAGTATGGACGGTATCGAGGTATAAAGAGCTGTGTGAACGGATTCCTTTTTGCCAAGACCCGACATTCTTTCAGTTTTATATCGTGTTGTCATAAGAATTGCATAATCTACTGTCGCACCGAGCTGTATCGTGCTGATGCAGATAGGAGCTATGAACGGCAGAGACTGTCCGAAATAATGTGGAAGTCCGAGGTTGATAAAGATAGCCAGCTCGATAATGGCAATAAGGATAAACGGAAGAGAGATACTCTTCTGGACGAGAAGAATTATAAGGAATATTGCCAGAATAGAAATTGCATTTACCACTTTGAAATCGTGAGCAGTCGTCTCGATCATATCCTTTGTACAGGGAGCTTCACCGATAAGAAGTCCGCTGCTGTCGTATGATTTAAGTATACTGTTCAGGCTGTCAAGCTGTTCGTTCACCTCATCGGTTGCAACAGCGTATTCGGAATTTATAAGCAGCAGTTCCCATTTGTCGCTTTTAAGAATATCCATCACTGATTCTGGCAGGATCTCTTCCGGCACAAGCGGCCCTACAACCGATTCAAGTCCAAGAACATAATTTACACCGTCAACGTTTTCCATTTCATTTATCATAGAACGAACAGATTTTGCAGGCAGAGTACTGTCAGTAAGTATCATGTGGGTTGATGCAACATCAAAACTTTCAGAAAGCTTTGAGTTTGCAATGACAAAGTCCATATCGTCCGGCAAACTTTCGGATATATTGTAGTATACTTCCTTATCTGTCTTGTAGTAACCGTAGTATGCAGGCGCAACGGCAGCTGCAAAAACTGCAAGACATACCGGGAATATCTTTATAATTGCTCCTGAAGCCTTTTTCATATCCGGAATAAGGGACTTGTGGTGAGCCTTGGAAAGCAGCTTATCAAAGAGCAGGATAAGTGAAGGGAGAACTGTAACGCATCCTATAACTCCAAAAATAACGCCCTTTGCCATAACAATTCCAAGGTCCTTGCCCAGTGTAAATGACATAAAGCATAATGCAATGAATCCTGCTATCGTTGTTACGGAACTTCCGACAACGCTTGTAAGGGTCTCATGTATAGCAGCCGACATTGCCGATTCTTTATCACCATGCTTTGTAAGCTGTTCATTATAGCTGTGCCAGAGGAATATTGAATAATCCAGCGTTACAGCAAGCTGGAGCACAGCGGAAAGAGCTTTGGTAATATAGGAAATTTCACCGAAGAAAATGTTCGTACCGAGATTCAGCAATATCATCATACCGATGCTTGCAAGGAATACAAACGGTATCAGCCAGTTGTCAAGCAACAGCAGCATTACCGCAGTTGACATTAACACTGCTATCACGACGTAAACAGGCTCTTCACGTTCGCACAGGTCTTTCAGGTCGGTAACCATGGCAGACATTCCCGAAACAAAGCATTGCTTTCCGGCTATGGAACGTATCTCACGAATGGCATCCATAGTATCGTCAGAAGAAGTTGATGTATCGAAGAAAACAGCGATCATCGTCGAATTTTCCGTGTTAAAAGCGCTGTATATATCATCCGGAAGAAGCTCCATAGGAACGGATGAATCAAGTATTGAATCATACCACAGTGCTGTTTCAACATGATCGACATTCTCGATCTTTGACTTCAGCTTTGCAACATCCTTTTCCGGCATATCTTCTATTACAATAAATGAAAAAGCGCCCTTTCCGAAATCGTCAAGAAGCTCACTCTGACCTTTTACTGTGTCCATATCCGACGGAAGATAGTCCAGCATATCGTAATTGATCCTTGTTTTCACCATTCCGAGCACAGCCGGCACCATAAGAACCAGCGCTGTTACAAGAATGAGAATACGATGCTTTACCACCGCATTTGAAAATTTCATAAATATGCATATCCTTTCTTTATTATTCAACATTCAGAACATCATGTTGGATTGTTAATATTATATCATTTGGTTCAAAAAAAATAAACAGACAGGATAACCCGTCTGCTTAAAATTTAGGCATTTGTTAAAATTTGTCTGAATTGTCCGGCTGACAGCGCCGGAGCATTTCCTCCGTCATTCCCCTTTTCAACTCACATATGCGATTTATTCCCTGAATGATATCAGTGTCCATACCCTTGCTGAACCAGTCCATAATAATGCCAAAACATTCGCATTTGAGAAATCTGATTATGGTCTGCTTATCTTGAATGGAAATTTTAAATTCCGGAAATGCAGTATTTATGTAGGTATCCGCAACGTGATCACATACACGCCATAAATATTGTTCAAACAACTCACGGTTGGCGGAACAGTATATATGAAGAATAGCCTTTTTATTCTCCATTACAAATGATATAGCCGCCAGAAGTCCGTCTTCAATTGTGTCTATTTTGGGATAATCATGTATAAGCCTGTCAGCCTCTTCTGTGAATATTTCAGCGATAAGTGACGGAAGATCCTGATAGTGATAGTAAAAAGAATTACGGTTTATTCCGCAATCCTCTACAATATCCTTTACTGTAATGGTTTGATGCGTAGGACGCTCGTTAAGTAGCTTTATACACGAACTGCGTATTGCCTGCTTTGTGAATCCGCCCATTTACATTCTCCTTTCAAAATATGGATTTTTTTCTTATTATATAGTATACCACATCTTTTGCATTACGTCAATAAATTATCCGTATTTATCATGAACATCAATTTCTGCCTGTCAAAGGAATAATCTCCGTAACAATTTACAATTCTTGTTGACAATTAACAAAATTTGGTATATAATTAAGGTGCATTTGTATTCTATGCCGCATAATCTACAAGAATAAACGGAAATAGAATTGCGACAAGTATAAAATCTATTTCAGAAGGTGATAAATATGGCTGCATTTAAATGTAAAATGTGCGGGGCAGCGCTGAACGTCAGTTCAGGAATGACTGTCTGCGAGTGCGAGTACTGCGGAACTGCCTAGACACTGCCAAAACTTGATAACGAAAAACGAAATCAGCTCTTCGACAGAGCCAATCACTATCGAATGAACAAAGAATTCGACAAGGCATCTGTCGTCTATGAGAACATTCTCGCAGAGGCTCCGGATGAAGCGGAGGCTCATTGGGGAATGTGCCTGTGCCGCTACGGTATAGAGTACGTTGTCGACCCCAAAACAAACAAACGCATCCCGACCTGCCACCGGACGCAGTTCCGGTCTATCTTAGAGGACGGCGACTATCTAGGAGACTACAAAGACTCACCGGAACAAATAAAAAAATGCACGGCAAGAATTGAAGAAATAAATAAAGAACGGAAAAAGAAAAAGAGGATTACACTAATCAGTTGTACTGCCATTTGTTCAATTACAGCAGCTTTAATTGCGTTTGTTATTGTTTTAAATAATGTTATTATTCCGAATAAAAATTACAACAAAGCAATGAAGCTTTACAACAGCGGCAATTATGAAGAGGCACTTGAGGCTTTTGAAGATCTGAACGGATATAAAGATTCTAAAGATAAACTAATTTCTTCACTTGCAAAAGTATCTTCATCATTGCCAAATGGAACTCTCGACGCCGGAGAATTCCACACATTAGGCTTAAAATCAGACGGCACTGTTGTTGCTGTCGGAAATAACGATTTTGGTCAGTGTGATGTTTCCGGCTGGTCTGATATAAAAACAAAAAAAGAGTAACAAATGAAATATATTTCCAAAAACGCTTGCATTATTTACAAAAACATGGTATAATTATGATATTAATATAAATGTATTGCACTATGTCAAAGGAGGATGATTCACATGAAAAAGTACAAACCATTTCTGACAGCAATGGCAGTTCTGTTTACATCTGTATCAATCCCTGTCGGCAGCACAGCAGCCGAAAGCGGAACTTACGATATGAATGTAACGATCGACCTGAGCGGAAAAACAAAAGAGATCAGTCCGCTGATCTACGGCGTAAACCAGTATGGCAATGAGGACTATCTGAGCGAACTCAATGTAAATTCAATTCGTCAGGGCGGAAACAGAATGACTGCCTATAACTGGGAAAACAACGCTTCAAATGCCGGTTCGGACTGGCTGCACAGCAGCGATAACAATCTTTCCAATTCCGACAGACCTGCCGACTGCGTACAAGTTCTTTCGGATATGAGCGCAAAGAACGGAATCAGCTACAAGCTTGCAACTCTCCAGCTTGCGGGATACGTGGCTGCGGACAAAGACGGCAGCGTTTCCGAAGCAGAAGCAGCTCCGTCCGACCGTTGGAATAAAGTGGAATTTACAAAAAATGCTCCCTTTGATGCTGAACCAGACCTCACTGATGGTACGGTATATATGGATGAATATGTCAATTATATTATCAATAAGCTTGGCGACTCTACAACATCAACTGGAATTCAGGCTTACAGCCTTGACAACGAACCGGCTCTCTGGAATCATACTCACAGCCGTATGCATCCTGAACCCGTAACAATGAAAGAACTCAGCGACAAATCTATCGAAATGGCGGCAGCTGTTAAGAAGCTTGATCCTAATGCCGAGGTTTTCGGTCCGGCTCTCTACGGATATACGGCTTACGATCATCTTGCCGATGACGACAACAGTACCGAATGGGAAACCATCAAGTCTCAGGGCGGTTATCACTGGTATCTCGACTATTATCTTGATACAATGAAAAAGGCAAGTGACAAAGAGGGAACACGTCTGCTGGACGTTCTGGACATACACTATTACTCGGAATCCTCAAGAGTAGGTGCTGAGGACAGATTACAGTCCGTCCGCACTCTGTATGAAAAAGGCTTCGTTGAAAACAGCTGGATCGGTCAGTGGTGTCAGGAAAATGTACCTATCCTGCCTACAATACAAGCTTCTATTGATAAATATTATCCGGGAACAAAACTCGCTATATCTGAATACAATTTCGGCGGTGAAGATCTCAGCGGAACTATCGCCCAGGCAGAAGCTCTCGGCTGCTACGCCGACGCAGGAGTTTACTTTGCAACGCTCTGGGGCGGAAACCCATATATACTGTCAGGAATCAAGCTCTACACCAACTATGACGGTAACGGCAGTTCTTTCGGCGACACCCTTGTTCCTACAAAGACTGACGACGTTTCACTGGCAAGCTCATATGCGTCAGTAGACGGTTCCGATCAGGGAACTGTAAAGGCAATGCTTACAAACAAAAGCTTTACCGACAGCGAAAATGCAACGATCTCTCTTGAAAATTCATCCACTGATTACAAAGCTGCTGCTGTTTACGCAGTTTACGGTGATTCTGATAAAATCAGGCTGATTGATATCGTGGACGACGTAAAGAATAATGAGGTCAATGTAACTCTCCCGGCTCTTTCAGCAGCTATGATTGTAATTTCAGACGATGCTTCTGATTTTGACGGTCTCCAGATCTACGATCCTGATGCTATAACCGTCGAAACAGTTACTTTTGACGATCTTGATAGCCGTATCAACGCCAATGGATATCTCGAAGTTCCTGTCGAAGATCCGGAACATTTGAAAAAAGTCATCATCAACGCAGATGTCACATCAGAAAAAGGCTCTGCCTGGGGCAACGCCGGATGCGCAATATGCATAAACGCTAAAGACACCAACGGTACGGATTTCTGGACATCAAAGTCATTCAGTCTGCCTCTTGGAAACAATTCCTCAGCAACCGTTGAATTTGACGGAACCTTGAAAAACGGCGATGAAGTTGTGGAAGCCGTTATCGCTGACGGAAAAATAGAATTCCAGAAATGGTGGGATTCATCAGAAAAACAAGAAGACGGCGACGTAATCAGTGTTGCCTACAAGAGCATTAAACTTGTGTATGAGTACGAAAACACTCCTGCCACAGTAAAAGGCGATGTAAATAAAGACGGTGAGTTCACTATAGCCGATCTGGTAATGACACAGAAGTGGATTCTGGGCTCCGGAAAGCTTACCGACTGGAAAGCCGGAGATATGGACGGAAATAACGTTATTGACGTATTCGACATATGCTTGATGCGTATCGAACTTATAGGCAAATAAAATTCCGTGTAAGAATGGAATGTACTCCCCTTTTGCATGGTGCGGAGATCCTCTGCAAAAAACTATTGACAAATAAAAGTAAATATGCTATACTTAATTTATCTTCGAGGGCAGGGTGAGATTCCCTACCGGCAGTAAGGACAATTCGTCCGCAGCCTGTGAGCCTTTTATAGGTTGATCCGGTGAAATTCCGGAGCCGACGGTTATGCCTGTTTATCAGGCTTATAGTCCGGATGAAAGAAGACAGATAGTTACTGTATCTATACAGGATTTACTGCCCCGGAAAACAGCCGGGGCTTTTTTGTTGGGAGGTAATATGGATCATATTGACTTTATGAGAAATGCCCTTTCTCTTGCAAAAAAAGGAATGGGATTCGTTTCACCGAACCCTATGGTAGGCGCTGTTATCGTGAAAGACGGCAAGATAATCGGTTCTGGCTGGCATATGAAATACGGCGAACTTCATGCAGAACGGAATGCCTTTGCACAGTGTGATTTACAGAATACAGACTGCACAGGCGCTGATCTCTATGTCACTCTTGAACCATGCTGTCACTACGGAAAAACGCCGCCATGTACCGAGGCGATTATTGAGCACGGCATAAAACGTGTATTTATCGGTTCACCCGACCCCAATCCGCTTGTTGCAGGAAAGGGGGTTCAGATCCTGCGTGAACACGGAATAGAAGTGACGGAGAACATTCTTAGAGAAGAGTGCGACGCATTGAACAGGATATTTTTCCATTATATCACAACCGGACTTCCGTATGTGACTATGAAATATGCCATGACACTGGATGGAAAAATCTCTTGTCATACCGGCGAATCAAAATGGATCACAGGCACTGAATCACGCCGTGACGTTCATGTTCAGCGGCTGCGTCATTCCGGTATAATGGTCGGTGTCGGAACTGTTCTCAGCGATGACCCTATGCTAAACTGCCGTCTGGAAAACGGCAAAGATCCCATACGAATAATATGTGATTCCTCTCTTAGAACACCGATTCACAGCAATATAGTCAGGACTGCCGGAGATATTCCGACTATCATTGCAACGATTTCCGGTGACATCGCACGCATACACGAATATGAAGCACATGGCTGCCGTATTATAAGGACATCTGAGAAAAACGGCAGAGTCGATCTTCGTGAGCTTATGACAGTTCTCGGACGTGAAAAAATTGACAGCATTCTCCTTGAAGGCGGGGCTGAAATGAATTGGTCAGCCCTTGAATCCGGTATTGTCAGCAGCGTGATCGCCTATATCTCGCCAAAAATCTTTGGTGGAACAAACGCTAAATCTCCCGTAGGCGGTTCTGGTGTACCGCACCCGGACGCTGCATTCATGTTAGAAAACAGTAGGGTAATACGACTCGGAGATGATTTTCTTATAGAAAGCAGGGTAAAGAATGTTTACGGGAATAGTTGAAGAAACAGGCTGCATTAGGTCGGTTCAGCGAGGGACGGTATCGTCATTTATCGAAATAAAAGCGGAAAAAGTTATTTCCGGTACAAATATCGGCGACAGCATTGCCGTAAACGGCGTGTGCCTGACGGTGACTGATCTTACCGGCGATACTTTCCGGGCTGACGTTATGAACGAAACCCTCAGCCGATCGTCTCTCGGAAGCCTCAGACCGGGCAGTCCGGTAAATCTTGAACGTGCAATGGCTGCGGACGGACGATTCGGAGGTCACATTGTTTCGGGACATATCGACGGCACGGGAACGATCACTGATATAAAAAGAGACGGGATAGCAATCTGGTATACGATCTGTGCAGACGCCGGAATCATGCGGTATATTGTTGAAAAGGGTTCTGTAGCAGTTGACGGCATAAGTCTGACAGTAGCCGCAGTTTCCGACTCCGGTTTCAAGATATCGGTTATTCCCCACACTGCCGCCCGAACAATACTGGGATCTAAAAAAAGCGGCGACACAGTCAATCTTGAAAATGACATTATCGGCAAATATGTGGAAAAACTGATGAGACCGAAGTCTGAAAATATTCCGGAAAGCCGGATAACTATGGATTTTCTGGCACGAAACGGATATTAAGGAGGAATTTTTATGTTTCAGTACAACACTGTTGAGGAAGCTCTTGAAGCTCTCCGCAAAGGGGAAATAATCCTTGTTACCGACGACGAGGAAAGAGAAAATGAAGGCGATATGATCTGTGCTGCTCAGTATGCAACTACGGAAAATGTCAATTTTATGGCAATGCACGCCAAGGGACTTATCTGTATGCCAATGAGTATAGATCTTTGCCGCCGCCTGCATCTGCCACAGATGGTAGACTTCAATACAGACAATCATTCCACAGCTTTTACGGTTTCGATAGATCATATAAAAACAACGACAGGAATTTCTGCCGAAGAACGTGGATTTACCGCAAGAATGGCTGTTTCAGCGGATACAAAGCCTGAAGATTTCCGGCGTCCGGGTCATATGTTTCCGCTGACTGCAAAGAAGAACGGCGTTCTTGAACGTGAGGGACATACCGAAGCTACGGTAGATCTGATGCGGCTTGCCGGTCTTGAGGAATGCGGCCTTTGCTGCGAAATAATGCGTGATGACGGCACCATGATGCGATCCGCAGAGCTTCAGGAAAAAGCAGCAGAATGGGGAATGAAATTCATAACTATTCGTTCTCTGAAAGATTACCGGAAATGCCATGACATTCTTGTGGAACGTGTGGCAGATACGAAGCTGCCAACGAAATACGGCGAATTCCGGGCTATGGGCTATGTGAACCGGCTTAACGGCGAACATCATGTGGCTCTGGTCAAGGGAGATATCGGCAATGGTGAGGATATCCTCTGCCGTGTTCATTCAGAGTGTCTGACCGGGGACGCCTTTGGTTCTCTGAAATGCGACTGCGGACAACAGTTTGCGGCAGCCATGAACAGCATTGAAAAGGAAGGCAGAGGTATACTTCTCTATATGCGTCAGGAAGGACGTGGTATCGGTCTTATAAACAAGCTTCGTGCCTATGAGCTTCAGGACAGAGGCATGGACACGCTTGAAGCAAATCTTGCACTGGGATTTCCCGGAGATATGAGGGAATACTATATCGGTGCGCAGATACTGCGTGATCTCGGCTGCAAAACACTCCGGCTGCTTACAAACAACCCTGACAAGATATATGGTCTGAGCGGCTTTGGTCTTGAAATAAAAGAGCGTGTTCCTATCCAGATGGACGCTACGGCTCACGATCTCTTTTATCTTAAAACAAAGCGTGATAAAATGGGACATATTCTCAATTATTGATTAAGAAAGGAAAAATAATCATGAATATTTTAGAAGGAAATCTTATCAGTAAAGAAGCAAAAATCGGCATTGTAGTGTCAAGATTCAACGAATTTATCACCGGAAAACTTCTTTCCGGTGCAGTTGATACTCTGCTCCGCCACGGAGTAAACGACGAAAATATCAGCGTTGCCTGGGTACCAGGAGCATTCGAGATCCCGCTTATTTCCAAGAAAATGGCTGAGACCGGCAAGTACGACGCTGTTATCTGTCTAGGAGCGATAATCCGAGGAAGTACATCCCACTATGAGCTTGTATGCAATGAAGCTGCCAAAGGCGTTGCACAGGTCTCGCTGGAGACCGGAGTTCCAGTGCTTTTCGGAATCATCACAACTGAAAATATCGAACAGGCTATCGAACGTGCAGGTTCCAAGGCAGGAAACAAGGGCTCCGAATGCGCCGAGGGAGCTATTGAAATGATAAATCTTTGCAGGCGCATCAAGTAATATGAATCTGATATTTGACTACGATGGAACTATCCATAATTCCATGAAAACCTATGCACCGGCATTCCGCAGCACCATTCAATGGCTGGCTGAAAACGACTATATAAAGCCAAAAAACTACACCGATTCCGAAATCAGCTATTGGCTTGGCTTCAATTCAAACGATATGTGGCAGAATTTTATGCCCTGCCTTGATAAAAAAATACGTGAAGCGGCACGTATACGGCTCGGTGAAGATATGGCACGGAGAATAGAAAGCGGTGAAGGCGAACTTTTCAGCGGTGCAGAAGAAATGCTCCTACATTTGAAAGAAATAGGATACCGACTCATATTCCTCAGCAACTGCCGTATACATTATATGGAACGACACAGGAGAGTTTTCTCCCTGGACAGATTTTTTGACCGTTTCTATTGCTGCGAGGAATTTGCCTTTATCCCGAAGTACGAGATATTCAGGAAAATAGCACCCGAACATCCCGGTAAATTCATAGTGATAGGCGATCGCTTTCACGATATTGAAACTGCCGTCAGGAATAATCTGCGGTCTGTAGGATGCAGTTACGGTTACGGTTCGCCGGAAGAGCTTGCTGCTGCTGATATCATAGCTGACAACCCGCTGGGGATAATATCTGCGGTTGCAAAACTTACCATATAACATGAAGGGAGATAATCATGAAAATCAAAAAGATAATCGCATTTCTTTCGGCTCTTACTCTGACCTGTTCGGTAAGTTCCTGTACTTTACGTGGAATGGGAAGCAGTTCGGAAAGAACAGTAAAATCATCGGACAGCCGAAATGACAGAAAAAAAGGTTCTTCTGACGACAACAGCCGGGATAAAAACGATACGCCTGCTGCTTTCAATCCTATAAAAAATTCCAAACGGCTTGATATAGTAAGAGATCATGTCGATACACTAATCGGCGACCTTACTGTTGATTCAAACGAGGATGCCGTTCAGGATGATATAGATACTCTTATTGCTGATTTCGACCAATTATACGAAGAGTATACATCCCTGACCATCCCATATTATCTTGATTTTGACAACGAAGATCTTGAAGCCGATGCCGATGACGCTGCTGAAGATATGTATATTGCCGCCGAACTCATCACATTTGCTTTCTGCAAGGGGTATAACAGCGAAAACTATGGAGATATGTTCACTTCACTAATTCATGATGACGAAACGCTTGAAGCATACTCAGATCCGTCTATGGACACATACAGGATTGAAGGATATACACGTGTGGAGAACTGGCTCAGGGACGAAAAGATCGACCGATTTCATGATGCCGCTTACGACGAGGATATGGATGACGATGAGAAAAATCTCATCTGTGCAGAAATACTGCTTGAGATCCTTAAAGGATATGACACAGAAATGTTTTACAAGCAATATTATCGTGACTATACTCCGGAAGATATAATTGAACTCTCAGACATTGTCAGAGAAAAACTGATGCCGGTTTCCGAAGAAATAATCGGAGAGATCATGAAAATGGACGGCGGAATGGATATTGTAACAAAACCAAAAAAATTTGATAATCCGTTTGAAACTATTGCCGAATATGCCGGAGAACTTTCACCGGAAATCAGCAATGCAGCACAAAAACTCCTTAACGACGAGGAATACTCGATTTCTGACGGAGACGGCAGCTATAACGGTTCTTTTACAGCATATCTGCCTGTCAGCAAAAAAGGTGTTGTTTATATCACTGACAACAATGATTACTATAGTCTGCTCACTCCCGTTCATGAATTCGGTCATTATTATGCCCAGGCATACGACAACATACCAACGTATCTTGCTTCGTCAAACCTGGATATAGCCGAAATACAGTCACAGGGATTTGAATGCCTTTTCACACGTTTTTACGACGATATATACGAAGATCAGGCAGATGCAATGTTTGCGGCTAAAAGTTATGATCTTGTCAATGCCGTCGTTTCAGGATTTGCAGTAGGCGAATTTGAATATACAGTACTCCAAAACGTCAATACATTCACTCCGGAGGATGTATTGGAATGCTGGGAAGATATCGTATACGATTCTTTGCCCGGTGTCGAACTATATATGGTAAATCATATTTTTGAATCACCCGGTTATTATATCAGTTATGCCGTTTCAGCTCTTGCTGCCTTTGACATCTGGGAGGACTGCCTTAGCGATCCGGATGCGGCTCTTGAAAAATATGAGAAAATAGCCCGGATATCTTACAACGACTACAGTTATTCATTCCGCTCTGCAATAAAAGAAGCCGGTTTCAATGATGTTCTGAACGAAGATTATATCGATGAACTCGCAGAAAAACTTACGGAATACGCCGATGAAATACAATAATAAACCAGGCAGAAATACACGTATAATGTGTATTTCTGCCTGGTTTTTAGAGCGTGTTCACATAAAATGAACAAGCTCTAATCTGCGATAAATTTCTTTACCTCTGCAAGATGCTTCATTCCTGCTTTGCGTCCTATGCGATAAACTTCACGCAGAACGTCCGGATCATGCTCAATACGTCCAACCGGAAGCTTCGTTTCGGGTGCGATTACAAGAGCACGTTTTTCCTGTTCGGCTTTTCTGATGTATTTCAGTTCACTATTATACATTTTATGCCTGTTTTCCATTGTTTTCAGGAGATTTGGATACTTTCTGTAAACAATTCTGAGCATTGGCATAAGCTTATTTTTTTCTTTCACATAATCTCTCGGCTGAGTAAGTATAACCACATTACGGTCATATCCGGAATCTTCCATAAATTTCAAGGGCACTGAATCGGAGATCCCGCCGTCAAGCATATTACAACCGTCTACGCTTACTATTCTTGCTGCCATGGGCATGGATGCAGAAGCTCTCAGCCATTCAAGCTCCCGGCTGTTCATGGTGTCGCAGCGATGATATACAGGTTTTCCAGTTACTACATCAGTACACACAACGAAGAATTCCATTGCCGAACTTTCATACGTTTCAAAATCAAAAATGTCAAATTTTTCCGGAATCTCATGATAACAGAAATTCGCACCGAACATATCCCCGGTCTTTACCAGCGACCTTAAACTGCAATATCGCTTGTCACGGCAGAATCTTGTATTATAGCGAATTGCTCTGCCCGGTTGATCAGATTTGTAGTTGCATCCGAAAGCAGCTCCTGCGGACACCCCGACAGCACCGTTAAAAACAATACTGTTTTCCATAAATACATCGGTTACGCCTGCTGTGAAAAGTCCACGCATTGCACCGCCCTCAAGAACAAGACCGTATTTCATACTCCCCTCCTCAATTTGCTGAAATCTGTGCCGGTTCATCCTCTTTATCTCCTCTGTAAAGCAGTTTAAGAATAATCGGAACTAAAATTGACGAAACGATTATCAGCAAAATTACCGAAGCAAAATATTTCGGATCAAGCATTTCTTCTGAAAGTCCCTTTTTTGCCACGATAAGTGCAACTTCGCCTCTTGTCATCATTCCAACACCGACTTTAAGGCTGCTTTTGAAATCATACCGCATAAGCTTTGCGGTCAGTCCGCAGCCAATAATCTTCGTCAGCAAAGCAACCAATACGAAGAATATTGAAAACAAAAGCAGTGACGGAGTAAAACCGCTGAAAGTAGTATTAAGACCGATGCTTGCAAAAAATACAGGACCGAAAATCATGTATGAATTGATATCTACTTTTCTTGCGATATATTCTGAATCCTTGAGACTGCATAATATCAGTCCGGCAACGTATGCTCCCGTAATATCTGCAATTCCGAAAAATTCCTCAGCGGCAAACGCCATAAACATACATACCGCAAGTCCAAGAATCGGGATTCTGCGCTGATGAGGATATTTTTTATCAATGTATTTGAAGATATAATATGTCAAAAATCCAAGACAAAAACTGAACGCTATAAAGAGCAGCGTATGAATAACCACGTCTGTAGGCTTTGATTCAGGATTTTTCAGACCAATTACAAAAGTCAGCACAATTATTCCAATTATGTCATCAATAATTGCGGCGCTTGTTATAAGCGTTCCCGTAGAACTTTTTAAACGTCCCATTTCTTTAAGTGTCTGCACGGTAATTCCAACAGATGTAGCAGTCATGATAGTACCAATAAACACAGCCCGGTAGAATTGCTCACTGCCTACTGCGCTGAATCCATAAAAACAGCTATATAAAAGCGTACCGCCTACAAGCGGCACAAAAACACCGGCACAGGCGATAAGCAGAGCCTTCGGGCCTGTTTTTAGAAGATCTCTCATATTTGTTTCAAGACCTGCACCAAACATCAACATAACAACGCCTATTTCTGCAAGAAGTGAAAGATAATCGGAATTTCCTACGATTCCCAGACATGCAGGGCCAATAATTAATCCTGCTACTATTTCTCCCACTACCTGCGGAGCTTTTAGCTTCTGAGCTACAAGACCAAAAAATTTTGAACATACAATAATTATGGCAAGATCTCTGAAAAAAGCTATTCTGTCCATTTTTAAATTAACACTCTTTTCTATTTAATGTGTGAAAAAGCTTGTTTAAGGCTTAAAACCGGAACGATTTCAATACCGTAGTCTTTCACGTCCAGCGCAGACATGGAATGCTTTGGTATTATGCAGGTACTAAAACCCATACGCTCGGCTTCACGGATACGCTGAGAAATGTGAGATACAGAGCGTATCTCACCTCCAAGACCTATTTCGCCGAAAGCAATTAAATCCTCCCTGACAGGCTTATCCATTATTCCGGAAAAAAGAGCCATAGCTGCCGGAAGATCGCCGGCAGGTTCATCAAGACGAAAGCCGCCTACAACATTCAGGTAAATATCCATGGAACCAGTATAAATTCCAAGCCGCTTTTCCAGAACTGCCAGAATTATACTCAGTCTATTGAAATCAAATCCTGTAGCCATTCTTCTCGGTGCAGAATAACTAGTTTTTGCCGCAAGAGTTTGTATCTCAGCCAGAATCGGACGGCTTCCTTCCATAACACAAGCAGTACAAGTTCCGGAAACATCATGGGGACGTCCTGAAAGCAGCATCTGCGAAGGATTTTCAACCTCCCTCAATCCCCTGTCGTTCATCTCAAAAACACCGATCTCATTAGTAGAGCCGAAACGATTCTTTATTGCTCTCAGCAGACGGTAGCTCTGATGACGCTCCCCCTCAAAATGAAGAACGGCGTCAACGATATGCTCCATTACTTTCGGCCCTGCGATCGCTCCGTCCTTATTGACATGCCCTACTATTATAATAGGTATTTCCTGAGTCTTTGCCGTATGCATAAAAAGATTGGCGCACTCACGTACCTGAGTAAGACTGCCGGGGCTTGACGGTATCCTGCCGATATTCATGGTCTGAATCGAATCAATTATAACGATATCGGGAGCAGAGCCGGCAATAGTTGCGGCGATAGCTTCGGCATCTGTCGCAGTAAGGATGTAGAGATTCTCGGTATCCACCCCAAGCCGCTGAGCACGCAGCTTTATCTGCCTTGCGGATTCTTCACCAGAAACATACAAGATAGAATGATTTTCACCTAAAAACTGACACACCTGCAACAACAGCGTGCTCTTGCCGATACCCGGCTCGCCTCCCAAAAGGACAAGGGAACCCTTTACAAGACCTCCGCCAAGTACACGGTTCAACTCTGCTGTTCCGGTATCATAACGTATGTCACTGTCTGAACCAATATTTTCAAGTTCCAGTATTCTTTCTGAAAGATCGGCGATATTCTGCGAAGAAGAGCGCCCGGAAGACGGGAGTATCTCCGGCGTCCCTTCCTCAAAGCTGTTCCATGCTCCGCAGGAAGGACATTTTCCGTTCCATTTGGAACTTTCAAAACCGCATTGATTACAAGTATATACTATTCGTGATTTTGCCAAATTTATCCCCCCGGTCAGTCAAAAATGGATAAAGCAGTCTCGTCACTGACAAGATATTTTCTTCCGCACTCCATGAGACTTCCGGATTTTTCATATCCGTCAAGAGAAATATCCGTCAGACTTCCGTATTTGTCAACATCCTGAGGATTAATAGTGAAAAATACCATTTTTTCATTGTCAAATCCAAACCTTCCGTTAATGCCGCATTTTTCGCTGAGCTCAACAAGTTCTCCGTCACTGTAGACAAATACACGACATGAATCCTGACTGGAAAAGCCCTCGGAAAAAATCAGTTCCGGACATTCATCTCCGTTCATATCCAAAAGCTCAAAACCTGCGTATTCATATTCCTCAGCCAGGTCTTTGACTTTCTTTTTGAATAGTTTCTTCATGGAAGAAGATGCCGCATCATCCCAGCTTTCAGAGCAATATACTGCATAATCCATAGTGCGCTCCCCGAATGTATACTTTCTTCCTACTGTAAGGGACGGCTGATCTGCATAACTGTAAAATTTCTCGTTATACTCCGCTGGCAGTACTTCTTCTTTATCGATCTCATACCTGATAACTGCTCCGGAATTAACTGAATCAATATTGTTGTAATACGTCATCTCTGTCATGAACGAACTGCCTTCAATACGGCGGAATTCACCCATAACGAAACCACTGCCCTGAAACTCATTATTAATAATTCCGGCAGACGGATAAAAAGCAAAAAATCCATTATTTCCGTTTGTACCTATTTCTGTTAAAGAACCATCATAATATGTATAAATGGTACAGACTGAATCTACGCCGTCAGACGGAGAAATTATAAGTTCCGGAATACCGTCCGAATTGAGGTCCCTCAGATCGAACATAGAGCCAATTATCCCGTTACTTTCCTGATAGTTCTCAGAATTTCTGAATTCCTCCAATTTTGCTTTATAGGATTCCTGCCATTCAAAAGTAACGGTTCTCGGTGAAACAATCTTCTCCGTCTCTTTTCCCGATGAGTTGCTTTTTTTGTCCGAACATCCGGATACAGCAGCTACAAAAATCATGCAGGCTGCGGCAGCATAAAATTTTTTCAAGCTTATTCCTCCCCCAAATTTTTATGCATAACTATTTTACCACTTTTGTCGGTTTATGTCAATATTTATATTCCCCTCTATTCTAAAATACACCAGTCTTGCAAGCAACAGCATTTCTTTTATAGGGGGATGCTGCTCCTATGATTGTTCAGATTAAATTAAAATGTTTAAGAGCGTTTGCAATCCCATCATTTTCGATAGATGTTGTAACATAAGAAACATAAGGATAAATCTGCTCTGCTCCACCCATTGCAATACTATTGGGTACAGTCCGGAACATCGAAATATCATTCATACTGTCTCCGATAGCATAAGCGTTTTCAATTGGTATTCCCAGCTTGTCAAGAATAAGCCTGATGCCGGTAGATTTTGAAAAACCAAGAGGAACATTCTCAAAAAAATTTCCGCCTCGGTCTATTATATCAAAATATTTACCTGCCTCAGATCGGAATTTTTCTTCATCCGAATTCTCGTCAAGCCACACAACAAATTTATCAAAAATAAAATCGTCATCCTCCACACGACCGGTAATATCTATGCCAGGATCAACAAAAACGTCCAAAAAATTTCTTAGTACATCATTCATGGGCAGTTTATCATCAAAGAAATATTTGTTTCTGTCCTCGTAAACCGGAGTAACAAGGCATTCTCTCACTATCTCCGCAATTTTTCGGCAGAATCCCTGTTCAAGCCGATTATCCGAAATAATCTGACCTTCGTATTCAATATAAGTTCCACAACCACAGATATATCCGTCAAAGCCGAGCTCCCTCACACGGCTGCTTACGTTAAAAGCAGTTCTGCCCGTGTTTATAAATGTAAGATTTCCACGCCGCCTGGTTTCGGCAATAGCTTCCCTGGCGCTGTCGGGAATAATGGCACGCCTATCCTCGGTAACCAGAGTTCCATCTATGTCAAAAAAAATAACCGACAGCTTATTATTTATTTCAGAAATCATTTACCAAGCGACCTCCGCAACTCGTTGATAAGTTCAATATCGTCCCTGTTCACCTTAATATTTGCCTTACTCCTGGTTCCATCAGGAAACTGTACATTAATCTCTACTATACTGCCCTCGGTTACCTTATCTGAAATAGCTTCCGCAAATTGAATAGCCTTGGGGTGATTGTTTCTGAAAACACCGAAACAGCGTTTTAAATTCAGCAATGATGCCGGATTAATCATAAAATAACCTCTTTTCGTTATAACTTCTTCCTTTTCTCCCTATCCTGTTGACTACAAGCTGAGCACATATTCCTGTAAAAGCTCCTGCAATACATCCGCAGAAAACCAGAAACGGATAATAGTATATCACGGCAAAAGATTGCATAACAGCAATAGCAGCAGCGATCTGCCCGGTATTGTGCAGAACGGCTCCGATAGTACTGCATAGCCACAGCCACCGAACAGGTATAATGCGTTTAAGTAAAAGCATCCCTGCGAGGCAGAAAAGTGCCCCGGACAAACTATAAATCAGAGCTGAAAAATTTGACGCAAACACTGTTCCCAGTATTATTCTTGCCAGCACAAGAAGAAACACCTCACAGGCTCTGTATTTATACACAGCGTATACTGTAATTATATTTGCCAGTCCCAGTTTTCCCCCGGGAACAGGCAGGATGTCCGGAAATCTGAGTTCCACTACAAATATTATCAGTGCAAGTCCTGTCAGCAATGAAAGCTCGGTAATCTTTCTTATCTTCATCACTCGTCACCCCGGTCACTAAATCGTATTACCAATTTGTGCGGCAGACATACAATGGGAGCATATTCTGACCGCAGCTTTCCCATATTGACGCACGTCTTATCAGGACAGTCGGAATCAGAAATGAAAATCTGCGAATTTTCGATAGTTATATCATTCCAGCCGCCTTTCGGACACTCTATCCGAAAAGTTCGGTCTGATTCACTGTTGAGATCGAAGATGTACACTATTTTATTATCCTGGACGATCTCTACATAATTTGTACCATTATTTTCTTTAGGATCTTCCCTGTCAGATGAATGCATAATAATAAATGATGTCACAGCCGACGCAATAAAGATCACAATTACAGAAATCAGGCATATCACTACTCCTTTAGTTATCTCCAACCACCTCCGCAGACATTTCTGTCAGATTTTCAAACTCATATGCTTTACTCTTCGTATAAAATATTTTCTTTGAATCCGTTACAAGAATCATATCAAAATTCTTATTTTCACGCCAGAATTCAACAGCACGTTCCTTTCCCATAACAAACAGCGCTGTTGACAACGCATCACAATACAGACCGCTCTCACCAATGACCGTAACAGAAACAAGACCGTTATCTGCCGGATAACCATCGGATGGATCCAAAATATGCCAGTATTTTTTTCCGTCATCTCCAATGAAAAAGCGTTCATAATTTCCGGAAGTAACAACCGACGTTTCCCCTGTCTCAAGAATGCACATATCGCTCTCGGGAGCAAACGGATCACGTACTGCGATCTTCCACCGTGAACCGTCAGGCTTTCTGCCGAGAGTCTGTACATTTCCGCCAAGACTGATAATCGCTGATTTCACGCCGTTTTCACGCAGTATACCTATTACGGCATCGGATGTATATCCCTTTGCCAATGCTCCGAGATCAATCTTGAATCCCGCCGGCAGCGTAACTGTTTGTCCTTCGACCAAAACCCTGCTGTAGTCAACGTATTCAAGAGAGCTGGCAAGGCTGTCTGCATCCGGTATACAGAATTCGTCACCGGTGAATCCCCATTCTAAAAGAACGCTAAACAATGTTATATCAAGTGCACCATCAGTTTTATTACAAAATCCAACAGCCTTATCAATCAGTTTGGCAGTTTCTTCCGATACTTTCACAGATGAGCCATCAGCATTGTTGATACGCTGTAAATCGCTGTTTTCTGCTGTCACGGAAAGAATGGATTCAAGAAAATTAATCTTCTCTTCTGCTTTTTCAAGAGCCTCTTCACCGGAGTCGCCATAAGCACGCATCGTCATATAGGTATCCATTGCAAACAAGCTGCGGTCGCTTGCCTGATTCATATCCGGATCAATACTGCGCTTTCCGCAGCCCACCAGTGATATAAGGCAGAAAAAAACTATAAAAATTGTTTTTAACATATATATTTAAAAGCAAGTGCCGACGAAAAAGCCGGCACTAAAATAAATTCTACTTGACAAGAAGTGATTTTCCCGTCATTTCCTTTGGCTGGGGCAGTTCAAGTATTTCAAGCATCGTAGGTGCAAGATCAGCAAGAACTCCGCCGTCACGAAGCCGTCCATCAACTCCGACAGCGATAAGAGGTACAGGATTCGTTGTGTGAGCAGTAAACGGACTTCCGTCCGGCTCGTACATCTTATCGGCATTGCCGTGATCAGCAGTGATCAGGGCTGCTCCGCCCTTTGCAAGGATAGCCTCCACCATACGTCCTACACACTCATCAACCGCTTCAACAGCCTGTACTGCGGCATCGAAGATACCCGTATGTCCAACCATATCGCAATTTGCATAGTTCAGAATGATGACATCGTACTTGTCGTTGTTTATAGCATCCACAACGGCATCACAGACTTCATATGCGCTCATTTCCGGCTTCATATCAAAGGTCGCAACGTCGGGCGACTTTATAAGTATCCTGTCCTCACCCTCAAACTGCTTTTCCTCACCGCCGTTAAAGAAGAATGTAACGTGCGCATACTTCTGAGTTTCGGCTATACGAAGCTGGGTCTTTCCTGATTTACTGAGATATTCGCCAAGAGTCATTGTAAGCTGCTCGGGAGGATATGCAACAGTAACGTTCGGCATTGCAGCGTCATACTGAGCCATGCAGACAAATTTGACCGGGAAGAAGCCTTTCTTTCTTGTGAATCCTGCAAAATCCGGATCAACAAAGGCTCTTGTGATCTGTCTTGCACGGTCAGGACGGAAATTAAAGAAAATAACGCTGTCATCTGCCTTGATCTGAGCGCCGCCCTCGATAACTGTCGGAAGCATAAATTCGTCCGTTACCTCATTTGCATAGGAATTCTTTATTGCCTGAACCGGATCAATTTCCTGAACGCCCTCGCCGTAAACAAGAGCGGAGTATGCCTTTTCAACACGATCCCAGGCATTGTCACGATCCATAGCATAAAAACGTCCGCTGATAGTTGCAATTTTTCCAAGACCTATCTTATTAAGTTCAGCCACAGTTTCTTCCATATATTCAGCCGCTGAGGATGGCGGAACGTCACGTCCGTCAAGGAATGCATGGATATACACCTTGTCAAGACCGTTTTTCTTTGCCATTTCAACGAGACCGAAAAGGTGCTCCATGTGGCTGTGAACGCCGCCGGGCGAGAGAAGTCCCATAAGGTGGAGAGCGGAATTCTTTTTCTTGCAGTTTTCCATTGCATCAAGAAGAACCTGATTATTGAAGAAAGTTCCGTCTTTGATATCCTTGGAGATCTTCACCAGCATCTGGTAAACGATACGTCCTGCCCCGATATTGGTGTGACCTACCTCGGAATTTCCCATTTGTCCGTCGGGAAGTCCTACGTCAAGACCGCTTGCTCCGATAAGCGTGTGCGGTCCTTTCATATATTTATCAATATTCGGCTTTTTTGCGGCAGTTATTGCATTGCCGTAGTCCTCCGGATTGTAGCCGAAGCCGTCCATAATTATAAGTGCTACAGGTTTTTTTGACATTGTTAAAACCCTTTCAAATTAGATTTTTATGAATAAATAATCAGCCGTTAACAGCAGCCTGAACGATAGTATTGAAATCAGCAGCTTTGAGTGAAGCTCCGCCAATAAGACCTCCGTCAATGTTGGACTTTGCCAGAAGTTCAGCGCAGTTTGCAGCGTTCATAGAGCCGCCGTACTGAATAGTTACAGAATCAGCTGTTGCCTGATCGTAGAGCTTTGCAAGCTGAGCACGGATGAATCCGCATACTTCCTCAGCCTGTTCAGGAGTAGCTGTAAGACCTGTTCCGATAGCCCATACAGGCTCGTAAGCGATAACAACGTTCTTTACCTGCTCAGCAGTTACATTCCAGAGATCAAGCTTGATCTGACGAGCAATAACTTCCTCTGTGATATTGCACTGACGCTCCCATTTAAGCTCGCCGACGCATACGATCGGCTTGAGACCTGCATTAAGAGCAGCAAGAGTTCTCTTGTTTACAGTTTCGTCTGTTTCGCCGAAATACTGACGTCTCTCGCTGTGACCGATTACAACATATTCAACGCCTACTTCAACCAGCATATCTGCGGAGATCTCGCCTGTAAATGCACCGCTCTTCTCAAAGTGAACGTTCTCAGCGCCGATCTTTACATTAGATCCCTCTGTTGCGTTGATAGCTGTTTCAAGGTTTGTGAAAGGAACGCAGGCGATAACCTCAACGTTTCCCTCTGCGTTTGCTACGAGAGGCTTGATAGCTTCGAGAAGTTCCTTAGCCTCAGGTCTTGTTTTATTCATTTTCCAGTTTCCGGCAATAATTGCCTTTCTTTTTGACTTGTTCATAGTAATTAACTCCTTTATAGATTTTTGCAGATCAGTATGATATCAGTTGTTACATCTGCATTTTTTATCCGGCTTGTTTACATTGTTTGAATCTTCAAACTTATTATAGCTTCCGTTATAACTACCAATAGAAATGCCGTTTTTTACCGGAGAAATAATAATCCCTGCAATAACTCCTGACAGAAAGCTGACAATGGTAAGTAACATTACCTCGGCAGAATAATTGGATTTTATCTTTTCCGTGATTTTCATTTTAATCTCCTCAATCGCAATAAGGGCGAATATCTCTACCCGCCCTATTGATTTATTGAATTACTTTTCAGCGATTGCTGCAACGCCAGGAAGAACCTTGCCCTCGAGGTATTCAAGAGATGCTCCGCCGCCTGTGGAGATGTGGCTCATCTTGTCAGCAAAACCGAGCTGCATAACTGCTGCTGCGGAATCTCCGCCGCCGATAATGGTTGTAGCGTCTGTCTCAGCAAGAGCCTTAGCAACTGCAATTGTTCCCTTAGCAAGAGTAGGATTCTCAAATACGCCCATAGGTCCGTTCCATACAACAGTCTTGGCTGTCTTTACTGCCTCAGCAAAGAGCTCCTGTGTCTTTTCACCGATATCAAGACCCATTTTATCAGCAGGGATCTTGTCGGAATCAACGTTTTCAACAGTGATCTCAGCGTCAATAGGATCAGGGAAAGAAGCTGCTACTGTAGTATCAACAGGGAGAAGAATCTTCTTGCCGAGAGATTCTGCCTTAGCAAGCATTTCCTTGCAGTAGTCAAGCTTTTCGTCGTCAACGAGAGACTGACCGATAGAACCGCCGTTAGCCTTTATAAATGTATAAGCCATACCGCCGCCGATGATAAGCGTGTCGCACTTTTCAAGGAGGTTGGAGATTACATTGAGCTTATCTGCAACCTTAGCGCCGCCAAGGATAGCAACAAAGGGTCTTTCGGGAACTTCAACTGCATTGCCGAGATACTTGATCTCTTTCTGCATAAGATAGCCTACAGCTGTTTCCTTAACGAACTTTGTAACGCCTGCTGTTGAAGCATGAGCACGGTGTGCAGAACCGAAAGCATCCATAACGAATACTTCACCGTCAACGAGCTCTGCCAGTTCCTTGGAGAATTCTTCACCGTTCTTTGTCTCTTCAGCGCCACGGAATCTTGTATTCTCAAGAACAACGATCTCGCCGTCAGCCATTTCAGCAACAGCTTTCTTTGCGTTGTCGCCTACTACTGTATCGTCAGCGGCAAAAACTACCTTTGTGTTTACGAGCTCAGCAAGTCTTGCGGCAGCGGGAGCAAGGGAGAACTTAGCCTCGGGACCGTTCTTGGGTTTGCCCAGATGCGAACAAAGAACGACCTTTGCGCCGTTTTCAATCAGCTTGTTGATAGTGGGAAGAGCTGCCTGGATTCTGTTATCATTTGTGATAACTCCGTCTTTCAGGGGAACGTTGAAGTCAACTCTTACGAGAACCTTTCTTCCCTTAACGTTAATGTCTTCTACTGTAACCTTGTTTAATCCTGCCATTGGTATGACATCCTTTCGTTTTAAGATAAGTTGTTAATATTATAACAACGTACAATTATATTTTACACTATTTCAAGAAATTTTTCAAGTACTTTTGTAATTTTTTTCTTATTTTTTTGAAAATTCCGGTACGCTGCCCGATCCGGAACCGTCATCAAGCTCACGTGCAAGACTATCCGGCATACTTCTGGGGCCACGCACTGAAAAAACTCCGTGTTCCCGGAGATGTGCAAGACTGACAGGTTCATCGTAGCGCCTCAGCAATTTAAGGCGCATCGCCTTTGTCATTCTTATATTGTCGTCGGACATCCTGTAGGGAATATCTGTCTCCAATACACGGCATTTATACCTGATGCCGGACACCGGAGCGGTTATATAAATATAGACGTTATTGTCTGCCGACATACTTCTGCTCTGTTTCCAGAGAAATATTCCGTCATTGCATTCGGATATATGCCTGTCAATGTCATAATACTTTGGATTTGCCGGAATTATCCAGTTGCTGCACTTATCAGAGGATCCAACTTTTCTGCCTGACGTCAGCTCATAACTCATATCAATAAGCGGAAATATATTATCTTCCCCGAGTGTTCCGTCGAGAAGAAGCGTTATCCAGTTTCCTTTATTCATGTGATATCCCGGCAAAATCCCATCTCTGAGCCTCAGCGAGCCTGCCAGCAGAGGGTCGGTCTTTACATTGAGAATATCAATGCTCCCCTCACCCGCAAGTCCGAGCTTCTTATATGCTACAGTCATCACAATTCCGTACCACTTTCTGTTGTCAGAATGGCGAAGAACAGCGGCATCCGGTGTTTTGTCCCAGAGATACTCCGGCTGTGTATCATATTTTTCTGCTGTATACTGAAATATTTTTCTTCGCATATTCCTCTTTTCCTTTCATTAAGACAACATTCCTCTTCCATTATAACATTATCTCATTCCGATTTCAATAACCTTATCTGCAATTTTTTTTCTGAAAGCCTCATCATGTTCGACAAATATAATTGTCGGGCGGCTTTCAAGGATAAGCTTTTCGATCTGTATGCGTGAAATTATATCAATATAATTCAGCGGTTCATCCCAGATGTAAAGATGCGCACGTTCGCATAGGCTTCCTGCTATAAGAACTTTTTTCTTCTGACCAGCGCTAAAGCTCGCCATATTACGCTCAAAAAGCTCACGGGAGAAACCGAGCTTTCTCAGAACAGCAAAAAATAGGCTGACTTCTATTCCCAGCAATTCAGCATATTCTCTCAGTGAACCATGAAGATGATCGCTTTTCTGCGGAACATAAGATATTTTCAGCTGACCGTTCCGGACGACAACTCCGCTGTGTTCAATGTTCTCACCATTGACGAGCCGCAGTATGCTTGATTTTCCACATCCGTTTCCGCCGGTGAGAGCGATCCGCTCCCCCTGCATCACAGTCAGATCAACGCCGCTGCAAACAATTCTTCCGCCATAACTCAGGGAAATCTTTTCGAGCTGTAAAAGCCGTCGGGAATGAAATTCAAGAGGCATGAGTTTCAGTTCTGCCGTCTGCTCAATATTTTTCAGCAGTCCGGATTTTTCACGGACAGCTTTCTCTCTGCGCTCTGATATAGCAGTGGAACGTGACATTATCTTCTTGGCTTTTGCCGCCTCGCCAGGGCGTCTGGATATGCTCTTTTCAACTTTCAACGGATCAAAACCAATCTTTGCTCTTTCCGCCTTGTCCGACCATTCCGCCGTTCGTTTTGCCGCTTCTTCAAGATGTTTTATTTCCTTTTTCAGTTTCTCGTTCATGGCAAGCTCAAAGCTGTCCTGCATATCCTTGCTGCGCTGCCAGTCGGAATAATTTCCTTTTTGCAGACTTATTCCACATCTGTCTATTGACAAAATATGATCGGTACACTCATCAAGCAGCATTCTGTCATGCGATACAATAATAAATCCTTTTTTCCGTCTAAGATACTGTCCAAGAATCCGTCTGCCTTCGCTGTCAATATGATCTGTAGGTTCGTCTATAAGCAAAAATGAATTCCTACGCAGAAATAATCCCGCCAGCATTGCTTTTGCTTGTTCACCACCTGAGAGCGTGCGGAATTGCTGATAATCCGCATCCCGCCCTATTTTCAGCAGCGACATTTCACGATAGATCTCCCAGTCGTCAGCTTCCGGAGCAATTTCCCGAATGATGTCGATAGTAAACAGCTCCGGATTTTTCACAGGATACGGGAAATACTCAAATTCGACCTGTGACGAAATAGTTCCGCTGCCACGAAGTTCTCCGGTAAGCAGCCGGAGGAGTGTAGTTTTCCCCCTCCCGTTTCGTCCGGTCAATCCTAATTTCCAGTTGGTATCAAGCTGTAAATTCACGTTTTCAAAAACATTTTCAGAACTTCCGTCATAAGAAAATGTCAGATCAGATATATTTATTAATGACATGTAATTACCTCCTTCAAAAACAGCCGCAGGATATACGTTTCCTGCGGCTGCACAAAAAGAGGCATAACTGCCCTATATACAGACGGAAAAGCGTATTGATCCTGCAAAAAAGGTACAACAAAACTGACAGAAATACTGCCGCTGATTTTTTGTATACCTTAATAAATACAGGATTACTTACGCATCTTTCCACCTCACATTCTTAAATTATGTTTTGATTATACCATACAATGCCGGATTTGTCAATATAGTTATATTATTTTTTCTGATTGACAAGTGTTGACTTGTCAATGATGTGAGACAAATTAAATCAAAAACTTGACAACGTAATGGTTTTGCAGTATAATGAAATAAACTTGGAGTTTGATCACATAAAATAAATGCTTGCCTTTTCGGCAAATTTTGACGACTACTACGTTGAAAGTATTGACGTGAGTTATCTGACTGCATAATTTTGCTTTGCATTCGCCAAAATTATTCTCAAAAATCTGCACGCAGACTCTATAAATAGTTTCAAAATTCAGGAGAATTTCTATGGGCTTATTTGGTATACTAAATAAAATATCCGGTTACACGGAAGAAAATATGATAAAATGTTTTGACCAGCTGCTGACTCCCCTCGCTTCGCAAGCGCTGTGTTCAATCGGAGTTTCCCTTAAAACAAAAACATTGTTTAGTTCAAAAGCAATCGCTTCCGGATTCGCTGCGATTACGAATACGAATATTTTGGTTCTATATACTATAATTCCGGTGAAAAGCGCCGCTTTGTACGATTTTCATTCGCCTAAAAAGTTGACAATTAAGAAAAGTATGGCTAATCAAATAATTATCGAGGGGAAACTTTTCAATATTCATACGCAGGAATTTGACGACGTAAGCCTTCAAACTGCTCCCCATATAGATGGCTTCCCAAGTCAAGCGTCAAATTTGGAATACTTTACCACCATACTTGAACCACATAAAACGATATGATTCAGAAGCCGTTCTGCATCGTACGCATACAGGTCTTAACGCAAAAAGCATGCCTTAATCGGCGTGCTTTTATTTTTTAAACTGTATTTACTCGTTGAAATACCGTGTATTTATATCATTTTTTATTGACAAATCCAGAAAAATAGTGTATACTGAAAGAAAATAATTAATAATCTGTTAACGGATAAATTATTAGGCACATTTTTTAACAGATTTAACAAGGAGTGACCATATGAAAAAGATTTTTTTCAGAAAGCAGCAGCTCTCACCCTCTCAGGAGCAATGCTGTTTTCAGTATCCAAAACAGATATTTCATATAATATCAGCACGGACGCAGCCTCCGGAAAAACACGTGTATCCGTTCACGACCCATCCATATTTAAAGCAGAGGACGGTACATACTATGTCTGGGGTTCACACATCGAAGCGGCAAAGTCAAAAGATCTGCAAAACTGGACATGTTTCACAAACGGCTATACTGCGTCAGGAAACGTTGTATTCGGCGATCTTTCTCAGAACCTCAAAAAGGCTTTTGACTGGGCAGGCGAAAATCTTGAGGACTGTGATATTACAAAGCCGAATTCCAGCGGATTTGCAGTATGGGCACCAGATGTTATATGGAACCCCGAATATGTGAATTCAGACGGCACAAAAGGCGCATATCTGATGTATTTCTGCACTTCCTCTACCTATATGCGCTCTGTAATAGGATTTGCAGCATCGAAAAAACTTGAAGGCCCATACACCTTTGTTGATACATTGATCTACTCGGGATTTACAGAGAACGACAGCTATGTAACAAGCTCTACAAAGAATGTCAACCGAAAATATACTTCTACCAACGTTGACGAACTGATTGCTTCCGGAGAAGTAACCTACAACAGCAACTGGTTCAGCAACAAGAATTACAATAATTATCTTTATCCGAACGCAATTGACCCGACAATCTATTACGGAACAGACGGTACAATATATATGTGCTACGGCTCATGGTCGGGAGGAATCTTCACTCTTGAAATTGATCCCTCCACCGGAAAATGTATCCACCCGAAAAGCGGAAAAACTGCTGACGGAAGAATAATCGACAGCTACTTTGGCGCTAAAATCTCAGGCGGATATTACAAATCCGGAGAAGGTCCGTTTATCGAGTATAATCCGGATAACGGATACTATTACCTCTGGGTCACATACGGCGGACTTCTGTCTGACGGCAGCTACAATATGCGTGTATTCCGTTCCGAAAGCCCCTCAGGCCCGTTTTACGATGCGGCAGGCAACCCGGCAGTTTTAGGTCAAAACACTAACCTTGACTCGGTGGGACTCAAAGTTATGGGAAACTACAAGTTCAGCAGTCTTGACAAAGCCTATATGGCGTGCGGACATAATTCTGTTCTGCGTGACAGCGACGGAAAATGGTATCTTTTCTATCATGCGAGATTTGACGATGGCTATGAATTCCATGAAGTACGTACACATTCAATGTACTTTAACGATGAAGGTTGGCCGGTTATCGTACCTTATGAATACAGCGGCGATGTAATGGCAGAATTCGGATATGAAACATCAGATATTGCCGGCGATTACGAATTTATTAATCACGGAACTGCAACTGATTCCAACATAAACAACTACATAAAAATAACACTCAGCACAGACGGAAAGATCAGCGGTGCAGCAACCGGAACATGGTCTCAGGCAAAAGATAGTTCTGCCGCAGAAATTACTGTCGGAAACCAGAAATACAGCGGATATTTCATTGCTGCACAGGACGAAAACGGAAAAAAATTATGTCCTTTACCGCTGTCGGAAACAATAACCAGACTGTCTGGGGCGCTCAAACAAAGGAATTCACTGGAAAGGAAAGATCCGGTCTTTTTGACTATTCCAAACCGGACTGTAATCTTGTTTATGCACAGGAAACAGCCGGCGAAACCGGAAAGACAGTCAAAATAGACGAAACAGATCTGTTAAGCGGTATTTCATACTTTATTTCCAATAAAAACAGCGGGCTTGTTCTTGATTTACCGGACGGCAAACTTGATATCGGCACTAATATCCAACAGTGGGAGAAAAATTCCAGCTTTGCACAGCAATGGAGGATTATTTCAGAAAATGACGGATATTGCAGAATAGTTTCCCTTGGAGACGAATCCAAATGCCTTGCTGTTTCGGAAATCTCCGCAGATAACGGCGTAAACATCGAATTACAGAAATATACCGGTTCTGATAATCAGCTCTGGAAGCTTGTTAAAAACGGGGCATACTACGGCATTATTTCTAAATGTTCCGGAGATGCGGCAGGACTTGACGTATTTGAATGGTCAACTGAAAACGGCGGAAACGTAAATCAATGGAATTACTGGGGCGGCGACTGCCAGCTTTGGAAAATATCCCCTGTTTATCCAACTGTCAACAGCGGCACTTATACGATAAAAAATCTCAACAGCGGACTATTTATATCAGAAAAAAACGGCAGTGCCATTCAGAGCAGCGCCCGGAATTGGACGATCACCAAACAAAATGACGGTACATATACTATTCAAGACACATACGGCAAGGCTCTTACCATCGAGAATAATTCATCTGAAACCTGCTAAGAAAAATCAATAGGCAAAATAACCAAAGTTGAGGAAGGAAATAGAGCAGAAAAAAGATATAGCAAAGCTGACGTAAGAAAGCGGAGTTTGGGAAACCTAAACCGCTTATAAAGCTGATGACGTCTGCATTCTACGCAGATGTTGTCAGCTTTTTTATTTTAAGGAGGAGATTTTATGTTGTTGTCACTTGCCATTATTTTTCTTGTTGGTCTTTCAGCTGCTGAAATTTTTCAAAAAATCAAACTGCCAAGAATTATTGGAATGCTTGCCGTTGGAATTTTAACCGGACCATTTGTGTTAGATTGGCTTGATTCATCTATTCTTGGAATATCCTCGGAACTTCGGCAAATTGCGTTGATCATCATTTTAATAAAAGCAGGACTCTCACTAAATCTTTCGGATTTGAAAAAGGTAGGCAGACCTGCAATTATGATGTCTTTCGTTCCTGCCTGCTTTGAAATTATCGGATATTTATGCTTTGCACCCGGTTTTCTTGGTGTCAGTCGAATGGAATCGGCTGTTTTGGGAGCAGTACTAAGTGCAGTTTCTCCCGCTGTTGTTGTACCCAGAATGGTAAAGCTGATCGAGGAAAAAACAGGTACAGAAAAGAGTATACCGCAAATGATCCTTGCAGGAGCTTCGTGCGATGATATATTTGTGATCGTACTATTCAGTACTTTTGTAACAATAGCACAAGGTGGTTCGGCTCATATTATTGACTTCTTGAATATTCCTATTTCCATTGTTCTTGGCATTTTGCTTGGTATTCTGACAGGATTTACCGTGCATTTTTTCTTTGAAAAATCTTACCAGAGAAATCAGAAAATCAGAAACAGCACAAAGGTAATCGTGATGCTGGCAATGTCATTTCTACTTATGTCCATCGAAACCGTATTAAATGAACATCTCGCCGTATCAGGTTTTCTTGCTGTTGTTGCAATGGCTTGTGTCATCAAAATCAAATCTGTTAAAAATGTATCTGAAAGGCTTTCACAAAAATTTGGAAAGCTTGTGGATCGCAGCAGAAATCCTGTTGTTTGTTTTGGTTGGCGCTGCTGTTGACATTCGATATACGCTTGCTTCCGGATTATCTGCAATAGCCATGATTTTTATTGCTCTTGCATTTCGTGCTGTTGGTGTTGCAGTTTGTATGGTGGGGACGGAATTGAACCTGAAAGAAAAGATTTTCTGTATTATTTCTTATCTTCCGAAAGCAACCGTACAGGCAGCAATTGGTTCTGTTCCACTTGCGCTTGGATTGCCGTGTGGAAAAATTGTATTATCTGTTGCAGTACTTGCAATTTTAATCACTGCACCGCTTGGCGCAATTGGAATCGATATGACAAGTCAAAGAATTCTGAAAAAGGAGAATATATCACTTCATTCGTGATTGACTTTTTCAAGAAAATGTGATATACTAAAAAGCCGGGTGCATTTTATATTCAAATTATAATTCATGGAGGAAATAATGGTACAAGAAATTGATCCAAAAATGACAACACGTTCTATGGCATACGAACTTTGGATGAAAGCTCCAAATCCAATGGTAACGTTTTTCAAAACAATAGATGTAACAAAACTAATCAAGTTAAGCAAGAAAAGACATCTGAAATTTAATATGCTGCTTGATTACTGTATTGGAAAATCCGCAGTATTGGTAAAGGAATTTTACATTCTTCCAGTCGGTGATAAATTACTTCAATACAATTCAATTGCTGTAAATACAATTGTTAAAAATAAAGATGGAGAAGTCAATTCCTGCGATATTTTGTTTAATGCTGATTTGGATAAATTCAATGAAGAATATCTAATTTACACTTCGCAGGTTGCTGATAAATGTCAAGATAGAGATTTATCAGATAACAGTATGGTAATAGGTACATCAGCAATTATTGATACGGAAATTGATGGTGCTGTTGGAATGAATAGTGGCATATTTAATAATCCATTTATCATCTGGGGAAAATACAAGAAGAAGTTTCTTAGATATTATCTGACAATTTCTTTTCAGTTTCATCACACACAAATGGATGGTGCTCACGCAGGGCGGTTTTTAGCAAATTTGCAAAATGAAATTAATAACTTAAATTAAATGACACAAATTATATTAAACTAAAGGAGCGACATCTAAATCGCTCCTTTTTACGTTTTCAAGGCATTCCTCGTCTGTCGATAAATTTCCAGCCGTGACAGCGACTTCGGCGAGTTATTCGTCTGGTTGACTGTCCGGCTGTTGTCGTTGTTGTAGTTGTTGATGACAGTCGTACCGCTGCCGCCGTTCATCATCGCCCCCGAAATGCCGTCAAGCTTCATGCTAAGTCCCGAGGTCATCGTAAGCTGCATCGCCTCAGACACACCCTCGATAGCCGATTCTACATATTTTCTGCTTTTGTCAATACCCTTTGCAAGTCCTTTCATAAAGTCCGGCATCCAACTTTCAAAATCGGTAAGCGGTCCTTTTTCGGGAACGGAGAAGTGCAGATACTCCCAGATAGAATTCGCCACATCTGCGACTGTGTTGATTAAATCAGACAGCATATAGCGGATTCCGTTGATGAGGTTTTGCATAATGTCATAGCCCCACTGCCACGAGGAATTGACGATATTTCTGATACAGTCCGCAGCGAAATTCAGTCCGCTTGAAACTGCGTCACGAATACCGCCCAGCCTGTCAGAAACGCCACTTTTCACGTTATCCCAGATATTGAAAACGGTATCACGGACATTATTCATCGCCCCTCGAACTGCATCGGGCATAGCATTCCAAGCCGAAGATACAGCGGATTTGACCGAATTAACGGTATTTTTCACACCATCAGAAATCGCCGTCCACATTGTATTTACGGTATTTTTAATGTCAAGCTGACCTGTGGAAATGAAATTTTTGATAGCATTCCACACAGTTGAGATTACAGTTTTAATGCTGTTTATCGCCGTTGTTACGATGTTTTTGACTGCGTTCCAGCTTGTGCTGACTGCGGTCTTTATATTTTCAAGGGAAGTCCTGATTGACATTGTAATTGCGTTCCAACCATTTTTGACAGCGTTTCCGATATTGGTAAGAACAGTCGTCATTGAAGTGCTGATGTTATTCCAAACGTTGGTGACTTCGGTCAGAGTATTCTCCATGAACGTCTGCACTGTAGTCACAATATTGCTCATTGCAGTTTTGAACGTATCTGTAAGTGCAGTCGTAACATTTGTACCGAAGGTGCTGAGAGCATCGCCCACAATTCCTGCATTTGCCGAAATACCGTCAGCAAGTCCCTGCATAAAGTCCGGCATCCAAGATTCAAAGTCCGTCAGAGGACCTTCGTCCGGAACGGAAAAGTGCAGAAAGCTTTTGATTTTATCAGCAACTCCGGTGACCGCATCTGCCACAGCCTGAATCTTGGACTTGATCTCTGATCTGCTGCTCGGCTTCCGTCAGTTCACGGGCGATCTGTGAAATGCCATGATCGTCGATCAGTCCGGCGAGCCTGTGACCGCCGTCCGGAAGATATTCATTTTCAAGATCATCCTCCAGATCTTCGTCAAGCAGCCCCATTGCAATTTGTGATGCACGGTAATAGTCCTCTGTATCAAAGCCTGCCCATGAGCGGTTCATAGAAATGAATCCTGCAAGAACGCCCTTGTCAATGATTTGCATCGGAAGATAAGAACCCTCATGACCGAACCGACGGCTGTTCAGGATTCGCTGTGCGGCGTTCCATACCGCTCTGGTAACGATCGCCTCATGATGATCTGCCTGAAAGTACTTGTTCTTTTTCCCGCAATTCTTTTTTGCCTTATGATCTTTGAAATTAGGGGTATATGTTTTTCTTGCAAGTACGTCTCCGCAGTATCTTTCGTTTCGCATTAGGGAAACCAATCCGCCGGGCATCCAGTTTGTATTTGGCGAGCCGTCCTTCCGTCTGCCTCCTGTAGGAATCTGCAGCTCTGTGAGAACACCTGCGATTTCTTCCGGCGTACTGCCATTGAGCAGCATTGCGTACATCCATTTTACTACCTTTGCCTCCTGTGGATTGATGTCCAGCATTTTCCGTTTGCCGCCAAAACCATCCGGCACTTCAATCTTATCGTAACCGAACAATGCAGGTGTAAGAAAACGTCCTCGGCTGAACCGCCATTCCAGCGAAAGCAGCATCGCTTCGCTTTTCATATGACTTTCTTCCTCGGCAACCATCGCCAGTACAAACAGAATAATGCCGCTTGTCTGTACGCTGGTGTCAAGACCTTCCTGTTCAAAAAATACCCGAACCGGGGGATTCAGATTACTCAGCTCTTCGATATAGCCGATGCAGTCGAGCAGATTTCTCGCGAAACGCGAGACCGCTTTCGTGATGATCATGTCGATTTTTTCCCGCCCGGCAGTCATCGATCAATTTTAAGAAGCCTGGTCTATGCGTTGTATTGGTTCCGGAAAATCCGTTGTCCACGTAGGTTCCGGCGTAGATCCATTCGGGATTTGCCTTGATTTTCTCCCGATAAACTCTTTTCTGCATATGAATCGAAAGCGCCTGATCGAGATCGTCAATGCTGACACGGCAGTAAGCTGCAACACGTAGTTTTCTCTGGGAACCGCCGGAATCTGCATCCGACAATGCGCTGATCTTCCGGATACGGGTGCCGTCCAGTGCATCAAACTGTCTGCCTACAGCAGTTCTCTGCCGTTGCCGTTCTGTCTCAAAACTGCTGCCTGCAGGAGCGCTGATTGGGTGTGATGCTCGCTCTGCGACGGCTTTTTGTACATCCTTCAAATTCTGCACCCCCTGATAATCGGCAGCGCCGAATCAGGTTTTATCTTTTTTTCATTCATACGCATTCCTCCAAAACAATGTATTTTAGGGCTTTTCAAGCCTATGGACATATTACCATATTCCATTTTTCTTGTCCACAACTCCGGAGTTGTAATTGCCAAATTTTCAGCGTAGAAGTTAGAAGGGAATAATCCAATGCATTTTGTTAATAATCGACAAAATGATATTCGCAGTTTCCTTACAGCTTGCGTACCTTTTTCACCCAGTCTGTACTTTTTTCAAAAATAAGCTCATAGGGATCCAATTCCAGCACAGCACAAAGCCGCAGACCAAGGAGCATACTGCTACTGGACACCTTGCGCTTTCCGTATTCATACAGCTGATACTGCTGAAGCTGTATTCCGACTTGTCCGGCAACATCAGTCTGCGTCATTCCCATTTCTTTCCTGCGCTTTTGCAGAATCATAGCTTCTCTGCCGATCTTTTTATTCATGTAAAATACCTCCTGCTGAATGTATTTGTACCAGACATTATACCAACAGCTGAATGTAAAGTCTATTCACCATACCCGACAAATTTTGCAGCAGTATTTTGTGAAAATCAACCTCTTGTATTTTATTGCAAAAGACGGTAAGATACTATCATCTGAATGCAATGGAGGCTGATAATATTGAGAGGCTTTATAGATTTGCGAGAAACCGGACATCACATAAAAATGCTGTGCGAACAAAAGAAAATTACCCCTGCTATATTGCAGGATGTATTAAAACTCAAAAGTCCGCAGGCAGTATACAAATGGTTTCGCGGAGAAACGCTCCCGTCAGCAGAGCATTTGTTTATTCTTGCTGAACTGGTTGACCAGCCTGTGGAAGAACTAATCGTTCAGAAAAATCGTGCAATGGCGGAAAAGCGGATCGCAGATTTAATTCGCTGGGCGGGCATAAAGGCAAAAGGCTCGCCGCCTCTTCGTGAGGCGTTCTGCGATACACTTGCTGAGCTGATTATCAGATAAAATGATAATGAAATTGCATCGTTAAAACCGCCAAACTTTCCCATGATTTTTATACACATCAGAGAAATTTCTAAACATTTCAGACAATTGAAACACCGCTATTGAACTTTCAGTACACTGAAAATACATACAATTGTTTGTATTTTGTAATTCAGCCGAATGAAGTATAGACCCAAAAACGTGAAATTTCGCTGCAGGATCTTTAACATCGGCTGTTAAAAGTAAACTGACAGTTCAATTGACAAAATCCTGATCCTATGGCATAATAGTCAGCAAGATCACGCCTGTCTACAGCGGCAGTCTGTGGCTGTAGCAGCATAAGGGGGAATTATCATGAAGCTGCCGTATATCAACATGATCTCGCAGCAGGAGCTGTGCGATCATATAGAGGACGATGACTTTTTGCTTCGCTACGGCAATCCGGTAGCGATCAGATGTGATGACGGTTCTGTCGTTCTGCTCATGGCAATTGAATACTATGAGCGCTTGACAGGTCAAAAAATTGAAATTTCAACGGAGGAATGAATATGAAAGAGTGGCGCTGGAATGGTTCGATCTGGGATTTTGCAGAAACGATACAGTGGGCATTGGTGTTCCGACAGCTTAGTAAAGATAAGCCCGACGGCTGGTCGAATACGGTTTCTGATCCGAAAATGATTGAGCAGAAAGCGAATGAGTACGGCATGACGCTTCGTGCAATCACACGTGAAATGCTACGAATTGGTACTGACCTCAACAATATGTTTGCAATTTTGGATAAACGAGACGAGGACGCCAATGACTAAGGAGAAGATACTGCATAAGATTGAAGTTAAGGCTGCCGAGTACGGGCTGATGCTCCCTTTTATTGCACATGAAATGGTGCGATTCGGAACGGCGATGGAGAAGTTTGATGTTGTATAATAAAACTTGACACAATCCAGACAATCAATGTATGATAAAATAAAAAAGGAGGGTGTCAAAGATGGGAACAGTAAGACAGTATGATGAGGAATTTAAGAAGC
>JAETSI010000026.1 GCA_021769725.1 Oscillospiraceae bacterium | reverse complement strand
CGCTTACTGCGTCAAAAATCCTTGTCATACGTCAGTATGTCTGCGAATTTTTTCCTTGTAGCCGACAAAATTATGCTCGAAAATCCGCACATAAAAAGATACTGAACAGGCTCTTATTGTTTCTGACTTTTATATTATACTATATTTCATGATAAATTGCAAACATTTCGGGCAATTTTTTTTCGAGATCACTGATATCGGCAAGCTCTGCAGCAGGAACAACATTGCAAAAATCCCTGCATAAAGCTAGCTGACCGGGATCTGCGTCTATGGCGACAAGGAGCAGACCTTCGATTTCATGGGATTTTCTGGTAATAACGTTCTCCATGTATTCCAGCTTATGCTCCAGCTGATCGTCCGACTGAGTTACCGGCAGAACGGCAATGACCGGAACGGATTTCATTCTCAGCTTTGAGCAACAGAAAAGGCAGCCGAATTCTATTCCGGCTATCACAGTCATCACCGCAGCGGAAATTATAATTGCAATGTCCATTTTACACCCTCATTTCGACTTTTTTATATTATATTCAGAGTGAGAAAAATGGTGAATAGCATAGAAGCATATATCATAATTGCCTCAAGCGGTAAGTTTATGTTGCTGCACGTTTCTGCAGTCTGCGCAGAAGTACAAGAAAAACAATCAATTCTGTAATAAATGTGATTGTCCAGGAAATCGTATAGGAAAGATAGAGGTTCTGCAATGTATGATATTTCGGAATGCGGAAAATGGTGTATATCCATACTATACGCAGTCCGCATACTCCGGCTATCGTAATTATCATAGGCAGAACGGAATAGCCGATGCCCCTGATAAGTCCGGTCGTTACGTCCATAAGACCGCATAGGAAGTAGGGAATGCAGATATATGTCATCCTGGTTAGTCCGTATCCGATTGCTTCCTTGTCGTTGGGAATGTAAAAAGAAAGAAGCGGTTCGCCGAAAAATCTTGCAAGAACACCAAGGGTAAATCCTGTGAGGAAAACTGAAACAAGGCATATAAGCATTATCTTTTTTAATCGTTCAAGCTTTCCTGCGCCGTGATTTTGTCCGGTAAAGTTGACGGAAGTCTGACTATAGGAATTCATGGACATATAGACAAATCCTTCGATGTTTCCGGCGGCTGAATTACCCGAAACGGCGATAGATCCAAAGGAATTGATAGAAGATTGTATAATTACATTAGAAATTGAAAACAGTGAACCCTGTATTCCGGCAGGAAATCCAATCTGTAAAATTTTCATGAATTGCTGCCGGTAGAGCTTCATTTTTTTCAGGGAAAGCTTGCAAGCGTCTGTTCTTTTCATTAAAGCCCATATAATAAGGATGGCAGATATGATCTGTGAAACGATCGTTGCAATTGCAACGCCTGCCACATTAAGGTTAAATACAATTACAAATATAAGATTGAGTATAACATTTACGATTCCAGCGGCAGTCAGGAAATAAAGAGGGCTTTTTGTATCTCCGGCTGCCCTGAGAATTGCCGACCCGAAATTGTAAACCATACTTGCAGTAATTCCGCAGAAGTATATCCTCATGTAGGTGGTGGAAAGATCTATAACATCCGACGGAGTTCCCATAAGGCGGAGAAATGTTTTTGATCCGACAACCCCGACCACTGTTAGGATCAATCCGCTTATCATAGCTGTAGGTATTGCTGTATGAACAGTACGGCTGACATCCTCACGGTGTCCTGCACCAAGAGCGTGAGCTACAGTAACACCTGCGCCGACTGACAATCCGATGAACAGGTTTGTGATAAGATTGATTATAGCTCCGGTAGCGCCAACAGCGGCAACGGAAAGACGTCCACAGCATCTTCCTACAACAACGAGGTCAGCGGCGTTGAACAGCAGCTGAAGGATACCTGTAAGAATAATAGGAAAAGTGTAGAGAAGTATTTTTTTCAGAAGCGGTCCTTCTGTCATATATGAGGTATCTGTATTCATTGAATCATCTCCTTACGCTGAAAAAGCTCCCGTAGTAGGGGAGCTTTTCGATTTCTCAGTTTGTGTTATGCTTAATTCTTTCTATTTCCTGATCTTTTTTCCATAGGAAGCTAATGTGAGCTTCAGTTCCAAGCTGTATTCTGTGCAGGTTTTCTATATGCTTATATAGAATGATAAGGGAAACGGAAGCAAGAATTACCGTTCCGGCAGCGTCGCCGGTTATGAAAGCGTAAATGCCCGTAAAGAGAAGAGAGCCGGTAATTGGAACTACACATATGTAATCAAGTCCGAAGCCGAGGAATATCTCTATAGCAAGAAGCAGTAGGAAAATGTGTGGATTATAGGACAGTATCATTCCTGCAAGGCAGGCAAGACCTTTTCCACCGTGGAATTTCATCAGAAAAGGGAAAATATGACCAATGATGCAGGCAGAACCGCCGAGTATCCGTGAATAGCGCAGACCGGGGAAAAGGTAGGCGGCAGTAACAGCAGCAACAGCGGCTTTAGTTATGTCAAAGACAGCCGTTATGAGACCTGCTTTCTTTCCTATAGTTATTATGACGTTAGACGCTCCGGCGTTTCCGGATCCACGGTCACGAATATCAAAGCCTTTAAACTTTGATATTATGTAGGCGGCATTGATATTGCCGAAAAGATAACCAATTAAAGAACAAAGAACAATCTGCATATCTTATTACCTCCTAAACAAAAAACGGATGAAGAAAACTTCATCCGTAACTTTACAGATCATGGAAAATCTGCTTGGCGCGGATTGAGAGATTTGAACTCTCGCGCCGGTTTCCCGACCTACTCCCTTAGCAGGGGAGCCCCTTCACCACTTGGGTAAATCCGCAAACTGACGAGCGAGAGAGAACCGCTCATTCATAATATAATCTGATTGGCGGAGAGGGTGGGATTCGAACCCACGTGACCGTTAAGTCAAACGGTTTTCAAGACCGCCTCGTTATGACCGCTTCGATACCTCTCCATTTATCACTGCTTGAATCAGCTTTTATATTATATCATGAATTGCCGTGAGTGTCAAGTGTGATCGATAACGAAAAAAAGATATTTTTATGACGGTTATTTGTGTAAAATGACAGCAATGCGCTCCGAAAAGGAAATTGGAACAGAAAAATACGGAAAAATTTAGAGAAAATTTCAGTTTTTTTATTAAATGTACTTTACATAAACGGATTTTTAGTGTAAAATATATGTAGACTATTTTTGTGAGGTGCTTATATGGAACCAGTTTATAAAAGAATTTTGTTGAAAGTCAGCGGAGAGGCTCTTGCCGGAGACAATAAGACCGGACTGAATTATGATACTATTACCAGAATCTGCACAAGTATTAAAAAATGTGTGGATGCTGGGGTTCAAGTCGCTGTTGTAGTAGGAGGTGGAAATTTCTGGAGAGGTCGTTCCAGCGGCGCAATGGACAGAACACGTGCCGATCATATCGGTATGCTTGCAACGGCTATGAATGCCTTGGCTCTTGCCGATGTTCTGGAATCACTCGGATGCGTTACACGTGTCCAGACGGCTATACTCATGCAGCAGGTAGCAGAACCGTATATCCGGAACAGAGCTGTGCGTCACCTGGAAAAGGGCAGAGTTGTTATTTTTGGCTGTGGAACGGGAAACCCGTTTTTCTCAACTGATACGGCGGCATCACTTCGTGCTGTCGAGATCCAGGCTGATATTTTCCTTAAAGCAACTCTTGTTGACGGCGTTTATGATAAGGATCCTCACAAGTATGACGACGCAAAAAAATATGACAAGCTTTCATTTAGTCAGGTACTTAATGACGGTCTTCAGGTAATGGATTCAACAGCCGCTACCATGTGCCGTGACAACGGAATGAAGATGTTCGTATTTGATCTCAGCCGCCCTGATAATATATATGATGCAGTTATGGGCAAAAATGTCGGAACAGTCGTTTCCGAGGAATAATTATTATTTTGAAAGGAAGAAACTACAATGAAGGAAATTATTAATACGGCAAAAGAAAAAATGAACAAGAGCTTTAATGCTCTGAATAATGAATTCGCAGCTATCCGTGCAGGAAGAGCAAATCCCGCTGTTCTTGACAAGGTAATGGTGGATTACTACGGAGCGCCTACTCCTGTCAATCAGATGGCAGCTGTTTCTGTGTCTGAAGCAAGAATTCTTGTGATTCAGCCATGGGACAAGTCGTCTCTAAAGCTTATTGAAAAGGCCATCCTTGCTTCTGATGTTGGAATTACACCCACAAACGACGGCTCTGCTATTCGTCTTGTTTTTCCGCAGCTCACTGAAGAAAGACGTAAGGAACTCTGCAAAACAATTAAAAAATACGGAGAGGAGTGCAAAGTTACTGTCCGCTCTGTCCGCCGTGATGCCATAGAAAAATTCAAGGCTATGAAGAAGAATTCCGAAATCACAGAGGACGATATGAAAGACTGCGAGAAAAAGGTACAGGATATTACAGACAAGTTCTGTGACGATGTTGACAAGGCTGTCGCAGCAAAAGAAAAAGAGATAATGACGGTATAACGGTGAAATAATGGCAATATTTAGTAAAAAGGAAAAGGAACAGCTCACTCTGCCTGAAAGTCTTCCCCAGCATGTGGGATTTATTATGGACGGAAATGGAAGATGGGCGAAGAAACGTGGTCTTCCACGTCCGTTCGGTCATAGGGAGGGAGCAAAGAATTTCAAGAAGATAGTTCGTTACTGCAAGGACATTGGCTTGAAAAATATCTCTTTTTACGCATTTTCAACGGAAAACTGGCAGCGTCCTGATGATGAAGTAAACACTATCATGGAACTTTTCCGTGAATATATCGTTGATGTCCGCAATTTTCTAAGCGAGAATACACGCATGATCTTTCTGGGCGATAAAAGTGCATTTGACGAGGATCTTCAGCAGAAGATGATAAAGCTGGAGGAGGATACCGCTCACTACGATGAAATGACTCTGATGATGGCTGTCAACTACGGCGGACGTGACGAACTTGCTCATGCTGCACGTATTCTGGCACAAAAGGCTGTAAACGGCGAAATAAAGCCGGAAGATATAACAGAACAGTCTGTTGCGGACGAACTTTATACAAAGGGATTGCCGGATGTTGATCTCCTGATACGCCCCAGCGGGGAGATGCGTCTTTCAAACTATCTGATCTGGCAGTGTGCCTATGCTGAATACTACTTCACGGATATTCTTTGGCCTGATTTCACCCCGGCGGAGCTTGATAAGGCTCTTATTGAGTTCGGCAGACGCAATCGGCGATTCGGGGGTGTGTGAATGCTTACAAGAATAATTTCCGGCGCTGTCGGCGTGGCTATAATGATTGTGGTGTTTATTTTCCACGATACAATACTTCTTCCGATCATGGTTGCGGCAATGATAGCAGTAATGCTGTTTGAGCTTCTGAGAGCTGTAAAGCTGGAAAAGTCTCTGCCGATACTGATTGCTTCGGAGATTTGCGGTATGGCAATGCCATTTATATACAATGAATATGAAACTACTAACTGTGGGGATATTTTTGACGGCGAATGCATTGACTGTATGACAAGATATGTAAATGCGAATTTTTTAAAGCTGCGGATGTATCCTTTTATGCTGATTCTTGCGGCGGCATTTGTTATATTTATTACATGGCTGAAAAAGCATAAGGAATTACGCTATGAGCAGATCTTCTTTGCACTTGCGGTGACTATTCTCGTTCCGCAGGCAATGAGCACAATGGTTCGCATCGACAGAAGATTTGGCGTTTTCTACCTTGTGTTGGGACTTTGCGGCGCATGGATAGCCGATACGGGCGCATATTTCACAGGGGTAGCAATCGGCAAGCATAAGCTTTGTCCGGAGATAAGCCCCAAGAAAACTATCGAGGGATTTATCGGCGGAATCGTCACTACAGGAATCGTCTTTGCGGTTGCAATTTTTGTCTATGACAATGAATTTGCACCGGGAGCTTTTATCATTGGTGCGGTTTGTGCCGTTATCGGAACGGTGGGAGATCTTTCGGCTTCAATGGTAAAACGGCAGATCGGTTTCAAGGATTACGGAAAGATCATGCCCGGTCATGGCGGACTTATGGATCGTTTTGACAGCGTGCTTTTCGTCCTGCCCACATTTTTTGCATTTATCGTTTTGGATGATATGCTGCTTTAAATTATAACAACAGGAAAGGAGACTAAACGTATAATAAGCGTATAGTCCCTTTCGCATTTTATCAGAATAAATCACATAATATGTTATCGGAGGCAGATATGAACAAAAAAATTTCTATCCTCGGTTCTACAGGCTCGATCGGAACTCAGTCCCTTGATGTCTGTGAGAAGCATGGAATAAAAATTACAGCGCTTGCTGCTCACAGCAGTACGGAACTTCTTGAACGGCAGGCAAGAAAATTCCGTCCGGAATACGTCGGTATATACAATGAAACAAAATACGCTGAAATGAAAGAGCGTCTTGCAGATATGGATATAAAAGTTCTCTGCGGTATGGAGGGACTTTGCAGGATCGCCGAACTTCCGCAGAACGATATTGTTCTTAATTCCGTGGTCGGAATGGTCGGGCTTCTGCCGACTCTTACTGCAATAAAGGCAGGAAAGGATATCGCTCTTGCCAACAAGGAGACTCTTGTTGCAGGAGGAGAACTTGTAATGTCTCTTGCAAAGGAAAAAAGTGTCCGTATCTATCCCGTTGACAGTGAACATTCGGCGATATTTCAGTGTTTGCAGGGAAATAAGCGGGCACAGCTCAGCAAAGTGATACTTACGGCTTCGGGCGGACCTTTTTTTGGCAGGTCATATGAAGATCTGAGAACTGTAACCAAGTCGGATGCGCTGACGCATCCCAACTGGAGTATGGGAAACAAAATCACTATTGACTCTGCAACTCTTATGAATAAAGGTCTTGAATTTATAGAGGCAAAGTGGCTTTTTGATCTTGAACCGGAGCAGATAGAGATCGTTGTGCATCGTCAGAGCGTCGTTCATTCGGCGGTAGAATATGATGATTATTCGGTCATCGCACAGCTTGGTGTGCCGGATATGAAAATACCGATACAGTATGCGCTTCTTTATCCTGACCGTATGCCGTGCCCTACGGGACGTCTTTCACTGACCGACTACGGCAGCCTGACTTTTGAAAAACCCGATTACAAGACGTTCAGATGTCTTGCTGCCGCTATAGAGGCGATTAAGCGAGGCGGAGCCTATCCCTGCCTTGTCAATTCAGCTAATGAGGAGGCAGTGCGTGCGTTTCTTAATGACGAGATTGATTTTATAAGCATAGGCGAGATTGTTTCATCGGTTCTTGAAGAATTTCCCCATTCAGAAATACGCTCCTATGAGGATGTAATGAAGGCAGATTCTGCGGCAAGAATCTATGTAAGGAAGAAAATCGGAGTCATCGATCAATGAAAGGATAAAAATACATGGGCATTATCATTGCAATCATAATATTCGGAATTATTGTTACTGTTCATGAGTTCGGACATTTCATCTGTGCCAAACTCAGCGGAATAAAGGTTATTGAGTTTTCTGTGGGAATGGGACCTAAGATCATTCAGAAACAGAAAGGTGAAACGATGTATTCACTGAGGCTTTTGCCCGTAGGCGGCTTTTGTGCTATGGAGGGGGAAGATTCAACAGATGACAGTCCCCGTGCTTTCCGCAATGCGAAGCTTTGGAAGAGGATGATTGTTCTTGTGGCAGGAGCTGTTATGAACTTTGTTCTCGGATTCTGCGTACTCATTCCTATGGTAAGTATGATGGATGATGTTCCGACTACAAATGTTTCCGGTTTTGTAGGTGTCTTCAATGACGAAAATGTGTCAGACGGATTCAGATGCCGTACTCTTGCATGGCGCTTCGGCAAGAGGCTGTCTGTTCCGGATATGAATGAGGAGATCCCTGATTCTGAAGTCGGATATGGCGGTAAATTGAACGGTGACGGAAGTATAATCTACTATTCCACAAGCCATGAAAAATTAAAGAAAAACGATAAGATACTGAGTGTTGACGGTACTCGTGTGTTCAGTGTTCTTGATCTTAATTTTATTTTTGAAACAAATTCTGCCAGGGACGGCAAAAGAACTGTTACCGTAAAACGTGACGGTAAAAAGGTGAAACTGGAAGATGTGGAATTCTGCAATTCCCTTGACGGCAGCGAATGGGATTTTGGGCTTGTGTATCGGAAAAAATCTCCGGCATCCGTTATAAAAGGTTCAAGCGACATTTTTATGTCAATGAGTCACATTGTAGGTCTTTCCCTTAAACAGCTTGTTACAGGAAAAGTGGAAAAAGAAGCTGTTTCCGGGCCTGTGGGCGTCGTTTCAGAGATAAGTGAGGTCGCCACTCAAAAGACTGAGGATAAGAGTAATATCATATTCAATTTGCTTTATGTAACGGCGCTGATAACCATAAATGTAGGTATTTTCAATCTCCTTCCCATCCCCGGACTTGACGGCGGCAGACTTCTTTTCTGCCTCATCGAGCTTGTTCGTGGAAAGCCTATCAAACCAGAGCACGAGGGATATGTTCATCTTGCAGGAATGCTTCTGCTGTTCGGTATTATGATCTTTGCAACATATAACGATATTATAAAGCTTGTTACAGGAGGTTAATCTATGAGAAACGTTAAACCTGTCCGTGTGGGGGATTGCGTCCTCGACGGAAATCATATATATATTCAGTCCATGCTCAATGTACGTTCTGATGATATCAGCGGAAGCGTCAGACAGGCAGTGGAGCTTGAAAAGGCAGGCTGTGAGATAATCCGGGCAGCTATCCCGGATATGGACGCAGTAAAGCTGATACCTGCCATAAAGGAAAAAGTAAGAATTCCTCTTGTTGCGGATATCCATTTTGACTATCGTCTTGCACTGGAGGCTGCTGCCGCAGGGGTGGACAAGATCAGGATAAACCCCGGTAATATCGGAGGAATGGATAAGGTAAAACAGGTCGTTGAAGCCTGCACGGCAAGGAATATTCCTATAAGAATAGGCGTGAATTCAGGATCACTTGAAAAAGAACTTCTTGCAAAATATGGTTCGCCGACGCCGGAAGCTCTTGTCGAAAGCGCTTTGAACCATGCTGCAATGCTGGAGCATTTTGACTTCACTGATATTGTTATATCCATAAAATCTTCAGATGTAAGCCGCATGATACAGTCATACAGGCTTGCGGCAGAAAAGTGCCAATATCCTCTGCACCTTGGTGTGACCGAAGCGGGAACGGAACGTATGGGGCTTATAAAATCTGCCGTCGGTATAGGATCGCTGCTTTGCGACGGCATCGGTGAAACTATACGTGTTTCGCTGACTGATGATCCCGTAAAGGAGATCGCAGCTGCAAAGGATATTCTTAAAGCTGTCGGCAAAAGAGAGGGCGTGAAGATAGTTTCATGTCCAACCTGCGGCAGAACAAGGATCGACTTGGTAAAGGCTGCAAAGGCAGTTGAGGATGCTGTCAGGGATATGGACAAGAATATAACAGTTGCCGTTATGGGATGCGTTGTAAACGGTCCGGGAGAGGCTCGTGAAGCTGATATCGGGATCGCCGGCGGCAACGGCTGTGCGATTATCTTTAAAAAAGACGGAACACAGCGAAAAATCAAAGAGGAGGATATTGTCTCCGAACTTCTTGCGGAGATCAGCAGACTTTGATATATGAATGTTAATTTAGCTGAATTTCTGAAGGAATGCGGCTCAGAAATTCCGGAAAGCGTTCGCTGCGGAGAAATTTTTAAAATTACATATTCTGACAAGCTTGACAGCATGACTTTTTTTGCTCATTACGATAAGCTGGTTCCGTCGGAGGATATTTTTGCCTTTGAAAAGTCGGCAGAGGAAGCTATAAAAATAGAGAAGCTTCGGCTGCAATGCCGTTATCCGGAGTCAGTTTTCGGCATGGAATGCTATGGAGATCTTATAATGCTGCTGAAAAGGGATATTTCGGTAGTTAATGGATTTCTTGATGACAGCGAGGTTACTCTCCGTGATGACAGGCTTGACATAAAACTGGTTCACGGCGGTATGGACATACTTACAAAATTTGATTTTTGCGGCAGCTTTTCCAGACTGATATATAATCTGTTCGGCGTAAAGATCACAGTATCGCTTATCGGAGAAAAATCGGTTTCTGCTGAGGAATATGACGAGATCATGGAGAAATATGCAGCAGAACTCCCGGATCACAGCAGTCAGCTTATCCCGGAGAAATCAAAGGAAGAGCAGCGTGAGGATGAGATAAGGGCGTCCGTACCTACAGTATCCATTGATATAGGCTCTATGAATACGGAATTTGATGCAGAATCCGCAGAGATCATCAAGGGCAGGGCTATCCGTGAAAAGCCGGTTTCTATCAGTGAAGCAGTAAAGATTCTCGGTGAGCGTACGGTTGTGGTCGGCGACGTTTTCGATTCTGAGATCAAGGAACTGCGCAATGAGAAAACTGTCGTTACATTTGATATCACCGATTACAGCGGTTCGCTAAAGGTAAAGATCTTCGGCACGAATAAAGAGATCGAGGATATGAAGCTTTCCGGCATCAAAAACGGAATGACGCTGCTTGTCAGCGGCAAAGTTGATTATGACAGCTTTGCAAGAGATATCGTCATAAATCCCAATTCCATCATAAAAGTTAAGCGTATCCCGAAAATGGATACGTATCCTGAAAAGCGTGTCGAACTTCACTGCCATACCAATATGTCTGCAATGGATGCAGTAACAGATCCGGTAGTTCTTATAAACAGAGCAGCACAGTGGGGACATCAGGCAATGGCTATTACCGACCATGGCTGCGTGCAGGCATTCCCGGATTGTATGTATAATATGCCGAAGAATTTCAAGGTGATCTACGGCATGGAAGCGTATGTCGTCAACGACCTTGACCGGACTATGATACTGAAAAAGCCTGACAGCCGCAGTGTTAACGATGAACTTATCGTTTTTGACGTCGAAACCACCGGACTCAGCTTTTCTTCTGACAGACTTACGGAGATCGGTGCAGTAAAGCTGAAGAATCTTCAGGTCGTGGACAGCTTCAATACAAAGGTGAATCCTGGAAGGCATATTCCTGAGAAGATCACCGAACTTACAGGAATAAGCGATGAAGATGTGAAAGATGCTCCGTCGGAGAAAGAAGCCGTTGAAAAGTTTATGACATTCTGCGGCGATAATCCTGTTCTGGCAGCGCATAACGCTACATTTGATACTAATTTTATAAACGAGGCCTGCCGGAGAAGCGGAATAATCTTTGAATATAACTGGATTGATACACTGGTGCTTTGTCAGGCAATGCTGCCGAATATTGCAAGGCACAGGCTGAATTATGTCGCCAAACAGCTGAAATTAGGCAAATTTGACCATCATCATGCCTCCGACGATGCATTGATGCTTGCAAAGATATATATAACTCTTGTTGAACGGCTTATAAATGAAAAGGGACTAAAAAATCTCAATGATCTTAACATAACGGCTCTTGATATTGATGTGAAGAAGCTGAAATCGTATCATCATATAATTCTTGTACGAAATCAGGCGGGACTGAAAAATCTTTACCGTCTTGTTTCAACCAGTAACCTTGATTATTTTTATAAGAAACCTCTTATTCCAAAATCGGTTCTGACTGCTCATCGTGAGGGACTTATTTTTGGAAGCGCCTGCGAGGCAGGGGAACTTTTCCAGGCTATGATAAATAAAGCACCGGAAAGCGAACTTGAGAGACTTGCAAAATACTATGATTATCTGGAGATTCAGCCTATCTGCAACAATGAATTTATGGTGCGTGAGGGAACGGCTGAAAATGAAGAGGAACTCCGGGAATATAACCGTCGCATCGTCAGACTTGGCGAAAAGCTGGGAATTCCGGTCTGCGCTACCTGCGATGTTCACTTCATTGATCCGAAAGATGCGATATTCCGGAAGATAATCCTTACGAGCATGGGCTTTAAGGATGCCGAAAATCAGGCTCCGCTGTATTTCCGGACTACAGATGAGATGTTGTCGGAGTTTGAATTTCTTGGTGCAGACAAGGCAAAAGAAGTTGTCATTACTAACACGAATATGATCGCTGATATGATAGAGGAAGTGCGGCCTATCCCAAAGGGAACGTTTACGCCCACGATTGACGGAGCAGAAGAGGAACTCAAGCAGATTACCGGTGACAAAGCACGTGAGATCTATGGAGATCCGCTGCCGGAGCTTGTGGAAAAAAGGCTTGACAGAGAGCTGTCCTCAATCATCAAGCACGGATTTTCCGTTCTCTATATTATTGCCCAGAAGCTCGTGTGGAATTCTGTTGAAAACGGCTATCTTGTAGGTTCACGAGGATCAGTAGGCTCTTCATTTGTTGCTTCAATGGCAGGAATTTCCGAGGTAAATCCGCTGCCTCCCCATTATGTCTGTCCAAAATGCAAGCACAGTGAATTTATGCTGGACGGAAAATACGGTTCAGGATTTGATCTGCCGCAAAAAGACTGTCCAAAATGCGGTACAGATATGTTTCGTGACGGTCACGATATTCCCTTTGAAACTTTCCTTGGTTTTGACGGTGATAAGGCTCCGGATATAGATCTGAATTTCTCAGATGAATACCAGTTCTGGGCACACCGATATACAGAACAGCTTTTCGGAAAATCCAACGTTTTCAAGGCAGGAACTATTTCCGTACTTGCGGACAAGACAGCTTACGGCTATGTAAAAAAATACTGCGAGGAAAACGGCATCACTCTCAACAATGCGGAGATGAACCGCCTTGCAATCGGCTGTACGGGCATAAAGAGAACTACCGGTCAGCATCCGGGCGGAATGGTGGTCGTTCCGTCTGACTACGATGTTTACGATTTTACTCCTGTTCAGCATCCCGCTGATTCAGCCGATTCAGATATTATAACTACTCATTTTACCTTTAACTCTCTTCACGATACTATTCTTAAACTTGACGAGCTGGGTCACGTTGTACCTACTCTTTATAAGCATCTGGAAGATCTGACGGGTATCAAGATAAAGGATGTTCCTGCTACTGATCCAAAGGTCATCCGGATGTGTACAAACTGTGATGTCCTGGGAGTAACGCCGGAGGAAATCTATTGTGAAACAGGAAGTCTCGGTATTCCTGAAATGGGAACAGGATTTACTATCCAGATGCTTCTGGATGCAAAACCTACGAAATTCAGTGACTTTCTGCAAATTTCAGGACTTTCTCACGGCACGGACGTATGGCTGGGAAATGCAAAGGATCTTATAAGTCAGGGAATATGCACCATTTCTGACGTTATCGGAACACGTGACAGCATTATGACATATTTGCTGTACAAGGGCGTAGAGCCTAAAATGGCATTTCAGATCATGGAGTGGACACGAAAGGGCAAAGCTTCAAAGCAGTTCACGCCTGAGATAATTGAAATGCTGAAAAGCCACGATGTTCCGGAGTGGTATATTCAGAGCTGTCTTAAAATCAAGTATATGTTTCCCAAGGCTCATGCGGCGGCATATGTTATTGCAGCTATCAAGCTGGGATGGTTCAAGATGTACAAGCCTCTGGAATACTACTCGACCTATTTTTCGGTGCGTGGAGAGGATTTTGACGCCGAACTTGCCGTTAAGGGCAAAGAGGCTGTACGGGCACGTATTGAGGAACTCAAAGCCCTCGGAAACGATCGTACAAAAAAAGAAACGGATCTTTATGATATCCTGCTTATCACCAATGAAATGCTCTCAAGAGGGTATGAATTCCTGCCAATCGACATTTTCAAGTCTCATGCGGTGGATTATCTCGTTGAGGACGGAAAATTGAGGATACCGTTTTCAGCTATGAGCGGTATAGGAGAGACGGCTGCAAAAAGTCTTTATGAAGCAGTTCAGAAAGGCGGTTTTATTTCTGTTGAGGAACTTCAGGAAATGAGTAATGTGTCAAAAACAACAATTGATATGTTGAAAAGTGCAGGGGCATTCGGCGATTTGCCTGAATCCGCACAGCTTTCGATGTTTTGACTTGACTTTTTCTTAGTAGTATGTTATCATGTTAGCACGGTAAAGTGAATTATTGTTATATCAAGGAGGAATAATATGCGCAATTACGATCTTATCACTCCGGAGGGCACAAAGGATCTGCTCTTTGGTGAGTGCATAATCAGACGAAATATAGAACAGACTCTGCTGAAGATCTTTAAGAGCAGAGGTTACAGCGAAATGATAACGCCGGGGCTTGAGTTCTTTGACGTATTCAATCTGAATTCGCCTTACTTTCCGCAGGAGAATCTCTATAAGCTTACCGACAGCAAGGGACGTCTCCTGGTAATGCGCCCGGATTCTACAATGCCTATCGCAAGAGTGGCTGCTACACGTCTCCGGGATGCAATGCTCCCTTTGAAGCTTTGTTATAATCAAACGGTATATCGCACAGAACCGGCACTCAAGGGAAGAAGCGATGAGATAGGCCAGACAGGTATCGAGCTTATCGGATCGGAACTGAAAATTGCTGATTTAGAGGTTATCTCCACTGCTGCCGAGGCTCTGCGCTCATTTGGAATGGAATTCTCGATCGAACTGGGGCATATCGGTATCTTCAAGGAACTGGTCGGCAGGCTGGATGTCTCCGATCACGTTAAGGAGAAGATACGCCGTAATATCGAGACAAAGAACTTCCCGGCGCTGAACGATCTTCTTGATTCTCTTGGAAGCAGCCCTGTTACTGCTGCATTGAAGAAGCTCCCGGCTCTGTTCGGCGGCGAAGAGGTCTTTGAAAAGGCAGAGGAACTTATGCCGGATGATAATATCAGAAGAATTCTTGAAGAACTCCGTGAAATTTATCACGATTCATGTGAGATATGCGGCAGTGAGGGGACTATAACCGTTGATCTCGGACTTGTCAACAAGACCGATTACTATACCGGACTTATTATAAAAGGCTATTTACAGGGACATGGAGAAGAGGTTATCTCCGGCGGAAGATATGATAAGCTGATCTCCGAGTTCGGCTATGATGTTCCGGCTGTAGGCTTTGCAATGAATGTAAACGGCGTTGCAAAGGTCATTGAAAAGAACGGGATTCTTCCTGCTGTTCCTACTCCGGATATGCTTGTATATGCCGCTGAGGGCTGTGAAGTGGCTGCTCTGAAAAAGTCTCAGGAATACAGGGAACAGGGAATGATCGTTGAAAACGCTTTGTTCGAGGATCTTGAATCTGCACGGGCATACGCAATTGAAAGGAAGATCGCCAGAGTGGTTGTGATCGACGAGGATTCATGCGGGGAGGAAGAAGAATGAGTAAACCTATCAGAATAGCTCTTACCAAGGGCAGACTTGAAAAAGATACCGTAGGACTTCTGGAAAAACTTGGTTTTGACTGTACGGCAGTCCGTGAAAAGGGCAGAAAGCTTATTCTGCCGGTTCCGGACGGTAATTTGGAGGTCGTTCTGGCAAAAGCCAACGACGTTATCACATATGTTGAACATGGCGTGTGCGATATGGGCGTTGTAGGCAAGGATACTATTATGGAAATGGACGGAAAGTTCTATGAGTTGGTTGATTTGGGATTCGGCAGATGTAAATTTGCTCTTGCCGCCAAAAAAGGCAGCGATTTCTACAGCGGCTATGGAATAAAGACAATAGCCACAAAATATCCCAATGTTTCACGCCGCTTCTTTGAAAAGAAGGGAATGGATACGGAGATCATCAAGATCGAGGGCTCTGTGGAGCTTGCGCCTCTGCTTGAACTTGCAGACGGTATTGTTGATATTGTTGAAACGGGCACGACCCTTAAAGAAAACGGTCTTGAAGTGATAGAGGATGTTGCGCCTATTTCCGCAAGACTTATTGCAAATACCGTAAGCCTTAAAATGAGACAGGCTGAAATAGAGAATATTATTAATCTGATAGAGGAGAATCTGTAATGAAAAAGATATATGCCGACGGTACTGCTGAAGCAGAATTTCTTGCCGATCTTAAGAAAAGAAGCGGCGAGACAAATAAAAAGGTTGAGGAAGTTGTAAAAGGAATTATTGAGGATGTCAAAGAAAACGGAGACGATGCCGTAAAGAATTATACTCTGAAATTTGACGGCAGCCTTCCTGAGTATTATGAAGTTCCCAGGGACGTTATAAATGATGCGCTGACAGAGGCAGATCAGGATTTTGTAAACGCTCTGCTGAACGCTCAGGCAAATATCGCCGATTTTCACCAGAAACAGGTGGAGCAGAGTTTTATTGCCCCTAAGGAGAACGGAGTTATTCTCGGACAGAGGATAAGAGGTCTTGAAAGGGTAGGACTTTACGTTCCCGGAGGCACAGCCGCATATCCTTCCAGTGTGTTGATGAATGCAATTCCAGCAAAAATCGCCGGAGTAAAGGAAATTGTAATGGTTACTCCTCCCCTCAAGGACGGAACTCCCAATAAGGATATCCTAGTTGCCGCTGCTATATGCGGTGTGGACAGAGTATTCCTTTCCGGCGGAGCACAGGCAATAGCGGCTCTTGCTTATGGAACGGCGGAAATTCCGAAGTGCGATAAGATAGTAGGCCCCGGAAATATCTACGTTGCTACAGCCAAAAAGCTTCTTTACGGTGTTGTTGATATCGACATGATCGCAGGTCCGAGTGAGATTCTTGTTATTGCCGATGAAACGGCAAATCCTGCTTTTGCTGCCGCTGATCTTATGTCACAGGCAGAGCACGACGTGCTTGCATCCGCCATTATGGTCACCACAAGCGAGGAGATAGCCGACAGGACGCTTGAAGAGATAAGCCGGCAGAAAGAATATCTTTCAAGAAAGAATATCATTGACAAGTCACTTGAAGATTACGGCGCAGTTATCATTGCCGAGAGCAGGGAGCAAGCTGTAAGGCTTGCAAATGAAATAGCTCCCGAGCACCTTGAAGTGCTCATGAAAGATCCTATGGAGCTTATCGGCGCACTTGACAATGCCGGTTCTGTATTCCTGGGTCACTGGTCATCGGAGCCTCTGGGCGACTATTACGCAGGTCCCAATCACGTGCTTCCGACCAGCGGAACGGCAAGGTTCTTCTCACCTTTGGGCGTGGCAAGCTTTACAAAGCGTTCAAGCTATATTTACTACACTCAGGACGCTCTCAGGGAAGCAAAGGATGATATTATCCTTATCGCTGAAAAAGAGGGTCTTACGGCTCATGCAAATGCTATAAAAGTGAGATTTGAAGATTGATTGAGGAGCGATTACAATGAGCAATAATAACTGGGAAAGCTATGTCCGCCGGGTAGAGCCGTATGTTCCCGGCGAACAGCCCGCAGATACGGACGTTATTAAGCTTAATACCAACGAAAACCCATACCCGCCTGCACCTGCCGTAAGAAAGATCCTCGATGATTTTAACTGCGGCAGGATGAGACTTTATCCCGATCCGGATTCTAAGGTTCTGGTAAATGCTATTGCGGAATATTACAATATCAGTCCGTCACGTATCTTTGTAGGCGTCGGTTCTGACGATGTTATTTCTATGGCGTTTCTTACGTTTTTCGGCTCGGATAAGCCGGTGCTTTTTCCGGATGTTACCTATTCTTTCTATGATGTATGGGCGGATGTCTACAGAATACCGTATCAGGTTAAGCCGCTCCGTGAGGATTTTACTATTGATTCGGAGGATTATAAGTGTGAAAACGGAGGAATCATTTTCCCGAATCCCAACGCTCCTACAGGCGTTCTGGAGAGTGTTGAGATGATAGAGGATATCGTTAAGGCGAATTCCGATTCAGTTGTTATGATCGACGAAGCGTATATTGATTTTGGCGGCGAAAGCTGTCTGCCGCTTATTGAGAAATATGATAATCTTCTTGTTATACAGACATTCTCAAAATCAAGGTCAATGGCAGGCATGAGGATCGGATTTGCTATGGGAAATGAAAAGTTGATAAAATATATGAACGATGTTAAGTTCTCCATAAACTCATACACTATGAACCACCTGACGCAGCTTTGCGGAGCGGAAGCCATGAAGGACAAGGCGTATTTCCGTGAAACAACTGACAGGATCATTGCCACACGTGAGCGTTCAAAGAAGCGTCTCGGAGAACTCGGCTTCACATTTACAGATTCAAAAAGCAATTTTATTTTTGCATCCCATAATAAGAAAACGGCATCAGAGATTTTCAATAAGCTTAAAGAACGGAAGATATTTGTCCGTTACTGGAATAAGCCTATTATCGGAAATCATCTGCGCATAAGCATAGGAACAGACGACGAAATGGACAGGCTTTTTGCCGCATTGGAGGAGATCATAAATGAATAAAGCTATCAGAACCGGAGAGGTGAGACGGGAAACAAGAGAGACGGATATCTACGTTCTTATAAGCCTTGACGGAAACGGAACAGCTGATATTGAAACAGGTATCGGATTCTTTGACCATATGCTGACTGCTCTATCTGTTCACAGCGGCATAAGCATGACTGTCAGAGTCAAGGGCGATCTTAATGTTGACTGTCATCATACCATTGAGGACACCGGAATAGCTCTGGGACAGGCGCTTGGTCAGGCTCTTGGTGAGAAATCCGGAATTGTCCGCTACGGAATGGCGCATATTCCAATGGATGAGGCTCTTGCAATGGCGTGTCTTGATCTCAGCAACAGACCGTTTCTTGTGTTCAACTGTCCGTTTACAAATCAGAGCTGCGGTGATTACGATCTCTGCATGACAGAGGAATTTTTCCGTGCATTTGCCTTTAATTCAGGTATGACGCTGCACATCAACTTAATGTACGGCAGCAACGATCATCACAAGGCAGAGGCAGTTTACAAGGCTGTTGCTCATGCTCTTAAAAAGGCTGCTGCATTCAACGAGGACGGTTCGACACTTTCTACGAAAGGAGTTCTTTAATGATCGCAATTATTGACTACGGTGCAGGAAATATTTTCAGTGTAAAAAATGCTTTGGATTATCTGGGATTGGAAAGCGCTCTTGTTTCCGACAAGGAATCGGTACAGAGCGCAGATGCCGTGATTCTTCCCGGTGTCGGAGCTTTTCCGGCAGCTATGGAAAAGCTTTCGGCTACCGGTCTTATTGATACTATCAGGGAGGAAGCTGCAAGAAAACCGTTTCTTGGCATCTGTCTTGGAATGCAGCTTATTTTTGAAAAGGGTTATGAGTTCGGGGAATGTAACGGTCTCGGACTTATCGGCGGAGATGTCCGCAAAATAGAAGATACCGGACTTATTATCCCACATATGGGCTGGAACAAGCTTGAAAAGCTGAACGATTGTCCGCTGCTTGAGGGCATGGGCGACGACGAATACGTATACTTCGTTCATTCCTACAAGGCACACTGCGCTGACAAGGATATCGCTGCATACTGCGAATACGGCGGAAAAGTTCCTGCTCTGGTCTATGACGGAAAATTCGTGTACGGAGCGCAGTTTCATCCGGAAAAAAGCGGCAGTACGGGACTTAATATTCTGAAAAATTTCGGAGGACTGATAAAATGATAATACTTCCTGCAATTGATATCAAGGACGGCAACTGCGTCAGGCTGTTCAAGGGAGATTTTTCAACCGTTGAAAAAGTGGCTTCCGACTATCTTGAAACGGCAAAGAGCTTTGAAGACGCCGGAGCAGAATGGATTCACATGGTAGATCTGGACGGCGCAAAAGAGGGCAGACCGGTCAATACAAAAATCTACACTGACGTTGCAGAAAAAACAAATCTTAAAGTCGAGCTTGGCGGCGGTATAAGAAGTCTTGAAACCATACGGGAATATCTTGATATGGGTATTACGAGAGTCATTCTGGGTTCTGTGGCTTTGAAGAATCCAAAGCTTGTGAGCGATGCTGTAGAGAAGTTCGGCAGTGAAAAAATAGTCGTAGGGATTGACGCAGTGAACGGAATGGTCGCAACAGAGGGCTGGCTTGAAAGTTCCGATGTGAACTATATTGATCTTGCAGAAAAGATGATTTCGGTAGGGGTTAAATATTTTATTTTTACGGATATCTCCAAAGACGGCACTCTTTCTGGTGTGAATAAGGAGCAGCTTAAAGCTCTTGCGGATGCAACGAAAGATCGGGCAAATATCGTGGCAAGCGGCGGAGTTCATACAATGGATGATATTATTGCCTGCAAGGAAATGGGATTGTACGGCACGATCTGCGGAAAGTCGATTTATAAGGGTACGCTGAATCTTAAAGAAGCTGTTGAATATGCGGTTGGTAAATAAGATAAATAGGGATTTAAGAGGAGAATAAAATTGAAAAAGTTTCGTGGAGCCGACATTCTGCTTTTTCTCACCAGTTTTATTTTTGCAGGAATCTATTTTGCAAGTATATATTCATATTTTGCAGGCGTGCATAGAGGTTTTCTGGACGCTTATGAAGTAGGAATATATGGCATAGATGCCTTCAAAAATACATTTCAGCTTTCAATATTAATGTTAAGTATATTTGGCATTATTCCTTTTTGCTGTATTTATAATATAGCGTTTGGTGTATATAAATGGCATAAAAAGGAATTAACGAAATTTGAAAAGATAATACTGAGTATAAATCTTGCATTAGTCGTCATAGGAATCATTATTTTTATTATATTTTGGTAAAAAGAGGTTTTTAGAGGTTGCCTGAAGGTCCGTTAAGTATTTGTTTGTACTTTAAAATATGCTGAACATTTTTTAAAAAAATATAATGGAGGCTGAAAATGTGTGCAAAAAGAATCATTCAAAGTCCGGCTTATAACAGTGAAAAAAAGTATATGATACAGACGATAATAGTATCGTGTATCATTCCATTTTTGTATTTGTCTGGAGTTTCATTTTCTTTTGGGGACGCAGCATTTAATATGCCTTTAGTAATGCATATTGCAAGAATAACGCTTCTGGCAGTTCCAGTGATATATTATTCTGTAGTGATGCGAAAAAGGAAAGGAGACATTCTGCTTGATTCTCACACTCGGCGGATATGGTTAAGTCTGCGTATACAGGCAGGAATAATGCTTTTGATATTCATTTTACCATTTGGATATATGGTATTTTTCACACATCCCGAAAACGGTCACTGGGACGGAACTGTTGTAGTGGGACTTTTGATTTTTGGGTTGCTTGAACCGTTGATTGTGCATCTGATCGGATGTACATTCGGCTTAATATTCGGAAAGATTATATTTAGAAAATGATAATGCAATTAGGAGGAAAACAATGGCTATAGACAGAGCGGACTGGCACTGGGACAGTACAGAAGAACTATATCGGAAAACATATAGTATTACAGGAGATTTTACGGAAGAACAAGAGGATGAAATATGGTCTCTGTCAGCTAATCATATTGGACTTTTTCTTCGGTGGATAATAGAAAACGGAATGGAAGGCGATGAAGCCGATGAAGAAGAATGTGAAAAAGTAAGAAACGGTCAGATGTCCGGGTCGGAATATCTGCTTAACAACTGTGATGGAAAGCTGTGGGATGAAGATATCCGTGAGGATATATTGCCGTTTGTGGAGTATTACTACAACGCCAACGGTTATTTCAAAGACTATGCTGACTGCTGTACAAACGATAATGATAAACCATTATATGGAATCATAAGCAGCGAAAATGATTATTTACAGCTTAAAGAAAAAATCAGTGAGGCATATAGAAATTTTATGGAAACGAGATCTGATAATAATTGACAGGAGGTAAGTAATGCTTGCAAAAAGAATAATTCCCTGCCTTGACGTTCGCAACGGCAAGGTAGTTAAAGGAGTAAATTTTGAGGGAATACGTGACGTAGGCGATCCTGTAGAATGTGCGGAGGAGTACAATAAACAGGGTGCAGACGAGATCGTTTTTTATGATATAACGGCATCTTTTGAGGGCAGAGGAGTTTTCCTTGACGTTGTAAGAGAAACTGCCAGAAAGGTATTTGTTCCCCTTACGGTAGGCGGAGGAATCAAGACTGTTGACGATATCCGTGAAACGCTCCGTGCCGGTGCGGATAAAGTTTCTGTGAATTCCCAGGCGGTGAAAAATCCGCAGCTTATCAGGGACGGCGCCGATATTTTCGGAAGTCAGTGCATATGCGTAGGTATCGACGCAAAAAAAATAGCCGACAATAAATGGACGGTTTTCATTAACGGCGGACGTGTCGATATGGGAATAGATCTTATCGACTGGGTTCATCAGATCGAACAGCTCGGTGCAGGGGAGATCTGTCTTAATTCCATAGATGCCGACGGTACAAAAAACGGATTTGACATCGAAATGCTGAAGGCAGTCTGTGATAACTGCAGTATTCCGGTGATCGCAAGCGGCGGGGCAGGAAAGATAGATGATTTTTCAGAGGTTTTTGAGAAAACCGGAGCAACAGCGGCTCTTGCGGCATCTCTCTTCCACTTTAAGGAACTGACCGTTCAGGAAGTAAAGGATTATTGCAAAAACAGAGGTGTGGTTATAAGATGACTTTTGTTAAGAAAAATCTTGCCGGACTTATTTTCTGCCTGTGCATAGCCATTCCGTCGTGGTTTCTTGGAAAACTTGTTCCCGTTATCGGAGGACCTGTATTTGCTATAATCGCCGGAATGATACTCACTCTTATCATAAAGGATAAGTCACGGTTTCAGAGCGGCATCACTTTCACGTCAAAGAAGATACTGCAATATGCGGTCATACTTCTTGGATTCGGACTGAATCTTTCCACCATTCTGAAAACCGGAGGGAAATCGCTGCCTGTTATTGTTTCGACCATTTCAATCTCTCTTATAACGGCATTTGTGCTTTGCAGAGTTATGAAGATTCCCTCCAAAACAGCGACGCTTGTTGGTGTGGGATCAAGCATTTGCGGAGGTTCGGCGATTGCCGCAGCTGCTCCGGTAATAGATGCCGATGATGGGGAGATTGCTCAGTCGATTTCGGTTATTTTTCTGTTTAACGTAATTGCTGCGCTGATCTTCCCTGCTTTTGGAGGATTGCTTGGGCTTTCAAACGAGGGATTCGGTCTTTTTGCAGGAACGGCTGTAAATGATACGTCATCCGTAACGGCGGCAGCGTCGGCATGGGACGGCATTCACGGCAGCAATACTCTCGAAACTGCAACGATAGTAAAACTGACAAGAACCCTTGCTATTATTCCTATTACTCTTGTTCTTGCTTTTATAAGGATGAAGAGCGAAAAGAAAAATAATGCAGGTTCGGCATCCGGCTCTAATTTCAGCTTTAAAAAGATTTTCCCCATGTTTATTATTTATTTTGTTCTTGCATCTGTGATTACGACCGTTGTCACCAGTGTATTTGACGGAAATTCTGAGGTTCTCAATACTGCAAACAGTATTTTCGGATTTCTGAAAGATACAAGTAAATTCTTTATTATAATGGCAATGGCGGCTATCGGAATGAACACTAATATCGTTAAGCTTATAAAAACAGGAGGAAAGCCGATATTTCTTGGCTTCTGCTGCTGGACGGCGATTACCTGTGTAAGTCTTGGAATGCAGCATATTATCGGAATATGGTAATTACGAACGTTTATAACGTCTCTCTGGACGTGATAGGAGAAAAAATATGATAAAAATAGATTTGAACGATCTCGACAAATTTTTCGTCAAGGGAGAGCTTATCCCTGCGATATGCTATGAGATCAACACGAAAACTGTTCTGATGCTTGCGTACATGAACAAGGAAAGTCTGAAAAAAACTCTTGAAACAGGCTATACATGGTTCTGGAGCAGATCAAGGCAGGAATACTGGAACAAAGGCGCAACGTCGGGACATCTGCAAAAAGTCGTTTCGATTTACGGCGACTGCGACAACGACACACTGCTTGTAAATGTGGAGCAGACAGGTGTTGCCTGTCACACGGGAAGCTACAGCTGCTTTTTTAATGAAATTTATAATACGGAGGAATAAAAAATGACTGTATATCAGGAAATCTTTGAAGTAATCAAGGAACGCAAAAAGCAATACGAAAGCGGTACTGCTGCTGAGAATTCATACACCTGCTATCTTTTTGAAAAGGGTGTTGATAAGATCTGCAAGAAAGTAGGAGAAGAAGCTACCGAGACGGTCATCGCTGCTAAAAACGGCGATAACGACGAGCTGATGAATGAGATCAATGATCTTCTTTATCATGTTATGGTTCTCTGTGCAAATCAGGGACTTGAGTGGACGGAGGTTGAAAGAATTCTTGACGAGAGAAACGAAAAGATCGGCAACCTTAAAAAATTTCACACTGTTGACAAGAATTCATAATCAAAAACCGGGAGCATCATATGTGCTCCCGGTTTTTTCTGTATTCCGTCGGCGGAATATCATAATATGCTTTAAATGCGGCTGTAAATTTGCTTTGGCTTTCATATCCGATCTGTTCGCTGATCTGTGCCATGCTCAGATCGGTTTCACGCAGAAGCTGTGCGGCAAGTTCCATGCGATGTTCTTTTATGTGCGAGGCAAGGGAGTTTCCATAAACAGACCGGAAAACCTTTTTTAATGTAGTGGGATTTATTAAAAACTGTCGTGCAAGGGTCTCTATAGTAATGCGCTGACTGATATTTTCTGTAAGATAGTCATGTACCCGGCGTACAGTTTCGACCTGTTCTGACTGATATTCAATCAGATGTCCGACTTCACACAGCTTTGTTTCGTTTAGTCCGGGACAGGCGATCTCCATAACCTGTTCGATCATCTTGTGAAGAAGCCGGCTTTGTTCCGTATCAGCTGCACGGTAATAAACCTCTTTTCCGTCACGTCGGCAAGTGATAAGTCCGCTGCTTTTAAGGGGTCTGAGGTGATGCGATACGGCAGGACTGGACATTTTCAGCATAGCGGAAATATTGATAACACATTCTTCGCAGTGGCAGAGAAGCCAGAATATGCGTATTCTGGTAGTATCACCAAGCTGCTTGAATATATCGGCTACGATCTGAAAATTATTTGCAAGGTCAATCTGAGACTGTATAAGTTCGAGCTCGTTTTTTTCACCGTGCTGATGAGGAATCTGAGTGTACGTCATTATAATGCTCCTTTCTTATGCTTTGACCCATTTGGAAATAACTTTTGCCCGTTTAGAAGAATAACGGTATTTTATATTGACTTAATTCTGTATTTATATTATACTACAATTACAGTGATTAAGCAAGTACTTAATCGTGAATTTATCCAGGAGGAATCTTACTATGAAAAAGACCTATAAAATTGAAGTGGACTGTGCCAACTGTGCAAATCTTATGGAGGACGCTGCCAGAAAAACCGCAGGAGTTGCGGCAGCAACCGTGAATTTTATGACACAAAAGATGATCGTGGAGTTTGAGGATGGAAGTGATCCGAAGAGCGTTATGCAGAATGTTCTGAAAGCCTGCAAGAAGGCAGAACCGGACTGTGAAATCGTTTTTTAAAAGGAGGTCAACGTTATGCAGGAAATTATCGTTAATGTTCTGCTCGGCGTGGTCGTTATATCTGCCGCAGGAATGCTTGCTTTTTCTGGCAGACTCAGCTCCGAAATGACAAAAAAGCAGCGGAAAATGATGATCCGCATTCTGATATCTTCCTCCATTCTTCTGGGACTTCAGTTCATATCGGCTGAAACATTCGATGCACTGGACGATTACCTGTTCACATCTGCCGGACGCTGGATTCGTTTTTCGTGTTATCTGGCTGATTATTTCATTATCGGATACGATATTCTCAGAAAAGCTTTGAAAGGGATCAGAAACAGACGGATATTCGATGAGAATTTCCTTATGGCGGCAGCCACGGTAGGTGCAATGGCTCTGGCGATATATGAGAACGGCGAATATCTTGAAGCAATCGCCGTAATGCTTTTTTATCAGATTGGCGAGTGGTTTCAGAGCTATGCTGTGGGCAGAAGCAGACGCAATATCAGCGAACTTATGGATATCCGTCCGGATTATGCCAATGTTGAAGCAGACGGAAGATTGGCACAGGTCGATCCTGACGAAGTTGAAGTCGGCAGTGTGATTGTTGTCCGGCCCGGAGAAAAAGTTCCGATCGACGGAATTATTGTTGAGGGAAATTCCAGTCTGAATACAAGTGCTATTACCGGAGAAAGCCTGCCGAAAGAGGTAAAGGCAGGGGATGAAGTAATAAGTGGATGCATCAGCATGACTGGTGTTCTGAAAGTAAAGACAACAAAGGAATTCGGGGAATCCACGGTCTCCAGGATACTTGATCTGGTGGAGAATGCAAGTTCGTGCAAGTCGAAATCAGAGGATTTCATTTCAAAATTTGCAAAGATCTATACTCCTGCTGTCTGCTATGGCGCATTGGCTCTGGCAATACTGCCGCCGCTTGTACGAATACTCTTTATGGGCTGTTCCGCAAGCTGGGGTATATGGATCTATCGTGCGCTGACGTTCCTCGTTATCAGCTGTCCGTGCGCACTGGTTATCAGCATTCCGCTGAGTTTCTTTGCAGGAATCGGAGGAGCGAGCGGACATGGAATTCTTATAAAAGGTTCTGATTTCCTTGAAAGCCTTTCCAGAACCAGAATAGTTGTTTTTGATAAAACGGGGACGCTTACTCAGGGAGTATTTGAGGTCAATGGCATTCATCATAATGATATACCAGATGAACAGCTTATTGAATATGCGGCTCTTGCAGAAAGTGCGTCGTCTCATCCGATAAGCAAAAGCCTTCAGCGTGCATATGGCAGGGAACCAGATCGTACACGTGTGAGCGATATCCAGGAGATAAGCGGCAACGGGGTTATCGCCAGAGTTGACGGAAAAGAAATCGCAGCAGGCAACGATAAGATTATGAAACGTCTGAACATTCCATATATTGAATGCCATCATACCGGAACGATCATTCACGTGGCTGTTGACGGTGTTTATGCCGGGCACATTGTTATCTCGGACGTTGTAAAACCAAATTCAGCGGCAGCCATGTCATCGCTGAAAGCGTCCGGCGTGAAAAAAATCGTCATGCTTACCGGTGATGCTAAGAAGGCGGCAGATCAGGCTGCGTCTGAGCTTGGTATCAGCGAGTTCTACAGTGAATTGCTTCCTGACGATAAAGTTGAAAAGGTTGAAGAACTGCTGCGCAGCAAACCGGATAAAGCAAAGCTTGCATTTGTCGGCGACGGCATTAACGACGCTCCGGTTTTGTCACGTGCCGATATAGGAATTGCTATGGGAGCAATGGGATCAGATGCAGCTATCGAGGCAGCGGACATAGTTCTTATGGATGACGACCCCATGAAGATATCTAAGGCTATCAGAATATCACGCAAATGTATGAGTATCGTTTATCAGAATATTATTTTTGCGCTTGCTGTTAAGTTTGCCTGTCTTGCTCTTGGGGCTGTAGGTATCGCCAATATGTATCTTGCGGTTTTTGCCGATGTTGGTGTTATGGTTCTTGCAGTACTGAATGCAATAAGATGTCTCTTTGTGAAGAAAGTATAAAGATAACGGGTTTACGGATAATATTACATCCGGAAACCCGTTGTTTTTATTTCCTGCCAGATATCAGCAGTTTTTTTATTTCGCAGAGATCGAATGAATCGATGATGCCGTCTTTGCACAGATCACCGGCTTTCCAGTCGGCAAGATCAGAGCCGGGAACAGATAATATCCATTTCTGCATTAATACAGCGTCTGCAATCGTTAATTCTCCGTCGGCATTGACATCACCTCTGACAGTGTTGTTTGCTTCGGGAACTATCCAGCCGCCGTCATCTGCGATCAGGCACAGCATTTTTATAGTATCGCCGTAGTATACATCATCGCCATAGTTTAGCAGAACATCACGTATTTGATCGTGCCATTGCGTATTACCGCCGCATTTTGCAGAAATTAGCAGCGGTGCGACAAAGCAGAGATCGTTATAATCTTCGACAGGAGTTCCGGTTGGAGTGTATCCTGCTATTATTTCCCATGGATCGCCCTTTGTAGAATTCATCATGAAATTATCAATTGTATTTGCAAAAGCAAGCGAATCTGCATTGCCGTTTATGAGATAGTCCATGCTTATTCTCCAGGGGGTACGGCAGCTGTTATAGTAGTAATTTCCATCATTTTCGCTTTCAAGAAAGTCGGCTGGTGCAGGAATGTATTTTCCATTGGCGTCACGTATCACAAAATCGGGCAGGATTCCTGTTTTATATTCTTGAACAATGCTGTTTATTATTCCGTATGTTGTATCATAGACTTTCAGCCAGTTATCATCGCCTGTAACTTCTGCAAAGACAGGCAGATACTGGACGATAAAATCAGAACATCTTGTGGCTGAATAATAGTTTTCCGATTTGTCGCACTCAGAGACCCAGTCGCCGAGAGTGAGAGTCCAGTATTCGTGGTTGACATCGTATTTCATAATATCGCTGATAACTGCGGTAGCTTCGGAACGATAGTCGATCTCGCCTTCGCTTCCCCATATGGAGTCCGCCATAAGAAGTGAGTATGCTATATCCATGTCACCGTCTGTTGCAGAATCGCAGGGACCGCCTGTCATGCTGCCCTCGTTTGCTCCGTCAATCAGGGATGTTCCGTTGTCGCACTGCTGCCACGACATCAGATTTGAACCAATATCACTGGGATGAGCTTTGAAGTAGCGGTACATTCCGTCAAAATAAGATTTTGCGTTTTCGTCATATTCAGCCATACTTGCAGTTATCAGCATACCGTATCCGTGGGCTTCTGAAACGGTTACGGGGACTGATTGATTTCCGCCGCTGTATTTTTCTTCACTGTAGTAAACATAATACTGCACTTCGTCGGTAACATATTTATCCTGTACAATATATTTATCTTTCCAGTGCTGATAGAAATTTACGGTATCGTCTGTAAGCTTCAATGCATTTGCGTCAATCGTATTTTCTGTATGACCAAAACAGAAAACGTATTGTGAGATTGCTGCTGCAACGGCAAACGCTGAAAGTCTTTTCATCCACATCATAATATACCTCCCAAATTATATATTAGACCTCCTCGAAAACTAATGCGCACCGTCTGCCATAGTCTTTTAGAGATATGCTTCGTCTTCCTCCTTGTAGAGCGTCAGCCCGCCATCGTCGTCATCCTTGTCTATCACTAAAATCCTTAGGCATACGGCACACGTTAGTTTCCGAGGAGGTCTATTAATTTTAGTGTAACATATTTTATATGAAATGTCTACCTGTTTATTCTGTAAAACTTACGGTATATTATCTTTTTGGCATCAATTTTAAAATAGGTTGAAATTTTCGTTGTAATGTGATACAATAATTCTATAATAAAAATTTTAAGGAGAAATAACATGAGAAAATTTGAGGATCTCAGGATTGCCGTTGCAGGAACAGGTTATGTTGGTCTTTCTATATCTGCTCTTCTGGCACAGAATCATAAGGTTGATGCTGTTGATATTATACCAGAAAAGGTGGAAAAGATAAATAAAAGAATATCTCCTATTCAGGACGAATACATTGAAAAATATTTTGCCGAAAAGGAACTTGATCTTACTGCTACTCTTGACAGCAGAATGGCTTACAGTAATGCAGATTTCGTTGTAATTGCTGCTCCTACCAATTATGACAGCCATAGAAACTTTTTTGATACATCATCGGTGGAATCTGTTATTGAATTGGTGCTGGAAGTCAATCCGGATGCTGTAATGGTAATAAAATCAACTATTCCTGTGGGATATACGGAATCCTTAAGAAAAAAATATAATACAAATAATATTATTTTCAGTCCGGAATTTCTCCGTGAATCCAAGGCACTTTACGATAATCTCTATCCGTCACGTATAATTGTGGGAACCGACAGCAGCGATGCCGTATTGACTGAAGCTGCCCATACATTTGCAGCACTTCTTCAGGAGGGAGCAGTAAAAGAAAATATAGACACTCTGTTTATGGGATTTACCGAGGCAGAGGCGGTAAAACTGTTTGCAAATACGTATCTTGCTTTAAGGGTTTCTTATTTTAATGAACTTGATACCTATGCTGAAATGAAGAATCTTGATACAAAGGCAATAATCGACGGTGTGTGTCTTGATCCACGTATCGGAACGCATTATAATAATCCGAGCTTTGGTTATGGCGGGTACTGTCTGCCAAAGGATACAAAGCAGCTTCTTGCAAATTATGCTGATGTTCCACAGAATATGATGACGGCTATCGTGGAATCAAATCGTACACGCAAGGATTTTATCGCAGACAGGGTTCTGAAAATGGCGGGATATTACAGCTACTCCGGAAACGACGAATATAGCCGTGAATCTGAAAAACAATGCACTATTGGAGTTTATCGTCTGACAATGAAGACCGGCAGCGATAATTTCCGTCAGAGTTCTATTCAGGGTGTTATGAAGCGTGTTAAGGCGAAAGGAGCGGCAGTTATTATATATGAGCCTACTCTTGAAGACGGAACGACATTTTTCGGCAGTCTGGTCGTAAATGACATTGAGAAATTCAAGGAAAAATCCGATGCGATTATCGCCAACAGATATGCTTCATGTCTTGACAGTGTTTCAGAGAAAGTATATACCAGAGATATTTTCAGGCGTGATTGAAATTTCCGAAAATAACAAACACCGCACAAAGTTTGTATATCAGATACACTTTGTGCGGTGTTTCCTTAGTTGGATCAGGGATTAGTATTACAGGTTATTTTGCAGTACACATACTTTTCATTCTCAGCCGCAGTTTATCGGAAATAAGTGCGATAAACTCGGAGTTTGTAGGACGGCAGACGTAAAATTCAGAATTATATCCGAACAATGAAGAAATTCCGGAAGAAGCTCCTCTGTTCCAGGCGATTTCTATGGCGTTTCTTATAGCACGTTCAACTCTTGCGGGAGTGGTATCATAGCACTTGGCAACGATAGGATAGATGTCTTTTGTGATTGAATCGAAGAAAGGCTCGCTTTGAAGCGATGAAATGATAGCAGTTCTCAGATAATAATATCCTTTGATATGAGCCGGAATGCCAACTTTCTGGATAGCATTTGTAACAAGTATTTCCACATCGCAACATTCGTTGGAAACCGGTCTTGAATAAACAGACTTTATGATTGTGCAGAGTGTTTCTGTATCGAAAGGCTTTGCGAGACAGTATGAAGCTCCGCCTTCAAGAGCCTGACGTTCTATGTAACTGTTGTTGATCTCAGAAATAATAATAAATGCTGGAGGATCGGGAAGAGTTTCCCTGACTTGATGCATCAGGAACATAGCGTCGGACTCGGGAAGTTCAAGATCAATTACGACAACGTCTGGATTGTCTCGGAGGATAGAATTCAAAATAACGCTGTTGTCCTTTTGTCTTGTAAAAGCTGCGAGTCCCATTGACTTAAGCGTTGACGCTATTTTTACTCCGTATTCGGCTGTGTTGTCTCCAATGAGTACTTTGATGTTGGCTGTCATTGTGTTGTTCATTTGTTTTCTCCTTTTGTTCTGTTTGATTTATCTGTCAGTTTGATATTATTAACTGACTACAATAAATATTATACAACATTTCACAAAAATAATCAAGAGATTTATTGTCGTAATTTGTCGTTTTGAAGCTAATCTATTGATTTTGTATGAATAAACATAAAAATATGTAATTTTATAATAATATATATGCGCTTTTACAGCTGTTTGTTTAGTTATAAAAAAAACTTTTTAAAAAGCTATTGACAATCTCTGAAAAAACGTGTATAATATATAAAGTGATGCGAGTGTGCTGGAATAGGCAGACAGGCACGTTTGAGGGGCGTGTGTCAATCGACGTATGGGTTCAAGTCCCATTACTCGCACCATCCCTGTAATAGCAGGGAATAATGGACAGGTGGCTGAGCTGGTCTAAGGCGCACGACTGGAACTCGTGTATACGTTAATAGCGTATCGAGGGTTCGAATCCCTCCCTGTCCGCCATATTGGTGATACTAAATAGCTGTACACCCCTTAAAGCCCGTAGCTACGGGCTTTATTTGCATTTTAGGGACGAAAAATTCAAGGTCAAAACCATGGCTGTTTTTTCCCCATTTTCATCGACTGAGAGGATTCGAACCGATGCAGAGGAGTATTTAGGAAAATTTCAAGGCAGATTTGAAAGAGATGATCTTAAATCTGCCTTTTTTAATATATAAAATAATCCACAAAGTTTTCAAAGCCGTTTTGTCTAATATCACGAATTGAAGTGATGTTAAACAAAGCGGCTTTTTTGTTTTCTGGAGGGAGTGGTGAAAGGCAAAAGCAAAAAGGCTGCAAAAAATTAGGAGGTATTAATGAAGAAGTTAAAATTTAACAGTACGCTCAATCATAAGCAAAGCGATTACAAAACACGTGAGATCATCGTTGAAAAAGTGATTACTCTTTACGGCAGAAGTTTTTCAGAGCTTAAAGATCATCCTTTGCGTGACGATCCGTATATCGCTGAAAACCGTGATCTGATGTATATCGATGATAATGACGCCGCCCATTGTCTGCTTCTGGTTGACTATGACAGCGGCGATGGTATTCTGGTTGAGTCTGAGGGTATGTCATACGCTCGAAAGTCCCAATTCATACCAAATGCAAGAGCATTGGTTGAAAGCAACGAGCTGACAGTTTCTGAGCGTAAACTGCATAACAGTTTGAAAAAAATTGTCGATCACATTGCAGAACTTGCTCATTGCGGTGAAAACAGTTTTGTCTTTGAGGAATTGCTTGAAAAATCCGATTTGGATTTGAAGTCATTGCTGCGTGATTCTGTGGTAACAATGCTGCAGGAGCGCGAGGACATTCAAATGGCTGAAATTCACACCATTGACGTAGATTTTCAGCCGGATATCACAGTGGAAGTCAAACCTACTCAGAATCTGACGCTTTATTGTCCTCTGCACATTGTTAAAGAGTATGACGAATCAGAATATGAGTTTGAGGAAGAAGTTTTGGATGAACCGGAAGTGATCCCCTCAAGGTATGCTATAGATTGCGCAAAGGAGATCAACGATTTCATTCAGGATTACTCAGAACCGGAAGAAGAACATCGTGGACTTATGGTGTACTTTGACAGAAATCCTGCCGTCAGCGAAAAGGTTTTCTCAGCTATCCCATCGGTCAAGGAGATAAACGGCGAACTTATGGGAGTATTTGAGTGTCAGATTACTGAGAATTTAACAGGCAGTGAATTGGAAGATCTGCGCAGTCATCTGACTGGTCAATGTTCGGATGGATTTTTTGAGGGCATGGAGCAGCGTCCAATTAAAACCGCTGATTTAGGTGAAATCTATGTCAGTTTCTGGAATAACGGCAGTGACTGGTCGCTTCAGACCGCTGAAGAAATGGGTCTTGAGCAGACTGAAGATTTATCGGAAGAACCCGAAATCAACATGACAATGTGAGGAAATGCTTATGTATAACAGAAGAAAAATCGAAATGATGAAGGAAAGATACCCTAAAGGCACAAGAATCTGCCTTGATAACATGGGAAATGATCCTCATCCGATTCCGCCGGGTACAAAAGGAACAGTGGAATTCGTTGACGATATGGGAACGGTATTCTGCAAATTTGATAATGGAAGAAGTTTGGGTATGATCCCCGGTGAGGACAGCTTCCACAAAATTCAGAAAGAAGTTCAGACTGAGGAAATCAGCGAAGAACTTGCGGAAGAACCTGAGATGAATATGACGATGTAGCGGTTAAGTTTTGAGAAAGACTTAGCCGCTTTTTTGTATCCAAATGAAGCTGAAAGGAGGATTTTGATGATAAGAGTATTCGACGCATTTTCGGGCATCGGAGGATTCCGATCCGGTCTGGAAAGAGTCGGAGGATTTGAATTTGTAGCTTGGTGCGAAATTGATAAATTTGCACAGAAAGCCTACAGAGCGTTGTATGACATCGGAGGTGAGCAGTTCTATGAAAATATCAGGAATATTGACGCCGGAGAGCTTGCAGACTTTGATCTGCTGGTCGGAGGTTTTCCCTGCCAGCCGTTCTCAGTGTGCGGCGCAAGAAAAGGTTTTGCGGATGAGAGAGGCGATCTTTTCTTTGAACTTGCCCGAATTCTTGAAAGTAAAAGACCTCGCTATTTTTTGCTTGAGAA
>JAETSI010000136.1 GCA_021769725.1 Oscillospiraceae bacterium | reverse complement strand
AACTCATTCACCAGGGTCCTGAGCCGGTTCGCCTTTTCCCATGCAGTATGGATATATTTTGCTTTCTCCTCATCGGGCATATCCGGTGTTTCATCTAAAAGGCTGAGATATCCTATTACTGAAGTCAGTGGGGTTTTGATATCATGGGCCAGATATACTACCAAATCATTCTTCTGCTGCTCTGCCCTCTTAGCCTTATCCGCCCTTTCTGCAAGTGTCCGCTTTACATCAGCCAGTTTATGCTCCACACTCTCCAGTTCCGGAGACAGGGAAATCGCTGTCCTTTCTTCCATAAGCTTGTCAATCCCTGTAACTACCTCATCGAAATATCTTTTATATGTGTCCAACAGCATGTGGAACAACAAAAAAACAAATATGATTATGACTAACGCAAGAATAAACTGCATATTGACAGTCACTAGCTTGAAATATAACAAATCAGCTTCCATCTCACTGATTGAAAGACTACGTGCAAACCACCTAACAATCGCATCTGCCAAGTGTCCACGTGTCAGCATCCGCAGTCCAAAGACTGCAGCAACTGCTCCCACTGTAATCCATAATCCTCGGATAAACGTAATACGGCCGAGTTTTGAATAATTGTACTTTGCTTTTTTAAATTTCACCAATTTTATATCCTACCCCCCAAACCGTTTTTATATATCTGGGATTTTCCCCGGTATCCTTCATCTTCTCACGTAGATGGCGGATGTGTACGGTAATTGTATTGTTACTCTTGGTATAATATTCTTCCTGCCAGACTTCATGGAATAATTCTTCGGCACTGACAACACTGCACCTGCGCTCTAAAAGAATCCTTAATATGGAAAATTCCGTTGGAGTCAGTGACAGCGCCTTTCCATTAAGCCGGCATTCATACGTCTTAATGTTCATTGTCAATCCGGCATATTTAAAGATTTCATTCGCTGCCGGAACCACTGCTCCCACATTGTATTTCTTGTAACGGCGAAGCTGGGCCTTTACCCTTGCTACAAGCTCAAGAGGCAGAAACGGTTTTGTAATATAATCATCTGCACCAAGCGTGAGCCCGGTAATTTTATCCGTCTCTCCATCCTTTGCCGTAAGCATGATTACCGGATATGTGTACTCCTTACTTCGTATGGACTGACATATCGAAAGTCCACTGATATCCGGAAGCATGATATCCAATATAGCCAAATCAAAGTCTGTACTCCCAATACAGACAAGGACTTCCTCCCCTGAATAAAACTTGTATACATCCATATTTTCATTTTGAAGATATACTTCAATCAAATCCGCAATTTCTTTCTCATCATCAACAATAAGTATTTTTTCAACCAAAGCATGACACTCCTTTCAGATTAAATCAAATACATTATACCGGATCCATAACACTAATGTGTTTATATATAATGGATAAATGATTAATTATTTCCTAAGATACACACAATTTCCATTTTATCTATGTTGGAGAAATCTGATATTCAGGTTCCCAAACTGTTGGCTGGAGCCTTAGTTTATAAAAAGAAAAAAGCTACCTGAAAATCAATTCAAAACCTCCTGTGGAATTCGCATGCTAGCTGTAAAACTCCAAATTATATTTTGTTTGTTCCAAAAGTCCTCCACACAATCTAAGACTTCACTCGCAGGTAATATAGTCGCCAAATAATGCTTATCCAAAATTTCTTTTTAGACGTAAAAAACGCTCCATCCGATATATATCATATCAAAATGAAGCGAATTTTTCTTTGCGGATAATATATGATTTTTAACGCAATTTCTTACGATTATCCTGCGAGTTTTACTTTTAAGTCACCTCCGCAAAGTTGCCCCGATATAATAGTTTATTAGCGATTACAGCAATAGACTTTAATTGCTTCACCAAAAAATTCCGCAACATTCCATGTGGCAAATCTATTGATATACTCGACAAATCGTTCATCTGTTTGATAGAGTTCGCCCAGATACATCAGCATAGCATCCGAACAGGGATAGAAGTTTTCAGATATATACTCCTGCCACTCTGCAACAATGGATTGAATGGCAGGTAAAGCAGGTGTTTCCGCCTTATATTCCGCCAGTCGTTCAAAGACATTTTGTGAATATATAAAAAAATCATTCCACTTCCGATTTCTCTCTTTTTCGGCTCTGGCTGAAAAAAAAGAAGAAAACTCTTGATACTCATGGGTGCTGCCCCAACGTTCGATAACTTCATTCCTATATTTTTCTTGTAGAGCAGAAACTTCTGCATTTGAGAATGCTGTAAAAGAGTAATCACTTTTTCCGGCCAAAGTATCGTTGACTAAGCAAATAAGTTCCTCAATTTTCTTTTTTCTAAGATTGAGAAGTTCTAAATGTCTTTCTAACGCTTCTCGTCTATTATATACGGGCGCTGACAATAATGCCTTGATCTCTTTTAGAGAAAACCCCACTTCACGGTAAAATAGAATTTGTTGTAACTTCTCTAAATCATTTTCAGAATATAAACGATATTTTGTCTTATCTGCTTTGGTAGGTTCCAGCAGACCGATTTCATCATAGTAATGCAAAGCACGTATCGTAATGCCGGTCAGCTTTGCAACCTCGTGAATCATCATTTTTTTAGGATTCATCCCAAAATCCCTCCACTTCTTTCAGTATTTCATCAGCAGGTATCTTGGTAGCCTCAATGATAGATTTTCCTGTTTTTTTCAGATAGTATTTTATCATATGATAGCCACAAGCATATCCGGCACAATAGGGTAGACCAACAGGAAAATAATTTTGCATTTTTGCCATTTCATCACCATACAGATATGCTGTCAGGTTATCTAAACCCTGTACATCAAGACCTCCCCTAATGATAGGCTTGATATATCCATTCAAAGTTTCCAAATCTGTCTTACTTACCCACGACCCTACATTTTCCTCACCATATAGGTAAGTAGCAAAGTTTTCAGCAAGTCCCTCACTTATCATCATTTCAGCAAGAGTAATGTCATTGTACCATTTAATAAACTGGAAACGGACATTATGATTTGTTTCATGTGCCAACGCTACGGGAAGTCTGCTCTTAGTGTGTTCAGATGGAACAAGCCATGTAAAAATGTAGCC
>JAETSI010000135.1 GCA_021769725.1 Oscillospiraceae bacterium | reverse complement strand
TTGAACACAGCGAAGTCATTTTCGCCCTTTGCACTGTCCACATCATCATTGATGGCGATAAACCGGACATCGTAAGCGGGGAAGATGAAATCCTGCAGCCGCCCCATATAGGAATATTCCCGGCCCAGACGGGACAGGTCTTTGACAATCAGGGTAGAAACCGAATAATCTTCCACATATTTCATCATTTCCCGAAATCCGGGCCTTTGAAAATTCGTTCCTGAGAATCCGTCGTCCACGAAAAACATGGGATTGCGGAATCCGTGTTCCGCCGCATATTTGGATAATAACGCCTTTTGGTTGGTGACGGAATTGCTCTCCCCATCGAGAGCGTCGTCCTGGCTCAAACGGCAATATAACGCTGTGATCTTATCTGGCTGTTGGTTCATAGTAGCTCCTTTCCTCCCGTAGTCCGGGATAACAGCCAGGTAAACGGTTGCCTGTATTATAACGCGCCCGTCCTCTTTTTTCAGCAGCTTTCATTCGGTTTCCTCCAAATTTCCCGCCATGATACGGCGCAGCTTGTCCAGTACGCTTTCCGCCTCTCCCCCTGCGTAATGGGGAATGACATGATAGATCGTATTTCCCTCAACGGCAATCATTTCTTCCGTACTGAAATCAAACTCGAAAGCACCGTCCTTGAAATGCTCTGCCACACGTTCGGCAATTTCAGGTTTCAGATTTTTGGGAAGTTCGCTTAAATCCACAGGCTTACGCAATCCCATCACGCTCCTTCCTTGCAGGTAAAATATTCAGCGTAATGGCCGCCGGACGGCCAAGCCCCTGCTTTCTGCGGAGAATCAGGCCACAGCGTTCTAATTCCTGAAATGCCCTGGTCGCCACCTGCCTGCTCCTATGCAGCTTTCCTTTTGCTTCTTCCAGCGTAAAGTAGAGACGAATCCGCCCGTCCGGTTCTATGTATCCGTTTTCTCTGGAAATGCCCGCCCGGTCTAAGAGCATGGCATACAGTACCTTTGCGTCGTTGGATAAGTCCATCGGCACCAGAAAACGGGGGAACGGCAGATAAGGCGGTACGCCGCTGTCCTCTTTGTAAGGCGTCAAAAAATCATTTTGCATCATATACTCCTTTCCATCAATCCATCCCTGATTGATTGGATTGATATTGACTATCTTGTTATTAACTTCTTCTCTTTAATTTCCATCTAAATATGGGCCGTCAAGACTGTCTGGAAATCCATCGCCGGAAAGAGAGGAACAGGGCTGTCCGGAGCGTCAGGTTTTCCAGTCTCTGAAAATCCAGTATTGGAGAATCCCATATAGGAGGAAATGGCAAAAGCGGTAAATTGGCAAAGTAGAAATCAACACCTGAATGGGAAAATCCCGTTTAGGTTAAAGTCGTCATGCGGACAGTTAAAAGCAGGTTTTAGAGGGGAGCAGGGGATTTATCCCTCATACCCGCTGACCGCAGCCCGGGACGCCAGTAATCTCAAGGCTTTTTTGCTTCTAATTGTCCGCATTGGAGACGCCTTTTCCTGTCGCTGGCTGTTTTCTGTCTGCGGTGGACTTTCTTTGCACAGAGCTTACAGTATTTTGCCCGGTTGGAACCGGGAAGGAATGATTAGCCACAGAACACGCAGCGTTTTAATTCCTCCCGGAACAGCAGCGCCGTTTCCAGCGGTCCGTCCAGCGGCAGGACAGCGCAGCGGAACCATTTACAGAGAAGCGAATAGGAGATACTCTGGACGCAGACACATTCCTCCCCATCGTCCAGAAGAATACAGTTTCTGTTATCGTAGTTGCAGCACTCGTGTACCAGTTTACGCATCCGGCGGTACTGCGGATAATTCATCACCGGAATCTGATTATGGATAAAAATACCTCCTTCCTACCGTAAAAAAATGTCCCTCTGCTATACATTTCATTTTTGAGGGGAAATAGGGCGGTCAATTTTGCATAAAAAATATCTTTCTATTGTTCAATTCATTTTTGAGACGAAATTACGGGGGCATTTTGCAAATTTCACAAAAAATTCATAATTGCCGTGTACAGGTAAGTGGTTATAAAATAATCCCCTCATATATCTGTACATTTTTGGGGAGAAAGTTGCCGTCTGAATAAAAATTTGCAAAAAAATCCGCCGCAGTTGTTCCTACGACGGATTTTATGGAGCAGACAGATATTCAAATTTATAACCGATTCCGGCAACGCTCTCGACGTAATTTGGCAGGTCAGGCTCAAACCTTAGTTTCTTCCAAAGTTTACTCACATGGTTATGGATTGCCTTTCTTGAACCTTGACAGTACAATGTCAAGGTTACTTGTCGGTAAATTTGTGCGTCCATTGTAAAGGCATACGAAAAGCGGAACAAAAATGGTTATCCCGAAAGTCTGATTATCCCGAATACAACATAGAAAGCCAGCGACAGAGGCATTTTTGAAAGAAATGTTCGGATAATTTTCCCTTGCAGCACAAGCTGTAAAGTCTCCCTAATGTTCCTTCACCACCTACCATATCTAATAAAGGCCACAGGGCAAGCAAAATCTTACATTGTGGTCTATATTACGGCACTTCAAATTTATAACCAACGCCAACAACGCTTTTGATGTAGTCCGGGGAATTCTGCGTAACTTTCAGCTTCTTCCGCAGATTACTTACATGGTTATTGACTGCCTTGCGGGAGTAGTAGCAATAATCCTCATTCCAGACCAATTCCATAATCAGCTCATAAGTAAATACCCGTTTCGGGTGGGTGATCAACAAAGCGAGGATGTCAAATTCCTTAGCCGTTAATTTGATTTCCTGCTCGCCAATATATACAAGTCGTTGTTCCTGGCAGAAGTATAAATCACCCATGCGAATCTCTGTAAACGGTTCATCAATAACTGTCTGCCCTCTATAAGTTTCAGGAATGGTGCATGGGCTGTCGGTCCGATTATTTTGTTGTTTTTGGGAATTGAGAAGATAGCTTACCAATTCTTGACGCTGACGGGAGCTTAACAGCATGAGCAGTTTTTCTGCAATTTTGCCGCCCGGTTCGGATATATCAAATACAGCTAATTTCCCATGTTATCACCTCCGTTATGAAGTGACTTTTGTCAAGAGGTAAAATTAAAAAATAACAAACTTTTTTCCCTGACAAAACCCACATTTGTTTTCTGAAGATATCTTGGAGAAGCCTTTTGAGT
>JAETSI010000134.1 GCA_021769725.1 Oscillospiraceae bacterium | reverse complement strand
ACCTTTAATTAATGTTCAAATTAAGTGTATCACAAATCGCAGAATTTGTCAAGAAAAATTTTTGTCGGGGCTTTCCTGCTCCGGCAGAAAGGAGGAATATATGGATTATTTGACGGTTAAGGAGCTTGCGGAACTTAAAGGATGTTCATTACAGCACTTGCAAAAACAAGTAAAAGTCGGCAAGATTTATGCCGAGCAAAAGTTACATCCTCAAAATAATAAAATGTACTATATGATTCCTATCACATCGTTATCAGAAGAACTTCAAGCAAAATACTACAAACAGAAGCGAACTGAAACAGGATTACTCCCAGAGCAGGAATCTGACGTAGTTAAACCAGCTAAAAAGCCGACAGTTCCGCAGCGTTCTTTTGAGGAGTTATCCGCTGATGAGCGAGCAGAAGTCAATCTCTGGACAGAAATTGTAAGGGAGTGGCAGGGACTTCGTAACACATATAAAGGAAGCAAAACTGAATTTGACAAACTTTATGTAGGCAAATGTCAGCTTGAACATTCTGAGATAAAGGTGTCAACAGACATCCTATATAGAAAATGGAACGCTTACCGCAATAATAACATTGAAGGACTTATTGATAAGCGTGGCGCATGGAACAAAGGAAACTGTAAGATACCTGCTCCGGTTTGGGATTTTTTTCTTTACAGCTGGCTTGACGAAAATCAGCCAACAGTAAGCCTTTGTTACCGAGATACCATTGACTGGACGGCAGAATTTTATCCGGAACTTGTCTGTGAAATTCCTACAGAGCGCAGCTTCCGCAGGCAGATAGAACGTGATGTCAAATATGCAATAAAGGTCTTGATGCGTGAAGGAGAAAAAGCCTTTAACGACCGCTGCGCTCCATACATTATGAGAATGTACGAAAATCTTGAAGCCAACGACTGCTGGATAGCCGACAACCATACCTTTGATATCATATCTTCGGACGGTAAAACAAAGCACAGACTTTATCTGACAGCTTTCACTGACGCAAAATCCGGTGTTATGGTCGGATGGAATATAACAGAATCACCCTGCGCTCAGTCAACGATCCTTGCTCTCAGGCATGGAATAATGAGGTTCGGGATTCCGAAGTGCATTTATGTGGATAACGGAAGAGAATTTCTGAATATAAGCTTCGGCGGCAAAGGTCATAGGTCTCATAAATCAATGGAAGATCAGCCTGAACCTCCGGCAATACTGAAAAGACTCGGTATTGAAATGAGAAACGCTATTGTAAGAAATGCTAAAGCAAAGCCGATTGAGCGAACTTTCAGAACTGTCAAAGAGCAATTCTCTAAGCTTTTTGAAGGATTCTGCGGAGGAACTATACTCGAACGTCCCGAAAGCCTTAAATTCAGGATAAAAAGCGGAAAAATTCCTCGTGACTATGAAATCAGGGATGTTTTTGATTCGTGGATAGACGGAGAATACAACTGTCAGAATTATGGCGGCTCGGAACGATGCTTCAAAGGAATGTCCAGAATTGATGTCTGGAACAAAACAATTAAAGAGGTCAGACAGGCTAATCCAAATGATCTTAATCTTATGCTTATGAGCACTACCAGAGCGCAAAAAATCAAGCGAAACGGCGTATATGTTACGATATGTGGCGAGAAATATTGGTATACGAACCCAGAAGAAACTATTATGAACCTACGACACGAAGTTTTTGTGCGTTACGACCCTGCTGACCTCCGCAGTGTCAGACTTTATGACGCTGCTACTGATAAATTTATGTTTGAGTGGCAGCTCGCCGATGTTCTGATGCTTAACTATCTTGAAACTGTTCAGAAAAATGTCGCTGATGCCCAGGAAAGAATCAGAATGACGAAGAAATTCGTTCATGAACAGGCTGCCGGAATCACGGCAAATCTTTCTAACGAACAGCGTATAACAATGATAGAGATGACTGTGAACAAGGCTGAGAAAAACAAGACAGATAAGTTTAAGATTCAAATGCCTAATAAAATTATTCCTGTTATGGCTGGTGAAGAATTAAAGGAAGAAAAAATGGCTGCTGGAGCTGAATGTATAACAGTTGACATAAGTCCACGCAGAATAGCTGAAAATGCAGCCAAACGAAAGGAAAGATAAATATATGCATACGCCTAAACAACAGGAGCTGCTTGCTAAAGTAGAACAGCTCAAGCGTGAGAAAAAATATTCTCAGAACGAAGTCGCAAAAGTGATCGGCATTTCAGGAACAGCGTTATCACAGGTAAAAAATGAATGCTATCCGGCTGATCCGCAGAGCGTATTTGATACGATAGCAAATTATTTCAGCGTTAAGGAAAAAGCCCGGCTGACATATACGGAGATCGACTATGCGCCTACAAGCGTTTCAACGAAGATCTACGACATCATCAACGTGTGTCAGGTCAAGGGCGGACTTGCTGCCGCTGCCGGAGACGCCGGGATCAGCAAAACAAAAGCGGCTCAGAAATTTGTCAAGGATCATCCTACAAACAGTATTTTGATAACGGTTAATTCATGTTTTACCAGTATTAAAAGTCTACTCAAGATCATAGCCGAAAGAATCGGAGCTTCAGCAGAACGGTCACGGGACGAGCTTTGGTTCTCAATTGTAAAAAAGCTTTCAGACGGAATGATCCTCATATTTGACGAAGCACAGCATCTGACTCTTAAAGATATAGAGGTTCTGAGAATTTTTTCCGATTACTTTAACGACAAAGGACAAACCCTTGGCATCTGTTTTATAGGAAATATCGAAACACTCACACGGATCGGCAGTAAGAAAGCTGAATTTGCTCAGATTGCAAATCGTACAAAGCAGCGGAAATTGTATCTGAAATCAGAAATTCAACGTGATGACATTAAGAAGCTTTTCCCTATTCTTGAATCTGAAAACAAGGAAAAAGAAATTGATTTCTTGTTTCAGGTTGCTCAGACCGAGCAGGCTCTCAGAGGTACAGTGAACCTGTTTTCAAACGCTTACGACAACAAGAATTACAGCTATAACGGCTTAGTCGCTATGGCAAAATTCATGGATATAGCTGTATAGGAGATCGCATGAAACACGGAAAAGCACCAACGAAAGCGCAGAGGGAATTCATATATTCCAAGGGAAAGAATCCTAACGAATGGCTTGTTGTAAAGGATACCAGCGAAGAAATGCAACTGATTTCAAGATGGTTCGGGAAAAAGGATAA
>JAETSI010000133.1 GCA_021769725.1 Oscillospiraceae bacterium | reverse complement strand
AATATAATCGGAATGCACAAATCCGTAAATTCTGCCGTCAATACGCACGTAATACCAAATCTCATTTTTGCTGTCATAAATTTTATCGCAGACATCAACCAGATTTCCTTTTGCCAATGTAGGCCATGACTTAATATTTGCATATTCTGTTCCAGCCCATTTACGGACATTCAATGAACTTGCAGTAACAATCCCCACCCATTTCGGTGTTCTGGAAAGAGAGGTTGTTCCGGAGGTTGTTGTGCCGCCGTTATTGGAAGTTCCTTCGTTCTGACCACTGCTCGATTCAAATTTAGGGATCGCATATCCCCTGATATAACCCCATCCAACCGGAATAGAACGGCGCTTCACTTCTCCGCCATAATTTCCCTCGATTGCAACGATGGTGTTATCTTTTACGGATTCTACAACCCCAATGTGATCGGAATACCCATCATTTGGCTGCGTTGCGTCATCCCAGTTATATACGATGGGCCAGCCTGCTTTCGGAACCACCTTGCCGTTTTCCTGCCAGATGCTCATTTTCTTAAAAATCTTTACATGTTCTTCACAGCCGCATTCTTTACCAATCAGATCTTTCATCTTTGCTTTAATTCCTGCCGCTGATACGGTGACGTCACAATATGAATCGTCATACTGAACTTTGTAGCCGCGAGGAAGGTTCTTCGGATCATCATTGTTGTAAATATCAATAATAATCTTTTGTTTCCCGTTCGATCTTCCGTATCCAACCCATGAACGCAAAGCTTTTAAAAGAGTTTCTGCCGTTCTTCCCGTTCCATTTTGAGGCTGCGTCGCTGTCTTCACATATTGGTTGATCCACTTCACGCAGCACTGATGTCTGCTCTGAAATTTCTTATCTCCCACCTGATTGTTATTGCTGGTATCTTTCTGATCTAACAGCAACGACGCATAAATTGTTTCCGGAGTGTACGGTTTTGCAGCTCTTTTTAAAATTCTCTGTACCGACTTCAAACCGCCAAGATGCTCAATTTCGCACCACATCATCTGCGCCTTTACGTCAGTAACCCCAAATTTTTCCGCTGCTTTTATGTAAGCAGCCATCAACTCCTCAAAAAGAACATCCTGGCATTCCTTTCCTGCCGAAGTTGTAATGATAGCGATCAGGGCTTTCTTTTCTTTGGAGGTCGGATTCCACCCAGTTTTTTCCCAATCAACAGAAAGTTTTTTTTCAATACCTGCTGTATCCGCTTTCCGAAAAGCAGCCGGATCCTTTTTCAAAATCATTTTGCAAAGGGTTCTTCCTTCATTACCATAGTTCTGTGCCCATCCAAGTGTACACGTTTTCTCATTAGAAGAATTCTGCTTTTTTCCGGCATAGGCAGCATAATTCCGCTTACCATATACCTGTCCGCCAGATTCTACTGCACCGATAATATTTGTAAGAATCGCCAATGATGTTTTATTCATATTCATCATCCTTTCGTATTCAACTTTTTCTTCCGGGCATTATTCAAAGCCCTACGCCGGCTGAGGAATTCTCTTCCGCCGGTTTTCTTTTTCTTCGGTTTATTATTTTCATTGCATACCCGAATCAGTGTCAGCAATTTATTCAAATGCCACTTTTCAAAATTTACCGGGATATTTAAAGCAATCATCCAGTAATAAATAACTTCACTCGTAATTATCTCTTTGTTCCCTGTTCCTTTTTCATCTTCACGAAACCAAGTAGCCGTCATCGAATCTTCAATATATTTATTTACCTGATCTATGTGCTCGTTCTGAATACGGTTATATACTTCCGGATTTACATTCTGAGTCAGTGTCATACATCTGATATAATCCAGGGATTCTTCAATGGTCTTTGATTCCTTTGTCAGAAAAGGTTTATGCCATTTCATTTCCCATTTTGAAAGAGAGACGAGAGAATGCTCTAATGCCAGCTTCTGTTCCTTTGCCAGTATGACAAATTCTTCCTTTTCTTCATCCCACCCCTCGATTGCAGGTAGTGTTATTTGAAGCATCTATCATCCCTCCAGTTATTTTCGTCATTATGTATTTGATCCGCCCGGCAATCCTTTTGCTTCAAGAACAGCTTTAATTTTCGCCTGCTGCTGCGGATTCGGAGTAGGCAGGATTCCATTAATAAAATCAGACGCTGCCTGCGAGTTTGTTGCCAATTCCATAAACAACTGCGAATACGCTTCCGTCTGTGAAAAGGCTTCTGAAAGTTCAGGTGATTTGATAAATCTGCGACCGTCCGGACTTTTCTCTCCATATGCCTTAAGGATCAGTTCTTTCATAATCTTAATAATTGCCGGAAGATCAACAGCAGAAATTAATTTATCAATCATCGCTGAAAAGCCGCCCGTTGTCGTATACTCCATTTCAATAAGTTCTGCCTGAGTAATGTTGAAATAGAAATCTTCCGTCCTTTCCATTTCATTGTAGTCTGGGTACGTTATTGTTCTCTTTAACATCTTCTTTTTCTCCTTTTAACATAAAAGAGCGGCCAGCCATTCCTGAATACCGCTCTTCCAAAACATTATGTAGTTATTCATAAGTGCTCGATTGTAATGGTTTCCCCGCACTGTCCATTAATAAATCTCCTTTAGAATCTCTCATATATCTGTGAAATTCTATCAGTTCTTCAATTTCAGAAAACAACGGGAGCCATGCATTTCCTTTTTCGGTTCCGTATAAAGCGTCCTCAATACCTTTTAATGCGTTCATGAGACCTGCTTTTTTGAACTTGGTCGAATCAAGCGTGATCATTGCAGTTGGCTTTAGTCCTTCAATAGATACTGGCGTCGTGGTTACTTCCAACGAGAAAGGTGATACATCCGGTGAATCGTTTACCGTAGCGTTTTCTTTCTCTGTTGGCGAAGCAAGTCCGTCATAAACCAGATGAATCTTGTAGCCGTAGCCTTGCCCATCCTCATCGTTTCCAATAAGCGTTCGATAACTAAGACTAAAATGCTCACGATCCTGCTGACCGATTGTAACGCCTGGAGATATTTCCTCTTTTCCTAGGCATTTCATAAAATTATCCGGATAAGTGTAAGCTTCTATCGTCAAGTCAAGTTCTTCCACAGAAAGAAGCACCACATATTTCCCATTATTTGCCCAGAGAGATGTTGGTTCTGCTCCAGAGGGGCTTTCATTTATTGAAGTCACCCCATTCCACGGCACGCCCTTTGTTCGACTTTTATACAAAACCACACGATCCACACCAGTTTCGTAGAGACGCTCGCCGGTTTTATCCCATGCAAGTTTTGCCATTTACAACACCGCCTTATTTCAAAAGCTCAACAATCTCATCCGGTAACG
>JAETSI010000005.1 GCA_021769725.1 Oscillospiraceae bacterium | reverse complement strand
CCTGTAGAGCTTATCGACAATTATGTATCAACATCTGACGGTCTTGATATGACAAAGAATATCATTATCGACAACGGCGCTATCATTATCGAAGATATAACAACAACCACAACAACTACTACCACCACAACCACCACAACAACTACCACTACAACAACAGGTACAGGTACAACAACAACTACTACAACTACAACTTCTACAACTACAACTACTACAACTACTACAACTACCACAACTACAACTACCACAACAATGCCTCCGATCAATAAGGATCAGATCATCTGGAAGGTTGACGATGTTGCTGCTCACGCAGGCGACACAGTTAAGGTTCAGGTTAAGGTAATGGATCCCAACGCTAAGAAGCTTCTTGTTTCTGGCGCTGAAATGACGATTGAGCTTAGCGATGGATTTACATTTGTTGACGCAAACGGATCCGAGCTTTACGCTCCCGGCACACTTAGATGGAATGCTGATACAAATGAATTCGCATTTGGTAATGCAGACGGTATTGCAGTTGCTTCTGAAGATGGCGGAATCGTACTTGAATTTACAGTAAAGGTTCCTGACGATGCAGCAGTAGGCAAGTATCCTGTTGATCTTACCATTACGTATGTTTCAGGCGAAAAGGGTGAAAAGTATACAAATAACAACGTAGTAGCTGTTGACGGTTCTATTAATGTTCTGCCTCCCGATGAGCCGCTTCCCGAGTGGGGCGATCCGGAGGTATATGCTGAGATCGAGACTCAGGTAGGATTCTACTTCAGCCACGATAACGGTGAACGTGACGGCAAGCAGATCGGTGGCTTCAACAAGAAGCAGGTTACATCACTTAAACTGTATAACAGATTTGTAGATGAAGACGGTAATGTATTGCTTGAAAAGGAAGTTGACAGTTCACTTGACAACATCAACTACAATGGACTTACACCTCAGAAGGTATACAGCGAAGATCGTCTGAACTTCACATATGATAAGGACGTACAGGTATATTATATGGGTAAGGACAGCGAGGGTAACGATAAAAATATTGCTCTTGTTGACAAGGACGGAAATCCGCTCTATATTACAGCCTATATCGGCTTAAAGGGTGATATTACTCTTGATAATATCGTAAATGGTTCTGACGCAACTTATGCACTCCAGTACTACACTGTTCTTAACTCAGGTACAGGTACTCTTGATCCTCGTACAGTAATCGCTACAGCTAACCCGCTGGTTACAAGTGGAGATGACAACCTTGATCACCTTGCAGTATTCCTTGCTGACGTTACAGAAAACGAATACGGTGAGGATAACTGGATGCTCAGAAAGCAGGACAGACTCTTCAACGGAACAGATGCAACACTGATTCTTCAGTACTACACACTTCTCAATTCTGGTGGACTTATGGATCCTCAGGAATGCTGGAATAAGGTAGTTCCTAACAGATTTGGTGACATTGCAGCTAACTGATTCTCAAAAAAGAAAGCAGACCTTCGGGTCTGCTTTTTTTGACATAAATTCCCCCTTGACATTTAAACAATGCAATGATATAATGAAATAGTCGGAAAGAAACATAAAATTAATTGAAATGTTGCCTATAATTGCAATTATTGTGAAATAAGCACAAAAAACCAAACGATTAATCGTGAATTATTTTTTGAAAAAAAGCTCATATCTTATTGACTTATTGATAAGAATGTGCTAAAATAATATTATGAATTTTAGGCCGAGTTATAGGCAAAAGTCTGGACGGACTAAAATTAAGACAGAATAAAGCATCAGACAGGTGCTTAAATCTGAAAAAAATATAGAGAGGTATAAAACGATGAAGAAATCTTTTTTCAAAAGAGCAGTCGCAACAGCAGCAGCAGTTCCGCTGGCTCTTACACAGTGTCTGACCTCATCATTTGCAGAAACATCAGCTGATACAGCTGCGCAGGCAGATGTCAGTGGTGTTGAAGAGGTCAAAACGTACACACTTGAGCAGCTTCTTAGAATTGAACCAGACAAGAAATATTCCGATTGGAATGTTGATCTTGACAATGCTTTGATGGCTATTTCTCTTGCTGGAAAAACATCCGGTACAATTGATACGAGCAAGCTTGTTTCATTGATTGCAGGTAGCGCACGCAGCTACAAGGAACTTGTAGAAAATGTGCTTGGTCAGGTAAAGAATGTTCAGTACATAATTGATTCGAACCGTAATATTGTTATTACAGCTGATGTAGACAACATCTCTGAGGCACTTTCAAGAGACTTTGATAAGTCTTTGGGCAGTGCAGTTAAAGAACTTGCTGAGGCTACAGGCGTTGATGGAATTCTTGATATTGATTACACAGTGCTTGATGTTTCTGGTAAAATTGAAATTGTGATTGGCACATCAAATCTTGGTGCGGGTACAACAGTTCCTGTTTCATTTACATTTACTCCTAATAATGGTTCAGCACTTGATGCAGAGAACTCTATTCAGTACGCTAAGGATGTAATTGAACAGTACAGACAGATCGCTTATGATAAGATTGATGAGTATGCTGCTTATGTCGATACAGCAGCTGCTAAGGCTCAGATTGACAAGTCGTTTGATCTTTATCTTGGCGAGATCAATAAGGCAGCAGATTATTACAAAAGAGTTGCTACAAAGACGCTTGAAACTAAGAATTATGCAAACGTAACAGAGCTTATTGCTGATCTGAATGCCAATCTCAAGAAGAACAATATCAACAGAAAGATTCCTGCATCCGGCGCTGCAATTGCTGCAAATGCTACAGTATCTGCTGCATATGATGTAGTTCTTAATGTTCTTAACGATGCAGCTGGTTCAGTTGCTACATTTGATGTTCAGATCTCAGAAATCGGAGCTTTTGCTGATGGTCTCAGAAATGTGAATGTTAGTGCACAGAATGGTACATACACACTTACAGGTGAATTTGATGATGCTGAGGCTGACGAGGTAGCTGAATATTACAATAGCACTCCTACTGAGGGTGACTACGTAAATTCCTACAAGATCTTTACAGGCGTTGCTGCAATCGGTGGTAACAACTCTGTAGATGTTCAGGTTGAGAGAGTTGTAGTGACAAAGCCTAAGGCAACTACTACAACAACAACTACCACCACAACTACTACAACAACAACTACCACAACAACTACCACAACAACTACTACAACAACTACAGGTGCAGCTAAGGTTACTGGAGAATCATATGCAGAAGTAGAATCAGATTATGGTTTCTACTACAGCTATGAAGAATCATTTAATGTAAAGCAGCTTGGTGAAGCTAAGCTTTACACACCTTATGACAATATTGCTGTTGATGAAAATAATGATCCTATTCTTGATGGAGAGGGTAATCAGATTGTTCTGAGCAGTGGTGTTGATGAGGAGGACATCACAGGAAAGGTAGATTTTGGTGAAAATACACCGGAAAATACATTTGACGTAGATAACACGACATTCCGTTACGACATTGCTTTGTCATATGATGGTAAGGAACTTGTAGATGCAAACGGCGACAAAATTACAGCTGAAGTTTACATTGGTAAGAGGGGCGACGTTACGCTTGATAATACTATTAACGGATCGGATGCTACATATATGTTGGCAGCATATACTCTTATCAACTCATCATCAAGTGGACAAATTGATCCTAATACCATTTTGTTTACAAGAGAAGAGGTAACTACTGATCCTGCCGGTATTCTTGATCAGTTTGCAGCTTTCCTGGGAGATGTTGACTGCAACATTACAGATAACTGGAAGGCAACAAAAGATCAGAGAGCTATTATGGCTACAGATGCTACTTACCTGCTGAATGCATACACTATACTTAACAGTAACTACAGTGGAACTGAAAAGGAGCTTTGGCTCGGTATAACTGGTAAGTAAAACATGTTTATCTTATCTGCCGCTGATGCGGCGGCAGATAACATATATATTCAAATAACTGAAAGGAAATGAAAACAATGAAGAAGAATACACTGAAGAGAGTATTTTCAGCTATCGCTGTTTCTGCTGTAGCTGTTTCTACAACATCTGTCTTTGCTTCTGCTGAGGCAGGAGAGAATTACTGCAACAAGCAGGATAATAAGGAAGCTCCTTATCAGGATTATTATTCATCAAATCCATACACAACAATTGATGCTGCAGAGGCAGCAAATGCTACGGTTAAGCCTCAGATCACTATTGATAAGATTGAGCTTACTCTTGAGGAGGCTAAGGCTAATCCGACACAGACAGTAAACTTTACACTTGGTGAAGGATGCGACGATAAGATTTGTACAATTGGTATGCACCCCATTTGGGATACACGTCTTACACCTGCTAAGAGCGGAAGATCCTATGTTAAGAGAGGGGAAGCTTTTGATAACTTCCAGTTCTCGGAAAATGCAGATTACTTAGATGAAGGTTTCCTTACAATAAGTGGTATGACATCACTTCCTGAAGACGGTATGATTGGCTACAATACAGCTGGTGTTATGTTCTCAATGCAGTTTACAATTCCTGATACTGCAAAGGCTGGCGATCTGTATCCTATTGGTATCAGATATCAGAATCCTGGTAACACATCAGATCAGTTTACATCTTATAAGTATGATAGCGAAGAAAGCATGCTGATGGAAGCTTATGCATTTACACAGGGTATTACAAACGGTTATATCAAGATTGAAGACGAAGGAACAACAACTACAACAACAACAACTACTACAACAACAACAACTACAACTACAACAACAACTACTACAACAACAACAACTACAACAACTACAACTGGTACAGGTACAACAACTACTACAACCAAGACAACAGCTAAGCCTAAGACAACAACTAAGCCCAAGACAACAGCTAAGCCTAAGACAACAACTACTAAGAAGACAGATCCTCCGAAGACAGGTGTTGCTGGCGTAGGTATTGCTACAGCAGGTCTTGCAGTTGCAATTGGAACAGCATTTGTTCTCAGAAAGAAGGAAGACTAATTAATTAGTCAAAAATCTACTGAATAAAAAATATCCTCTCCGCAAGGAGAGGATATTTTATTTTTCCGGTTTCCAGCCGTCAAGTCCGAAACGCTGCATTGCACCAAATATCCGGTCTTTAATACCGTCGTATGTCTTATCAGCCTCAGCAAGAAACTCTTTGGTTCGCTGTCTATTTGTATGACCATTTGCCGGACAGTTGGAAACAATGATTGGTAGTTCGTTTTTTATTGCGGCTCTTTTTACATCTTTTTCCGGGGCATAGACTAAAGGACGTATCATATGTATATTTTTGCGTTCCAGATATGAAATAGGGGAGAAACATCCGATTCTTCCCTCGGTAAATAGATTCATGATGAATGTTTCAACTGCGTCGTCATAATTATGACCCAGTGCGATCTTGTTGCATCCTAAGGAAACAGTAGCATCGTGCAGAGCTCCTCGGCGCATTCTGGCGCAAAGACTGCATGGATTGGTTTCTTTTCTTACATCAAAAACGATTTCGGCAATATGCGTCCTGATGACATGATATTCGATTCCCTTATCATGGCAGAAATCAGCAAGTGGCGAATAATCAGTTTCCATACCGCTGAATCCTGGGTCAAGGGTAATGCCGGTAATTGTATAGTCTATATTTATGAAACGCCTTAGCAGATGCAGTCCGTAGAGCATAACAACGCTGTCTTTTCCGCCGGAAACACCGACGCATATTCGGTCACCGTTCTGAATGAGTTTGTATTCCTGAATCGCTTTTCTCATATATCCGAGAATTTTCTGCATGAGATTCCTCCTCAAAATTGTTATGAAAATAGTATAACATATTTTTAAGAAATTTGCAAATATATCTTGAAAAAATCAAAGAAATATATTATAATTATAATATATATAAAAGGAGGTTTATATTATGTCACAGATTCTTGTAACGGGCGGTGCCGGATTTATCGGCAGCCATACTTGTGTTGAATTATTAAAATACGACTATGAAATCGTTGTTGTTGATAATCTCTGTAATTCTAAAAGTGCAGCAATTGATAGAATTGAAAAAATAAGCGGGAAAAAAATAAAGTTTTATCACGCTGATATCTGCGATTATGATGCGCTGAACACTGTTTTTAAGGAAAATGATATAAGCGCAGTAATTCATTTTGCAGGACTCAAGGCTGTCGGAGAATCTGTCAGAAAGCCGCTTGAATATTATACAAATAATATTTATGGTACACTGGTTCTTCTTAAGGCTATGCGTGACAATAACTGCAAGAGAATTGTTTTCTCGTCGTCGGCAACCGTATACGGAATGAATAATGAAGCTCCGTATACCGAGGATATGCCTACTTCTGCAACTAATCCCTACGGTTACACAAAGGTTATGATAGAGCAGATTCTCAGGGATTGTTGTATTGCCGACAGCGATATGAGCGTTGTCGCTCTTAGATATTTTAATCCCATAGGAGCGCATAAGAGCGGTCTTATAGGTGAAGATCCAAACGGCATTCCTAACAATCTTGTGCCTTATATTGCACAGGTTGCAGCCGGCAGACTGGAACAGCTCAGTGTTTTTGGTGATGATTACGATACACCCGATGGAACAGGCGTCAGGGATTACATTCATGTTGTTGATCTTGCGTCTGGTCATGTATGTGCTATCGATTACGCAATGAATCACAGTGGATTTGAGGCAGTTAACCTTGGAACGGGAAATGGTTCCAGTGTACTTGAAGTCGTTGCGGCGTATGAAAAAGCGTGCGGTAAGCCGATAAATAAGCGAATTGCTCCCAGACGGTCGGGCGATATTGCTACCTGTTTTGCTGATGCTTCAAAGGCTAAAAGGCTTTTTGGTTGGGAGGCAAAATCGGATATCACGGAAATGTGCGCCGATAGCTGGAATTTTACGAAAATGAATCCCAATGGTATAGAATAATACTAACGAATCACTGATTATGTTAAGGAAAGGAGTGCTAAAATGTCACAGCAGCTAAAAAATCTGTTGATCCTTCTTGCCGGGATAGTTGTAATACTCCTTGTTGTAATTATGCTTTTTAGTGGAAAAAGTCCTTTCAGAAGATTTTTGTCCGTTTTTCTTGAGGAACAGGGCAACGGTGGAAGTGAGAGCGTGCGCAGATCAGACAGCGTAAGGAACACTGTATCGTCCCGTGACGGCGCTCAGAAGAAAGTTTCCGGTCCGGTGGTTGAAATGGCAACTCTTATAAGAAAGTGCGACGACAGACTCAGGATCATTGAGAGTACCGGCAAAGTTGAAATAAAGGACGCTTATTACGAGCTCATCTTTGTCACCAGAAAGGGCAGAAATGTTACTATTGAATGTTCTCCGGAGGCATATGAGAAAGTTCCTTTCAATCAGCAGGGATCTTTGACGTACAAGAAAAATACTCTTGTAAAATTCAAATATTATGAGGATACGGTTTATAATTAATTATGGTAAATTTTAATAATGAATGGGACGAGCTGCTCAAAGATGAATTCACAAAGGAATATTATCTTTCTTTGAGACAGAAGCTTATCAATGAATATCGCACGCAGAGGATATTTCCCGGAATGTACGATATTTTTAATGCAATGAAGTTGACTTCCTACAACGATGTAAAGTGTGTAATAATCGGTCAGGATCCATATCACGGCGAGGGGCAGGCGCACGGATTGAGCTTTTCAGTGTGCCGTGGAGTTACTCTTCCGCCGTCTCTTGTGAATATATTCAAAGAAATACGTGATGATCTTGGCATTAATAATCTCGGAAAACATGGGGAACTGACAAAATGGGCAAAAGAAGGCGTTCTGTTGCTTAATTCAGTGCTTACTGTGCGTGCAAATCAGGCTAGAAGCCACCGTGGACTTGGCTGGGAAGAGTTCACTACGGATGTAATAAAGCTCCTTAATCAGCGTGAAAAGCCGATGGTTTTTATGCTTTGGGGAGGAGACGCAAAGGCAAAACAACAGTTTATAACAAATCCGGCTCACCTGGTGCTTAAAGCAGCGCATCCAAGTCCACTTTCTGCCTATAACGGTTTTTTTGGGTGCAGACACTTTTCACAGGCTAACGAATTCCTCAGGTCAAGGGGAATGACGGAAATAGACTGGTCGATTGACTGAATTGAGGAAAATTATGCGTATAAAGGATATTTTTAAGGAAAAAACAGTATTTTCTTTTGAGGTCTTTCCTCCGAAGAAAACAAGCAGCATCGATGTTATATATAAGACACTGGACGAAATGAAGGATCTTAAACCTGATTTTATCAGCGTAACTTTTAGTGCAGGCGGAAGCGGAAACGGTCATTTTGCTTGTGATATTGCTTCAGCTATCAAAAAAATGGGCATTACGCCTGTTATACATCTTCCGTGTATAAACAACACAAAGGATGAGATATCGGAAATACTTGAAGAATTGAAAGCAAAGGAAATCGAAAATATTCTTGCGCTCAGAGGAGATATAAATCCTGACATACCGCCGAAAACAGATTTCCTCCATGCAAGCGATCTGATAACCTATATCAAGGCGCACGGTGAGTTTGATATCGCCGGTGCGTGCTATCCTGAGGGTCACCCTGACTCAGACAGTCTGGTGGATGATATAATTAATCTGCGCAAAAAGGTCGATGCAGGTGCGGAGCATCTTATTTCTCAGCTCTTTTTTGATAACGAATATTTCTACGATTTCCGTGAAAAAGCCGCCATTGCAGGGATAAATGTGCCGATCGAAGCGGGAATAATGCCAGTAGTCAACAAGAACCAGATCGAGCGCATAGTTACGACATGCGGTGCAAGTCTGCCGAAAAAATTTGTGAAGATCATGCAGAAATATGAGCATAATCCGGAAGCGCTCCGTGATGCAGGAATTGCTTACGCTGTAAATCAGATAGTTGATCTGGCTGCAAACGGTATTGACGGAATTCATCTTTATACGATGAATAATGCTTACGTTGCACGAAAGATCAGCGAAGCAGTTTCCGGAATAATTAATTCATGATTAGTCTGAAACCAGTTTCGGTTAGTGAGGCGGCACGCTATATGGGCGTAAATGGCGAACCAGATGATGCTGTACGAAAGCTGATAGAACGAGCCGATGAAACGGCACGGAAAAAAATAGTGCCGAAGTATGTGTACCGTATCAGCGAAACAGAACTGCTGGATAACGGTGTACGTCTTGTGAATCTTGGACTTATTCTGACCGGTAACGATATAAAGAAGCATCTCAGCGGATGCGGAAAGGCTGTGGTATTTGCAGCGACTCTCTCGTCACAGGCAGATAAACTGATACGTCAGGCAGGAGTAACGGATGTGGCAGACGCACTTGCAATGGACTGCGTTTGCAGTGCTCTTATCGAACAGGTCTGCGATAAGGCGGAGGATGAAATATTCAAGGAGGTAAAAGTTGCTTATAGAACGTGGCGTTTCAGCCCGGGATACGGCGATCTTTCCATAAATTTACAGGAAGATCTTCTGAAAGCTCTGAATGCACAGAGACGTATCGGACTTACAGTGACAGCGGAGAATATTATGATGCCTTTAAAATCAGTGACGGCTGTTATAGGAATTTCAGATATTCCTGTCAGGAATAAGCCTGCTAAGTGCGAACTGTGCAATATGAGAGGAAAATGCTCCTTTTCTGCTGAATGTCAGAATAAGTAGATATGATTTTTATAATATAATTGTTGTTATTATTGACAAAAGTGTGAGCACCATATTATAATATATGTGCAAAATGTGTTTATATATAATGTTTTTTGGAAACATTATACTAAACGCTATTGCGCAATTTGCAATAGCGTTTAGTATATATAAAGGGGAATGAATAATGAGAAAGCAAAAGGCTTTTCTTGCTGCACTGATAATGTCGGTAATGGTGTTTCCAGTGACAGCCTGTACAAAATCCGGGAAAAGTTCTGGTACTGATAAAAAAGAAGAATATACTATGCCGGCTGAAAAGAAAGAACAGCTGGATCAAGCTTTTAAGAATGAAAAGAATGTCACTCTTGATGGCGAACTTGAAAAGAAAACTGTAAAATGGATGTCCGACTGGGATATAAATCCTACTGAATCAGATCCTGTTCCACACGCCGATCTTTATTATTTTCAGGAAATTTACGGCGGAAATATCGAATACTATCATGTTGACTATGATAAACGTTACGATAAGCTTGCAGAATCAATAAGCAGCGGAGAGGGGATAGATCTGTTTTTTGCCGGAAACGGCGACGCTATTCCGAAAGGTGCTATCCGTGAGATGTTTATGCCTATTGATGACTATGTGGAGTTTGAATCGCCCTTGTGGGAAGATGTAAAGAATATTAATGATAGTCTTATTTGGGATGGTAAACACTATACCGCAGTTGTGCAGACCACAGGAGATTCCGTTGCTGTTCTTTATAATCGTAAGACCATTCAGGAGGCAGGTCTTGAAGATCCTGCTGTTCTTTACGAAAATGATGAATGGACATGGGATGCTTTTCAGGAAATGCTTGAAAAGTATGTTGATACGAAAAATCAACGGTATGGAATTGACGGCTGGTGGTTTGAGTTCGGTTTGATAAATACTACCGGAGTGCCTCCGGTAAGTATCAAGGACGGAAAAATCGTGAGCAATCTTGCTGATCCAAGTATGGAACGTGTACAAAATTGGCTTTATGAGCTTTACCAGAAGGATTTTATAGCCATTGGAAGCAAGGCTTACGGCTGGGAAGATAAACCAAATTATATCGGCGAAGGAAAGCTTCTGTTCTATCCTGTTGGTCTTTATGAACTGTATGGAAGTCCCGAGCTCTGGCAGGAAAAGTATGGCGAGGATGTATTTTTCGTGCCCATGCCGAAAGATCCGAAAGCCGATAAGTATTATGTTCCAGCAAAAATGGAGGCATATTCCATAGTGACAGGTGCATCTAATCCGGAGGGGGCAGCAAAATATCTTGACTGTAAGCGTTATGTTCTTATGAACGGAGAGGCAAGATCAATTGCTGATACGATGTACACAGACAACTATGGCTGGACTCAGGAAATGGTTGATATGAAAGAAAGTATTCAGAAGCTTGCTGACGAAAATCCTGTTATTGATATTTCAAGAGGAGTATCCGCCGACTGTGGTGAAATACTCGACAACAGCCTGAGAAATTCGGCTAAGGGAACGCCCTGGAACGAGACCTATGACTCAATCAGTGCAACCGTTCAGAAATATATAGATAAGGTGAACAGCGGCGAAACAGATTAATTGTGCAGTTCTCTGAATATTGTAAATAAATTATTAACAATGTTGCAATAAAAATAATATTGTGATATAATATTATAGTTAGAATGTATTCTAAACTCAGAAAGGAGGCTATGAGTATGAATACAGTTGTTGTGACAGGCGGCTGTGGTCTTATTGGTCAGCATATCTGTTCGGGGCTTTTGAAGAAAGGCTTTGAAGTTATAGCCATTGACCGTGAACCTGGAATTTATAATGAGGGAAAACTGCATTACTCTTTTGTGCAGGCTTCACCAACTGATAAGGACGCATATGCTGAAGTATTTGAAAAGAACAAGGTTGATATTCTGATTCATGCCGCCTGTACTGTCGATAATGATATCGGTCCAATTGTGACTGAAAAAGAAATGAACGAATGCAAGCTTTGTGATAAGTTCGTATATCGTTATGCAATGACGGAAAATATAGGAAAAATCATTCTTCTGAGTACAGATAAGGTCTATGATTTCCCGAAAACAAGAGAACCTATACGTGAGGATTCAGAGCTTAAACCGGATTCAAACTACGCTGTAATGAAGCTTGAGTCTGAAAAGGCTCTTGTTTCAGAAATGCAGCATCATAAGAATATCATGTGTTGCATCGTGAGATATTCTCCTGTTTATACACGTGAGTTTACTGAAAATCTCATGTCTCGGATAACTAATCCTAAGGATGGTTCGTTGTTTGTTATCGGTCAGGGACAGAACGGATTTCAGTTATGCTGCGTACATAATTTGGTGGATTTTCTCCTGTGCTATGCTAAAAATGCTGATGATATGAGTTATGCAGGTGTATATAACGTTAGTGATAAGCTTTTGACTACGTGTGCCGATATAATTAATTTTATGAGAACCAATCATCGTCTTGGTCCGGTTCTTCAGAAGAATCCCGGAGGAACATTAAATAAAATTAAGGGAATATTTGGCGGAAACAAGGACGAAAGAACCAATTACCGCTATCTTGATATGAATAAGCTGGAAAACAATAATCTGCTTGATAATACCAAGGCTGCGAAGCTGACTAATCCACGTTGGGATCTGTCAAATACTAAATAAAAAAGCTGCATGGATTTTCCATGCAGCTTTTTGTTTTCAGGAAATCACTGTGTAATTGTCGGAGGCGTTTTCCTTTGTCGCATATTCGGTGACATTGAGCACTTTGACTTTCAAAGGACGGCTTCCCATGTTGATCTCGATAATATCGCCGATTTTTACATCATAGGAGGCTCGTGCCGTCTTGCCGTTTACAATGATTTTTTCAGCGTCACAGGCCTCATTGGCGATAGTTCTCCGCTTTATGAGCCGTGTGACTTTCAGGTATTTATCCAATCTCACACCGGATTACCTCCTTATCGGGAGCAGCCATATTACTTGTTGACAGCCTCTTTAAGAGTTTTGCCGGCTTTGAAAGCAGGCGTCTTGCAGGGAGGGCATATCATAGGCTGCTTTGTTCTGGGATTAATGCCGTTCTTTTCGCCTCTTTCACGAATTTCAAATGTGCCGAAACCGGTAATGGAAACCTTTTCGCCTTTTTCAAGAGCTTCCTGAATAGCTGCGAGAGTCGCTTCAAGAGCGCATCCAGCATCTTTTTTTGTGCAGTTTGCTTTATCTGCGATAGAATTAATAAGTTCTGCTTTTGTCATTTTAATTTCCTCCAATTTTTTGTGTGGGTGGGGTTAAATCTGATTCTTCGCCTTGTCCCAGTAAACGTCAAGCTCTTCAATAGTGAGCTTGTTCATATCGAGTCCTTCTTCGGCAGTGAGCTTTTCAGTAACAGTAAACCGTTTGATGAATTTATCTGTTGCAGCTTTCAATGCAAGCTCTGCATCAACGCCAAGATGACGTGCGGCATTTACACAGGAAAAGAGCAGATCGCCAAGTTCCTCTTCGATATTTGCCTTGTCACCGGAAGCGACAGCTGTGTCCAGTTCCTTCTTTTCGTCAGCGATACAGGCTATTGCATCCTCAGCGCACCTGAAATCCATACCGGCACGCATAGCACGCTTGCCGACTTTTTGCGCTCTCATAAGAGCCGGAAGTGACTTCGCCACGCTGTTGAGAGTATCGGCATAGGTTGTCTGACCCTTAGTTTCCATTTTTATAGCGTCCCAGTTTTTAAGTACCTGATCGGTACTGTCAGCAAGAACATCCCCGAAAACGTGTGGATGACGAACGATCAGCTTTTTGCAGATTCCGTCGCATATATCATCGAAATTAAAGGAATTGTTCTCTTCTTCGATCCTGCAATGGAAAACGACCTGCAAAAGGACATCGCCCAGTTCTTCACGAAGAAGTTCCGTGTCTTTCAGATCAATAGCTTCGATAGCTTCGCAGGTTTCTTCGATAAAATCGTTTCTGATAGATTCATGAGTCTGTTCACGATCCCAGGGACAACCGCCTTCACTGCGAAGAAGTTCTACGATCTCTGTGAGATCGTCAATATTATATTTCGGTTTCTGTTTGTATTCAACCATAATAAAACTCCAGACAGGCTGCGCACGTTACAGCCGTACGCTGACGCCTATATAATAATACCTTAAAATAAGTCGGATTGCAAGTGATTTTGTCAAATTTGTGGATGTAGTATAAATTTATTATACAAAAAGTCTCATCCCTTGTCAACGAAGCCAACCTTGCGGTAAACTTTTGAAACAATTCTCTGCGAATATCTTAGAGCCTTTTCAGCGCCCTCGGTATAGCATTTTTTCAGATATTCCTTATCTTTTGAGAGACGTGCAAATTCAGTACGAACGGGTTCAAGATGATCGGCAACCGCCTCACCTACAGCGATCTTGAAATCGCCGTAACCCTTTCCGGCAAATTCCGATTCTATAGAGGCGAAATCCTTGCCGGTTACGGTTGAATATATAGTCATCAGATTATTAATTCCGTCCTTGCCCTCACGATAGCATACCTGAGTGTCGCTGTCTGTAACAGCACGCTTGAACTTGCGGATAATAGTATCCTTATCGTCCAGAATAAGTATTACTGCATTGGGATTCTCGTCTGATTTGGACATCTTTTTTGTCGGATCCTGGAGTGACATGACCTTTGCTCCCACCTTAGGGATATACGGTTCCGGAAGTGTGAAGAATTCGCCGTAACGCTGATTGAAGCGTTGAGCAATATTTCTTGCAAGTTCCAGATGCTGCTTCTGATCTACACCCACGGGAACCAGATCGGCGTTATAAGCCAGAATATCCGCAGCCATAAGCACAGGATATGTAAAAAGTCCGGAGTTTATATCATCGGGATGACGCTGACTTTTATCCTTGAACTGAGTCATGCGTGAAAGCTCCCCGAACTGTGTATTGCAGCCGAGGATCCAGCTTAATTCAGCGTGTGTTTTTACATGACTCTGGATAAATAGGATCGACTTTTCAGGATCTATACCGCACGCCATCAGCAGAGCATAGGAATTCATAGTAGCCTGACGAAGCTTTACCGGATCTTGCCTTACAGTTATAGCGTGCATATCAACAACGCAGTAGATGCAGTTATATTCGTCCTGAAGCGGTCCCCAGTTTCTGACAGCTCCGATGTAGTTTCCGAGAGTAAATGTGCCGGTAGGCTGAATACCGCTGAAAATCAGCTTTTTATTTTCCATAGTAAAAAATTCTCCTTAAATTCTGCCGAAAGGCAGACATATTGATATAAGATCACTTTATAGGATTCATGCCGGTAGCTGCGGCGTCTTTGAGCTGACAGTTTCTGAGTTCGCTGAGCACACGCTGATAGAGCACGTAAACCGTCCGCATTTCAGGTTCTGTTTCGGGAATAAGTCCGGCAGGGAACACTGCTTTGTAAACTCCGCCCTTTGTCAGAAGGAACACATTATTTGCCCTGTTAGTGGGGAGGTCAAACTTGGTAGTTTTTTCGCATTTGGGGAGAAGCTGTCCTGCATTTGAAACGAGTGTATGTGAAGCCTGAACAAGATTTCTGTATTTCTGAGCAGCACCGGTATATTCGCCGCCGTTATTGAAGTAGAGGTTTGCCGCACCGTTGATGAAGCATACCATAGTAGTAAGTATCTGCGGTGACATTGGGATGTCCACAACAACACCGTAGACGTCATTTTTTTTAAAGTTCATGTTGAAGATCTCGGCAGGGAAGTTAATAGCCTGTCCCCTTGTCATAAGATATTTTTGTGTGACAGAATATCTGCCCGTATTTTTGTTTGGCATAGTAATTTTCCTTTCTGATAGTGTTTGTGACTGTTTGTAAAATAGGTCTTAATCAAGCATTTCTCTTGTCATAGCGGCGAGAATTTCCATTCCCTTTTCGATCTGCGCATTGGCAGGTGTCGAATAATTGAGACGGAATGAACTGCATTTTTCATTTTCATTGATGCTGAATGAGTTTCCGGGAACAACGGCGATCTTGTAATCTCTGACAGCCTTTTTGCAAAAGGCTTCCATATCGCAGTTTTCAGGAAGAGTACACCAGATAAAGAGTCCGCCTTCGGGCTTGATATATGAGATTTTTTTTGAGAATCCGCTGTCGATGTATCCGCACATAAGATCAGCCTTTTTTCTGTAGATGCTGCGCAGTTTATTGAAATGTTCCTCACGGTTTATAGTGGTCATGAAGCGGTGCGAAACGACCTGTGCCCAGATATTTGAATGAACGTCCGATACCTGCTTGCAGACAATGATCTTCTGTATAATCGGAGCAGGGGCAGATACGAAGCCTGTTCTGAAACCGGGTGAGATAAGCTTTGAGAATGTGCTGGAGTATATAACACGTCCCTCGGTATCAAGACTTTTGATAGTCGGAATGTTCTCACCGGCAAATCGCAGTTCTCCGTAAGGATCGTCCTCCAGGATTATAAAGTCATATCGGCACGCAAGCTCATAAACGGCTTTTCTCTTTGCCAATGACATTGTACGTCCTGTAGGATTCTGGAAGTTGGGAATAAGATACAGAACTTTTACATTCTTGTTATTCCTGAGAGTTTCTTCAAGTTTTTCAAGATTGATTCCGTCGTCCTCCATGTCGATTCCTTTCAGGTTTACGTTGTAGGAGCGGAATGCATTGAGAGAGCCGATAAAACTGGGAGATTCGCAAAGGAGCGTATCACCTTCGTTGAGGAGAACTTTGCAGGAAAGTTCGTTAGCCTGCTGACCTCCGGAAGTCACGATAAGATCGTCAAATTCGGAGTGGAAACATCCCTTTTCCGTCATCCAGCTTTTGAGGAATTCTCTGAGTGGACCGTAGCCTTCGGTAATGCTGTATTGCAGAGCAAGGATTGGATCATCCCTGAGCAGTTCAGCGGAGATTTCTGCAATGCGTTCTGTCGGGAAAGCTTCCGGAGCAGGATTTCCGGCAGCAAAAGAGATTACTTCCGGGTCAACAGTGTATTTAAGTATTTCACGGATAGCAGAAGCCTGTAAATGGCTTACTTTATTGGAAAATTTATATTCCATATAAATACAACCTTTCATAATGATGTCAAAAAAAAACCCATTACTATTATACCACATATTTTTGAAATCTGCAACATATATTTTTATAAAATATGGTAACTTTCTGTACTGATACTAATTCCCGACAAAACTGATGAAAAGGGTTGATTATATGAAAAAACAAACTTTTATAAAAGGATCGCTTATATTAATGATCTCTGCTGTTGCTGCCAAGGTTATGGGAGCGTTTTTCAAGATACCTCTTACAAATATTCTCGGCGGTGTGGGCATGAGCTATTTTAGCTGTGCCTACAGTCTGTTCATGCCTGTATATGCGCTTACGGTAACAGGTGTTTCATCAGCCGTTGCACGCATGACCGCCCAGAGCATGGCTCTCGGAATGGCAGAAAATGCAAGAAAAGTCCGCCGGATTGCTCTTATTGTATTCTCTGCCGCAGGATTGGCAGGAAGCCTTCTGACCTTTTTTCTTGCAAAGCCTTTCAGTGTATATTCGGTAAACAGTCCGCAGGCAGCCGCAGCAGTGGCGATGATTTCTCCGGCTGTGTTTTTCGGCTGCATAACCGCCGTAGAACGTGGATATTACGAGGGAATGAGCAATATGTATCCGACAGCGTTGTCTCAGGTAGCAGAGGGGATAGTCAAAGTAGTGGGCGGATTGTGGCTCTGTGGCTATGTCACTTCCCACAGCGAGTTAGTTATGAGTTTTTTTCCCGGCGTCACCGATGTGCGAGCTATAGCTGCCGCTGCCGGAATAATGGGTGTGACTCTTTCTTCTTTGGGAGCAGTTCTGTTTTTTGCAGTGCTGAGACTTTTCAGACATTCTGAGAAAGTGACAGATCATACCGTCATGAGTGGCAGACGAATTACCCGTGAGCTGATTTCCACTGCACTGCCTATAGGCATAAGCGCTCTTGTAACGAATCTTACAGCGCTTATTGATATGTGGACGGTGATCGGCTGTATATCGTATTTTGGTACATCGGCGAGAATTCCGGCAGGAATAGTTGAGGAGGAGATACCGCACTTCATATACGGTTCATTTGCCGGCATAGCCATTACTATTTTCAACCTGGTGCCTTCGGTAACAAATATGCTTGGCAAGGGAGCGCTGACCTGCATAACCGATCACTGGGAGAGCGGCAGCCGTCAGGGACTTGAAAGAAGTTCATCCCAGGCGTTGCTTACCTCTGCTGTGATATCTGTTCCTGCCGCAGCAGGGATGATTGTTCTTGCCCCGGAGATAATGAGTTTTCTTTTTCCGCATCAGTCGGATGAAGTGGAGATCTGTATAAATGCGCTCAGGCTGATGATGCCGGGAATGGTTTTTCTCTGTATATCGTTTCCGCTTTTCAGTATGCTTCAGGCAATCGGAAAACCGGTGCTTCCACTGAAAATAATGATACTCGGAACGGCTGTGAAGCTTGTGGGAAATCTTGCGCTTATTCCGTTTATGGGAGTTGACGGCGCTGCTCTTTCCACAACGATATGTTATGGCGTGATACTTGCTGTTTCTCTTGTAGCCTTCGTGAGGGAATCCGGCGTTCACATTTGTGTACCGCCGTTTATGGGGATAATATATGCCGGGCTTATGTGCGGCGGTGCCGCATATCTGACGGCTTCTGCTGCGGAGAGACACCGGCTTCACTGCATGACAGTAATTCTTCTGTCAATGTTGACAGGCGGAGCCGTTTACATACTGGCTGCGTATGCCGCTTCAAAAAAACAGTCCCATAAGTGAGACTGTTTTTAAGTGTTTATTCTGTGACTTTCTGAATATCGTCCTTGGTTATTTCAACCTCAATAACTGAACTCTTGTCAAGGCTGTCATTTTTCGTAGGATAGAAACCAACAGTAAATTCATTCAGACTTTCAGGTACTGCAAATCCACAGAGATAACCGGAAAAAGTTTCGTTAGCCGGAACAATAAAAGGATCCTGAATTATAGAAAAACTTTTTATATTATTATATGCGTAATACAGTGTTATGATATCTGATGTTTCGATGATATTATCGTCATGGAGAAGATATAAATTATTAAGGCAGCTAAGATTGTAATCCTCGTCAGAAGTGTTTGATATGTCAACGTTGAGATAGATATACTTTTGACCGTCCTTAATAACGTCAGTTTCAACAACTGAGTTAAGTTTGAATAAGGTATCGTTTGCGCCGGCTTCTTCTTCCAGATTAGCACTTACATGATTCTCACCATTATTTGGATTAAGGGTTTTGTCCTGTGGAGCTTCTATGGTTGTATCATCATGACCGGGATTTATATAATCATCAGAGCCGGAGGATGAATTTCCGGAATCGCTTTTTTTGCTTTTGCTGTCGCTCTTTTCACAGCTTACAGCCGAAAGAGCCATTGCTGCACAGAAAATGAGCGCTGAGATTTTTGAAATTTTCATGTTTTTGCCTCACTTTTTAAGATTTTTTTATTAGTATATCACAATTTATAAATTGTGTCAAGTAGGAAATTATTATTATCATGATTTCCTTATTTTCATAGAAATATCAAAGCATCTGACAGAATGAGTGAGAGCACCAAGGGAGATTATATCAACGCCGGTTTCGGCAACGGAGCGGATATTTTCAGTCGTAACATTTCCGGATGCTTCTAAAAGAGCACGTCCTCCGGCGATTTTGACAGCCTGTGCCATTTCCTCACAGCTCATGTTGTCGAGCATGATTATCTCTGCCTTTGTTTCAAGAGCTTCTTTCAGTTCGTCAAGAGTTCTGACTTCTACTTCGATCTTGACCGTATGTCCGATTTTTTCCCTGAGGGCCGCTACAGCAGCAGTAATTCCGCCGTAAGCATCAATATGATTGTCTTTGAGCATTGCGGCGTCAGAGAGATTGAATCTATGATTTTTTCCGCCGCCGACAGTTACGGCGTATTTCTGGAGTGCACGGAGGCCAGGAAGCGTTTTTCTGGTATCTGTAACAGATGCCTTTGTTCCGCTTACAAGCTCAACGCATTTGTTCGTTGCTGTAGCGATTCCGGACATATGCTGGAGCAGATTCAGGGCAGTTCTTTCACCTTTGAGCAGAGTGAGTGTGCTTCCCTCAAGTTCGGCGATTATATCGCCGTTTTTTACTTTTGTGCCGTCTTTAAGCAGGATCTTAAAATCAACATTTCCTCCCACAAGTTCAAAAACACGCTTTGCCGCTTCAATGCCGCAGACGATTCCTGTATCTTTAGCAACATAATAAGCTGAACTGCGGTGATCTTCCGGGATAAGGTTATCCGCAGCAGCGTCAATGTAGTTTATATCCTCCGTAAGAGCAGTGGTGATAATGTTGTCGATATAGCATTGCAGAAGTTTCATATTTTTCTCCTTTACAGTGTGACTTCTTTTAGAATAATATAGGCGACGGTGACTATTGACTTTGCCAACACATAGTCTGCATCAACAAGATAATCTCCGTTTATAAGATCGTTTCTCATTTCCTCAATGCGCTTCAGGTATTCTGCCGCAGCCTGTTTGTCCGGAATGACAAAGTGTGCTTTCTGCATGATGTTTCTGGTTTCTGTGCGATATCCTCTTGGAATGTTGGGACTGCCAATATGTGCATCAAAGCAGGCTTCTTCAAAATTATCCGGAGCATTTTCGAGTCTGGATCCTATAGTATCTGCGGCATGGCGTGAAAATACAAGAGCTTCAAGAAGAGAGTTGCTTGCAAGTCTGTTGCTGCCGTGTACGCCGGTGTGAGAGCATTCTCCGCAGGCAAAAAGATTGGGCAGGGTAGTTTCAGAGTTCATATCAACGTCGATGCCGCCCATAAGATAGTGCTGACAGGGATAGATCGGGATTGGTTCTTTAGTCAGGTCATAGCCCTGTTCCAGAAGATTTTTGTAGATCATAGGAAACCTTTTTTTCAGAAAATCACTGTCCTTGTAGCTTATATCAAGGAAGAACTCTGTTGAATTCTGTTTTCTCGACTCCATGATAATAGAGTGAGAAACCACATCTCTTGGGGCAAGTTCAAGCCGCTTATCGTAGTTGTGCATAAAGCGTTCTTTTTTGCAGTTGAGAAGATATGCTCCCTCGCCTCGTACAGCTTCCGAGATAAGAAAGCATTCACGTGTCTCCCTGTTATTGAAAGCAGTAGGATGGAACTGAACATAGCTGAGGTTTTTGATTTTAGCTCCCATTTCGTATGCGAAAGTAATGCCGTCACCGGTAGCAATTGCAGAATTTGTCGTGTATTTATAAACTCTTCCGATACCGCCGGTTGCCAGTATCATAAAGTGACAATTACAGGTTTCGTAGGTTTCGTCAGGCATTTTCAGGAAAGCAGAATAGCCTGTGGAGGTTTTTTTTACTTCGCACATAAAGGTATTTTCCATGATTTCTACATTTTCCAACGTCTGGACATAGCCAAGAAGCTTTGAAGCAATTTCTTTTCCGGTAGAATCAGCGTGGTGGAAGATACGATGATGACTGTGTCCGCCTTCGAGGGTGCGATGGTATGAACCGTCAGGGTTTTTGTCAAAATCAACGCCAAGTTTTATGATGCGGTCTATATCCTGTGCAGCCTCGCTGACGAGGGTATGAACGGCGTCAACGTTGTTTTTGAAACCGCCTGCAATCATGGTATCATTCTGGTGATATTGTATGCTGTCGGAGGGGGAATTATAAACGCCTGCTATGCCGCCCTGAGCCAATGATGAGTTGCAAAGAGCAAGATCACGCTTGCAGAGAATAAGAATATTAAGATGGGAGGGCAGATTGATTGCTGCATAAAGACCTGCCGCACCGCATCCTGCGATAATAACATCATAATTACGAGACATATGATCACGTCCTTTTGTTAGTATTATGTACTGATGTAAGATTATAAGCAAGGCATACCTGACAATTTTGTAACGAATCCGTGCTGCGTTTATACTATCCGACAAAAATCGACCAAACAGTTTCGGCATGATCTGCGTACGGTACTGCCTATACTTATTTTATTATACCATAAATAAATGGAAATGTCACTACCTTTTAAAAAAATAAAAATAAAAATAAACAGCCCTCTGTGCAGAGAGCTGTTTATCGTTATGAGTTGAAAGATTATTCAGCAGAAGGAGCTGAAACAGGGCAAACGCCTGCACAAGCACCGCACTCAACGCAAGCATCAGCGTCGATAACGTATTTTCCGTCTCCCTCTGAAATAGCACCTACAGGACACTCGCCAGCGCAAGCGCCGCAGCTGATGCAGTCATCTGATATAATGTATGCCATAAGTATGCACCTCCGTATTATTTGAGGGTACAAGTCCCCCATTTATATTATATTATAGCATAATTTCAGAAAAAATCAAGCTATTTTTGTTAGATGTCACTTACATATTTTATACTAAACGACATTGCAAATCGCGCATATCTGTCGGCAGATTTTGTACATAACTGCGTTGTCGTCACCACAATAAGATTATTCCGCAGCTTTAACCAACGATGCTCCGGCTGCTGCCCAGAAAATTGGAGCGAAAGTAATATTGCTGCATCCGATAAGGAATATAAGCGCTCCTCCTAGCGTTACAAAAAACAGACAGGAAGTTTCAGGAGACGCCGTTTTTTTCATATTCTTGTAACCAATGCAGATCACGGAGATTATAACGCAGAGAAGAGCAATGAGTGAGGGAATTCCTCTTGTTGCCGCAGTATACAGATACTCATTGTAGACCTTGTCAAATGTGCCGGGATTTTCTTTTACGACCTCAGCCATAGACTCAAGCTTATTTCCTGCTTGATCGGTAATTTTATAGATCTGAGGATAGACGAGTTGTTCCGGACCTGTTCCTGTGAGTGGGAAATCCTTTATAATATCAATGGTTTTTCTGTTCAGGAAACTGTAAACATCATATGTGTTTTTGATATCAACGGCACGGCTGTCGTAATCCCCACTGGCAGATACTCTTCGGTAGGCGTCTTGATTCCAAAGGATGCGTCCGTCATAGAGATTATAATTCTTGTATTTTGAACTTAATCCATTGAGACAGAGAGTAACAGCAAGAGCGCCGGCAGCTATAGGTACAAGAAGCAGAATGAGTGATTTTTTCGGTGATTTCTTTATGGCGGCAGCAACAATTGCAAAGATAATAGCCAAGCCAATACCAACAAGGCTTATCAGCGAAAAAGTGTAGATCATTGCGAACGTGAAAGTACAGGAACTGATCAGGCAGAATGTTTTGCGCTTTTTAGAAGAATCCAGTACAAATGTGACAAGTGCCGCTATAAGAGAAAGTGTGAGTACCATTGCCAGAAAGAGGGGGGATTGTGAAAGTCCGGAGGCGGCAAAGGATATAAATAAAGCTGATAAGTTACGGTAAAAACAGAATTTTCCGGTAAATATTTGCAGCATGGCAAACAGTGAGTTGACAAGTCCTGCAAGTATGATGCCGTTTACAACGGCTTTCAGAGCTTTTTCACGCTTTATGGAAGCGGCTGTTATGAAGATACAGCAGTAAAATATAATTGCCAGAAGTCCTTCCCCACGCTGCGGATAGCCGTAAAATCCTACGTTAATGTCATATGAATCAAGCATGGAAATAACTCCCCAGCCAGCCATGGCTCCAAATGCACATGAGGAAAAAATCGCCTTTTTTTCAATGAATTTTCTGATTATAGAAATAAGAGCCAGTATTATGCAGATTACTCCCGGAATAGCCAGTCCAATAGCGGAAATTGAATACGCCGGCACTGAAGAGGTCTCAGGCTGTATTGTAAAAAGCGATACTGCAAGGCAGGAAACAATAATTCCGAATGCGGCCGCCTTTGAATACTGTTCTTCTGTCATGTTGAGTATGAAATTGGATCTGTCAGAGGTGTTCATTATATTTTTTGCCATAATTCCGAACCTTTCTTTGTATTATGTCTTTGAGACGGTTATTGTACATGAACCGTTTTCCGAAGTTCCTACTTCTATTTTTAATCCCGGATCAACAGTTTCGGCATCGGAACTGTCATACCACCGGAAACCGTTTACAGAGCTGTTTACAACATCTCCATCGTGGAAGTAATTGTCAGCAGAGTTGTCTGTTGTTTCGTTTACAAGACGGATAAGGCGGCGTCCCGTATCGTTTTTGGTGAATTCCGAGCCGCTTGCATATTTGTACGATACCCACCAGCCGTTGTCAAAAAGTTCTGCGTCTGCGTGATAAATACGCACACCGTTTCCGGTTGGCTGCCACCATTGCGGCTTGCTGTTATTGCGGTCATTGGTGTTGTATTCTATAATGAAGTATTCAGAATGATATTTGTCATCAAGATTGCCGTAGGGTATGATAACACAGTTTCCGTCGTCAGACTGAGAGCTGTTGAGAGTAAAACTCTGCGTTCCCTGAGAACTGTCGTAAACCTGTATTTGATTTTCCCTGTACCAGCCAAGCTGAAGCTTGGAAAATGCGCCGAAATCCGTTGTGGCGTCCGTGTCCATAAGTTCAGAGCCTGCCATTCCGTGCATACCTTCGCTGTCGTCTCCGCTGTAGAGATAGTAATCAGGCAGCCCCATGCAGTGTCCCATTTCATGGAGATAGCTGCTGTTGAAGTTGTAGTAGTCGTCAGAAGCTTCTATCTGGGCGTTTCCGGTAATAATATGACCGACTTTCATTCCGTCAACGGTGAATTCATCCCTGCCTAGGGGACCGGCACATGGCCACCAGTCTGTATCTCCGGCAGCTGTGGGGACGCTGAACAGAGTGGCGTCGATATATCCGTCCTTATCGCCGTCATACATGGTGAAGTCTTCGCTGTCATTAAAAGCGTTGTAGCACTCCATTGCCAATTTTGCCTTGTCGGTTCCGTATGCTGAAACGCTTTCCTTTGCCGTATATCGGAACACCTTGCCTTTGAGATACATTGCTCCTTTTGATGAACGTCCGTAGAAAGCGGACATACTGTCAAAAGGATAATTCTTGTCGGATGTATCCTCTGCACCGAAGGCAATTTCGCTGATCTCTTCTGCCGACGGTGCATAAGTATATTTGCAGTCGGGGAAATCAACGTAGAAAATAACAAGGGTTCCTTCATCCTGAGAGGGCAGGTAGGCTTCGACATCTTTAATGGGAGCGTCTATAAAAGGTGATTCAACCGGAGCAGGATATTCCCAGATGTGCACCGTTTCGCTCTGTCCGCTGAGTACACGCTGCCGGAGAAGAACCATGTCAAAGACGTCTATAACGCCGTCACGGTCAATATCTGCGGTATGGAGGAAATTGACGTTTTCAATGGTTTCGCCGCCGTTTATCGACAGCGGAGAACCGAGAATGGAATAGGCGTTGGCGATTCTGAGCGGCTGCGTTCCGTTCAGGTGTTTTGCCATGAGGACAAGATCGGCAGAATTCACCTGGGAATCGTTGTTGAGATCCCCCATGTATCCAATCTGCGTCCAGTCAGCGCCGGTGCTGAGGCAGCTTGCTGAGGCAGTGGAAGCTCCGGCAGCGAGGGCAGCTGTCAGCATGGCGATGATGGTTTTTTTCATACATTTCAACTCCTTAAAAAATTTTGAGAGGGTTTTAAAAAAGCGGACGGAATGAACCGTCCGCAATTTGCAACTTTATTTAGCGTAGTCAGTAACCCTGCTTTCACGAATGAGATTGACTTTGATCTGTCCGGGATAATCCATTTCTGTTTCGATCTGCTGAGCGATTTGTCTTGCCACGAGAACCATCTTCTCATCGTTGATGACTTCGGGAACGACCATGATTCTGACTTCACGTCCTGCTTGAACGGCAAAACATTTTTCAACGCCGTCATATGATGTACAAATCTCTTCAAGCTTCTGGAGACGCTTGATATAGCTTTCGTAATTTTCGCTTCTTGCGGCGGGTCTTGCAGCAGAAATAGCGTCAGCAGCCTGAACTATGCAGGCAATAACCGTTCTGGGTTCAACGTCGTTATGATGAGCTTCGATAGCGTGGATAACAACGGGATTTTCGTTGTACTTCTTACATACATCAACACCAATCTGAACGTGTGAGCCTTCGATCTCTGAAGTGAGAGCCTTGCCAATATCGTGGAGAAGACCTGCACGGCGTGCGATATTTGCGTCAACGCCCAGCTCGGAAGCAAGAACTCCGCAGAGCTTTGCAACTTCGATTGAGTGATCAAGTACATTCTGGCGATAGCTTGTACGGAATTTAAGACGTCCGATAAGCTTAATAAGTTCGTGGTTTACACCGTGAACATTTGTCTCAATAACAGCACGTTCACCCTCCTGCTTGATGCGGTATTCGACCTCACGGCGTGCTTTGTCGACCATTTCTTCAATACGTGTGGGGTGTATTCTGCCGTCGGCAATAAGCTTTTCGAGAGCGATTCTTGCCACTTCACGGCGTATCTGATCGAAGCAGGACAAAGTGATAGCTTCGGGAGTATCGTCGATGATAAGATCAACCCCGGTAAGTGTTTCGAGGGTTCTGATATTTCTGCCCTCACGTCCGATAATACGTCCCTTCATTTCGTCATTGGGGAGTGGGACAACAGAAACGGCGGCTTCCGATACCTGATCGGCAGCAACCTTTGCAATAGCCAGCGAAATATAGCTTCTTGCCTTTTCCTGGCATTCGTCTTTGATTTGCTGTTCATAAGCTGCCACCTTAACAGCCTTTTCATGAACAAGATCTTCTTCAAGTTTTGAAATTATGTATTCTTTAGCCTGATCTTTGGTAAATTCAGAGATCCTTTCAAGAACGTCCAGCTGACCTTTTTTAATTGTTTCAGCTTCCTTGAGTTTTTCATCAGCGGATTTTATCTTTTGATTGAGAATGTCCTCTTTTCGCTCAAGATTATCGTTCTTTTTATCGAGATTCTCCTCTTTTTGCTGCATACGTCTTTCTTGACGTGACAAATCTGCTCTGCGATCCTTGATTTCCTTGTCAGCTTCCGTGCGGAGCTTATGGATTTCGTCCTTTGCCTCAATAAGAGCACTTTTTTTCTTATTGTCAGCGTCTTTTTCGGCGTCTTCAATGATGCGTTCAGCCTGTTGTTCAGCGGAGCCTACGATAGATTCAGCCTGTTGTTTGCGCTTTTCGATGCCTGCGTCAACGCCTTTTTTATATGCGATGAATCCGCCGACTGCTATTCCGACAGCGAGAGCCAGAACGATCATAATAATTGCAATAATCAAGTCCATACAGTGCATTACCTCCTTTTTCAAAAATGATTTAATAAGCTTGTACTATAAACCTATTACTTAAAGGCGGTAAATGCCGCATTATTTTATTCATTAAAATATATTGATGCTGTTTATAATTATATTTATACAGCGGAGAGCAATGTTTATTTTTATATGCACCCCGAAGATGATGTAAAACAAAGCCGCATAAACTGCCATAGTAATACTATGCAAATAAATACAACATATTTATTATACACTTTTTTCGTCGATATGTCAATAGAATTTTGTAATAAATGCAAGTAAAAAGATATATTTTTTTCGCAATTTCTGACAGTGCATATATGCTTGACATTTTGCTCAAAATAGTTTATAATATGCATAAAGGCATTTATATTAAGAACCTGTGAATACAGGTTCTAAACGGGAGGAATCGGAATGAAAAAAATAATATCAGCATTGCTTTCTGCTGTTATGGGAGTTTCCCTTACGGTGATGCCGCCTGCACCGGCTGCCGGAGAAACATCCGGAATCGACAGCATCACAATTTTTGGCGACAGCATTGCTTCCGGATACGGTCTTGACCCTGAAAGGGAATATAATTACGGTCAGATCATCGGTGATTATCTGGGGTGTGAGGTCGGAAATTACGCTGTTTCCGGAGATACTACATTTGATCTTCTTGATGTTATAGGTAATCTTTCAGACGATCAGAAGAAATCCGTAGCTGATTCCGAAGTAGTAATTATTTCGATCGGCGGAAACGACATGATGAATTATGCAGCAAAAAAACTTCTTGCTTTTGCAGCTGATGAAGGTTTTCTCAACGAGGGATATACCAAAGACGATATTCCGCAGGAACCTACCATAAGCGATCTTCTGGAATATATGAACATAGACGGTAAGGGCGGCCTTATGGAATATGCTGAAAATAACGGTATGGCAGCACAGTTGAAGCTTAGTAGAATTCTTGGTGATATCTCCGGTAATCTCTGCCATAACAACCAGACTTATGAGGGGTATATAGACAATGTTATAATTCCGAATATCAAGGAAGCAATGAACGGAATAAAGGCAATAAATCCCGATGCAAGGATTATTATTCAGAGCGTTTACCAGCCGATACAGTTCTCGCCGGATTACATGGAGGAGCATTTCTCAAGTAAAAATAAGAGTCTGGCAATCGGTATGATAAGACTCAGATTCAAGGATATACTTGAAGATTTCAGAACGGAATTGAACAATATAGAAGGCGTCGAGGTGGCTGACATTCTGAACGAATTCACATCTCTTCCTGATAACGCTGAAGCAACCGAGCAGGGATTTGCGTATTTCTTCACTGATATGCAGCTTTCAGGAGATGACAGAGATTTTCATCCGAATCAGAGAGGGCATCTGGCAATTGCTGCCGAAGTACTTGATACTATCGGCAATCTTCATGACGACAGCGGACTCTTGACGCAGGTTTACTGTAGCTTACCGAATTCTGGATATAAAATAAAATATCCCCTTATTCCGCTTGATACCTATAAAAAAGTAGCCGGAAACTTTAAAATGGGCGATGTTGATTTCAATATGATGGTAACTGCTTCTGACGCTACACTTGCTCTGATGGAGTATACGATTGTTAATGGGAACGGTTCGTCGATGTTTTCGGAATTGCAGAAAAAATCTGCTGATATTGACAGTGACGGCATGATATCCGGGAGTGATGCTCAGAGAATCCTCCAGTATTACACGTATCTTTCTTCCGGAGGAGAGGGAAAGCTTACGTTAGAGGAATATTACGGTCTGAACGGATAACGAAATTTTATAGTTTATAAAAACATCCGACGCATTCTGGAATGGAATGCGTCGGATTTGTTTTTATGTACGATGTATTAATTTCAAGGAGATGATCGGAATGCAGATTGAAACAATAAGCATTATAATGGGAATTAATGAAATGTGAACAGGATCAGCAATTATTGCAATATTTTCAGCTTTGATTTCAATGATCCTAAAATTTTTTATCTGAGTTGCCGAAAGAAAAAGCGAAAGCTTTGCCAACATCATGGGTATAAAAGCGATTGTCAGTGTAGTGCAGGCTTTGTTGGTGTTTTTTGGTATTGTTATAATGCCAAGTACTGTAAAAACGGCGCACGCCAACAGGCAAATTATTGATATAGCAAGAACAGCATTTATAATGAGTGGACTGTGATTTTCTTTGCAAGATATATCTATTTTATAGTCAATCGGTTTAAATGCCAGTTCGGATAAAGAGACCTGATACTTATTATTTTTCAACTCTATAGGATAAATCTTATTGCCGGATGAAATGGTGTATTTTATTGAATCATTTTCAGAAATGTTGAGTGCGGCTTCATAGCTTATGTAATCGCTGTATTCATAGTGTTCTTTATCTGTCACACTTGCATTTTCTATTGCCGACTTCAATTTATCATTGCCGTCAATTGCAGAAATTTTAAGTGCTGTGCTGTAGCCTAAATATTTTTTGTGTTTGTAGTCTTTTTTATTCTCCACACTATGAGCATTTTCTATAGCAGATTTAAGTTTTGATTCATCACTTGCAGATGTCAAAGATGAAACAGGAAAGAAAAATTGTCCGATACCCATAAGAACCAAAAGTCCAATCAATATGACTGCATAGAGTGTTCCGAATTTGGTTTTCTGATTTGTGGCATTAATGTTTGACGAATTTTCGTCGTGATTCAAGTTCATAATAAAAACTCCTTTACATATAATAGTTATGTTGCTCAATACAACAAATAATGTATCTAAATAAAATTATACATTAAACATTGTAATTTGTCAAGGGAAATACACGAATTATGATATAATTCAGTATAACTACTAAAAAAAGGAGTGGTGAGTTATGCAACATTATCACAGAATACGTGATTTGAGAGAGGACAGCGATCTTACCCAGGAGCAGCTATGCCACCGGCTTTATATGCACAAGACCACTTATACCAACTATGAGCAGGGCAAACATACCGTTCCGCTGGATTTTGCCGTGACAATTGCAGATTTTTATGATGTCAGCATTGACTATATAGCCGGACGCACAAACTTTCTAAAGGGAAAGGCGAACCCTCAGTTCAGCGATGAAGAAATTGATCTGATCGAGAAGTTTTCATGCCTGACTGAGCGGAATAAAGGTAAGTTGGAGCTTTTTATGGAACAGCTTATTGAACAGCAGAGAGAAAAAGAATGCAAAGTCAAAGAAGTGGGATAATACGGATAAAATAAAACCGCAGCAATGGAAATATTCCATTGCTGCGGTTGTTTTTTGTTTAGTCAGAAACAGAAGAAGCAAGCATGAGTGAGATGATATACAGTAGTATGCAGAATATCATTGAAAAAATCACTGAACCGGAAAGATGATAATAATCTCCAAACCAGTCGTTCTTTAAATGTATGACTTCAATAATAAGACCTATTCTTCCGACAACAGTAGGGAGCAGGGACGCTGCGGCGAATCTGACGCAGCTTGCAGGATGATTTTTTGCCCTGACAAGTGCAACGATAAGAAATGCAACAGAAGTTATTATGCAAAGGACAGAAAGAATTGTGATAAACAAGGTCATTCCGTCTGAGTCCAGATCGCCTAATAATTCAGAAACAAGTTTTCCGAATGAATATTTCATTGTATGGTGATCGTCTCCAATTTTTATCATTTTGAAAGAAAACTGACCTATCATGAATATTATAGAGAATATTGCAATTACAGCCGCTGTTATCCAGCCGAAAGTTCGCCTATCGGAATATCCGGCGGATGACATATGGCTATAATATCCGGAACCTCCGTATGGCGGCTGAGGATTACCATACATAGGTGGCTGGGAATTGCCATATATGGGCTGTTGCGGCGGTGTGCAGGGTGGCGTGGCAGCCGCCGCTTTGCCTTGATTTTTTCCGCAGCCGGGGCAGAATGCTGAGCCGTCTTTAATTTGATTTCCACAATATTTACAGAACATAATATGATCTCCTTTGAAGTAGTGGTGTGCTGATACAACAAACAATGTATTTTTGATAAGATTATACATCAAATATTATGTTCTGTCAAGGGAGATACATAAATTTTAATAATATTCGGCATAACTGCTAAAAATTAAAGAAGCAGATTATGCAGTTTTATCATAGAATCTTAGAAAGGATAGGGCTGCTTATCTTATCTTTGCTCCGACAGGCACGCTGTCGTCAACAAAAATGACTTTTACTCCGTCAGGAGTATCGGCGGCACAAATCATACCAAAGCTGTCTACTCCGCAGAGCTTGCAAGGCTTAAGGTTGGCGATAAGCTGTATCTTTCTGCCGATGAGGTCTTCCGGAGCGTAATACTGAGAGATTCCCGAAACTACCTGACGTCCACCCATTCCGTCGTCAAGCTGCAAGCAGAGAAGTTTTTTGGATTTCTTGACTTTCTCGCAGGAAACAACCTTTGCAACTCTGATCTCTACTTTGGCAAAGTCGTCAATAGCGATTTCCGGAGCAAGAGTGATCTCTTCTTTTTCAGCTTCTTTTTTCTGAGCTTCTGCTGCCTGGGCTGCCATTTTAGCTCTGGCATCCTCCATGAATTTCTCGGCGTCAATGCGTGCAAACAGCGGTACAGGTTCGCCTACGGACTTTCCGGCTTCAAGACCGCCAAAACTTTTCAGGCTGTCAAGGTCACGCTTTCCTGCACCGATCTCATCCAGTATTTTTTCAGAGGTTTCCGGCATGAACGGAGCAAGAACGACGCCCAGAAAGCGAATGGTTTCGAGGAGATTGTAAAGAACCGTGCCCAGTCTTGCTTTTTTGCTTTCGTCTTTGGCAAGAACCCATGGAGCAGTTTCGTCAATATATTTATTCGCACGGCGTGCAAGACTCATGATCGCATCCATGGTGTCTGCCATGCGGTATTCGTCCATATATTTTGCGACCAGCAGCGGCATTTCAACTGCTTTTGCCCTGAGATCTTCGTCAACTTCTTCGGAGTCGGAGGGGGAGATTATCTCACCGCCGAAATATTTCTTTGCCATAGCCACGCTTCTGTTTACGAGGTTGCCCAGAGTATTGGCAAGGTCTGAATTATACTTTTCTATAAGAGACTCATATGTGATAGAGCCGTCGGAGTTCAGGGGCATTTCACTGAGAAGATAGTATCTTGCTCCGTCAACGCCGAAAGATTCCACAACGTCGTCGGAATAAATGACATTGCCCTTGGATTTGCTCATTTTGTCCTCGCCGAAGAGAATCCAGTTGTGCCCGAATAGTTTTTTAGGTATTTCCAGTCCCAGAGCATGGAGCATGATCGGCCAGTAGATAGAGTGGAATCTCATGATATCCTTACCGATAACGTGACAGTCGCAGGGCCAGTATTTATTGAAAAGCTCGGAAGAGCCGTCAGGGTCGTATCCCATGGCGGTGATATAGTTTGAAAGAGCATCTATCCATACATAGATAACGTGCTTTGGATCAAAAGTAACGGGTATGCTCCAAGTAAAAGTAGTTCTCGAAACGCAGAGATCCTGTAAGCCTGGCTTGATAAAGTTGTTGAGCATTTCTTTTTTGCGGCTCTCCGGAACGATAAAATCAGGGTGTTCCTCAATGTATTCTTCAAGCCACTTCTGATATTTTGAAAGTCTGAGGAAATAAGCTTCTTCATTAGCAGGCTGCACTTCACGACCGCAGTCGGGACATTTGCCGTCAACAAGTTGGGATGAAGTCCAGAAACTTTCGCATGGTGTACAGTAAAGTCCCTCGTAGGAGCTTTTGTAGATATCTCCCTGATCGTAGAGCTTTTTGAATATTTTCTGAACGATCTTTTCGTGCTGTTCATCAGTAGTTCTGATAAATCCGTCGTAGGATATATTCATAAGCTTGCATATTGACTTTATCTCGTCTGCAACCTTATCAACGTGTTCTTTGGGGGAGATTCCCTCTTCCTTTGCGAGTTCCTCTATTTTAAGACCATGCTCGTCCGTTCCGGTGAGCATAAAAACGTCATACCCCTGCATTCTTTTGAATCGTGCAACGGCGTCGGTGAAAACAATTTCATAAGTGTTTCCTATATGAGGTTTTTTCGATGCATAGGCAATAGCCGTAGTAATATAGAATGGTTTTTTTGACATAATTTTCTCTCCAATTCTCAGATATTGATACTATTTCTATTATACACCATTTTTATTAATTTGTCACGTGTTTTTTTAAATTTTCACGGAGTTATTTGCAAATCAAATTTACCAGTTAATATATTATTAAGAAAATAGTTCTAAAATAATAACATTGAATTTCATATTTTATGATAATATAATATTGACTAATTGTGACAGTTATTATCCGCTACAGCTTGAAAGCGCTGACGACAACGGAGGTGTTATAATGACAAAACAATCTGATTCTGAAGAAAAAAAAATAATCAACGTTGTGGATGAGTTCGACGCTGCTGTTCACGGGTCCGGATATAAAGGAAATTTTAAGGAATGGCGCAAAAGTAAGGATAATCCATACGCTTTTAACTTTGAAAAAAATAATAAAGAAAAAATATTTAATGAAAGCAAAGGGTTTGAAACTCCATCCCAAACAGACGAGGGCAAGAAAGTTTTTGGCTCTATAATGCGTGAAATTGGAATACTGATGCTTATAGTTGTGGCTTTTAAGAGTATTATTGGTAAGCTTGTCATTGATATTCTTGATCTGATCGGTTTTGATATTCATACTACCATTTTCAGTTCAGGCGTATACGGAGGAAGCACGGAGATCATTTCTGCAACTATATTACTTGCTCTTATGACTTTGCTGACACCGGTGATATATCTTCATAAAAAAATGAAAATGCCGCTTAAGGCAGGGATCATGCATACTGTTCGTGATTCAGCGGAAATCGTCGGTGCGATAGGATTTTCAATGATTTTTTGTACTATAGCCTGTCTGCCGGATGCTTATTCCAGCGAAACGAAAGATATATACACATATTTTGCATCTTTGGATACAGATGTTTCTGCATGGGGACAGTCTGAATTTGTTGTCTATACTATATTCGACATAGTGATACTTTCTATTCTGACAGAATTGCTTTTTAGAGGCGGTATCTTTTCAGCTTTAAGACAATTCGGCGATATAACGGCGATAGTCATAACTACTATGATGGCAGTACTTCTTACCGGAGATTTTTTCGCCATGCCTGCGGCATTGCTGATGTCTTTTGTTTCGTCGGTAGGAATGCTGAGGAGCGGTACGATTTTTACGGCTATCATTGTGCGTATCGTTTATAAGATGTATCAGCTTGCCCTTGTGATCCTTGAGGTGGACGCCTCGGAAAATATGGTATTGACACGCAATCTGTTTATGATCATGGTGTTTTTGCTGGGGATTATCCTTGCGACGTCTGTTATGCTTACAGGGGACAGAAAAAAGAAACATTATATAGTTAAGTATGAGTCAGAGTTCAATGAATCAAAGCGTCTTGCTTTTGCAGTCAAGGTTTTTCCGTTCTCGGCTGTCTCAATCCTTTGTATTATACAGGCAATAAGTGCATTGCTGATGTAGTTTGAGGGGTTGAAATGGAAGCATATATGAAACGTGCTTTAGATCTTGCCAGAGAAGCATTTGACGAGGGAGAAGTTCCAGTAGGGGCTGTTATTATTCAGCGGAAAACAGGAAGGATCGTTGGAGAAGGCAGAAATATGCGTGAGGGAGCCAAAAATGCTCTTGCTCACGCTGAAATAATAGCTATTAACGAAGCCTGCCGTAATCTTGGTGGATGGCGGCTTCCGGATTGTGCAATGTATGTTACTCTGGAACCCTGTCCCATGTGCTGCGGAGCAATAATTAATTCCCGTATAGACCAGGTAATATTCGGCGCTTACGATAAGAAAAGTGGTTCTGCTGTTTCTGTACAGAAGATGTTTGAATTGCCTTATAATTATCGTCCGGAAATTATAGGAGGCGTTATGGAGCCGGAATGTTCCGGACTGCTGTCGGAATTTTTCCGTAAACTGAGACTGCGCAAAAAAATCGGAACAGATAAATGAAATCTGTTCCGAATTTTTTGCAACAAAAAACTCCACGGATTACCGTGGAGTCTGGTGCGAGTAATGGGACTTGAACCCATACGTCGATTGACACACGCCCCTCAAACGTGCCTGTCTGCCTATTCCAGCACACTCGCATTTGTCATTTCCTGACTGCTTTAATATTATATCAGAAAAAAAATGATTTGTCAACCCCTTTTTTGAAATTTTTTCAAGTTATTTTGAGAAAATTATTTTTTTACTTTTAATGGCGGAAAATTCGTCTAAATCTATACTCAACAAAAAACGGACTCCGAAGAGTCCGTTTTGAGAGGGAGGGAAATATCAATCTAATCTTTCGGGAAGTTCCGAAATAATACCGATAAGGTACTTCTGGATAGCAAGAGCGTCAAGATTTGTCAGGTCGTCGCCGGTATTGTAAACATCGCCGTTTATCTTTCCCTGCTGCGTGATATGAGTTTCGTCTGAACCGTTTACGCCGTACGCATCAGGATTTCCGATAGCCTGCATAATAAGAACAGCATCGTTCAGAAAAACCTTGCCGTCACAGTCGGCGTCACCGTATAGAGTTTTTTCGGGATCGGGAACTGTGGAAGTAGTTGTTGTTGTATCAGTCGTTGTTGTGGCAGTAGTAGTAGTTGTTGTAGTTGTTGTTGTTACAATAGGCGGCTGATTTTCTTTTGCCATTACCGTATAGTTGGTAACGTAGCCGGTCATGCCGTTAGTGCCTAAATTAACGGAATCACCTTTCTTTACGTCCTTTTCATATACGTTGAAAGTAACGTCGTTGCTGCTTTGGGCAGTCATATCTGTTTTTGTCCAGCTGTCAAGCCATGAAGGAACAGAATTATTTGCCTCAACTCTTGTATCAAGGAGAATGTATACGGTCATATCCTTTGCTGCGGAGAAGTGACCCAGATCGCCGGAAGCATTCTTGGAATCGCAGGCTGTGAGGATAGCCTCCGAACCAATAAGTTCGTCGGGAAGAGCAGTGTAAGTGAAATCACGGTCGCCGTAGATGGAACTGCCTATATTCACATCCGGTACGATTTTCCAGTCGGAACGGTTATCGGTGTCCTGAACGATAAGCTCCTTGAAAAGATCGCCGTTTATGGGATCAATCTTGATTTCAACTATCCACTTCTGATCGGCGCTGTCATTGCATTCCCACTGAATTGCGCTTGTGCCGTTTTCCTTGGAAGCGGAAGTAATGCCGACGCAACTTGCATCTCTTGTTGCTTTTGTGCAGATAGTGTATGTTCCGTCGTCATTTTTAACAAACTTAAATGACTGAGCATCGCTGTTTGTGTCGGTGTAGATGCCGATATTTGTTCCGTTATCGGTTTTGCCATAATCCAGATCGAGCATATATGTCTTTCCGTCGCCGACTTCGGAGTAAATCTTATAGTATCCGCCGCCTGCATCAACGAGAGACCAACTTTGTCCGAGATCCGACTGGATAACGTCTGTACCAGCTGCTGCTGTTCCGCCTGAGACTTCAAGGTAAAGACCGCTGTTAGCGTTCTTGAAACGATATTTTTCAGTAGTATTAAAGGCTGTTCCCTCTTTGAGAGGAGAAACAACGCCATTAGTATTTACCACGCCTTCAGGTCTTGCAGGAAGATCATATCCTGTGCCCAGGAAGAAACTTGGGTGAGGCGGCTGGTTGTAAGCGGTATTCTGTGAGGAAACCTGCATACGGTACTGCGCATCGTGCATGAGGGTAGTGATGCGGTAATCTGTAGTGTAGGGTGTACAGTAAATTCTTACACCGTCGTTTGTAGATTTTCTTACTATAAGTTCTTCACGCCAGTCGCCGAAGATATCGGCAGAAAGGCAGGGATTAGCTTTTGTTGAATTGTTTACAAGGCAGCCGTCCGTGGTGAGGAGGGTAGATATTTTGTAGTCGCTGTTCATTTTTGTGATAGTTGCAGGGCCGTTGTCGCTGCCGTCGAGCATTTCACGTTCAAGGTCACCGTCCCAGTATGAGAAGAAGTTCATGGCAGGTCTTGTGGTGGTGATGACCTGACCGCTGGCGTTGAGAGTGCCGCCGGTATAGGGTCCCCAGTATTCAGAGCCGGGATTTGAGGCAATTATGTTGGCTGCGCCGCAGCGTCCCGTATCCTTGGTGCCATTCTGGTGGAAAATAGTCTTGCCTGTTTTTGCCTCTATAAGGGTACATCCCCAACCGGATTTTTCATCTTCATGGCATACCCACAGTTCCAGACCGGATCTGTCTGGTTCAAGATCTCCTAGATGCATAGCATCGCCGTGTCCCTGATCGGTGTTCCATAGGATCTCTCCGTTGTCGTCGATGCAGGTAGGACCGTTTACTATTTCCTGACGTCCGTCTCCGTCAACGTCGGCAGGCATACTATTGTGATTGCCGTCGCCGTAGCCGGCTGCTGAGGAGTTGTTGCCTGTATCGTAAGTCCATTTTTTAACAAGTTTTTTGTTTTCAACGCCGTAGCAGGTAGCAGTCAGTCTGGTATAGTAGCCTCGTCCGGTAACAACACAGGGATGAACGCCGTCAGCGTACATTACAGAACCCCAGAAACGGTCTACACGGTTGCCGTATTTATCGCCCCATTTGCTTACGTCGCCACGAGCAGGTTCGTAGTTTACGGTGTCGAGAGCTGCGCCTGTTGCACCGTCGAAGAGGGTGTAGTATTCAGGACCTTCAAGTATATATCCACCGGAATTGCGGTAATCTTTGGAAGCGTCGCCTATAACTTTTCCGGTGCCGTCAACAGTTCCGTCGGCGGTCTTACAGGTCATTTCGGCTTTTCCGTCGAGATCAAAGTCGGCAACATAGAACTGTGTGTAGTGAGCGCCGGCACGAATATTCTTTCCAAGATCGATACGCCATACCCTTGTTCCGTCAAGCCTGATACAGTCGATGTAAACGTTTCCTGTAACGCCTGACTTTGAGTTATCTTGGGAGTTGCTCGGATCCCACTTGAGGAAAAGTTCGTACTGACCGTCTCCGTCGATATCTCCTACCGACATATCGTTGGGCGAATAAGTAATGCCGGAAGCAGTGGGGGGCTGCATAGGAATATCGAAGTAACCGTTGTTTGATATGAGATGACAGTCATCGGACTGTACTGTTTTTCCGCCGGCAATGGTATCTACACGGTAAGAGGAAGTACTCTTGCCGTCCTTGTCAAGATAGCAGGTGGATTTACCGCTTTCGCTGGTATAGATCAGTTCGCCGTCACGATAGAGTTTGAAAACGGCGTTGTCGTCGTCGTTTGCAAGGAAACGCCAGCTTACCAGCATTCCGGAGCCTGTATTTATGGCAGATATGCCTCTGTCCAGATATTCAAGAACATTTGTAGTCTGTGCAGCAGAAACATCAAGAGTATTGACATTTCCGGAATTCTGCACCGGAACGGTCATGGCGGATGCTCCGATAAGCAGAGCCGATGCCGACGCCGTTATTGTTTTGATTTTTTTGTTCATATTAATTCCCCTTTAAAATTTTAAAAAGCTTTTTAGAATTCTCTGCAAATATTTCCTATATTTTATATTATACACATATTCTTAAAACTTTACAATATATTATTGTATCTTTTTAAGAAGATTATTTTTAAAAAGTTGGATAATTATGCATAATAGTCTTGCAAAATTATTCTTAATATGATATAATAGTATATATCAACTTAACGGAAAGGGGGATGTTATGAAAAAAAGACTTCTTATTGGTGTTGTAGCAACCGAATGTTTTGTTGATTTTCAAGAAGAAATACTCAGGGGCATAATTTCTCAGGCTTTTAAAAGTAATACTGATATTGCAGTAATATCGACCATGCACAATTTTTATTACGATTCAGCCCATAATAATACAGATAAGTATATATGCGATCTGGTTCTTTCCGACAGATTCAACGGTTTTCTTTACTCAAGGAATTCATTCAACGATAAAAAGGTACAGAAATATATTGACGATCTTCTCATTATCTCCGGAAAGCCGGTAATGCTCCTTGATTCTGACGGACATAAGAGTTTTGAAACGACCGCTATTGACGACTGTTCCGCCTTTGAAAAGATCACCGATCATCTCATTGAAGTTCACGGATGCAGAAAAATATACTGTTTTACCGGTCCGAAAGGTATGTTCGTGTCCGAAGAACGTCTTAACGGCTATAGGAATTCCATGAAGCGTCATGGTCTTTACTGCGGCAAGACATTCTGCTTTTACGGCGATTTCTGGAAGGATGCACCGAAACGTTTTGCGTCTGATATTATAAATGAAGTTATCGGGCGGCCTGAAGCTGTTGTCTGCGGAAACGACATTATGGCTGCGGAACTTACAAATGCTCTTATAAGCGGTGGAATAAGAGTTCCGGAGGATATTGCAGTGACAGGTTACGATGCCTGTGAGGAGGCGTTTAAGAACGAACCGACTATAACTACCTTCCGACGCCCGAATTTTCAGCTTGGCGCAGAGGCTTTCCGTCGGCTTTACAGGATCGTTACCGGAAAGATATGCAGTAAGCTCCCCGATGAATACGGTAAAATCTGTCTTGGAAGAAGCTGCGGATGCAGAGGGCAGTACAGTATCAGCCGCAGCAAGGTCAGAAAAGAACAGGTCAACAATAAGCTGGAGGAATATCTGTTTTACGGAGATATGTTGTTTGATATAACAAATACCGGAAACTTGTCCGTTTTCGCTGATAAACTTGATAATTATACCTATTTTATATATAAATTGTCAGGATTGAAAATCTGTCTGACAAAAAAATACATAGAATCTATCACGGGTGTGTATAATGACGAACTTAGCTTTCACTGTGGTGATGAGGTCAAAGTGATACTTTCAAAGGGTGGGCGAAGCCGGGAGTATGAAGATACAGGCGATTATTTCAGTTCTGCGGAAATAATCCGTGAATATGGCAAAGATAGAAAATATCCCATAGCGTATTACATTTCTCCGCTTCACTATAATGATAACTTTTTCGGATACAGTGCGGTTTCGTTCGGAAAAAATCCAATGTCATTCAGCAAATTATATCTCCAGTGGATAAACTACGTAAACGTGGCTCTGGAACAGGTTCGCATCAAGGGAATGATGTCAAATGCTATACAAATGAACTGCAATAGCCTGATACTCTATGACGAGAGTACCGGACTCCTGAACAGAACCGGTGTAGAACAGGAACTTGTGCGGAACAGGGAACTTTTCAGCAGTAGTTCATCCACTGAGTTTATTACTGTAGAACTGACCGGTATAAACAAGATATACTACAGTATCGGCGAAAAGAATTGTAGCAGAATAACCGGGGCATTTGCCGATTCGCTTAAAAAGTGTGTTCGTGACAGCGAGATCTGCGGTTTGTGGAACAGCAATACGCTGTGTGTGATCTCCAATGAAAAAGAACGTGCAGGAGCAATTTTTGAGTTTCTGCGCAATGAGGTACATGAAAGTCTTTTCTCTGAAAATAATTTCAGCATAGATTTTTCAGTCGGTATCTTCAGTGTAAAGCTTACTGATGAGGTCAATACCGGCGTTGCAGTGTATCAGTCAACGGTCAATAAGCTGTTCAGCTACAACAGTGAGGAGAACAGCGATAATCCGCAGTATGAAAAACTCTGTGCCCTGAGAAGCAGTATCATGAAAAATCCTGCCTTTCCATGGAAGATCAGCGAGATAGCCGCCAGTCTGTATCTGAGCAAAAGCTATCTGCAAAAGATATACAAAACGTTTTTTAATAAAAGTATTATTGAAGAAATGATCGGATTTCGTTTGGATATGGCAAAAAAACTTCTTGAAGAGACTCAGATGACCGTTACGGATATTTCCAGAAAATGCGGATACTCTTCCTACAATTATTTTGTCCGGCAGTTCCGTGCTAATGTTGGATGTACTCCGCTGGAATATCGTGAAAATCATTTCACAAATATCTCACGCTGAACGCCTATGTCGCCTTCAAGCTGATATGTCACGGTATAGGTGAGAGATTCTTCTGTGTTTTCCTCAGTGATTGTTCTGTTAAGTATTTTTTTATCTTTCAGAAAGTTTTTTTCATAAAGATATATTTTTTTCATAAGCCGCTCCGAAAGTTGTTCTTTTGTAAGAGTCTGCGTTCGGAGCTTTGTTTCGGCAAGTTTTTCCTTTTTAATGCCTATCGGAAGCTGTTTTCCGAAGATTTTCAGATAGCTTTCGGTTGTCTCGGAATCGCAGCTTTCAAAATCATTTTTTGTAAGATACATAGGTATTTCAAGACTGAAAAGACAAAGGCGGCGCTTTGTGTCTGTTTTTCCTGTATTATCTTTTTCTTCTGAGATATACTCGCCGCTGAATGTCAGCGTTTCTTCGTATATGCCACGGATCTCTCCCATTGCATGATGCAGCGTACTGTGACCGGTATCGTCTGTTATCACTCCGGTTACAAGCATAGTGCCGGCAGGAACATAGTCTCCGACTTTGTGCATGAGCATACCGTCAAAAACCGAAGTGTAGGTTATCTCTGCATCCTTTGAGGAAACGATGTTGCATGGGATTCTTTTGAGTTCTGTTTCCGGTTTTTCCACGACTTCCGTAACATCAACAACAACACGATTACCCGTATGGCGTATAGCCGCCCAGGATACTCCCTGTACCATGACACGCAGTTCATTTTCACAGTAGTGAAAATCTATGCTGCTAAGGGGAGTTCCTTTTTTTATATCAAGTTCTTCCAGTGCGGCAAGGATAGCTTTATCGCTTACTTTGGAATTTCCGTTTATCTCAATTGATACAACAACATTTGAAAAATACAGGGAAGAGGCAATGACAAGCAGTACTCCGAAAATGATGCCGAAACGTTTTCTGTAACGCCGCAATTTCAGAGAAAGCGTTTCATATTCGGCAGCGTTCATGATGATGCCGTATGAGTCGGCAAGACTTTCGGCTTCTTTCAGGTCGCATCGGCGTATATCGGCATAGAGTACGTCCTTTTTGACGTATTGACTGCTGCATTTTACAGAGCTGCTGTGCAGAGCGTTTATAAAACCGTACAGATCATCCCCGAAAGCGTTAATTCTTATTTTTCCTGATATTTTGTTTTTCATTGTTCTCACGTCCCCTTTCGATAAATTCGACCTTCGATATTTTTCCTCTTACAATAAGTCCCTTTGCTTTGAAATCGTAGGCACGCAGACCGTTTCCCCAGATCTGAATATAAAGCCGCCCAGAGACCAGCCGCATGAAGATCTCATTATATTCTTCTATTCTTTTGCAGTTTTCGATAAGCAGTTCATGATTACAGTCAAAATATATCTGCGGATTCAGATAAAAAGCATCCAGTCCTTTTTCTTTTACCCTGTTGAACAATTGTATCACTCCTCACTGATGGGGCATACTCCCCTTTATTTTAAAATGCAATAAAGATTGTAGGCAGAAATTACGTATGTCAAGGCGGAGGAGGAAAGCATACTGTCGTATGGTGACGACGACAACGCAGACATACGGAATTTATGTCTGCAAGACTGTTGCATTTTAGAATAGAGGGGAGTATAATTCCTTACTTCCAATAATATGATTAATTGGGTGATCTTTATGAAAAAAATAAAAGAAAAAGGTTTTTTCTGCCTGAAACTGATTCTTCTCGGAATGGCAGTATATTTTTGCGCTGCTGAGACCGATCTTGTAAAAAAAGCTGTATCTGACGGTGCAGATCGCTGCCTGACAGTGGTTATACCGTCGCTGTACGCCATGATGATCGCAGCGGTCATGATAACAAAAAGCGGCGTTCTGAGTTATATGCCGGGATTTGTAAAGAATCTTGGCAGAGCGCTTTTCGGTATGGGAGGAGAGTGCCTGCCGGTATTTTTGTTCAGTATGTTTGCCGGCTATCCGGCAGGAACGAGAATGATAACTGAACAGTACTCCTCCGGGACAGTTTCTGCCGGAAGCGCTTCGCTTCTGTGCGGAGTATGCTTTGGTGCTGGGCCCGCCTTTATATTCGGCTGTATATCCGGCGAGCTTTACAGCTCCGATCTCCCCGGAAAGATCATTATTATTTCTACAGCTGCCGCAAATGTTCTGACGGCATTTATTATATCCTTTTGTCTAAGGAAACACAATACAGGTAAAAATAATATTCGGAAACCTGTTCGCATAGACGGCGTCCTTCTGACAGATTCGGTAGCTTCGGCAGGACGCACAATGGGGGAATTATGTTTTATGATAACAGCTTTTTCCGTTATCACTGCGATGCTAAGTCGTTTTGGAGCAATTTCCGCAGCGGCAGGGATTTTTTCAAAGATCACCGGATTTTCAGAAGAAGTTTCCGGCGCTTTTATCCCGGCAGTACTTGATATAACCGCTGTTCGTGGTCTTCCTGCAAATAATTACGCTTTGCTGCCGTGGCTGTGCGCTCTGGTTTCTTTCGGGGGAATATGTGTGGTTTTTCAGACGTCAGCGATCATTTCCGGACGTTTTTCTGTTTTGCCATTTGTTGTTCTTCGGCTTATAGCTTCGGTTCTGAGCTATGGTATATGCCGCATTATTATGCCGTTTATGATAAGTGAGGAGACAATTGCAGCCGCTTCCGTAAATGTCAGCGCACACAGCGCTCCGTCTTTTGTGCCGTCGCTTATGCTGCTGTTTATGACTTTCATAATAATGGCTGAATATGACAAATTAGTAAAAATTCAAAAATAGTATGGAAATTACATGGAAAGTGTGTTATAATAAATTGTATATCATTTATGAACAGGAGTGTTACCGCCAATGAAATATAAAAGAACAGAGCTTGCTGATAATATTGGCTATTCATCTGTAATTGACGAAAAGTTCAAAACGAGCTTTCTTACGGTAAGATTTATCACCGTTCTTGACAGGAATACGGCAGCTGCAAATGCACTTGGCATAAGTTCGTTATCCACTTCAAGCAAAAGCTACGAAACTATCGCAAAGCTCAATGAAAAGCTTTCCGCTCTGTACGGAGCTTCCCTGAGCACTTTCACAAAAAAAAGAGGAGATGTTCAGGTTCTTGGAATGTCTTCATCATGGATAAATAGCCGTTTTGCCATTGACGGAGAAGATCTTGACGGTGAAATGCTGGAGATCATTCGTGGCTGCTTATTTGAACCGAATGCATCTGACGGTCAGTTTGAAGCCGATATGTTCCGTATTACAAAAAAAGATCTTCTTGACCGTATCGACGCCGAACTGAACAATAAGCGTGGATATGCTGTTTCAAGAGCTTCCGAAACGGCATTCATCGGAGAACCGGCTGAAAATGCTTGTTGCGGTTCAAAAGAATCAGCAGAGGCTGTTTCCGCTGCCGAAGCTTTTTCCGCTTACAAAAAACTTCTTGAAACGGCGCATATAGAGATATTTTACGTTTCCTCCGCAGATAACGACCTTATTCCTGAAAGGTTCCGCAGTTCGTTTGCCGGTATAGACCGTGCTGCTGAAAAAGTGGAATTTGAAAGTCTGAGTCCTGTAAAGGCAGAGATTGCCGAAACTCAGGATGAATTTGACGTGAATCAGTGTAAAATGGTAATGAATTTCAAGTCGGACTGTCAGGATAAGTACGCTCTCAGGCTTGTAAGTACTATTCTCGGGGAAACACCGGTGTCAAAGCTTTTTGTTAATGTACGTGAAAAGCTTAGTCTTTGCTACTACTGCGCCTGCCGTCTGATTTCCTCAAAGGGAACCCTTATGATTGACAGCGGCGTTGAAAAAAATAATATCGGCAGGGCAAAGGATGAAATCCAGGCGCAGCTTGATGAGATCTGCCATGGAAATATAACTGATGATGAACTCCGGAGTGCCTTTCTCACATTCGACAACTCACTTTCTCAGGTAGGGGATACTCCTTCATCTTATGAGGGATACTATTTTGAGCGTTTTTGCTCCGGAAATATCATTTCTCCCGCAGAACAGCTGGAGGATTATCTGTCAGTAACAAAGGAACGTATCGTTGAGGCTGCAAAGACTCTGAAGCCTGACAGCATTTACCTTATGCTCAGTAAAGGGGAGGTTGAATAATGGAAAAGAATATTCTTACAAGCCCAAGGACAGGGGACAGCTGTATTCATGTAAAGCATAGCAGCGGTCTTAATATCTATATTTGCGAAATGCCGGGATTCAGCAGCGTTGAAGCGCTTTTTGGTACAAAGTACGGCTCTGTAAATACTATGTTCAAAATGAGGGACGATAAGGAATATACAGTTGTTCCGGAGGGAATAGCACATTTTCTGGAGCACAAGCTCTTTGAGAATGAGGACTGCGACGTCTTTGAACTTTATGCAAAGACAGGCGCTAATGGCAATGCCTTTACTTCCTTTGACAAGACCTGCTATCTCTTCAACTGTTCCGGAAATTATCAGGAATCTCTGAGAATTCTTCTGGATTTCGTCCAGAAGCCGTATTTCACCCAGGCGACCGTGGACAAGGAACAGGGGATTATCGGTCAGGAGATCAAGATGACCAACGATAATCCGGAATGGCGTGTTTTTTTCAATATGCTGCGCTGTATGTATCATAATCATCCTGTAAAGATCGACATTGCCGGCACGGTGGAGAGCATTGCTAAGATTGACGCCGATCTCCTCTACAAATGCTACTACACTTTTTACAATCTCAATAATATGGTTCTTTCAATCGCCGGAAATATCAATGCAGACGAGGTTCTTGCCATATGTGACGAGTGTCTCAGATCATGTGAAGATAAGGGGCTGGAGACTGTGTTCCCGGACGAGCCGGAGTCTGTAGTTGAACCGGAAATCTATGAGATTCAGCCGGTGGGGGCTTCTATTTTCCACATCGGATATAAGTGCCGCCCGTGCAGTGGTCATGAACGGTTGAAAAAAACTATTACGGCTTCTGCCGCCATTTCTCTTATTTCGGATGCTTCCACTGAAATGTACAGGAAACTGCTCAATGACGGAGTTATTAATTCGAGTTTCGGCGGAGAAGTCTTTGCAGGTGACGGCTACTTCTCCGTAATATTCAGCGGCGAGTCTGATTCCCCGGAGATCATCCGTGACAGCATCAGGGAAGAGATCGGCAGGATGCTCCGTGAGGGAATAAACGAAAAGGACTTCCAGCGAATAAAGAAATCTGCATATGGTATGGCTGTTCGTGAGCTTAATAATGTCGAGGTGGTCGCAAATCTTATGATAAGCTCCCACATGGACGGCGCAGGGCCGTATGATTCGATAGAGGCGCTTTCTGAAATGACATCTCAGGATGTTCTCGACTTTATCCGGAATGAACTGGAACCTGACAAGCTTGTTATGTCAGTGATAAAGGGAGAGTGAGATAAATGACGGCAGTTGAAAAAATAGAGGATCTGAATAAAATATCTTTTCCGAAGCTCGGATGGAGCTTCAATATCGATCCTACGGCATTTAAAATAGGAAATCTTGAAATACAGTGGTACGGTATCCTCATTACCCTTGGACTGGTTCTTGCAGTGCTGTACTGCTTCCCGAGGATGAAGCGCTTCGGTATTGATTCAGACAGGGCTGTTGACGCTGTTATTGGCGGCGTTATCGGCGGAATTGTCGGAGCGAGGGCTTATTACGTCATATTTAACTGGAGTGAATATAAGGGAGATATCAAGGAGATCTTCAATACCCGTGGAGGGGGACTTGCTATTTACGGCGGCATCATCGGAGCAATGCTCCTGGGTCTGCTGATATGCAAGATACGCAAGGTAAAAATGCTCCCGATGCTTGACATCACCGTTCTTGGTTTCCTTATAGGTCAGGGAATCGGACGCTGGGGAAACTTTGTAAATCAGGAGGCATTTGGTTCTAATACCGACAGTCTTTTTGGAATGACCGGCGGAAGAATACAGGCAAGTCTTGATTGGGAGACCACATATATGTCCGGTGAAATGTACCAGAACGGCAAGGAGGTATTTGCCGATTATGCCGTTCATCCCTGTTTTCTGTATGAATCTCTTTGGTGCATACTGGGATTTGTGCTTCTGGCATTGTGGTCAAAGCGCAGAAAGTACGACGGTCAGATATTCCTCATGTACCTTGGTTGGTACGGAGCAGAAAGATTTTTCGTAGAGGGTCTGAGAACAGATAGCCTTATGCTGGGCAATATCAGAGTATCGCAGATGCTTTCTGCTATTCTTTTTGTCATTTCAGTTACTTTGCAGATAATATTCTTTTTCAGGCGCAGGAGAGATTCGGAAGCATTTGTGCTCTATGCAAACACTGATGAATCAAGGCAGCTTATAGAGGAGTCCCGGAGAAAGCGGATGGGAATGCCTGCCGAAGATATACGCACCGGTGATAATGATGAAGATTATGATAATGACGATTTTGACAACGACGAAGATGATGACGTAAATTCTGAAAACAGTGATGCTGATGACGGTGATACCGATTCGCAGATTATAAAGGATAATAAAAACAAGGAGGATAAATAAAATGGCACAGATCATTGACGGAAAGGCAGTTTCGGCTGCCGTAAAGCAGGAAGTTGCAGAGGAAACGGCAAAACTTAAAGAGGAAAAAGGACTGAAAATAGGTCTGGCAGTTGTTATTGTCGGAAACAATCCTGCTTCAAGGGTTTACGTAAACAATAAGAAGAAAGCGTGTGAGGCAGTAGGATTCCAGTCTTTTGAGTATGCTCTGGATGAAAATACAACTCAGGAGCAGCTGCTTGATCTTATAACTGTACTTAATCGTGATGATAGAGTAAACGGTATTCTGGTTCAGCTTCCGCTTCCTGCGCATATTGACGAAAAGAAGGTGATCGACGCTATTTCACCCGACAAGGACGTTGACGCTTTTCACGCTATTAATGTTGGAAAGATCATGATAGGCAAGTACGCATTCCTGCCCTGCACGCCTGCCGGTGTTATGCGCCTTATCGAGAGTACCGGCACTGAGATATCAGGAAAGCAGTGCGTTGTTATCGGCAGAAGCAATATCGTAGGCAAGCCTATGGCAATGCTGCTTCTCCACAAGAGCGGTACTGTAACTATCTGTCATTCCAAAACGCAGAATCTTAAAGAAATCTGTCTTGGCGCAGATATTCTTGTTGTTGCTGTCGGAAAGGCAAACTTTGTTACAGGAGATATGATAAAGGAGGGCGCCGTAGTTATAGACGTAGGAATGAACCGTCTTGAAAATGGAAAGCTTTGCGGCGATGTCGAGTTTGAATCTGCCGAGAAAAAAGCTTCATATATCACACCTGTTCCCGGCGGAGTAGGTCCTATGACTATTGCCATGCTTATGAAAAATACGCTTACTGCCGCTAAACAGCAGGCGGGTATTGAATAAAAATCCCAAAGAATTAAGCACCGTAAAAGCCTGTATCATGGCAATTCCGGTGCTTTTCTTTTTCTTAAATGTTTGTTATGGATTGTTATAAATTAGCTATAATGTTTAAAAGTGGGTGTCAAATAAGGTGTCAAAAATAAGCTAAAACAAATCATTACCGTAGTCATAATTACCGCCCTTTGAGTTGGAGTTTCCAGAGACATCCGAAACAGATTCAAGCCTGTAAATGGTAAACATTTAACGACAGCGAAAGCTGAGAAGTTACCTAACAATAAAAAGTTTGTACAGAAATTGGAAAAACATCGACTGGAAAAAGCTGAATATGAAGTAAACAGGATGCAGGCCGGGATTGCTCAGGCAATATTGAAGTGAAATTGGAATGCTGTAAAAAGGCTGCAATATTTGTCGACACTCTCTTATTACGCAAAACTTTTTGTTATTCGCAAAGTTACAATCCACAAGGGAAACGAACTTCTGGTGTGGGCAAGATTTTATGGACAACTAAGGAGAGTAAGATGTGCTTTATCATTCAGAACCTATCTGGAAAAACTATCATATATTAAATTGAGATATTATATATTTCAACTTTTATTTGAAAGGTGTTTTTGTAATGACAATCCGATTTGTCCGCCGGAAGGAGCAAAAATACGCAAGTTTGAAATTGCTGCAATTCAGACGGATATCGAGTATAACCGTTACGGCGACCATGACCCTGAGGGTATGCTTTTCGTACCCTTGGAAAACGCTGAAGATGTCAGGTGCGGAAGAAAAAAGCCGATACCTTTGATACTGCGTGCAAATGCTGGAGACTGGATTGAAATTACGCTGCATAATCTGTTTGACAAGCCGGTATTGTATCATGATTATCCCTCGGTTCCGCTTGATATGTACCACGAACCCTCAGACAGGGTTTCACTTAGTCCGCAGTTTTTGAAGCATTGCCCTGTATATTCCGCAGGAGTAAATGTAGGTTTTAACAAACCGGAACAAACTGCTGCACCGGGGGAACGCATTAAATATTTATGGCATGCCGATAAGGAATACGGAACCTGTATGCTCAGTTCATTTGGAGATTTGCGTAATCACAGATATCACGGCTTGTTTGGTGCAATTATAATTGAGCCGCCTGCCGCACAGTATTACTGTAAATGTTCCTTTCAAAAGGAGAATTTTAATGAACAGGCGGTCATTACAGCTCCGGGAGTAAAGGCGTTCCGGGAATTTGTGCTGTTTGCTCATAATGGCATCCGACTGCTTACAAAGACGGAAATCTGATTAAAACATCTGAGCAGGGAGAAGATACCGGACACGGAGGCGTTGACCATGAAGATACGGGAGAAAAGGGCTTCAATTATCGTTCGGAACGCTTTTTTAACCGACTCAAACGCAACCCGGTTATCAGTAAGATTTTCAGTTCAAAAGCACACGGAGACCCGGCAACCCCATTGTTTGAAGCGTATACAGGCGAGCGTGTCATGATCCGGTATCTTATGTCGGCAGATAAGCCAAGAAATATCAGCTTTGCACTTCATGGCCATAACTGGCTTTCGCAGCCTGATGATCCGTTTTCAAGAAGAATTTCTGTGCAAGGTGCAGTAAGCGTCGGTGGTGTCTATAATATTGAGCTGGAAAACGGAGCTTCTGAATATCCCGGCGATTATCTCTATCGTTCCGGTTCTTTAAGATGGGACGTAGAATCAGGAATGTGGGGCATATTCCGGGTTATGAAAAAGGGCGTCAAGTACCGCTGTCAATGTGCGTGCCGAACGCTCGGCAGTCTGTGGAAAAGAAAAAGAATAACAAATACGAATAATGTAAAAATAAAGGGAGTTCCGGTTTAAAACCGGAATCCCCTTAGTATTATATCTGTAATTACTATATATGGAGGAAACTATGCATACTGAAAATTATATTGCACAATCTTTGGAGCTTCACCTGTTTTTCGGACGTATCATGAAAGAGCATTCGTTATTCCTGAAAGCGGGATTTACTCCGGTCAATAAAAATTTTTCTGCGAAAGCGGAATTTTATAAAAATGAATTTGAAAAACTGCTGAGTCGTGCAATAACTCTCAGTAATGGGAAAGTGAGTGGAAAAGTGCTGAATTCCGGCGAAATCGTGACGGAATTTACTCTTGTTGCGGAAAGACAGACTGAAAAATTGACCGGAATTCCGATTAACAGTAATATTACCAGAAGAGAATTGAATCTGAGCAGTTGCAACTGCCACGATGTTACAAACAGATTTGGTCAGGTGAAGGCTTTGAACCGGACGGCTCTCAGGCTGCTTAACGGCTTGATTGCATTGAAAGAAGAGATTCTTGATAAGGTACTCAGCTGTCAGATGTTTACAATGAATTATCCATTGCTGCTTGAGCACATAATACGAGAAGCAAAGCTCTATCGTAAGTACGTGCAGATGTTGGAGGAAAACGGCGAGATCTGTATGCAGTCTATGAAAGAAGTTGAATGCTTCTGGAATCAGATCATGATGGAGCACGCTCTTTTTATACGAGGTCTGCTGGATCCGTCAGAAACCGAGCTGATAAACTCTGCCGATGGGTTTGCGGCAGATTATTCCGCCTTATTGAACAGCTGCCATAATGCACAGAACAGAACATTAACTGTTGATTCCATAACGGAAACCAAAAAATTCAGAGACTTTAAAACAGCGGGAGCAAATGGAATAGAAAGTTGCCAGATCCGTTCACTGATACTTCCTTTGCTTGCCGATCATGTTCTTCGGGAAGCAAATCATTTTATCAGGATTTTGGAGAATTGATTTGAACACGATGGAAAAATAAATCTAAAAGGATTGGCAAATCATTTAGTTAATTTGAGACTTATATTTTAGAGCGTGTTCACGTAAAATGAATGTGCGGATTTTTGAGCATAACTTTGGCGAATACAAGGGTGCGGGTGTCCAGTGGACACCTCTGCGAAGCAGAAGCACCGACCGAGACAACAGTCGAGACTCGAAAAAGTGAAAGCATACTGACGTATGGTGAACTTTTTTAACGCAGTATCCGTCAAAATTTGCCGAAAGGACGTGCATTGCATTTTTATGTGAACACGCTCTAATATGATTTTATTCAAACAAATAAAGGAATTCGTATTTAAAAATGAAAAACAGCTACTTTTTATATTCATCTATTTTATAGTAGAAAGACATATTCTCAAATTAAGAGAAACGGCTAATTTTTATGCTAAAAATACGACTATGACACTTACTGTGACATTTGCACAAAATAAAAAAATGTCGTCCTGCATTATGTGGGGCGGAATTTGTAGAATATTTACACTTAAATTTTCACCTTTCCATCAGCGTTCCCGAATAAGTGACCCTGTCAATAGTAAGTGAAACCTTTCATTAGTTTCAATATCGGTATATTTATAATATACCACATTGTCTAACAAAATGGGAGCATTTCACAAATAGTTGCTTCGGGGTTTAAAATTCTTTATGAGTATCGCTCTAAGCAAGTGCTTTTATCATATTTAATTACTGCGGTAAATCAAAAACACAAGCGTAATTATTTCTGGTATGCAAAGTAGCACATCAACGATTAATATAGCATCTACTCCATAGTGCAAATCTCTAGAATTATCTGATATAGTGATAAAAATGCCAAATAATAATCATAGAATCAGCAATATAACGGGCAAAATCCTTTCCAAAAGGAAAACACAGCATCTTTCGATACTGCGTTTTCTTTCGATTCAGTTTTCAGCAAAGTTGAACAGGTTCTTTGGGAGCAAAATTCGTTTCCATTGTCCACGTGACAGCAGTACAATGTTTCATAACGAAAATCTGCAAAAGATCACCAATCCCATTTTCTTTCCATGCCTGTAAAAACTTTCTTGTGGGGTGAGCAAAAATCTCTTCTTTCATTTTTTCATCAAAAACCTGTTCCAGAACGCCTGTCACTCGTATCTGTGTTCCATTGCAGGAGAAGCACATCTCTGCCTTGGGATTTTTCTTGATCTGAGCAAATAACTCTTTTGTGGAAGCCGTATGAAACAGTATTCCGTTTTCGTCTGCCCGGAATAAAAGCATTCCTCTTATTCTTGGCTGGTTACCGTCCATTGTTGCAAGGTGAAATGCAGGATTTTCATTCATGAGCCGATACACTTCCTGTGCCGTCATTGCAATCATCCTTTCTGATATTCTGCTGTAGTAATAAGGAATTTCTCCAAAATAACTTGCACATTTCTGCTTGTCTAATTTGTCCTCTGCTGCGTTGCACTCCCTTGAAATACGACAGTATTACTACGGTCGTGCGCCTTGCATAGAACAAATTATCCTGCGCATAAATGCATAACTTATTTCGGAGCAATCCCTAACTGATACAATGATTATAGCACATTAACCCAAATCAACGCTTTCAGAATACGCTCAGATATTTTCAGAATACAGCCTTTATTTGCTTTTAGTAAGAACGTGCTTGCAGTAGCTTTTGCAGCCGCAGCTGGGGCATTTCAGCTTTCTTCTGGTTAGGATATGGGAACTTTTGACGTATGCGGACATTGTTGGTACGAAGCGTGTATGACATTTGCTGCATTCAAAGGCTCCTGCTTCTCTGTCGAGGATGCAGGCAACTGCAATTCCGATGACAAGGACAGTCATAGCAATCGCAAACAGTGCAATTCTTGCGGCTACAGGCATTTCAAACATTTCCGAGACTAATATAAGCGGTATTGCAGATAATACTGACAAAAATGCCACAACCGCCGAAATAATCAATTTCTTTTTGCTCTCCTGAGCTTCCTGTACTAAATTCATCATATTTTCCTCCGCCTTTTCCTTGTATTCTGCAATTGATATTTTCTCTCCCGTGAGCAGCTCGTTGACATTGATTCCGAGAATTTCACAAAGAGGGAGCATAAGGGAAACCTCCGGCAATCCTTTTCCGGTTTCCCATTTTGAGATGGTCTTATTGCTGATAAAAAGTTTATTGGCAAGCTGACTCTGGGTAAGTCCTTGTTCCTTACGCATCTGAGCAATGAATTTTCCTGTTTTGATCTGATCCATTGTCTGCCGACCTCCTTTCATCAAAATTATATTACATTCTTGCCCAAAAATAAACCCACGAGCCGTAGAATCACGCAAAACAGGCAATTCTACACTTCGTGGATATACCTTAGTCTTTAAATTTTTCCCTGTATTCCGTGGGAGTGATTCCTATCCTGCTTTGAAAACAGGAAGAAAAATGTGCACTGCTGCCGAATCCGCACCACATTGCAATATCCGTCATGGGAATCTCTTTTCTTCTCAGCAGAATTTTTACACATTTTATTCTGATGCCTATCAAATATTCAATAGGTGTTATCCCGACTTCTTTTTTAAATCTCCGATTAAAACATGACGGGGAAACATACCCCAATTCCGCCAGTCTTGCAACAGTGATATTTTCTGCATAGTGCTGTTCCATATAATGCTGTGCTCTTGCAATAGAATAGTCGTTGGATATTGCTCTCATATCAAGGGTCTCGCCAAAAATACTGCGGATTATCCAATGTGTGATGATTTCGCTGTTTGCGTCAAGCGTAATATCGGAATTCAGCATAGACTTACTATACTCGAATGCAAATGTATTCACTGTTTTCAATATATCGCTGCATAGCTCAAATGAATGTTCTCTGAAAACAGGCAGTTCATCAGAATACAACCTATAACGGTTTTCAAAATATTCCTTTTCAATTAAAAGGCAATAATAATGCTGTCCTGTTTTATCATTATGCGGAATCTCCGGTGATGTTATTTCGGCATGATAGTGGAATTTTTTCTCTGTATCTTCTCCAAAACAAATCACTATCATGTATGACGGATGTGTATGATCATTTTTTGCAGCATATCCGCATGAACCTGCTATAGGAATGAAAAGTCCGAACTGCGGTCTGATATAGCAGTCAACATATTTCAGATCTTCTTCTGTAACATTTGTTCCGACAAGCCGTTTTATAATTTCAAAATCTTTTATCATAATGCTGATTCCTCAAAGCTCGCTGGCACAATAAAAAGAATCCCTTCTAATAGTGATAATTTTTATCAATGCCTTTCAAATAAAATCTATGTATATTTTTTCGCTAATCTCGTATAATGATCAACAAATTTTGTTTTTCCTTTTGTGTACTCATCTCTGTTGTGTTCGTATTTTTTCCATAAAGATATTTTCAACCTTTCGTACTCTTTTGCAACCTCAGGATATTTATTCAAGTAATCTCTGAAATATACTTCGTCATTATCATTCATAAGACGTAAATGAATATGATAAACCTTTACTGCATCGAAAACTGCCTTTTGCAATATTGACCGTTCTGACTTTTCCTGCAAATTCATAGATTTCCTCAAAAAGGAATTTGCGGATTTCAGCCAATGTATGAAAAGTTCCGGGAGTCAGATTCTCAAGAATACCGCTCTCAAATAATTTCATTGTTCTTGCCTTGCTGGTTTTTTCTTCAGTTCTTGCAAGCTCTGCCGAATCAGTGATACCCAGTTTGTTTTCCAAAGCCATATTGTATTCTCCTATTTTTATGATTTGTCATCCGACAAACATGAACAGCTTCCTGCCGCTCCATACGCCAATGATACAGCCGATCAAGCTAAATGCAATATAAATCCCGCCTGTCAAAAAGGACTTATTTTCCAAAAGTGTAACCGCTTCCAGGGAAAAGGTCGAGAATGTCGTAAATCCGCCACAGATACCTGTTTTACAGAATAACACCGTATTCGTGGAAACATCGTTTCTTTCGCTTACAATGCCGACAATAAATCCTATCATGACAGCACCGATAATATTGGTTGTCAAAGTCAATATGGGAAATTCGGTCTTAATCGGGATAAGGCTGATTGCATACCTTCCCGTTGCTCCGATTGCTCCGCCAAGAGCCACAAATAAAAACTTCATATTTACCTCAAATGATTCTCATTTATCTATAATATTGTATATCTTTATTTAGGTACATACTGTAACAAACTTGAATTTGTCAGCCTTTCCTCAAATCTGAATAGAAAGTAACCAAAAGCTGTTTTGCTTCATGTTTTCCGATAATTTTCTCCATCCAAATCATATTGTACCAACGACCAAATTTATATCCGCAATTATGAAACTCTCCAACTTTAACAAAGTCAAGATGTGCGTGGAAGTCGGCACTGTTTGTCGTCAGATACTCATCATTATGTTCTGGATAGCCAATACAAGCGTATAAGTTAAGAATACCCATGTCATGTAAAGCTTTTTCTAATGCTTCATAAATGATTCTGCCCATTCCACATTTTTGTGCATTATGGTCAAGATAAATTGTCGTTTCACACGACCAGTCATATGCAGTCCTGCCGACAAAAACACCTGCATACGCATACCCTTCAATATTACCATCTTTCAAAATGACCAGATACGGATACCGCTGCATTGTTCCTTTCATTCGTTCCTTAAATTCTTTAAGGGATGGAGTATCATATTCAAAAGTTATCGCTGTATTTTTTACATAGTAATCATATATTTCCAAGATACGTTCCGCATCTTCCATAGTTGCATTACGAACAATAATCATAAGTTCACCTATTTAAATTTTTTATCTTACTGTCACACCGCATATCTGCATTTTACTGCATACGGTAATAAAACGTGCATCATTAACGCTTTACGACATAACGATAATGCGGCATATCGATTCCTCGGTAATGTTTGATCCATCTATCTGTAATTGTCATACCATTTCTGACGGCTACATTTTGAGAAGCAATATTTGTATCTCTGATGATAGAGCAGACTTCATCTTCCTGTAAAACTTCAAAAGCATATTTTTTACAAGCCTTTGCAGCTTCTGTGGCATAACCTTTATGCCAGTATGACCTGTTGAAAAGATACCCTATTTCAAGAACTTCAGTATCTTTCCACGGCTGCATTGTCAATCCGCACTGGCCTATCATTTTATCGGTTTCTTTTAAAATGACTGCCCACAAGCCAAAATTCCATTTTTGATAACGAGAAATCTGTCTGTCAAGCCATTCCTGTACTTCATTATCACTAAATGCACCCTCATATGCATACATTGTCTCTTCATCTCGCAGAATGCTGCACAAAGAATTGAAATCCTCCTGATTCATTTCTCTCAGGTACAATCGTTCTGTTTCAAGTATCATACTTGTCTCCTTAAAATCCGAGTTGTCAAAGATTTAATAAAATAAACAATCTACACTTTCTTTATTACCATATTACATCTGCACCATGATTCATCTTTAAAACTAAATACATCAACATCTGTCTTTCTTGCTACAAATCCAACACGTTCATAACACTTTTGAGCTCTTATATTTTCTGAAAAAACATTGAGCTGAACTGCATCTACTTTAGTTATATTAAAAGCATATTCAATAGCCAGTTGCAACATTGCTTTTCCTAATCCTTTTCCTCGTTGTGAAGGCTTAACCATTACAAATTTAAGCATGCCTTCGTTTGTACTTAAATTTACTGAATAGCAAAAGAATCCTACTACTTTCCCTTCATCTGTAGTTGCAACATATGGACTATCGCCAAACTTAGTTGCTATTTCAAACATTATATTGTCAAAATTTTCTTTATCAATTGGGTATTTAATAAGATCAGCACACCACATAGCGTGTGTCCTCTCATCTGAAATCCAATTTTTAATTTCATCAAAATCACATAATACAAAAGGTCTTAACCTCATAACATTCCTCAATTCTAAGTAAAATAAACAATTATCATGCCTATAAATTCCGATTTATTAACCTCTGCTTTAACAATTATACCATATATCTGTGAATTTTACAAGCTATCGCTATAACAAAAGAAACTAAATAAAAATTTTTTCATAGCAAGGCGGAGAAGGAAAACGTGCTGTCGCACAGTGACGACGACAATACGGCTACGAGAAATTTTTATCAGTGAACTTGTTTCTATTCCAAGTAGATTGACTATATTTCCCATTATATCATAATGCCGTCTTTTGTTCAATATGAACGGCGTATATTTGTAAAATCATTCGATGATCGTTGGCATCTTCACAGTATTGTAATCAAAATTGCAGATGAACTCTTTGGACTGCAAAGCCAAATCATATAAAAAGATACTGAACAAGTTCTTTAGCTTGTTCAGTATCTCAAATTTTTGCATCATTCACCGTTTTCGATAAATTCAATCAGCTTTTCCACATCTTCAAAATCATCGTAATCGCCCTTGATTCCATCCCGATGATATACAATGCCTGAACGCTCATTTCTTTCAAGGCAATCAAGTAGACGCTCCATTCCGTATCGGCGGGCAAATTCGCTGAATGCCTTCGGTTTTATCTTTTCAAGTATAAATTTTCCGCAATTCTCCGGGCATTCAAAGCAATGTTCAAGTCCTTTTTCCATACTGCATTTTCTGTTCACGCACCATTCCTTATCGGGACATTCATTGCTCTGACAGCCGTTGCAGGTCTCATTCTGACCACACAAACAGCAGGCAAGTCCGCATCTTGCAATTCCAAGCGCTCTTTTCATTAATTATTCCTCCTAATCGGATGTCTTATAACAGTTTTTAAGTTTTCAGGAGCGCATCTCCGAGGATCGGAAAGATATATCTCATGATGAAAACGAGTATCCGAAATATCCTCGGTATATCCGCTTTTTTCAGCAAATTCACGTAATTTTGCAATACTCTCCGGCTCGTTGTCATATGTTCCCTTGTGCATTATCTGAACGCAAAGTCCTTCAGTCATTGTTATCAGTTTTGCTTTTGACAGATCAAGCTCACGCTTTTTCTTTGCAAGAACATTCCTTGCATTTTCAAAGACCTTTTCTGTCACAAATTCCGGCTGACGTATCATGGACGTCCAGAAAAACCGGCTTTTATCTATAATATTTGTGCCGTCAAATTTCGCATCATCCACATACCAGAGACCTTCCAGAGGCGGAACAACATATTCAAAATATCCCTCTGGTTGAGTACCGTTCATTTTTGACATTTTGATAGCAAAGGACAGCCCATACAGAATTTCGAGAGCCTCCTTATATTCATCGCTGGTATTGGGATCGCCCTTTCCGTCAATTGCAATGAAGATCATCTCAGGAATTTCAATGATCGACGGCTTTGCTTTGGGCTGGTATAAATCTTTGTAATCCTTTTTATAATCAAATTTTTCCATTATTTTTCCTCTCTGTGATAGGTGAAATTCACAAGGTCAAAATATTCCATATATGGTTTTGTCAATTTATAATTCCACGAATAAATCAAAGTCGGAATAATCTCCAGCAAGCGTTCGTTATGCAAATCAGAATAAGCTTTGTACGAGCCGTAGAAATACTTCTTGAATACATGAATAAAAAAATCATTTTTACTTTCAAGAGGATTTCCGATACATTGACAAGTTCCCTCTATTGAGAAATTTTTATGACAGACTGCAACATTTGGGTTCTCTAAAATCTGTCTGTATTTCAAATACGTCTGATCTGTCTGACAATAAAATCTGCCGTCTATCACAACCATACTCATGGGGCGTGACGTCACACGATTTTCTGAACAAGTAGATAATGTCATGATACCGTGTGTTCCAATTTTCTTCCAGAGTGCAGGAAGCTTTTCGTCAAAACTTCCCATCACAAGTTCTCTTTCAGGCTAATATAAATATGTATCTCCGCATTTTCAACATCGGCGTTCTGATACTCCTCAAAATCGCAGACAAAGGAGCGCTTAAGGTTCATCTTCCAAAGCTCTGTCCAGAACTGCTGAACAGCAGCGACCATATGACCCTTTACAACAAATTTCGCATATTTTCCGGCAGGGATCTTTCGCAATTCAAAATTCTCTGGAATATCCCCGCCGCTTACCTCACAAGCAGTAATGACCGTATAATCGGCTTTTTCGTCATCGGCATAGTCTGTGTAAATTCCGAGAGCCTTATCATTGACTCTGCTTTTCAGCGTAAAGCAGCCATCGGGGGAGTAAAGCCTCTGCCAGAGTCCGCCGATCACTTTTCCCATGTCGGGAGAAGTGTTATTAGTTCTTGCAGAAAATCCTGCGACGGTCTTTTCCTCTAAGTTTACGATTTCATAATTCATGGTAGTACCTCATTTCATATTTGATGATCTGAGTATACCATACCAAATGTGACAACTGTATGTCACGTTTCATTAGAGTTAAAAATTAAATTTCATGGGAACATAATTAGCAGCGTTTTCAGAAAATCCAAGCTTTTTATAAAGCGAGTATCCTTCATTTGTTGCTTTAAGTTCAATAAGATCAAGTTTGTGGTTTTTAGCAAATTCCATAAGCATTTTCAAAAGATTATATGCAGCGCCTTGCTTGCGATACTTTTCCAAAGTATATACGCTAAATATTTCTCCGATTCTTCCTGTTGTAAAACGTGGATTACAAGGTTTTTCAATTATAAGCAAAAATGCTGTTGAAACTATTTTATCACCGCAAAATGCCCCAAATGCAAATAAATCACTATTAAGATGATTTTCAAAATATTTTGGAAGATTATTTCTGACTAAATTAAAACTTTCTTCTGATGTTGATTGAAAATCCTCCCGTAAATATTTAAGTCTCATATCAACAAGATCATTTATCCGATCTTTATTAATTACACGGAATTCCAAATTACTCACCCTTAATATTTTTCCGAAATTCTTTTTACCAGCTCATGAAATCCACTGCAATACTCCTTTGGCGAAAGTATCTCCGCCTTATCTCCGAACGACAGAATATAGCTGTAAAACGACGGAACATCAGACCATGTAAAAGTAAGCAGGATATCTCCGTTTTCGTCAAACCGAGGAAGTTCCGTGCCGAATTCGTCTATTATACGCCATTTCAGAGATTTATCAAATTTGACTGTCGCTTTAATTTCTCCTTTGGTATGACGAAGCTTATCGCAGGTATATTCGGGAACGTCACGCAGTTCGCACGGTTCATTCGTACATTCAAGATCGGTCAGACGATTGAGCTTGAACATCCGGTAATCGTTTCGCAAAGCGCAGTACCCCCACACATACCAGTTTGACCATTGAAAAATCAAATGGTACGGCTCGATTTCTCGAACCGTTTCATCCGTGGGAGAAAAATAAGTGAATCTGATTTTCAGGCGACTGTCTATTGCATTTTTGATAAGCTCTATCTTATCCGAAACAGCAGCCTTGTCCCATGAAGAAAGGTCGATGATGATTTGATTTCCCATATTTATCGTATCGGGATTTTCTGCCGAAAGCTTGCTCATAAGCTGACGGTAACGCTTTGTATCGCTTACGCTGTCAAGGCTTTTCAAGCCTGCAAGGATCGCCTTCATGTCGTCATTTGAAAGGAGTGTACGATCCAGTCTGAACCCATCCATCACGGAAATTCCGCCGCCCTGCCCCTGAAATGTGACAATGGGAATTCCGGCTTTATTGATTTCCTCAATATCACGGATAATGGTGCGGCGTGACACTTCAAATTTTTCGGCAAGCTCTGATGCCGTTACTTTTTCCCTTTGAAGAAGAATAGACAAGATTCCGATAACACGGTCAATTTTCATGGGTTATACCTCAATTAAAATAATTTAAAATTTTCTTTTCAGTTCCGCCGTTGCCGCATAATGTAAAATATCAAATTCGTCCGAAGCAATTTCAGATAATAAATTCATATGCTCTTTCTCCCATGATGCAATATCCTGTTCTGAAAGAGAAGCGCCTACCCCGCGACATGCTTTCATTCTTCCATTCCAGCTTTCACGGGTAAAATGTACGCTCAATTGATATTCTTCATGGGAAACGAGTTCAAAATTTTCGCTGTAACATTCCGGAATAAATATAGGATGCATGGTTTCTCCTCCCCCACTCCATTCAGGATTATATTTTAGCACAAGTTTCTCACTTGCATTTGCAATTTTGTCTTTAAAAGGAAGCCACGCCATATACAAAACGAGAATTCTGCCGTTCGGTTTCAGCATTCTGAAAAGTTTTGGCATAAGAACTGTATGGTCAAAATACCAAAAACATTGACAAGCAGTAATCACGTCAAATGAACTGTCAGGAAAATTTATTTTCTCAGCAGGGATGACATGATACTCAATATTCATATCCTTTGACAAAAGTTTGGCTTGTTTTATCTGATTTTCAGATATATCCGTACCAGTCCACTTTGCACCGTAACAAGCCATATTTCTCGGGATTACACCCGTTCCCGTACCAATATCCAAAACTTTCTGCCCCTTGATACAAAGTCCTCTGTTTATGATTCTTTCGTAGAATTCCTGCGGGTAAATATCTCGGAATCTTGCGTAATCGTCTGATGTTCTTCCCCAGTCAAACGACTTACCGCCGTCAATGTTCTTATTAATTATTTTCATACGCTCTCCTATCTGAATTCAGAATATATTGAATTAACTCTCGACGGCATAGAGCCTGTAGCTATTGGCTTCACCGCACTTTTTTAGGTTTTTGTCAATACCTTTTTATAAAAATAGTCACAAGTTCTTTTCTGAACCTGTGACTGTTTTGCTCTTCTTTAGCTTAATGACATTAGGCGGTATGAGCTGTTTTTTATAATAATTATTCAGAGACAGTCGTTGCTGCGGTTGTATTTTCTGATCCGCTGCCATACATTGATTCAAGAACTTTAGTGCTTTGCATATATTTCCAGCCGTCGCCCTCTACCTTTACGAAATATTCTGTATCAGGTTTTTCGTTTCCGTTCTGATCTACGACAGTACACTGAAAGCTATACCCTTCGGTAACGTTTACGCTGTCGATAGTAACATCCATGGAAGCTGCATAATCAATAAAATATTGACTTGCCCAGCCAAGCTGTTCTTCGGTAAACGGTGTCGTTTCATTAACGCTTTTAATATACGGAACGGTGCTTACAAGATTAAGATATTCATTTTTTCCGTTATTATATTCAAGTACACGCTGTCTGTACTCGTCCTTTTCGATCATATTGTCAATTATCGGTTGGATGTACATATAATTGAAAGCTGCTTCTCCGGAATCTCTGGTGTAGTTGAGACGGAAGAATTCCTTTAGAGCCTCTTCAGCGGAATCGCCCTTCTGCGCTTCGCCGTAGGAAATTACTGTGCTGCTGGATTCTGTAGTTTTATTGCTGCTGCATGAAGTTCCGCAGATTGCCATAAGGACGCAAAAAAGAATTACGGATAATTTTTTTTTCATGTTTCTTCCCCTTTATCAATAAAGTCTTTCAACGGTATATCCCTTGTCTTCAAGAAGATCGTCAACGCCTTTGCTGCCGGCAAAATGCATTGCTCCGACCATAAAGAAGTAGTTATCGCCGTTTTCCAAAAATTCAGCAGCCTTGTCCGCCATACCTTTGTTTCTGGAGTAAAGTATCTTTTCGTTGTATTTCTCATAGTCGTCAAGCAGATCTTCGGGAATATCAGCAGATTCGTCGGAAAATTCTTCCATTTCGTCTATTTTTCCTGATGCCCACAAATCGTAAAGCTTTCCCAATGATTCGGCAAGTCCCTCAATATCCTGAAGATCTTCCGGCAGTGTTCTAATGCAATAATCAGCGTATTCGTCGGAGTATCCGACAATAGCATAAGCTTGGATTTCAAGTGTTTCAATGCTGACTATCTCCTTGCCGTCTTTTTCCGCCATATCAATAAATTTTGAATCAACGCCGTCGCTGGAGAGATTTTTTATGCTCATAATCGCTGATTGTTCTATTTGATTCAGCCAAAGTCCCGGCATATAATAATCAAGTACGCCTGCATACATTCCCAAATCTGTAAGACATGATTTTCCGGTTTCGTATGCTTCTTCGGAAATATGATCGCTTATTTTTGTTCCGTCAGTATAGAGTGTGTATTGAAGCAGTTCCTGCGCACCTGATATTTCTTCCAGTTGACGGATATCGTATTCAACGGCAACACCGCTGCTGTTTTCGTATACGTCCATGATATAATCGGGCAGTGAGAATTTCTCTTCACTGACAACGTGGATAGTGCCCATCAGATAAAGCTCATTGCCTGAATCCGGATCTGTAGCTTTCCAGAGTGCAGGAGTGGGGGTATCTACGGTTATATAGTCGTTTATATCCGGAGTTTCGCTGTTGTTTTTATCATCTGGAGAATCGGTTTCTTTTTCTGTTGATATTTCTGTTTCTTCTTCTGTTTTGGTTGTTTCTTCAGTCGCTGATGTACTTTTTTCTGCGGAGGATAAGCCGCTGTTTTCTTTATCACTTTCATTTTTTCCGCATGAAGCGAGGGAAAGAATCATCGCTGATACCATAAAAATAGCTGTAAGTTTTTTCATTTGTCTGTCCTTTCTTTTTATGTGATCTGTATTACTTATATTATTTTATCACTATAAAAGTGATTTGTCAAGAACCATAAAATTCCCCGATACTTTTGCATCGGGGAATTTTTAAAAATCAGACTATAGGATTAGTGATTGGCATAGGCATCTGCTGCGGAGCGTGTTCGCTGAAGCCATCGTTCTTTACGACTTCAACACGGTTGTAGCAATCCATGCCGGTACCGGCAGGAATAAGCTTACCGATAATAACGTTTTCTTTAAGACCGAGCAGTTTGTCGCTCTTTCCTCTGATAGCTGCGTCTGTAAGAGCTTTTGTTGTTTCCTGGAATGAAGCGGCTGACATAAAGCTGTCGGAGTTGGAGGACGCCTTGGTGATACCCTGGAGCACCGGACTGGTCTGTACGAGTTGGACATCATATTCGCCGGCGTCAATTCTTGCCTGGAGTTCTTCATTGATAATGTCGATTTCCTTGCGGTCAACAAGCGTTCCGGGGAGAAGATAGCTGCTTCCGGTTTCCTCAACCTTGATCTTTCTGAGCATCTGACGTACAATGACTTCAATGTGCTTGTCGTTGATATCAACACCCTGCAAGCGGTAAACTTTCTGTACTTCGTTAATAATATAGTTCTGCACTTCCTGTGTTCCCAGGATATTGAGAATGTCGGCAGGGTAGATATTTCCTTCAGTAAGACGTGTACCCTTTTCAATGTACTCGCCCTCCTGAACACGGATCTTGAGGTTATATGGAATCATATAGCTTTCAGAATCGCCGGTTTCATCGTTTGTAACAATGATATTTCTGGTGGTTTTGATTTCTTCAATATGAATCTTTCCTGAAAGTCTTGAAAGAATGGCTGCACCTTTGGGTCGTCTGCTTTCAAAAAGTTCCTCAACACGGGGGAGACCCTGTGTGATATCTTCCGCATCGGCAGAAGCAACGCCTCCGGTGTGGAATGTTCTCATGGTAAGCTGTGTACCGGGTTCGCCGATAGACTGAGCGGCAATGATACCGACAGCCTCACCTACAGAAACGATATTGTTGTTGGCCAGATTAGCGCCGTAGCACTTGGCGCATACGCCGGTTCTTGCTTTACAGTTGAGTACGGAGCGAATCTTGATCCTTTCAACGCCTGCATCAATGATCTTTTTTGCATCAGCATCATTTATCATTTTGTTGCGTGAAACGATAAGTTCGCCGGATTCGTCACGGAGATCTTCCGAAAGGAATCTTCCGACCAGACGCTCTCCGAAAGGCTCAACAACTTCGTTGCCGTTTCTGATTTCATAAACTTCAATACCGTCCGTAGTTCCGCAGTCTTCCTCACGGATAATAACGTCCTGTGAAACGTCAACAAGACGACGTGTCAGGTAACCTGAGTCAGCGGTACGGAGAGCAGTATCGGCAAGACCCTTACGGGCGCCTCGTGATGCGATAAAGTATTCCAGAATGTTAAGACCTTCACGGTAGTTGGCTCTGATCGGGATTTCAATAACCGTACCTGAAGTGTTGGCAATAAGACCTCTCATACCGGCAAGCTGACGAATCTGAGAAATAGATCCACGGGCGCCGGAGTCAGCCATCATCCAGATAGGATTGTACCTGTCAAAGTTTGCTTTAAGAGCCTTTGTTACATCGTCCGTAGTATTTGTCCAGAGAGCAATGATCTTCTTGGTTTTTTCCTGAGTGGAGATGTATCCGTACTCGTATTCGTTTGTGATCTGTTCAACTTCCTTGTCAGCTGCGGCAAGGATCTCTTTTTTCTGCGGAGGGATAGTAGCGTCGCAAACGGCAACGGTAAGAGCTGCTCTTGTAGAATATTTATATCCCAGAGCCTTGATTCTGTCAAGAACCTCTGAAGTTGTTGTTGTGCCGTGAATCTTGATGCAGCGTTCGATAATATCTGATAGCTGCTTCTTGCCTACCAGGAAAGCGATTTCAAGATCAAACTGTTTGTCAGAGTTGGTTCTGTCAACATAACCCAGATTCTGCGGGATGTTCTCGTTGAAGATAAGACGTCCTATTGTAGCGTCGATTATCTTTGAAACCTTTTTGTCACCGATATCTTTGGTTATTCTTACCTTGATATTGGCATGGAGAGATACATCGTGCTCGTTGTATGCCATAAGCGCTTCGTTTACGTCACGGAATATCTTGCCTTCGCCCGGTTCGCCCGGCTTATCCATTGTCAGATAGTAAGAACCGAGAACCATATCCTGCGACGGAACAGCTACAGGCTTACCGTCGGATGGCTTAAGCAGATTGTTTGCGGCAAGCATAAGGAAACGTGCTTCTGCCTGAGCTTCTGCAGAAAGGGGAAGATGTACAGCCATCTGGTCGCCGTCGAAGTCGGCATTGAAAGCAGAACATACAAGAGGATGAAGCTTGATTGCACGTCCCTCGACAAGAACTGGTTCAAATGCCTGAATACCAAGACGGTGAAGCGTGGGGGCACGGTTCAGCATTACAGGGTGATCCTTGATAACGTCCTCAAGAGCGTCCCACACCTTATTGTCGGCACGGTCGATAAGCTTTCTTGCTGATTTGATATTGGCAATCGCCTTTTTGTCAACGAGTCTTTTCAGAACGAATGGCTTGAAGAGTTCGAGAGCCATTTCCTTTGGCAGACCGCACTGGTACATTTTAAGTTCAGGGCCTACAACGATAACCGAACGGCCGGAGTAGTCAACGCGCTTACCGAGAAGGTTCTGACGGAAACGTCCCTGCTTACCTTTAAGCATATCCGACAGGGATTTAAGGGCACGGTTGCTTGGACCTGTAACAGGTCTGCCGTGTCTGCCGTTGTCGATAAGAGCGTCAACGGCTTCCTGGAGCATTCTCTTTTCGTTTCTTACGATGATATCGGGAGCTTCAAGTTCCAGCATTCTTTTAAGACGGTTATTTCTGTTGATAACACGTCTGTAGAGATCGTTAAGATCAGATGTTGCATAGCGTCCTCCGTCCAGCATGATCATAGGACGCAGATCTGGAGGAATAACCGGAACTGCGTCCAGTATCATCCATTCTGGTTTATTTCCGGAAAGCCGGAAAGCTTCTATTATCTGAAGTCTTTTGAGAAGCTTGACTTTTTTCTGTCCGGCAGGAAGACCCACCAGTTCTGCCTTGAGGTCATCTGCAACGATCTCAAGGTTATTTCTCCAGTCGATATCGTCAAGCTCTCTGAACATTTCGCATTCTTCACAGTCGCACTGGTCAGGTCTGTTATAACACTGTATCTTTCTTCCCCCAAGTGAGATCTTGCCCATTTCGGAAAGACGGTTCTTGTGAGTGTCGTATCTTGCCGGGTCATATTCGTTCAGGAGCTTTTTGACAGCTTCAGCGCCCATTTCCGCCTTAAAGTCATCACCGTACTTTTCACGATATGACAGATATTCCTTTTCGGAAAGGAGCTGTTTCTTTATAAGTTCGGTGTTGCCGGGATCAATGACAATATACTTTGTAAAGTACAGAATCTCTTCCAGACGCTTTTGTGAAATTTCCAGAACCTGTCCGATGCGTGACGGTGTACCTTTAAAGTACCAGATATGTGAAACGGGAGCTGCAAGCTCAATGTGCCCCATTCTTTCACGGCGAACCCTTGCTCTTGTTACTTCAACGCCGCAGCGGTCGCAGACTTTGCCCTTGAAGCGGATCTTCTTGAATTTTCCGCAGTGACACTCCCAGTCCTTTGTCGGACCGAAGATTCTTTCGCAGAATAATCCGTCACGCTCTGGTTTCTGAGTTCTGTAATTTATAGTTTCAGGTCTTTCAACAACGCCGTATGACCAGCTTCTGATCTTTTCCGGGGATGCAAGACCGATTTTAATTGAATCAAAAGTTGTAAATTCCAAACTGCTACCTCCTGTTTAGTAGGTATAAGATCCTGTGGATGCAAAAGCAGTCAATATCACTTTTGCAGTCCGGGATCATTGGTTTATATCTATATTATATTAGTCCTCGTCTGAGGAGTCGTCCAGATCAAAGCTGCCGAAAATATCATCGTCATCGTCATCGTCATCGTCAAGTCCGAGATCATCATCGTCCTCATCGTCAAACCTGAAATCCTGTTTTTCGTCAAAAGAATCGAAATCGTCGTCATCTTCGCCGCTGTCTTCAAAAGAGAATCCGCTGTCCTCAATGTCACTGTCAGAATATGATGACGGATCATCAGTATTTTCGTCGGAGTAAGAGTCGTTGGAAGGCATTGGATCATCGTCGTCAAAGCTCTGCTTAAGATCGATTTCCTGTTGATTTTCGTCCAGAACACGAACATCCAGACCGAGAGCCTGCATTTCCTTGATAAGAACCTTGAAAGATTCTGGAATGCCGGGGGTAGGAACATTCTGCCCCTTGACGATAGCCTCGTAAGTGTTGACACGTCCGATAGTATCGTCTGATTTAACAGTAAGGATCTCCTGGAGAGTGTAGGCAGCGCCATAAGCCTCAAGAGCCCATACTTCCATTTCTCCGAAACGCTGGCCGCCAAACTGTGCCTTACCGCCCAAAGGCTGCTGTGTAACGAGAGCGTAGGGACCTACGGAACGTGCATGGATTTTATCGTCAACCAAGTGATGGAGTTTGAGGTAGTACATATATCCTACTGTTACTCTGTTGTCAAATTTCTCGCCGGTACGACCGTCATAAAGCGTGAACTTACAGTCTTCATTGAATGTCAGGGCGTTGGGGTTGATGACCTTATCCATGCTGTTCAGCTCGAACATATCGTCACGGTGTTCCCTGCTGTGCTCGTCAGCCATGCGGAAGCAGTCACGGATATCGTCCTCGTGAGCGCCGTCAAATACAGGCGTCATGATGTGCCAGCCGAGAGCCTTGCACGCCATACCCAGATGGACTTCAAGTACCTGACCGATATTCATACGTGAAGGTACGCCCAGAGGGTTAAGCACGATGTCGAGAGGAGTTCCGTCGGGGAGGAAAGGCATATCTTCTTCGGGAAGAATACGTGATACAACACCCTTGTTTCCGTGACGGCCAGCCATTTTGTCGCCGACTGTGATCTTTCTCTTCTGTGCAATATAGCAGATAACACGCATATTTACGCCTGCGCTGAGTTCGTCGCAGTTTTCTCTTGTGAATACCTTGACATCAACGATAACGCCCGACTCTCCGTGAGGAACTTTAAGTGAATTATCACGTACTTCTCTTGCCTTTTCACCGAAAATAGCACGGAGAAGTCTTTCCTCGGCAGTGAGTTCCGTTTCGCCCTTTGGTGTTACTTTTCCGACAAGGATATCGCCGGAATTTACCTCGGAACCAATGCGGATTATTCCGTTTTCGTCAAGGTTTGCCAGAGCATCGTCGCCCACGTTGGGGATATCACGTGTGATCTCTTCCGGACCAAGCTTAGTGTCACGGCATTCGATCTCATACTCTTCAATATGAACGGAAGTAAATACATCCTCACGTACAAGCCTTTCATTAAGAAGAACGGCGTCCTCGTAGTTGTAGCCTTCCCAGGTCATGAATCCTATAAGTGCGTTCTTTCCAAGAGAGATCTCTCCGTCTGCCGTTGCAGGACCGTCTGCCAGTACCTGACCCTTTGTGACCTTTTCACCCAATGAGACGATAGGACGCTGGTTTACGCACGTACCTTGGTTGGAGCGCTTGAATTTAATAAGATCGTATTTGTGTTCAAGACCCTTGTCATCGATCAGGCGGACGCTGTCAGCGTCAACGTAGGAAATGGTTCCATCATATTTGGAAACAATACATACGCCGGAGTCAACAGCTGCTTTGTATTCCATTCCTGTTCCGACGAACGGACGCTCTGTTTTGAGGAGCGGAACTGCCTGACGCTGCATATTTGAACCCATGAGGGCACGGTTAGCATCGTCGTTTTCGAGGAACGGAATCATTGATGTTGCGACAGAAACGACCATTTTAGGCGAAACGTCCATGAAGTCAACCATTTCTCTGGGACATTCGAGGATCTGTTCACGGTAACGGGCGTTTACACGGGGTCTTGCAAGTTTTCCGTCTTCAGTAAGAGGTTCGTTTGCCTGTGCCACGATGTAGTTGTCTTCTGTATCGGCTGTCATGTATATAACTTCGTTTGTAACCACGCCGGTAGTCTTGTCAACTTTTCTGTACGGTGCTTCGATAAATCCGTACTCGTTGATGCGTGCAAAAGTAGCCAGATAAGAGATAAGACCGATATTAGGACCTTCAGGGGTCTCGATAGGGCACATTCTTCCGTAATGGCTGTAGTGAACGTCACGTACCTCAAATCCGGCACGGTCTCTTGAAAGACCTCCGGGACCGAGGGCTGAAAGACGTCTCTTATGCGTAAGTTCGGCAAGAGGATTGTTCTGGTCCATGAACTGTGACAAAGGCGAGGAGCAGAAAAATTCCTTCATAGCAGAAGAAACAGGTCTTATATTGATAAGTGTCTGGGGAGTGAGGGTATTAACATCCTGTGTCTGGATGTTCATTCTCTCACGGATACCTCTTTCCATACGTGCGTAGCCGATACGGAACTGATTCTGGAGAAGTTCTCCTACGCTGCGTATACGTCTGTTGCCCAGGTGGTCGATATCGTCAACTGTTCCCACGCCCTCGCAGAGGTTAAGGAAGTAGCTGATCGTCGCATATATATCGTCAAGAATGATGTGTTTAGGAACGAGTTCATCGGCACGCTTCTTGATGTTTTCTTCAAGCTCATCCTCGTCGGCAGAGGTTTCCATGATCTCCCTGAGAACCTTGTAAGAAACTTTTTCGTTAATGCCGTACTTTGTGGCATCGAAGCTGATGTAGCCTCCGATGTCAACCATGCCGTTGCCGATTATCTTGGCTGTTCTCTCTACCATTCTGATAGAAGTTTCGCCGTGTTCATCGGTAACGTATTCCTTGGCTTCAACATTGACAAATGCGTAGTAAACGCCTGCCTGTTCGATCTCCAGAGCCTTGTCGTAGGAAATAGTTTCGCCTTCTTCAGCCATGATCTCACCGGTATTGGGGTTAATAATAGGCTGTGCGATAATATGACCTGCCAGACGTGAAGCAATGCCGAGCTTCTTGTTGTATTTGTAGCGTCCGAAACGGCAGAGATCGTATCTCTTAGCATCAAAGAAGAGATTATTGAGATGCGACAAAGCGCTTTCTACCGTAGGAGGCTCACCAGGGCGAAGCTTCTTGTAAACGTCGATAAGAGCGTCGGAATTGTTCTTGGTCTGATCTTTTTGCAGGATAGTCTGTTTAAGACGCTCATCCTCGCCGAACATCTCGTAGATCTCTTCATCCGTACCCACGCCGAGGGCACGGATAAATGTAGTAAGCGGAATCTTTCTGTTTTTATCAATGCGGACATATATAACGTCATTGGAGTCCATTTCATATTCAAGCCATGCGCCCCTGTTCGGAATGACGGTAGTATTGAAAAGATCCTTTCCGGTCTTGTCTTTTTCAAAGGCATAGTAAACGCCGGGAGAACGCACGAGCTGTGAAACGATAACACGCTCTGCACCGTTGATAACAAAGGTTCCGCTTTCTGTCATAAGCGGGAAATCGCCCATGTAGATCTCACTTTCGCTGACTGCTCCTGTTTCCTTGTTGCAGAGTGTAGCAGTAGCTCTCATGGCAACCTGGTATGTGGCACCTCTTGATTTGCACTCGGCAAGAGTGTACTTGGGGGTGTCGTCGAAGCGGTAATCCTTGAAATTAAGGACAAGATTACCGTTGTAATCGGTAATCGCAGTCATATCACGGAAAACTTCACGCAGACCCTCTCCTCTGAACCACTCATAGGAGTTTTTCTGAACCTCAATGAGATTCGGCATTTCGAGAGGCTCGGTAATTTTACCGAAGCTCATTCTGACATTTTTTCCCAACTGCTTAGGTGTGACATTCACCATAGGCGGAACCTCCTTATATTTTACCTGTCCTGCCCCGGTACGGAGTCCGGACGGATTTTGCACTTTTATCCAGGAACGGCGCAGCATGGCGTCCATGCGGTGCGGATTCCTGAAAAAATCTTATAAAGCTCTTGACAAAAGCTTTTCTGTATGCTATAATATCTTAACAGAATAGTGATACTTTCCTATATTGATACATTATATAATTATAATATAAAATGCCTGGCGTGTCAATAGGGTTTGGAAACATTTATCAAAACTGCCGGATTTTTAATTTTTGTCCGGCATTTTTTTGTAAATTTTCATAGCGGAGGTTTTATCTGCCCTGAGATTCCTCTGCTCAAAAAAATATTTTTGGCAGCGCTTCAGATTTATTGCAGAGCGCTGCTGTTTAAGGAAGTTTTTTATGCTTGCAAGTCTGATAAATATAAATAAATTCTATAACGGAAATCAGCTTCTTAATAATGTATCCCTGACCATTGACGAATCCGACAAGATCGGTCTTGTGGGAAACAACGGCTGCGGCAAGACTACGCTGCTTAAAATTCTTACCGGTTCCGTTGAACCCGACCGTTTTACCGAAAAGGACGGCATCGTATCCATAGCGTCAAAGACTACTATCGGTTATCTGCAACAGATGAACGGTCTTGACTCTGAAAAAACGGTTATTGAGGAGATGAGGAGCGTTTTCAGACCGGTTCTCAATGCCATAGACAGGCTGCGTGAGATCGAACTTGAAATAGAACTGGGCGATAACTCGTCTGCTGACGAATATCAGCGTCTTTCTTCGTGGATAGAAGCAAACGACGGCTACAATACAGACGTTAAAATTCGCATGATCCTGAATGGCATGGGTTTTTCCGGGAATGATCTGGAACGCACCTGTTCAGGATTCAGCGGCGGGGAAAAAACTCGTCTTTGTATTTCAAAGCTTCTTCTTGAAGAACCTAATCTCCTTATCCTGGATGAGCCTACGAATCACCTCGACTTCAAGACCATAATGTGGCTTGAGGACTATCTGCGCTCCTACAGGGGAGCTGTACTGATCGTTTCCCATGACCGGTATTTTCTGGACAGGCTGTGCAGTTCCATATGTGAGATAGAACGTGGTGTGCTGACGCGATACAGGGGCAATTACTCGGCGTTTGTCCGCCAGAGAAATGAAAATGACGCACGCCGTGAGAAAGAATTTGAAATGCAGCAGAAGCAGATAGCTCAGCTTGAAGATTATGTTGCAAGGAATCTTGTGCGTGCCTCCACCACTAAAATGGCGCAGAGCCGCAGAAAGCAGCTGGAAAAGATCGAACGGATCGAAAAGCCGTTTCATGATACCAAATCAGCTAAAATACGGTTTACATATGCTGTTGAACCTCCTATAGACGTGCTGAAAGTCAAGGGTGCAGACATTTCCGTCGGAGAGGGGGATTCACGGAAAACTCTTGTCGAAGAACTCAGCTTTGATGTCCGCAGGGGTGAAAAGATCGGCATTATCGGCGATAACGGCATTGGAAAATCCACGCTTCTCAGAATAATTCAGGAGCAGCTTCCGCATAAGGGACTTGTGCGCTGGAACAGTAATGTCAAGATATCTTATTTTGAACAGGAAAGCGCTAATCTTAATCGGGAGCTTACCGTTATGGAGGAACTCCATAGCCGATACCCTTCAATGACAGAACTGGAGGTACGTGGACTTCTGGCTCAGGTGCGCCTTGTCGGAGAGAATGTTTTCAAGGAAACGGGAGTGATAAGCGGCGGCGAACGTGCTAAACTCTGCTTTGCCATTATGATGCAGGAGCACGGCAATGTTCTTATTCTTGACGAGCCTACCAATCATCTTGATCTTTCTTCCAAGGAGGCTATCGAGGAGGCGCTTGCTGAGTATACCGGCACGGTTATCTTTGTGTCACATGACCGTTATCTTCTCAGCAAGATCGCCGACAGACTCATCGAGCTTACAGACGGAGAATGTCGGCTGCACAACTATAATTTTGATAAATATCTTGATGTTCTCCGTGAAGAGCAGGCGGAGCAGAAGCGTATTGCCGACGCTGAGAAATTCGCAAAGGCTGCGGAAGCTTCAAAGGAAAAATCAGCAAAGGTGTACCGCAGCAAACAGCAGCGAAGCGCCGATGCAGCAAGAAAAAACGAAATGAAAGCGCTTGAAAAAGAAATAGATGACTTGCAGGAGAAGATCGATTTGCTCACTGAGGAAATCAGCCGAGAAGAGGTTTACAATGATTATGAACTGATGAACTCCAAGTGTTACGAGATAGAGGCGCTGAAAGCAAGGATCGACGAGAATTTTGAACGTCTTATAGAATTAGATGAATAGATATTTTGGGGTATTCAGTCAAAAATAACGATAACATAATATCCGCTTTGTCGAAAATAACGAAAAAACAAAAAGGTATTGAAAAGTTTACGGTATTGTGATATAATGATTATAAAGATATGACGGCTCTGTGAATACAGCGTCGATAATTGGAAAACAGGAGGTTTTTAAAATGAAACACATCAAGACTATTAATAAGGCTAATCTCAAGGAATCTGCTAAGAACGGCGGCTGCGGCAAGTGTCAGGCTTCATGCCAGTCTGCCTGCAAGACTTCATGCACAGTTGCAAATCAGAAGTGCGAGAGATAATTACGGTAACTTCCGGAGTTTGCTGTAAGCTTTGAAATAATGCTTTTGAGGCAGTTCACGCTGCCTCTGTTTTTCTTTATGGCATCTCTAAAAACCTCTTCTGACAAAAATCAACCATGAACAGCAGCAGCTGCACCTATCTGATTTTTGCTTAACCATATAGGTTTTTAGAGATGCCTTTTATGAGATCTTTATTGAAAGGTAAGTTAATTATGATACACAAATATAAGCTTAATGGATTCAACATTGTTCTTGACGTAAACAGCGGCGGAGTTCATATTGTGGACGAGCTTACATACGACCTTCTTGACAATATCGAGCCTCCGTTTGACGAACATTGCAGTGAAAAGGTGATAGAAAAGCTGTCAAAACACTATGCTAAAGAGGATATTGAGTCATGTTATCAGGAAATCGTGGAACTTTACAATGACAAGATCCTTTTTTCCGACGATGATTACGAGAAATATGCAAAGTATTCTGTTGCTTCTCCTGTCAAGGCAATGTGCCTGAATATTGCCCACGATTGTAATCTCCGCTGCAAGTACTGTTTTGCTTCCACCGGCGATTTCGGTAAGGGACGCAAGCTGATGTCTTTTGAGACAGGCAAGCACGCTATTGATTTTCTTCTTGAAAATTCCGGAGACAGACCCAATCTGGAGCTTGATTTCTTCGGCGGCGAACCGCTTATGAATTTTGAGGTCGTGAAGCAGATCGTTAAGTATGCCAGAAGCCGTGAGAAAGAGTATAACAAGAAATTCCGCTTTACTATAACAACAAACGGACTTCTTCTGGACGACGACAAGATTGACTTTATTAACAGGGAAATGTCAAATGTGGTATTGTCTATCGACGGCAGAAAAGAAGTCAATGATTATTTCCGTGTCCGTGTGGACGGTACGGGAAGCTACGATAAGATTCTTCCCATGTACAAAAAGCTTGTTGCCGGAAGGGGAGACAAGGAATACTATGTGAGAGGAACTTTCACAAAGAAGAATCTGGATTTCTCCGAAGATGTTTTTGCTCTTTATAACGAGGGATTCGACCAGATATCAATTGAGCCTGTAGTCGGCGATTCCGATGAATTTGCACTCACGGAAAAGGAACTTCCGGCTGTTTTCAAGGAGTACGAGGTTCTTGCCAATAAGATCCTGGAAAATGAAAAGAAGGGCGGAAAGTTCAACTTTTTCCACTTTATGATCGATCTGGATCAGGGGCCGTGCGCTATCAAGAGACTGAGGGGATGCGGCTGCGGAAACGATTACATTGCGATTACTCCGGACGGCGATATTTATCCATGTCATCAGTTTGTCGGTATAGACGAATACAAAATGGGCAATATCGACGAGGGAACTTTCAATCAGGAAATGAAAGCAGATTTTGCAGCGGCTCATGTTTATTCAAAGCCTGAATGTCAGAAATGCTGGGCAAAGTTCTATTGCAGCGGCGGATGCAATGCAAATAATTACCAGTATATGGGGGATATCCATACAGCTCATAAGCTTTCCTGTCAGCTTGAAAAGAAACGTCTTGAATGCGCTATCATGATGAAAGCAATCAGACTTTTCGGAGAGCAGGAGTAAATGATGTCATGAAAATACAAAAAAGCTTCCTGTCATGTGACGGCAGGAAGCCTTTTTGTATTATGCTTTAAAGATATTCTTCAGGAAATTGTACATCATCGGGGTAACGCAGCTTGCGTCATGACCGCCGCCCTGAATTTCCTGCCAGATATGATCCTGACCGTTTGTAGTCAGTATATCATGGTATTGCTTCGGGAACGTTCCTACAACGCTGTCGTTAGTTCCGCCTGTGATAAGCCACAGATATGGATAATTTGAAGTATCTTTGATTTTGAATTCTGATTCCTGCATATTTCCGGGGTGGCTCATGAACATATCAGAACCGGGAGTAACGCCGGGAGCAGGACAGGCTGCACCGATATATCCAAAGAGATCAGGTCGCATAACGCCGATATAGAGAGACTCTCGTCCTCCCATTGAGAAACCGGAGATAGCTGTGTTTTCTCTGCCTGTCTTTATGGAATAATTCTTTTCCATGTAGGGCATGAGATCTTTGGTAAGATCGTCAAGAAACATATCATAGCCTACGCAGGTTGCCTGATCCATACCGCCGGGAGATGTCATTGTATTGCTGGAGAACATCTGCGGGAATACAATTATCATTTTTTCTGCTTCACCGCTTTGAGCAAGATTTCCTGCCATTTCACGGATACTCATGCCTGATATCATGGAGTTTTCATCGCCGAAAATACCGTGATTTATATATAGAACAGGATATTTTTCGCTGGTGCTGTATCCGTCGGGAAGCAGAACGTTAGCAGATTTATTTCTTCCTGCTGTAGATGAGTAGTAAGTGATTTTTTCAAGTGTTCCATAATTGCTGTTGCCGTTTGTAGCGGATGCAGGAACATTGTTTGTCATTGATGCCCTTACCTTATCCATGTAGGCAGATTGGTTGCCGGAGGACTGCTTTGTTGTTGTGGTGGTAGTTTGTTTCGGGCGGGTTGTTGTGGTTGTGGTTGTAACCGGCTTTTCAGGGAAAGTCTTTTCTTTTCCAAGAACGTAATTTGAAAGAAGAACAAGATCATCCATACGAACTGCACCGTCGCTGTTTACATCTGCGGCAGCCGGCGGCTGTGTTCCTGTGAACATATTGATGATTGCCTGTCTTTCAAGAACAATGTCAAAAGAATCAATTACCTTGTCGCCGTTCAGATCTCCAGGAATGTAATCTACAGGGTCGGGATCTGTGCCTGTACCGATCTTACCCTCAAGAGCGCCGATAGCGTCATCAATATAGAAATCTGTTGTGCTGTCGACAGTTTCAACATAAAGGAGGAGATTTGAAGATCCTTCCGGAATAGTAAAGCTGTTGTTTAAAAGCTGTACCCATTCGCCCTTTGTTCCGGAAGCTTCTGCAACATTGATGTAATTTTCTTCGCCGTTGATGCTGCACTGGAGCGTAAGCTTGAAATCTTCTGACGCAGTGGTATTCTGCATTGCGTTGGCGCTGAAAGCGTAAGTTTTGCCTGCCTCGAATACAGAGGGATCAAGGGAGATAGCCGCACCGTTCCACGAATCTGTTCTGCCTGTGACAGACAGCGATTTTGTACCTGAATTTGAAACAGTTCCGTTCTGGATTGCCTTAGCATCGCCACGGCCTTTCCAGTTGTCTGTTCCGTCCTCGAAAGTTGAATTAAAGAAGTAACCGTTTTCGTCCGGTTCTACAGGTTCGGACGGGACAGGCTCCTGAACGGCGCTGCCAAGAAGAAGCTCGTTCTTTTTTACTTCTGCGCTGCCGGAACTCTGATACCCCTCAACGTTAAGAGCGACTTCGTGAAGTCCTCCAAGCTTGATTCCGCATTCTTCCCATGCCTTGAAGTGCTCGGAAACAGTTATAGTTCCTTTAGTGCGGAGCTGTCCGTCAACACGGATGCTCCAGTATTGATTAAATGTTTCATTGCTGCTGAAAATAGACGGACCTGTGTGTGTACCCTCGTAGATCTCATAAGTACCGCCGTCGATTTGCTTTGTTCCTTTAAGCTGGAAACCGTCTCCGGGTGGTCTCCATGTGCCATAAGAGTCACAGATGTAATACTCTACAGTAGGCTCGGTCATCCAGCCGTAAATACAGAGATATGAGTTTCCGTCCGGATGGTAATCAACATCGTAGTCAACGGCGATCCCTCCGAGTGACGACCATTGTGGGTTGTTATTCCACTTTTTTCCGGAGCGAAACAGTACGTTCTGGATTCCGCTCCAGTCGCACTTGTATGTGCCGTTTGGACCAACGGTCATGTTTGCCGTGCCCTGACCGTACTGATTCCAGAGTTCCCAGTCGTAACCGTCTTCAGTTCCTGTAAGCTGTTCCGGACCGGCGTTGGCGGCCGGAATCGTTACAGATCCTGCAATGCATAACATTGCAGTCAGGATGCTGCACAAAGATTTTTTAATAAAACCTTTTTTCATAACAGATCATTCCTTTCCGAATATAATAATCTTTATGTTATATCAAAAACATTATTTACATTTTATCATGAAATACAATTTTTTTCAAGTCAATTATTGCTGATTGAAAACAAATCAGTCATTTGTTGCTGTCTTAGCAATATAACATATAAAAAGTTATTGATTTTTTGTGAAATATCACAAAAAGTCTGTGCTGAATTTCTGGAAATAAAAAAGTGAATGTTGTTTCCTCTGAATCTGCATTAAAAATAAAATCTGCGGCATATAATCTATTGCAGCCTCTATGCAGCATTGTACAAAACATAGCTGTCGGTTTTGTTACAGTGGCGGATATAGAAAGCTACAAATAAAAAGACTGTCCCGGCAACGAGGCAGAATGTGAAGGGGGCGGTAAATTGAAATCCCGGCAGGATGAAAGAGCAGTAATTCTTGGAAATTACATTCTGGAAAACAAAACAACAGTCCGTGCCGCAGCAAAAAAATTCGGAATATCAAAAAGTACAGTACATAAGGATGTGAGCGAGCGTCTCAGAAGAGAAGACCCAGAACTGTATGCGAAAGTTAAGGATATTCTTGAGATCAACAAGCTGGAGCGTCATATAAGAGGCGGTCTTGCCACCAAGCGGAAATACGAAGGATTAGCAGAACAGAGGAAAAAACAGCAGTAGATCTGTCCGGAATACTGATAAAGGCAGCGTCATACAAAGGATCTGCTTTGTATGACGCTGCCTGAAAAGGTTGTTCAGATAGACTGATCCGGAAGAGTTACGGTAAAAACAGTTCCTTTTCCAGGAATGCTTTTGGCTTTGACTGTTCCGCCGTGATACATTGTCCCGTGCTTTACGATTGAAAGTCCCAGACCTGTTCCCTTGATTTTTCCGGAACGGCTTTTATCGACACGATAAAATCGCTCAAAAATACGATCAATATGTTCTTTTAGAATGCCTATACCGGTATCTGAAACAGTAATAACAGCGTTTTTGTGTATTCTTGAAAGATTTACTTCAAGAGTTCCTCCATCGCTGTTATATTTGATGCCGTTATCGCATAAATTATATATAACTTCGTCCAGAACAGTGCGGTTGCCTGTATATAAAATATGATCTCCTGAAAGTTTTACGGTTATGTTTCTTGCCAGTGCATTTTCACCAAGGCGTTCAAGAACTTCCGATGTCAGGGCATACATATCGATTTCTTCTGCGTCACTAAGAACGGCGGCTTCATCCAGCTTTGAAAGGGACATGATATCGTTTATCAGCTTGATAAGACGGTCTGCTTCATTCCGTATACGTGCGCCGAAATCTGCCGCATCGCTGCTTTTTACCAGACCTCCGGCGAGCATATCTGATATGCCGTAGATAGTTGTCAGAGGTGTTTTGAGCTCATGGGAAACATTGGAGGTAAATTCACGGCGCATGGTTTCAAGTTTGCGCTTTTCGGTTATATCCATGATAAGAATAAAAATACCGTTAAATGTATCGGTTCTTCCGGCAGGACTAGCTATTACAGCACTTTCTCCGGCAGATGTTTCGACCGTGCATTCAGAGTTTCGTCCCCCTGCGGCATTCTGTATGCATCTACGGAAAACCTCACTGTTATTAACGGCATATATGCTCTGACCGGCAGAAATGTCTTTGACGCCTAAAAGTTTCATTGCTCCGGAATTGCAGGTCAGTATATTCAGCTTTTTGTCTGCGATTATAATTCCCTCGTCCATGTTTTCCGTTATCAGGCTGAACTGGTCATGATTCCGGCTGAGTTCATAGACCTGACGATTCACACGATTGTTTTGTCTGCGGAGTTTATCTACAAGGAAATCAAGTTCCGGACAGTCTCTGTTTGGCTTTGGCTTGTCGGGATCTATTTTTGATATAGGTCTGACAATGCGCCGTGATATTATGGATGATATAAGTGCGGACATCCCTGTAAATACTACAAGAAATACGGCAATATTTCTGATGATCTCTGCGCTGACGTGAATATCGGTTATTTCTATTACTGTTATGGCTGAAATGGCGGCGGCGGCAGCAGACCAGATGAGGATGCTGATAAATATTTTCTTTGACAATTAATCTTCACCTGCCTTGTAGCCGACTCCTCTGACGGTTCGGATGATATCGCCGCAAGAACCGAGCTTTGAGCGCAGTGTTCTGATGTGAACATCTACTGTGCGGCTTTCTCCGGTGAAGTCATAGCCCCAGATTTTCCGAAGGAGAGAATCCCGGGAGAGAACCTTGTTTTTGTTGGTGACAAGGGCAATTAGGAGTTCGTATTCTTTCAGTGTAAGGGCAATGCGGACGTCATCGGCGTATACTTCGTGATTTTCAGGATCTATATTCAGTTTCCCTATGCGTATACACGATGAGTTTTGCGGTTGTTCGGTGGTGGATCTACGGAGCAGCGCCTTGATGCGTGAGATCAGTTCAAGAGTGCCGAATGGCTTAGTGATGTAGTCGTCAGCACCGCAGTCCAAACCGGTCACTTTGTCGTATTCCGTGCTCTTAGCGCTGAGCATGATAACGGGGAGCTGTTTGGTTTCTGCTGACGACCGCAGTTTTTTCAGTATGGTTATACCGTCCTCCTCGGGCAGCATAATGTCCAGAAGTATAAGTTCAGGAATCTTCTGGTTTATTGCATTCCAAAAATCGGATGGAGTTTCAAAATCCATAGTTTCAAATCCGGAATTTTGCAGAGCATAAGTTACAAATCCTCTTATTCCGCTGTCATCTTCAAGCATATATATCATAATTTTTTACCTTTTAATTAATTTGTAGGGAATGGCATCCCGATGTGATCTGATCATTGATTCTATAATTTAAGTATACTTCTTTTGACGAAAAAAATCAATAGGATTGTGAATATTATCAATGCAGATGTCCATAATATTTTTGTGCAGAAATGTACAGAATATATCAGATCTCTCGGCAGTTTGCAGAGCAGGTCGGTTTATAAGGAGATCATTTTATGGAAAACAAGAAGAAAAATGACAACATCAAGTGTACAGTAACTCAGTGTCAGCACAATTGTGTGACAGAAAATTATTGCTCTCTGGACTGCATTTCCGTAGGCACTCATGAATCAAACCCTACTGTTCCTGAGTGTACAGACTGCAATTCTTTTGTAAAGAGAACAGGCTGCTGTTCATAAGCTGTCTTATGCAGAACTGCCCTGCGTTTTAACAGGGCAGTACATATGTTTGTACATTTGGAATTATCTGGGAAACGCAAGGATACTCTGAGATAAAAATATAATAAAAAATTGGTATTTTCTATTGCAAAATTACTATTTTTGTAGTATAATTAGTATTGAGAAAATATTTATTATCACTCGTATTCTACAATCAGGAGGCTGATAAATAATGTTTGATAAAACAATGACTTTCTCTGTTAATGAGGATAAGGAAGCGGAACTTAAAAAAAACCTTACCATAGTTTATGATGCTCTTACACAGAAGGGCTATAATCCCATTAATCAGATAGTAGGCTACATCCTTTCTGAGGATCCGACCTACATAACCACATACAACAATGCAAGGAATCTGATCCGTCACATTGACCGTGACGAACTTTTGCAGGTTCTTGTGAGATCGTATCTTAATACCTGACCGGTTACCGTCCGGAAAGGTTTTAGAACTTCCGCACATGGAAGGTACTTATGCAGAAACACCGGAGCAGGACAATGCTTCCGGTGTTTTTTGATAAATTTTCCATTAATAATTTACCGGTAAAATACCATAATACTATTGCGGAGATAATCCGCAGTTAATTTCGGAAGGAATTATAAAATCTATGAAAATAATAGCTCCTGCGGCATCTCTTATGATTGCAGCTTCGATACCTTGTACAGCGGTATATTCCGCAGATACAACAAAAATCGGCTACGGTCAGGGAACGGCAGTGGACGCACAGAATTGTCCTGTCGATGCAGCCGCATTCAACAGCCGATACGGCGACCTTGATGCCTTCGCCCTGTCGGAAGATGATAAACGAATTATCATTACCTTTGATCAGGGCTATGAAAATGGATATACCGAAAAAATTCTTGATACACTGAAAGAAAAGAACGTTAAGGCGATATTCTTCCTTACTGGTGATTATGCCAAAAAGGAGACTGCCCTTGTCAAGAGAATGATTGATGAAGGACACGTTCTGGGAAACCACGGAATGACACACGCAAGTCTGCCGACGCTGTCCGAAGCTGAGGCTGAAAAAGAAATAATGTCGCTTCACGATTTTGTAATGAATAATTATGGATATCAGATGCAGTATTTCCGCTGTCCATGCGGAGAATATTCCGAGCAGTCCCTTGAGACGGTTCAGAAATGCGGATATAAAACTCTTTTCTGGAGCTTTGCATACGTTGACTGGAAAACTGACAGTCAGCCTGATCCAGCAGAGGGATTGAAAAAGCTGAAAGAATCTGCTCATGGCGGAGAAATTCTTCTTCTTCATTCTGTATCATCAACAAATGCAGAAATTCTCGGTCAGGCGATCGACGAATTCAGAGCACAAGGTTATACGGTATAAAAAACGAACTGCACCTCTGAGAAGGGGTGCAGTTCAAGTATTTATGGGGGAGTTGGAATTAGCATTAGTTCCATTCAGGTGTCAAGCCGGATGACAGTTGATTAGCATAGTTAAGTATCATTGTAGCATCGCTTCCTGTAAGTACACCATCGCCGTTAACGTCAGCTGCTGCTATCTGAGCTTCTGTCAGTCCTGAGTCCATGCCGGAGCTGATGTTCGTATAGGCAATGAGTGCATAAGTTGCGTCGCTTGGAGAAATGATTCCGTCTCCGGTTACATCACCGAGTAATAATTCATCATCTGGGTGAATAACGTCGTCATTTATTGCGCTGGGCATTCTCTGTCCGTCGAGGGGAGCACTATCTTCCCACATACCTACAAAAATAGCTGACCAGTACCAGCCGCCTTCGCTGTTAGGATCGTATATAAGACCAATGCCAACGTGTGTTGCAGCTGGCTTTGTGATGTTTGCCCAGTGCTTGGGAGAGTTTTTCCATGCAGTGAATATAGCGTCTACATCGGAACTGCCTCTTGCAAGGATTTCACCGGATGTCTTATAATCAACGATATCAACGTCAATAACTGTATCGAAGAATGAACCGTCAGGACGATAGTGAGAATATGCTGTAGGTTGTTCTTCTGCACGGATCTGAGCAATATCGTTGAGATAGGGAACAATGTAGAGCGGTTCCAGTCCGAGTTCTTCTCTTGCTTCATTAAACTTTACAGCCATATCTTCTATAAGTTCAGTGTATTCGGATTCGCTGGCAGCCATTGCTGTTACAGAAGTATTATTTGTGTTTTTAATAATGCTGATCGAGCAGCCAAATGTGATCACCATTGCAGAAACCATTGAAACCATTTTTTTAAACATATTTTTCATAAAGACAACTCCTTTTTTATTTAAGTAATCATATAAATTTTTGTTTTTATTGATTACTGTTTGTATTTCTTTTCTGATTACATAATACCAGAATTCAATGGTTTCAGCAAGAAAATAAGTAAATATTCAGCATATTGCACAATACCATTAGTCGAATTATACAAAAATAAATATACTATAAGTATATAAAATTAATATAGGTTCGTGAAGTTATAATCTGTTCATATTTAGTTCATAATCAATACTTTTTCGATATTTCTAAATCATGTATTAATAAATATGGTAAACAAAAATGTGCAAAAAACACCGTACAAAGATTGTACGGTGCTGTCTTATATATCGTCCATTTTTCCGTTATTCTTTCCGTTTTCGTAGCGTTCACGGCGCAGAGCTTCGATTTTATTGTCAAGCGACTTTTTATAGTCGATTTCCTGACGCAGAACTTCTATATAACCAAGGTCGTTACACCCAGTATTTTCTTCGTACCGAGCCGTTTCTATAACATCTGCTACCTCCGGAAAAAATAAACAAGCAGCCAGTTTTACTATTGCTGATATTATCTTCATATTGATTTTCAAAAGTGGCAAACGGAGTTTTTTCCCCAAAAAACTCCGTTATATTGTTTATACGTATGATTCCTAATTATCATGACATGATGAGCTTATCAACCTTCATTTTCGCTTGATGGCTGAGTCGGAGTTGGTACGGCAGAACTGTCGTCAATATCCATATTGATAAGAAGTCCATTGTCGCTTCCGGTAACTTTCGGCATTACTCCGTTCCATTTCTGTATCTGTTCATATGCGATTACCTTTTCTGTCAACGATTCTTCAAGAAGCTTGTTGGCTTCTGCCTGAGCTTGAGCTTCGGTAAGCGTTGCCTGAGCCTGAGCGTCGGCAGCGATGGTTTTCTTTTTGGCTTCAGCATTGGCTATTTCTATAGCCTGCTGCTGTTCGGTCTTTGTTTTGAGAAGATTCTGCTCAGCAACTTGTTTAGCTTCGATTGCACTGTTGAATTCAGTGGAAAAGTCAAAGTTTACAATGTTGAACTTCTCTATATAGATGCCATATGCGTTCAGTTTGCTGTCAAGGCTTGCCTTTACCTCTTCACCTACAGCGGCACGTTCTGTAATAAGTTCCTCGGCAGTATATTTTGCTGTTGCAGATTTCATACATTCCTGAACAACAGGCGCTATGAGTATGGTTTGATATTCTGCTCCGACCTGTTCGTACATCTTCGGGCTGTTGTCAGAAACAAGTTTGTAGTTTACAGCAATTTTGCTGCTTACGGTCTGGAGATCCTTTGAAACAGCGGATGCCGGTGTTTCATACACTTGAATCTTATTTGACATATCCTGAACTTTCTGGATAAACGGTACTTTCAGATGAAATCCCGCATCAAGTCCCTTGTCGGAGACTTCTCCAAGGGTAAGTACAACGCCGGTGTTTCCGGCAGGTACGATAGTGAAGGAATTGGCTGCAACAAAAATTGCGGCTGCTCCTATCACGAGCCATTTTACTCCTTTGAATTCTTTTTTTCCGGAGCTGTTCTGATGCAGCTCTCTGATGTTAATTGCCATTTTTATTCTCCTTTAAGTATATTCATTTCGGAAAGCTTTTTTTCCATTTCTGCCTTTAAATAGCCGCTTCTGTATGCCAGTACCATGACATATACCGCTTGGCTGAGTTTTAAGGGGTCAGTTATGTATTTTCTGTTTGTAGAATGTTCCTCTTCTATTATTTTCCTTATCTGTATCGGGTCAAAGGCGCCTTGCTCCTCAGCTGTGAAGATTATTCTGCACAACATATTATACAAATGAATATCGGAAATAATATCATCTGATATATCTTCTACATCACCGTTTACAAAACACATGAGTTTTGCTATATCGTCCAGTTTCATTGCTCCACGAAGCATATTTATAAGCAGGATTCTTACAACTTGTTTTTCGGAATACTTTTTGCTCTTAGCTGACGCTACCCAACCACGTTTTATCCAGTTTTGGATAGTGGTGCCCTCCAGACCGGTAAGTTTGGCAAGCTGGGAAAGAGTAAGTCCGCCTGTGGCCTCAAGAACGGGTGAAACAAGAGAAAATGCTTCATCTCTTGCGGCATCTGAATATTTAAGCGTAGTGCCAGGAATTATCTGGTGCATGATCACATCCTCCTTTCTTACGATGATATGATTATATCATAAGTTCATATGAACCTCAAACGGCGTCTAAAGACAATTCTGGGACTAATTATAGATTTTTTTAATGTTATCATCTTATTTCGCTTCTTTTCTTATATTTTCTTGCCTTTTTAAAAAAGGAGTCGCACTGAATTAATCAGAGCGGTCAGAGTGTAGAAAAAGTACTTTTTAACTGATATCGGGATGCCAAAGGGATAATCTCCCTTTGGCAGTGTCTCTGGGTAGAGTGTGGGCAAAGTTCTACATACAGTCTTTGGGTGTTCCTTAGTTTTTCGGCATAAAAATTCCCCGCATATGCGGGGAATTTTTTAATAACTAAAAACAATATCAATTATTCCTTTATAGTAGTAAGCTGATTCGCTGGCAAAGCTGAAATTATGATCCTGTGGGTTCTGTATCTGCATGACGATAGTATATGAACCTCCGGCAGCCCTATAGTCGCTGTAGTCGCTCATTGCACCGATGCAGCTTCCGTTATCGTTGACGTTCCTTACGCAGCCTGTTATGTAAAGATAATCTCCTGCGCCTGTTTCGGCGGTTCCAGTCTTGGCGTAAAGCTGGTAGCCGTCAGGAACATAAATGCCCAGATTTGAAGCAACGCCGCTCATGCCGTTCAGAAGATTCTGTCTGTATTCCTGTGGAATAGATCCGATAACTTCAAATGGAGTGCTTCCTTGTTCAAGTACAGTATAGAAGTCATTGGTATCAACGATATTTCTTATAACAAAGGGCTTTACCATATCTCCGAAAACAGCTTCTCTGCCCAAAGCCGCAAGATATAGCGGGCAAGTGCGGACATATGACTGCCCGAAAGCGCTTCGTCTTAGATCGTCGTTGCAGTAAATCTCAATGTTGTTTTCCAGTGAGCCGAAATCACACCATATTTCGTATCCAGGGCCAAAATTGAATATAGTGCCCAAATCGTCAAGAACAGTCTGCGTGCCTAATTGCTGGAATGCTTTTGCGAAAAATATATTGCTGGAATTAACGAATGCCGCATTAAGAGTGCGTTCTGGGATCGGATAATATCCGGTATCATGATCCCAGTTTACGATAGTCGAGCCATCGTCCGTCCATGTTCCGTCGTCGTACAGGGAAGTTATTCCGTGCTTGTCGCAAAGGACTTCGGACATTATCTTAAAGCAGGAACCGGGAGTAGCATTCTGGAAAGCCTTGTTCACACAGGCGCCTCCGGGGAGAGTATTGATGTAGTTCGGGTCGGAAATAAGCAGATCCGGATCATAAGACGGATATGATACCTCTGCAAGTATTGAGCCGTCATTCCTCATAACAACAGCCGATCCGATAAGGTTGTTGGTCTGCATATACTGATAAATAGCGGTCTGAACGTCCGCATCCAGGGTAAGCTGTATAGATTGTCCCACCTCAGGGTCACCGTTTACGGCTGAAGGATTGTCTTTCCTTAATATATCTTCAAAAGTGCAGTCAAAGCCGCCGGAGGTCTCGCTAAGAATATTTCCGAAAGCCATTTTATATCCCTGATTTTCTGATGAAAAGCGGACTTCCTTACCGGTTTCGTCACGCTGGCTGGACATCAGCAGATCACCGTTGGAATCATAGAGGTTTCCCTTTGCTACCGGAGGAGCGGTAGTTGTAGTAGTAGTAGTTTGTGTAGTGACTGTGGTGGTCACGGTTGTTGAAACAGGGGCGTCTCCGGGGTCTGCGTTTCCGGTCGTTGGAATATTTCCGTCGTATCTCGAAACGGAATTGAAAACATCATTGTTTTCATTGTTATCGTTGTCTGCACGGTTGACACTTGATGTACAGGATGCTGATGCAGACAGCATGAATACGGAAATTGCAGCCGCAATTGTTTTTTTAATTTTACGTTTCATTGTTTTCTCCAGATTATCTTTATATTATTCCACAAAAAGAATGTGAATACATTTTCATTATACAACATTATATATTTTTCGTCAAGACAATATAACTAATTTTAAAAATAATAAATAATGGTTTTCCAAAGGGGGATGTATTCCCCTTTGGCATTGGTGTAGGGAGAGGATCCCAATAAAAAAGTCAGATGTTTTCTTCATATGCCTTGCGAACGGCTATTGCCAGCTGATCAGCGCAGGACGTTGGTTTTCTGCCGCAAAGATTGCCTTTGAGCTTATTTTCAATTTCTTCCACTGTCATGCCGTCAACCAGTTTTGAAACAGCTTTGAGATTACCGTTGCAGCCCCCTATAAAGGAAACGTTTGAAATAATATTTCCGTCAATATTGAAGCTGATCTGTTGAGCGCAAACCATTGTGGGCTTGTATGTATATTTCATTTTTTACCTCCGAATTAAATCTTGTCCCAGTCGGGAACAATGCCTTCATTTGAAGAAAGCAGGGTGTAGTACTGGAGAATCTTTGTAGCATCCGAACCGGTAATGATGCCGTCATGCGTTACGTCAGCTGCATGATTCTGATAGGTGCTGAACGTCAATTTCGGATTATCGGAGGACGAAAGTAAAGTATATTCGACCAGTACCGTTGTTGCATCCGAGCCTGTGATTATCCCGTCGCAGGTAACGTCTCCCAGCATAAGTCCCAGATGAAGTGTATATTCCTTGTGACTGACATAATCTCCGGCATCTCCGCCGAAATAGGTATCTTCTGTAAGTTCAGCCGGTTTTACGGCAAAAGCGTCATCGGCGGTAAATACGTATTCAAAATTGGTAAAGCTGTCAGGATTATCGTTCGGGTCATAAACCGTGAACGTATCGGTAATTTCTCCGGTTCTGCCGTACTGACCGCCCTCAAAAGAAACGGATAGATTATATGTACGGTAATCGTCATCTGTTTTGTCTCTGCCTTCAATGTCGAAAATTCCTGCTTCGGCAGAACCCGATATATCGCTGCTGTAGTATGGCAATCCCTTTCCTTCTGGAGAGTCAAAAGTAATTTCCACGTGAGCCGTCACGCCGTCCGGAAGTTCGATAATTACTCTGCCGTTCACATCGTTTTCGTTGAAGTCAGTATAAACAGGAGACTGACTGGCAGAATTCTCTGCGAATGATATAGTTCCTGCCGGCATTGCCGCCATGACTGCTGCGGTAAAAAACGCTGCTGCTCTGCTTGATTTCATATATATCACTACTCTTTTCTTTTATTATAACTGTACATCAGCTGAAACAGTTTTTCCGCTGCTTACAGCCATTATTGTTATTTTGCCGTCTTCTGGAAGCTGATGTTCCGGCGGCAGATAAAGGGAGAATCCACGGTCGCTTATTTCGTCTTCACGGTTAAGGAGCTTATCTTCGAAGCAGTTGAAAGCTTTGAAAGTCCGTCCGCCGCAGCTGATGTAGATCTCAGTGAAACTGCCGCTGAAAAACTCCGGAGGAAGTTCGCCGAAGATATGTATCATACCGCCGTTGGTTTCGGTTTCGGCAATAATATCATCACTGCTGTATGATTCGGTGGAAATCATATTGTCCGGTTCAGTCTCCGGTGCGGGCATGATCGGCGCATACTTCTGGAGATCACCAAGGTTGCGTTCAACGATCTCAATGATTACAGAGCTTCCGCTGACGGTGTACAGCTCATAGGGAACAAAACGTGAAAATTCAGCGCTGCCGAAGCATTCTGCCATATAGGGAAGAATTGCCTCTCCGTAGGAATCACGGAACATTTTCAGACTGCCCTCTTTGCCGCTGCATTTTGTTGTTATTGTCATATCGTCAAGGCGGCGGAAAGTTCTGCCATAGCTGTAGGTAAACTGATAGTCGTTGTAGACCTGTGTATCCTTTGCGTCCTCCGCAGGATAGATCATAGCCGCAAGATCGCCCAGACGAGCGTTGTTTTTTGTGTACCATGAAGTTCCGGCGGGACAGGCTTCTTTGCCGAGCGTTGCCATAAGCCGTACATGACCGACATAAGCACCCATATTGTTCCAGTGTGTATCGGTTTTGTGATACAGCGGAATGCCGGATTTTGTATTTTTCAGCGTCTCTTTCATATCGATCCAGTAAGACTTGCTTTTCATGGCTTCCACAAGCCTGTCGTAGTTGCCGGACTGACCGCTTTCAACGTAGTGAGACGGCATATACTGGGGATAAACGGAATTCTTGTTGGGGGCTACGGTAAATACGAACTGTGCGCCGTTTTCCTCACAGTAATCGTTTATCATATCAAGATTATGGCTTATATTAGCGACAGAACGCTCGCTGAGGGTATTGATATGCAAATAGTCGTCAAGCGTCTCGCCGTAGTAGAGCCAGCCGTTCTTTCCGGCTATGACATCCTTGTTCGGAGATGTTGCGAAAACAGCGGTCTTGATCCTGCCGTCTGCTGTCACCAGCTGCTGCCGGAAAGCAAAATGATCGGAAAAGTAATTCTCAAAGTCTTCAAAAAATCCGAAATTAAGTTTTCCGTCTTCATCGGTCAGTCTGGGAGCTTCGGCAGATTTCCTTTTTTCCTTGTTTGTGTCACTCTTTACAAACGGCATAAGCGCTGATGGAACAAGACACATTCCTATAAAGACAGCCGAGTATATTGTATAAAGTAAGTTTTTCTTCATTATGCCGCCTCCTAAAACCTGAAATAAATGAACGGGTTGTATGACGACGACGAAAGTGTGACGATGCAAAGCGCCAGAAGGCCAAGGGAAACGATATATGATACGGTTTCAGTCACGTCAAGCGCTCTGACATAGCCGGCGGCTTTCAGTTTTTCCGGAACTGTCCTGATGATTGGCAGGGAGAAAAGAACTGCCGCTGCCAACATTATGAGATACATCGGCGTAAGCTGACTCATGAACATGGTATATCCTACTTTTCCGAAGTCGGGTATGAACATTCTGCCGATAAACCGGCAGGCTTCGCTTAATGTATCGGCACGGAAAAACACGAATGCAATGATTGTAACAAATATTGTGTAGAAGTGTCTGAAAAAACGAGGCAGTTTCTGTACATTAATGATCTTTGCCGATTCCAGCAGCAGGAACGCTCCGTTGAGAAGTCCCCAGACGATAAAATTCAGGCTTGCGCCGTGCCAGAGACCTGTACAGAAGAATACGATTATCCTGTTGACCGCTGTCCGGAATTTGCCTTTTCTGTTGCCGCCCAGAGGAATATAGAGATACTCTTTGAACCAGGTGGAGACGGAAATATGCCACCGCCGCCAGAATTCCTGGATACTCTGGGAAATATACGGGTAATTGAAGTTCTCACGAAAATCGAAACCGAACATTGCTCCCAGACCGATAGCCATATCGCTGTATCCGCTGAAATCGAAGTATATCTGGAAAAGATATGACACTGCTCCAAGCCATGCGAGGGGAAGAGTCAGCTCCGCCGTATCCAGACCGTATACATAGTCTGCGGCAAGAGCCATTGTATTGGCAATAAGGAGCTTTTTTGAAAGTCCGGTTATAAACCGTCTCATCCCCTGCGCCGTGCGTTCCGGAGTGCATTTCCGCTTGTCGATCTGATGTGCAAAGTCATAGTATTTTACGATAGGACCGGCAACAAGCTGTGGAAAAAAAGTTATGTAAAGAGCCAGTTTATACAGATTATTCTGGATATATCTCGGCTCTTTGTAAGCGTCAATGACGTATGACATAGCCTGAAATGTATAGAATGATATGCCTATGGGCAGGGCAATATTAGGTATTGAAACGCTGACAAGCGGAAGTTTGTTCAGCATTTGTGCGCCGAAACCTGCATACTTGAATATTCCCAGCATAAGGAGATTGGCTGTTACTGCAAGTCCTAAAATTGGCTTGCGGAACTTGTTCCTCTTTTTCATGGCAAGACCAAAGAAATAGTTCATGAAGATCGATAATATCATGAGAATGACAGCTTTTGGTTCGCCGTAAGTATAGAAAGCTATGCTGAAAACAAGCAGCAGAATATTTTTGGCAGTGATCGTCGGGATTATTCTGTAAAGGATATATACCGACGTCAGAAATATAAAAAGGAATACAGGACTGCTGAAAACCAAAACAGTTCCTCCTTATACGGCAATATAGTACTGAATACCGGAAACAGTGTCGCCGCTGTAGTCTATCCAAAGTTCCTTGCTTCCGTCGTTATAGAGAACAGAATCCGGTTCGCCTAAGCCGGCGCCGTAAGCTGCCACAACATCCGCTCTTGAGCTGCCGATGGTGATTCCTTCAGCCGTGGAGCAGACGTTTTCGTTTATCGTGACGCTGAAAATATATTCAATACCGCCGTCAACATAGCAGTCTATTGTGATCTCCGGACTTCTGTACGATACAACGTCATAATTTCCGGTAACGCAACCTGCACCGCTTCCTTTGGTGAACTGTACCGGCAGTTGTGAAATAAACGGAGCAGCATCAGATTGGAGACTGTCGAAGCTGAACTCTACATTTACAGGCGGCTCAGTGGGAGGATCGGTAGGAGGATCAGTGGGTGGATCTGTTGGCTCAGGTGTGGGTTCCGGAGGAGTTTGCGGCTCCTGATTATCCGGTTCGGGATCAGCCTTTGGCGGTTCTGCCGCATTAGGAGCTGCCGTTGTGTGGGTAGAATTGTTAGGTTTTGCAGAATATCCTTTTTTTGTGGTCGTTTCACCCTCTTTGGTCGAAGCGGCAGATGTTGTAACAGATGTAGTGACTGTTGCATCACTGCTGTCATCTGATGATGCAGTAACATCACTTGTTGCTGTATTGATATCGAGAGCGACGTCCGAACTTTCTTTATCTACTTTTCCGCAGGCAGCTGCTGAAAGTGCAAGAAATGCGGCTGCTGCGATAAACATTGTTTTTTTGGAATTCATTTTTAAAACCTCCGGTTATTTTCTGAAGTCAGCGTTGATGTATTGTTTAAATTCGTATGTAAGTGATTTAAGATATGCGTCGGTGACATTTGCAAATCCGTTGCAGGTGTCGTAATTTGTCCATCCGCCGTTGATGTATACCTGATTCCAGTAATGTTCTCCTGTACCTGTACCTGTACCGTAAACGATTCTTGACCGGAGACCTGCCTCCTGGAAGAGCACGTCGGTAATAGCTGCAAAATAGTAGCAGACAATATTTCTGTTGTTCATGGCATAGTTTGCAAAATAGCTCCAACCCATAGCCTGGATCTGGGCAAGTGATCTTGTGGCTTCAATGTAATTATATCTGTTGTGACTTCTTACATAATTAAAAACAGCGTCAGGAGTTTTTCCTATAGAAGCGATAATAGCCGCTGCTTTTTTCTGGACGTCTGACATAGGTGTAGCAACGCCGTCTCCGCCGAGATTGTAACCGTCTATGCGGGTGCTTTTTGCCATTTTTCCGTCACTGTAGAAGTAGTATTTTTTGTTGTTGATAGTCTGCCAGCCAATCAGCATTTTTCCATCTGTGCCGAAGTAGTAAGTACCGTCGTCAAGAGTCTGGAAACCCGTCTGAACAGAACCGTCGGCAGCAAGATAATACTTGTTGCCCTCAATGATCTGGCGTCCGGTGAGCATAACACACTCATTGTTGAAGAAATATGTTTTCCCGCTTATGGATACCCAGCCCTTCGCAGCAGAGCCGTCGGATGTTAAGAAGTACGTATTGTTTCCGGAGGTTTGCCAGCCAAACTGCATTATGCCGTTGCTGCCGAATAAATAAGTTTTATTTTCAATAACCTGAAGTCCGGTAAGAGCCGCACCGTCTTCGCCGAAGCAGTATTTGTTTCCGCCAACGATGTATCTTCCTGTCAGCATAACACCCTCATCGCTGAAATAGTATATCTTATCCTCAATGGTCTGGAGACCTGTAAGAGCTGCACCGTCTTCGCCGAAGCAGTATTTGTTTCCGCCGACAGTATATCTTCCTGTCAGCATAACGCCTTCGCTGCTGAAATAGTATAACTTTCCGTCAATAGGCGTAAGATCCGTTGCGGCGGTGTAGTCTTCACCGAAATAGTACATATTGTTTCCTACAGCTTTCCAGCCGGTTTCTGCTGTACCATCCTGCTTGTTGAAATAATATGTTTTACCGTCGATATTCTGTATGCCTGATACCATTTCACAATTATCGTCAAAGCAGTAGAGTTCGTTATCTACCATAAAAAGACCTGTCATAAGTATGCCGTCTTCGCCGGCGTAGTATTTTTTACCGTCCGATTCCAGCCAGCCATAAATAAGCTGACCGTTGTCAAATCCATATTTCATGCCGTCCACATCGGCAATGCCGGTGATGACCGAACCGTCGCTGTTGATATAGTAAAGCTGACCGGAAACGCTCTGCCAGCCCGTGCCTACCGTTCCGTCGGCTTCGATATTGTATGGAACTCCTCCGATAACGGTGTTTTCCGTTTGTACTTTTCCGTCTTCATTTATATAAAAACAATCGTCGCCGTATACGGTGAAGCCCGTTTCCGTTATCACCGAACCATATTCGTCGGCAATATATGTATTATTATCGCTGTCTGTAAATTTCCCGGATGCTTTTCCGGTGCCGGGGGCTACATAGTATTTCTGACCGTAATAGTCTATCCAACCAGTAACGGACTTTCCGGTCTGCGGATCAAAATAGCATCTCTGACCGTTGACTGTGCGCCAGCCTGTTTTCAAAACTCCGTTGGCGGAGAAAAGATAGTACTGACCATCTATGATCTCCTCGCCGGTAACATATTCTCCGTCAGCGCCATAGTAATAGATTCTTCCGTCGCTGTCCGTGAACCATTCGGATACAACAGTGTTTTCATTGTCTGCTGCTGATGCTGATAAAGGAAGAGCCGCACATAATCCGGCAGCTGCCAGCACCGGGCAGAGAATTAATTTACTTTGTTTTTTCATATTTTATCTCCATAAGCCGTTTCCGGCTTCCGCACTTAACGGCAGCAGGTTCCGTATTTTCGAGACAAGACGTATTGTTTTTGTCTCAGAATATAAAGATACATTATATTGACAAACTTTAAAAACCTTTTTTGACAAGACCAGCTAGCATACCAGACGGTTGTCGGAGTATGTTTATAATTAATCTGTCTCTTTAATATAACATAATCCTAATTGTTTACGTGACATATATTCTGTATCATTTACAAAATTATTATATCAAAAAAAAATGTCTACTGCAACTATTTTTTTGATATTTTGCAATTTTTTTGCCTTACTTCAATGTCATATATATCGTATAAAGCAATTTTTGTTCCGTCTTCAAAGATAAGGATTTTATCATATTCATTAAATGTTCTTATACGTCCGGTGTATTCTGCATATCTGCCGCCGGTTTTTCGGATATCCTGAATAAAATATATGGCATGTATAAGCGGATGAAGGCTTATATTTTCCAGTATTTTCCTCATAGTGCGGTCAAGCAGGGCTGCTTTTTCCTCATCCGGAACAATGCGTCGGTTTGTAAGACGTCCGGCTTCTTCAACCGCATCCTCGTAACCTGTAAGCGCCGCAAAAGGTGAAAACTGCGCAGCTCTGTCATGACGTGACATTTGAGGATGTGTCTCTGAAACGTGATGGGGCATATCAATAATATCGTCATACATGGTTTTGATGTTAGTCATGCCTTATGACCTCCTATCTGTTTGTTGCGGTCGATGGCCGTTGCGCCTTCCTGAAGATTCATCCCTTTGACGATGGCGTTTTTTCCGTACTTTTTCTTTATATCCAGAATCGTCTGCTGTCGGCGCTTTTCACGCTCCAGAACTTCCTTTTCCTTTTGGCGTTGGAGTTCAGCTGCTTCGTGATCCGTAAAAAAGTCAAGCTGTTCATATTGTTTGTTTTCGGGGATATGATTTTCGTTTATAACGTGATTTGCAACAATGTAGATTCGCCGTGACAAAAGATTTTTATTCATGATACGCTTGTACAGCTTCAATGCGGCATCTGTAATAAGCCGTGTTGATGAAGTGTAGGAATCCAGATTTATTGTGCCGTGAGCGTGCTTCGGAATTTTTCTGCCATAGCGGTCGGTAGAGGTTTTTCCGTTGAAATTCCTCATTATATCTTTGCTTTTCAAGTTGGATGAATCGTATCCTATAGTGAGCACTATCTGGTTTGTCACCAGACCTTTGTCAACAAGGTCAAGGACGAGCAAATCTGCCATTTCACGGACGATAAGCTCGGTATGGTCGTAATCGCTTGGCTGCTGCATGACCTGTCCGGAGCTGATACTGTTATTTTCTGGAGAATAGTTTTTTACATCGGCAATAGTGCATGGTTCCCAGCCCCAGGCATGATCTATGAGGAGTTCAGCGTTTATGCCGAACAGTTTGTAGAGGTAGTCCTCGGATTCAAGAGAAAATCTGGCAATATCTCCCATTGTGAAAAGACCGGCAGCTTCAAGCTTTTCTGAATATCCTTTGCCAACACGCCAGAAGTCGGTAAGAGGACGATGCTCCCACAGAATATGCCGGTAAGATTTTTCGTCAAGTTCGGCAATACGCACGCCGTCCTTATCCGCAGGCATACGTTTGGCTACGATATCCATAGCAATCTTGCAGAGATACATATTTGTTCCGATTCCGGCAGTGGCGGTTATACCGGTAGATGCGAGAATATCACGTATTATTGTCATTGTGAACTCGTAAGCAGTCATGCCGTATGTCGGAAGATAGGATGTGGCGTCAATGAAAACTTCGTCAATAGAGTATACGTGTATATCTTCGGGAGCAATATATTTCAGGTAAAGTTTGTAGATCTGTGTACTTATCTCCATATAATGTGACATCTGAGGCGGAGCAACGATATAATCTGCCGCCATACCGGGAGTATTGTTCAGGACATAAGAATCATCTGTTTTTCCAATAAATTCCGCACGCCGATTACCGGAAATATTTCGGTATTCTTTCAGTCGCAATGTATTTACATATTCAACCTTCTGTATTACTTCAAAAAGTCTTGCTCTGCCGGGAATACCAAAAGATTTGAGAGACGGTGAGACCGCAAGGCATATGGTTTTTTCGGTACGGTTAGAGTCAGCAACAACAAGATTAGTCGTCAGAGGATTGCGCCCACGTTCAACACATTCTACGGAAGCGTAGAAAGATTTGAGATCTATTGCAATATATGTGCGTTCTTTCATTTGCGGCTCTCCGTTCTTTGCTATGGTATAATAAAATTATAGACCATATATTCTGAAATGTCAATGGCTGAGACATAAATACATCATTTTACAGAACGGCTGTCTGATACTTGACACATGACAATAAATGTGCTATAATTCGTTAAAAGGACATTTTTTTACAAATTTTTCCATTTTTTACGAAAAGAGTGATAGCAGTTATGAATAAGAGCAGACTTACTGTTTTCATTTTTGTTCTCGTTCTTATTGCATTTATTACTGCCGTTTTAATCAGTGAGAGTACGGTCAGAAATCGTACTCAGTGTGTCACTGTTATACACTCTGCGGAAAACGCTGCTGCGACAACGTCGAAGACTGACACAGCAAAGGCAGCTACGGAAACCAGGACAATCCCGAAAGTCAGTGACACTGCAACAACAGTGTCTTCAGCGCCAATTACCGATAACATCACAGATGTTCCGGAGACGTTGTATGTAAATATCAATACAGCCGATTCGGAAGAACTTGTGAAACTACCGGGTATCGGAGAAGTTCTTGCAGAAAGAATAGTTGAATATCGTGATTCAACAGGGTATTTCAGAAATATTGAAGAAATTATGCTCGTAAACGGAATAGGGGAAGGCATTTTCTCGGAAATTCGTGAGAATATTTATGTGGATGATCCGGTTTATAATACAGAAATTGTTTCTGAACCGGAACAATACAGTGAACCTGCGGACGAATTTCCGGAAGAGTCGACAGAAGAAGACACAGAAACTTCTGGTCTGACTCTTGAGGAGGCAGTTCCAATTGATCTGAATACGGCTGATGTTGAAACTCTTATGCTTCTTCCGTATATAACGGAGGAATACGCAGTAAAAATCATTGAATTGCGTGAGTTGATCGGAGGCTTTAGTCATCCCTATGAAATTTATTACATTGAAGTTCTTGAACAGCAGCAAGTGAACGAGATAGTGCAATATGTTACGGTCAGTCCATAATCACATATCCGATGTAATCGTTAAAAACACGATAGACATCCGGATATTTATGTTTAGTCCGTATAGGTTTAAGATTCGTGTCCGTAAAGCAGTGGGAAGAATGTCCTTCTGCACAAAGAAGTCCGCTTTCACGGCTGATAATGCGGTAATCCAGTTCAAGAGTTACGCCGTTGAATTTGGTTATTCTGGGGTATACGGAGAATTCCTCATCAAATCTCAAAGGTGATCTATATCGGCATTCGGCGGATAACACTGGTATGAGGATTCCAAGAGCCTCGATTTTTTCCATTGGCATTCCTGCCTGCATGAGGAAAGAAACACGGCTTTCTTCAAAAATGCGGATATAATTTGAATGATGCATGATTCCCATTTTATCGGTTTCGTAGTAGTAGACTTTGCGCTGATACGGCTTTATTATGTCCATTTTTATCTTCCTTTCATTTTTATTGATTTTAAGCAACACCGCACAAAGCATACCTGACGGTTTGGCGTGGTGTTATCTTTATTCTGCCTGTTTATCGTATGGTAAAACAATTTGGATATATTAGCCGCTATATATGTCAATAAACAGGCGTTGAATGCAGGTTTACACATTATAATTATTGCACGGAATGAAAAAAAAGTCAAGTTAAAATATAAATATTTATTTTTTCTATTGACAATATAGTGCATTTATGATATAATTACTATCGTTGAAGTAATAATGTAGGGGTATAGCTCAGTTGGTAGAGCAGCGGTCTCCAAAACCGCGTGCCGAGGGTTCAAGTCCTTCTGCCCCTGCCATATACAAAAAGCCTGTATTTCGAGGAAAATGCCGAAATACAGGCTTTTTTCTTTGTTTTAATTTCAGTTTTGACTGCATTTTTGCAGTTAAAAAAGCTGAAAAAACAGTTGATTTTCACACGATTTCACACGAAATTCACACGGCGATAGGGCGATATAATGTTAGACAAGATCACCGGCTCTGAATATGGAGCCGGATTTCTTATTTATATTCGTATCTATGAATAGAAATTCTATCTCTCATCCGCAAAAAATTCTAATGGAAATGTTGACTTTGATGAATAAGTGTGTTATAATTTGGATAGAATAAATTGCAGATATCCGCAAAATTATCGAATGGAGGATGGCGATATGATAGAGAGAAAAAAATATCTTGATAAGCTCATACGAAAAAAAGAAAATGGTCTTGTAAAAGTAATAACCGGAATAAGACGTTGTGGAAAGTCATACCTGCTATTTGAGATATATCACCGCTATCTTAATTCCATTGGTGTTGACGATGATCATATTATCGAGCTTGCACTTGATGATGATATAAATATTCGCTATAGAAATCCACTGGAACTGGGAGAATATATAAGGTCGCTGATAACCGATAAGGACAAGATGTATTATATCTTCCTTGATGAGATACAAAAAGTCGGACAGGTGAAGAATCCATACTTACCTGACAGCGATGAAAAAATAGGCTTCGTGGATGTTGTTCTGGGTTTGATGAAAATAAAAAACGCAGATATTTACGTTACCGGAAGTAATTCCAAAATGCTTTCTTCTGACATTCTTACCGAATTTCGAGGACGAGGTGATGAGGTCAAGGTCAACCCGCTTTCATTTTCAGAGTTTTATTCCGCGTTTGAGGGCGATAAGCGTGACGCATGGCGTGAGTATTTTACTTACGGCGGTATGCCCTTAGTGCTTATGCAGCGCACACATGAAGACAAAAGCAAATATCTAACCGACCTTTTCAGCAAGATCTATCTTGATGATATTATGAACCGCAATAATATTGGTTACGATAAAAGTGTACTTGAAGATCTGCTGAATATCATATCATCTTCGGTCGGCTCGCTGACTAATCCCTCAAAGCTGTCAAAAACATTTAAAAGCGTGGTAGGAGTATCTATTAGCGATGATACCATTGCAAAATATCTGGATTATTTTATTGACGCTTTTATGGTATATAAGGCACAAAGGTATGATGTCAAGAGTCGTAAGTATATCGGATCGCCGCTGAAGTATTATTTTTCGGATATAGGTCTTCGTAATGCAAGGCTGAACTTCCGTCAGCAAGAAGAAAATCACATTATGGAGAACATCATTTACAACGAGCTTCTTTACCGTGAATTTGATGTAGATGTCGGAGTGGTCGAATACAACCATAAAAATGCCGACGGAAAAAAGCTGCGTTCTCAGTTGGAGATAGACTTTGTTGCAAACAAAGGAAGTGAGCGCTATTATATACAATCTGCCCTGACAGTATCTGATGAAGATAAGCGCAAACAAGAGGTCAATTCTCTTCAACGGGTGAACGATTCTTTCAAAAAGATAGTCGTTGTCAAGGACGATATCGTTCCGTGGTATGATGAAAAGGGAATATACTATATTGGAATTGAGCGGTTTCTGCTTGGTAACGATACTGAATAACAGTTAATATTGATGAATGCAGTAACAGCAAACCCGCTCGTAGCTTTGAGCGGGTTGTTGCTAAGCATAAAGAAACACATCACAAAAAGGAGAAATTATGAAATACATAGTATTTGACGTAGAGACGCCGAATCGTGCAAATAACCGAATGAGCGCAATAGGCATTACCGTGATAGAAGAAGGACAAATTACAGACTCATTTTTCTCGCTTGTCGATCCCGAAACTCATTTTGATTATTTCAACACAAAGCTTACAGGAATCAGCGCTCAAACAGTGCAGGGAGCGCCTAATTTCTCCGGACTATGGGAGCAGATCGAACCTATCATGGGCAGTGGAATACTAGTAGCGCATAATGCAGTATTCGACATGGGCGTGCTGAAAAAGTGTCTGCACGATTATGGTATCACATGGAAAAATACTGCAAAGTACCTTTGTACAGTGCAGGCTGGCAGGCGACTTTTGCCGGGAATGAGTCATAGTTTGAACGTAATGTGTAATCATTACGGTATTTCTCTTGATCATCATCAAGCAGACAGCGACAGTCGTGCATGCGCAGAAATACTACTGCGCTACATAGAAAGCGGTGCAAATGTCAACTCTTTCATACGCACCTATCATCTTACATAACATCGGAAGGAGCGGTAAAATGGCAATATGGAATCCTTGGCACGGCTGCCACAAAATAAGTCCCGGATGTGTAAATTGCTATGTTTACCGACGGGACGAGAGTATCGGCAAGGACGCTTCTATAGTTTCAAAAACAGGCGATCATAATTTACCAATCAAAAAGAACAGGAAAGGACAATATAAGGTGACAGCGGAAGACGGTGTTGTTTTTACCTGCATGACCTCTGATTTCTTCCTTGAGGACGCCGATGAATGGCGACAAGGCTGTTGGGATATGATACGTGAGCGACAGGATCTACACTTCCATATCATCACCAAAAGAATAGACCGTTTTGAGCAATGTATGCCGTCTGACTGGGGCGATGGCTGGGATCATGTCACGATATGCAGCACCTGCGAAAATCAGGACAGAACCGATCACAGACTCCCTATATTGCTTAGCCTCCCGATAAAGCACCGTGAGGTTATATGCGAGCCCATGCTTGGTGAGATCAATATGGAGAAGTATCTGGCAACAGGACTCATTGAGCACGTGACCTGCGGCGGTGAATCCGGAGATAAAGCAAGACCTTGCGATTTTAGGTGGATACAGGAAGTTCGTCGGGAGTGTGTCCGCTGCGGAATACCATTCACATTTAAACAGACGGGAGCTGTATTTATCAAGGACGGAAAAATCTATCATATTGAGAGAAAGCTCCAGATACCACAGGCGAAAAAGTCGGGGTACAATTATATTCCCGGTATGGGTATGGCTGATGCGATAAAATATCGGATACCTGACAGGCAGGTATTATTTAACGCTCTGAAGAAGTCGAATTTTCGTAGCAGGTTTCATTTGTCTGTAAAGGATAAAGAATATGTCACTGAAAAGGGAATAGATACTATCCGATGCCATGCACAGAATTTTGTAGCTAATCGTCTTTCGGCAGAGAACCCCGAAAATGACGGAAAGCAGACTCCGATGAAGAGGCATCCTGTTTTTCTTGCACAGCACGCAACCGCCTGTTGCTGCCGTGGCTGTCTTGAAAAGTGGCATAATATTCCTTCGGGAAAGGTTCTGACAGCGCAGGAGCAGTCCTACATCGTTGATGTCCTTATGAGTTGGATAGAATCTGAAATGAAGTAATATTTTTCAAAATAAATCATACAATTGTAAATGAAATGCCCTGCATCAAAGCGGGGCGAATTATTGGAATAGCCGTTGTATAACTTATATCTCCACGAGCACTTCCCACTGACCGTTCCTTTTTCCATTTTTTCGGCGGAGCAAACCTTTTTCCTGCAATTCAACAGTTCTGGATTTTACAGTACGTTCAGATTTGCCGATCGCGTCTGCAAGGGCTTTTTGAGTGATTAAAGGGTTATTTGAGATCTCTCTCAGTATCGCCAGTTCCTCCAAAGTGCAATTTTTGCACTTTGAAACTTCAGAAATTGCATTTTGGGACTTTTCAGTGTGATCAATATGCATATATCTGTTTTTCAAATCGTGATCAGCACCTGTCAGTAAATTCTCGATAAACTGCTCGAGAAAGACGGTTGTTGCATGAATATTGTTTTGTAAATCGTTGTAATTAGCTCTGACAAGTGCATTTCGGAAGTACCACGAATTGTCTGCAAACACCTGGTTGCTTACACTAAATCCAAAGGTTTGCAGGTATTTTATCATAAATACAGCAGTAGTACGGGTATTTCCTTCACAGAAGGGATGAATCTGCCAGATACCTGAGATAAACATAGCTATGTGTTTCATAGCCTGCGTTGCGTCAAGTCCTGCATATGAAAATTCTTTTTCCTGATTGAAATCATAGTCAAGCGTGTCACGAATACTGTCGAAGGAGGCATAGAAAACAGTATTTCCGTTTAAGACCCATTCTTTCTTTGTGATATTATAAGTGCGGTATTGACCTGCTGATTTAAATACACCTGCAAAGAGTCTTCGATGGATAGACTGCAATTCTGCCGGAGAAAACTGAAATGTCTTCTCAGCTAAAAGTTCAGCTATACGAGATGCAACTATATCTGCCTCCATTGTATCTTGGTCAGCTGTAAGCCGTTCATTGCGCTGTTCGTAGTAACTTCTGATACGTTTTTGTGCCGTTGCAATATCGATTTTACCCTCAATATGCTCTTTAGCTGTTTCGAGGAGATAGTCAGAGGTTTGCAGACCGTCAACATCCTGCAATCCGATCGCAGTCTGCCATGCTGCACTTTTCTCGGCACGGTCAGCTTCGCCCTGACGGATATATTCATCTAAATCATACTGCCAATCGTATTCCTGTGCCATGGTAACCTCCTGTTTGATACACTATTATTGTATATTTATTATAACATAATTTGTGCGAAAAATCAATGAGCAAGGATCAATTTTGTTAGCTGTGGCAGATCAAATTTCAAATCTTAATACATTTCACTGACATTTGACCTCGACAAAAAATAGCAAGCTGTATTAATGTTTCATTAGCCCGTAGTCTATTGAAATATTCAAAATCCATTTCACAAAAGCGGTATTTCCATTTTTGCAATACTGCAAAAAGATAGGATACCCTATTGAAAGAAAGACGGAGCCAATACAGTAATTTTTGTATTGGCTCCTTATTATTATTTTGGTCTGCTCTCATATTCTCTGAGCCTACGGTAGAAGGTGTTAGTGCGAAGTTCCATACGCTTCTGAAATTCTACTGCCGTGATAGCGTCAGATTTCCATAGTTCATACAATTGTCCGAATTTTATCCAGTCGATAGAAATAGGCTGTCTGCCTTTGTACTTTCCCTGTGATTTTGCAATAGCGATGCCCTCACGCTGCCGTTGTAAAGTTTGCTCACGTTCAAGTTCAGAGAGCGCTGCAAATATAGACAGCACGAATCGACCTTGTGGGGTATTGGTGTCAATATTCTCTTTACTGCTCACAAGCGTAACCCCCTTGCTTTGGAGTACATCTATTATATTGAGCAGGTCTCGCGTGGATCGTCCCAGTCTACTGATACTTTCAATATACAAGGTGTCGCCTTCACGAACGTAATCAAGCATATTCTTCAGTTCCGGACGGTTGGCGTTCTTACCGGACATCTTTTCGGCAAAGATCCGCTCCACTTTATACTGTTTCATTATGGCTTCCTGTCGATCTGTCTCCTGATGTTCAGTAGATACACGAATATACCCGATCCTGCTCATTATAACACTTCACTATAGCAGTTCTCGTACAGACTCTCACCGTCCTCGAACTTGATTGCCTGCAATGTTTCATGGAGCAGGGCATGGTCTACAAGCATATCCTCGATCTCGTCGCAGGTATAGCCATATTCAAGCAGGAGTTCAACGTCGGAACTGTCCACACCGTAACAGCTACAGTATGCCAGCAGCATTTCTTCGTGAACACCATAGTATGGCTCAGCGTCACCGTACCAACTTATGTATTTTGAACGGTACAACTTCGGCTCAAACTCGGAGCGAGTGATCTCGCCGTTTCTGTCGATACGCAGAATATCACCCTCATCAACTTCTATTTTCTCAGAAGCGAATTTGTATAATCCGACTTTGCGAAGAGCGTTTTTCATGATACTCTCGGTCGAAGCATATATGTACAGTCCAAGAGACTCAAAATGGAGCAGGCACATAGGATTACTTCCTTTTATAATATATAGAGAATTAGCTTCATCAAGCACAGTAAAAGTGAAGTTTCCTTCAACTGTTTCCGCCATATACCGCAGCGAATCAAAGTCGAGCTTTTCTTGTGATTCAAGAAGCTGGACTGCGATGTAGCTGTCCGTTTCGATGTGAGTATCTGGGAGCTTTTTATCATGGCGAAGTTCTCTGTCGTTCCAGAGAACTCCGTTATGAGCGAAAGCAAACGAAATGCCTCCGGCAGTACCGGAGAATGGATGATTGTTAAAATTACGTGATTTATCGCCCTGGGTCGCCATGCGTGTATGTCCCATGATTGCGGTCGTATTTTCAGGTGCGTTAAAGTGTATCTTGTGAGCAGGCTTGGGACGCTTGAATATCGTCAACTTTCCGTCCTTAATATAAGAAATTCCAGCGGCATCCGTGCCACGTTCCTCAGCAGCATTTGCTAATGCCTGAGTAAGTTTTTTGAGTACCTTATATGGTACAATTCCCTTGTAATCGAGCCAGCCAAATAATGCACACATTTCAATTTTCCTCCTTGTAAATAATCTGCGGTGGTTTGTTTTCGTTGGTAATTTCGGTCACGACATTGCCAATCTTGTCCACCAATATTGTTGCGGCAATCAACGCGGCGATTTTCAGAAATTCGCCTATAGGACTGCCGGTGGAAGTGTTCTTAATTAAGTCTGTGGATTTCATTTACATTTCCTCCTCGGATTCAATAGTTTCGTTTATGTATAGCTGACGTTCCTTTAAGTACTGAATCAACTCCGGTTCTTTCAGACGGCGTACGAACTCCGACCACGATAGCTTGTGCAACTCCTCTTCACTGTAATAGAGAGCAGTTTCGATGATAGCATTTACCAGTTCAAGCGTTGCGAGAAATGTGCTGTATTTGAGCGTACCTCGGAACAATCTGAACTCTATCGTGCTGTAATTCATAAGATTCACGGCAGCATACCTTCCGCAATTGCCTTTCTTTGCCTTATCCAAAATTGCCCTTGCAGAGTTTTCGTAGCCGTATCTTGCAGCCCAACGATTCATTGTGTACTCCGAACGCCGAGAGAATTTCAACATCTCGTTCCAGTGATGCTCCACAAAGTAAAGTATTTTGCTGATAACCTCGTCCTGATCGTCACGATCTTCTCCGAGGCAATCACGATTGACATGAACGTGCAGTCCACAAGTTGAAGTCTGATGCGAACGGTAGCCAAGAGAGATAGCTTTCCTCATAATATCTTCCCAGCAGAAATTCTTATGATAATCAAGCGTCATAGGGTACGAGACTATTTCCATTCCGTCATCAAGCGAGCCGTCAGATTTTATGTAGATATGCTCATCATTCACATTGGTAATTTCAAGCAAATCATCGGCATTATCGCTGTCCTTACCTGCTCCGTCGATTTCAAGCTCCACGCCGAAATAGCGATCGGAATCGCCGTAAAATATTGGCTCGGGTTTATAGCCATAGTCATGTATCGAGCGACTGCGGTCAACCTCTTCGTGGTAGCAGTCCGAACAGTAATCATAACCATTCAAGTGATATGCATCATCCTCATGGATCAGGGCGTCACAGCAAGAGCAGCGAGTGTAGTGATTTTCATAGCAATGACGGCATAATGTGGTGTATTCGTCTCCGTATGAATCTTGCATCCAGACAGTATTTCCGCAGCGGTCGCAAGTCGTTGTATGGCGTTCGATACAGTCTGGACAAACCGGTTCTCCGTTGACAGTGTCGTAATCATCGTTTTCAATAAGATCACCGCAATTGGCGCAGTGGATTTTGTTTTCTTCCATTTTTAAACCTCCGTAAACGTAGAAAAGCCAGCCCACGAGGGGCTGGCTAAATCTTTAATATTCGCTTGCTAAAAGCATTGTGCTGTGTTCTCCGTCGTCAATTATATACAGCTTTTCAGTGATTGGAGTATCTGACTGAATGAGATACTCCATGCGGTATTCAGGTTCTTCTGAACGGTGCGTGATTCCCTGCATACAGCCTATGGGATTCAAATCAAAGATCTGCAAATGGTCTCTTGGCTCGGGCAGTCTATCGACGCAAGTCCACAAGAATAACTGTAATTCCAGTGGGATTGTACTGTCTACTCCACAAGTCAGATATCGGCTATTGTTGAACATTTTTGGATTCTCCTTCGCATAATTTGATTACCACAATCATGGTATCAAATTAATAATATATATATGAAAGAATAGAATAATCGGAAAATGCCTATATACAGGCAAATATATCAATTGATATTATGTAATTATTATTACATAATAATTATATACATTTACAAAATCAAAAAAATAGAAATTTCTTATCATCTCTTCTTGATTTATTACAGAATACCTATTGAATTCAGCGGTAGAAAATGATATAATTAATATATACTACGGAAGGAGTTCGGATTTATGCTTCACACTATGAAATTGAACAATGAGCCGTTTGAAATGATTGAGAATGGCGGAAAAACTATAGAGCTTCGGCTTAATGATGAAAAGCGGCGTAAGGTTCGGGTCGGCGATTTCATTGAGTTTTCGCATATAGATAAACCTGATAGGAAAATACAGGTTCGTGTAACAGCTTTGCATCATTTCGATAGCTTCAATGAACTATTTTCAGAGATACCAAAAGAAAAATATGGGTTTAAGTCCGATGAGATCGTTGCGCCTGATTATATGGATACATTCTATACCCGTGAGGATCAAGAAAAATACGGTGTGCTCGGCATAGAATTCCGTAAGACCGAGTTGCAGAAATTCATTGATGCTCAGGAACAAGTTTACAGTTTTGGAGAAACATATCAGACGGCACTAAAAGAAATTAAGCAAGGCATGAAGATTTCATGCTGGATGTGGTATGTTTTCCCTCAAATAAAGGGACTGGGCTTAAGCGGAACAACTGCATTTTTTTCTATAAACGACCTGACCGAGGCTGTCGATTATTATGCTCATCCCGTTCTCGGTGAAAGGCTTATAGAAATAACTTCGGCGCTGTTGGATATAGACAATAATGACCCTGTTGCAGTTTTCGGAATCCCTGACGCATACAAGCTCCGCTCATGTATGACACTTTTCAAGCATGCCGCTCCTGATAACGAGCTTTTTCAGCGTGTACTTGAAAAATACTGTCATGGTGCTGAGGACGAAAAGACTTTGGAGCAATTGTAATGGCAAAGTATCAATATGCTTGAAATAAACATTGAATGAAAGGAAGAAAAATGAAACAATACATAGTTGACGCATTTACGGATAAGGTGTTTTCCGGAAATCCGGCAGCAGTCTGCGTGCTTGATCGTTTCCCCGATGAGACGCTTATGAAGAATATTGCTGCTGAAAATAATTTGTCTGAGACGGCGTTTGCTGTAAAAGAAAACGATCGCTATCACATTCGCTGGTTCACACCTAAAAGTGAGATAGATTTTTGCGGACACGCTACTCTCGCAACTGCTTTTATTCTGTTCAATTATTATGAGAATGAGTCCGAAGATATAAAGCTTCACGGTCAGATCGGAGATTTTACAGTATGCAGATCAGGAGAACTGATAAAAATGGTTTTTCCTGCATATGAGTTGAAGCACATTGAGATCACCGATACAATGATAGAAGCACTTGGTACTGTTCCCCTTGCAGCGTACAAAGATCGGGATATTATGTTTGTTCTGAGAGATGAAGACGAAGTCAGAGACTTGCAGCCTGATATGTCGCTGCTTTCACAATTAGACGGAGCTTGCATCGCTGTAACAGCAAAGGGATCGGCGTATGACTGCGTTTCAAGAGTGTTTGCTCCAAAGGTAGGTATAGACGAAGATCCTGTAACAGGCTCGACTCATTGCATGATAGCTCCTTACTGGTGCAGAAGGCTGAATAAATCCGGTATAACCGCACTTCAAGCCTCCAAACGTTCAGGTGCGCTTTACTGTGAGATCGGCGGAGAAAATGTTATAATCTCGGGAAAAGCAACGCTATTTTCGATAAATGATATTGTTGGAGTATAGTTCAGTTATATGAGGAATTTTGCGTATGATAATTAATACAGGAATGCGGACGGATATTCCCGCATTTTATTCAGAATGGTTCATGAACAGGATACGTGAAGGGTATGTACTGGTGCGGAATCCATATCGTCCCGATTGGATAACAAGATATGAACTCTCACCCGATGTGGTTGACTGCCTTGCATTTTGTACAAAAAATCCTGCTCCGATGCTCAGATACATAGACGAACTGAAACGTTTTCATCAGTATTGGTTCGTAACGATAACCCCATATGACAAGGATATTGAGCCTAACGTACCACCTAAAGAACAGGTAATGCAGGACTTTGCAGTGCTGTCGGAAGCTGTCGGAACGAACTGCATTGCGTGGCGTTACGATCCGGTTTTCATTGACAACACGTATACCATTGAACGCCATATATCCGATTTTGAGACCATGTGCAGGACTCTTTCCGGTTATACTAATGTCTGCGTTATCAGCTTTATTGATCTTTATGAGAAAGTCATGCGTAATTTTCCACAGGTAAGGACAGTGACTTCGCAGGAACGTGTTGCTATCGGAAAGACCTTTGCAGAGATAGGCAGCCGTTACGGTATAACTATCAAAGCCTGTGCTGAGGGAAATGATCTCGCTCAATATGGTGTTGACTGCGAAGGCTGTATGACCAAAGAAACATTTGAGCAGGCTATCGGAAGCCGGATCGATGTTCCTAAAAAGAAATCGCAGCGTGCGGAGTGCAGCTGCGTTCTGGGTACAGATATAGGAGCGTATGATACCTGCGGACATCTCTGCCGATATTGTTACGCCAATTCCAACAGAGAAAACGTGAGACGGAATATGAATAACCACGATCCAAAGTCTCCTTTTCTTATCGGCAATCTAAGTGACGGAGAAATTATCCATCAGGCGGAGCAGGTAAGCTGGATAGATGACCAATTGTCCTTTTTTTGAATAGTATTTTTATCCTCTCAATTTTGGGAGGATTTTTTTTGCGAAAAATGTACTTATATGTAATTCCGTAATACATTTCTTCTATACTTATATCCTGTAATATATTTAACAAATATAATGTGATAGACTGAGTATAGAGAATGAATAAGGAAAATACTTACATAGGAGTGATCGATATGAAAGATCAGAAAACAAAGAAAGTTCCACTACCACTCAAGGTTCCTGAGGCTCTATTCAATGAAATAGATCGGGAAGCTAAAGAGAAAGGCATACCACGTTCAGATGTGGCGTTGTATCGACTTCAGCACTATCCAATTCCGCTTACCCCTGAACTAATGGTGGAGTTACAGGATGCTGGAAACTCAAAATATGAGGAACTTAAACCAGATCAGCCACAAGAGGCTATCAAGATTCAGAAAGGGGTTATGAAATTATGGAAACTTTTAAAGTAATTCTTCACACCGATGGAGACGACAAGTGCCTGAGGAACGTTGTCAACTACCCTATTGGAAAAGATCAGCTTCTGAAAGAAGGCTTTGGAATTGATCCTAATAATTCACGAAACGCATTTCAGCAGTTCAAAAGAATTGCTGAATTTTATAACAATCAGGACAAGACACCTGTGTTTCATTATATTGCATCATTGACTGAAAAAACAGCTCCAACAGCCGAAAGAGCAATGGAGCTTGCAAAGGAAATATTTGAGCCTATAATAGAATCACATCTTGCTGCGATCGGAACGCACTTCAAAAAACGTGAAGATTGCTCATATCACAATCATGTCGCTGTGAGTCCGACAAATTTCAATGACGGTTCGATGCTGTATGCTGATAATAAAACTAACTTTGCACTGGCTCAGCGTATGGCAGATGTTACTGGCAAACCGACGCAGTTAATTGTTCGCAAGGAAGATGGGGCTGAATGGAAATGTCCTAAGATATTCGTTCCTCAGGACGATGAAGAATAAAACTATTTGATCATAAACGAACTCTGCAAATAGTTTTTGCTGATGCCGCCCATAATGAACTGCAAAGCTGTATATATGAAAATCCCTGTAATAAGGCGTGAGAACCTATTACAGGGATTGCTATTATTTGATTTCTTGCTCGAGATTGTCAAAAATGTCCGAATCGAAGAATTGTCTGAGGGTTATGTTTAATCCGTCGCATAGTTTCTTAATAGAAACAACGCCTGGATTCTGGCTCTTTTCATTCAGCATACTATAGATCGTTGAAGGAGAAATACCTGAAATATTGGCGAGATTATTTATAGCGATATCCTGTTCTTCACATAGTTCAAGTATTCTTTTAGCAACAGCTTCCTTAGCATTCATAACAAATCACTCCTGGTTTGCGATATATCGTATATTTAATTTTACCAAACTTTGAAGCAAAATGATTGGGATATATCGCAATATAATATACGATATATCCCAAATAAAAGAAAGAGTGATCATAATGACCTGTACAATAATATCAACTGGTGAGGAACTGGATCTTGTCTGCAAAAATGAAAAAGAACCGCCATATCCCGAAATCAAGACTAAACTCCTTGAAAAGATATGGGAGCTTTACTGTCGGGGATATGATCGTTTCTGGGTGAACTGCGAGTACGGAGTACCGCTGTGGTGTGCGGAGATAATTTCGGCTCTTCGTATGTATAACAACATTGAACTGCATATCGCTATGCCCTATGAGGAGCAGTCTACAAACTGGGTGGAGGAATTTCGTGACAGATTCTTTGAACTTCATGCTCGGGCTGACAGCGTTGAGATCGTCTCTGACCAGTATGATGAAAAGTGTTATAACTGGGCAGATGAACACATGATAGATGATTCAGACCTGCTCCTTGTGATAGGAAATATTGCGAAAAATTGCTACGGAGCAGGATATGCTAAAAGTCAAGATATAAGTATGGAGATACTTGGGATTGATAATTTTCGTGAAATTTGATATTAATAAAATACCTTATATAGACTTATTTGGCAATCTTGTAATTACAATTGTATCGCTCTTTGTGTTCTTATGAAATAAACTTCAAAGAGTGCATGAATATGCATATAATCAAAGAAGTTTTAATAATATGATTTAATTATATTATTATGATAAATAATATTGATTTTTTTGGCGATTTGTGATATAATTATAAAATAGATACGTATACATTTTGAGAATACAGTTAAAATGCATATTATTTGAATAAAAATGGAGTTTGTGTAAGCATTATGTGGTGCGACAATTGTAAACATGAAACCCCACATAGTGTCTGTGAACTGTGTGGTGAAAAAACAGAATATGAACCTAACACAGAAGTGCATTGGTGTAACATTTGCAATATACCAATAATCAGAATGGAAAATGAAACTGATATCAATAAATGTCCGTTGTGTGGCGGTGAAGCCAAATACTTGGCTTCTGATTTGAGAACAGTATTTCCAGAAGAGCGTCTGTTAATAGAAATACTCTTTGACAAGCCGCTTGCATATTTGCATGACTCTGTATGGGCTAATAATAACAGATATTATGTAAATGGAAAATCCTTTGCTATCTCATCAAAGCACTATAAAAAATATTCCTCTGACTATATAATTGGAAAGTTAGAAGAATATCGTTCGCAGAATAGCTATGATGATTTTAATAAATATATTTCGAAATTTATAGAAGCTAATCAGGAACATTTGCGTTATCGAATCGATGAAGCCCACAATTTTATCCGAAAAGAATCTTCTAAGTTTCTGATAGAGAATGTGGTTTTGTCTTTTTCTGGAGGCAAGGACTCAACTGTTACAGCTGATCTCGCGGTTAAGGCAATGAGCGAGCCGAGCCTTGTACATATTTTTGGAAATACAACACTTGAATTTCCGTTGACACTTAAATATGCTGAGCGTTTCAGAAATGATAATCCGCTTGCCATATTCCGTATAGCGATTAACCGTGAGCAGAATTTTTATGATGTTTGTGATGATATAGGTCCTCCGGCAAGAATGATGCGTTGGTGCTGTTCGATGTTTAAAACAGGACCTATTACAAGAATCCTAAATCGATATTATCGCGACAAGAATATATTGACATTTTATGGTATTCGAAAGTGCGAATCGGTAAGCCGAAGCAAATACAATCGTGTTGAGGACGATGCAGAAGCAGTAAAGATACAGAAGCAGAAGGTTGCTTCACCTATTTTCTATTGGGCGGATATTGATATTTGGCTGTATATTCTTGGGGAGAATATTGATTTCAACGATGCTTACAGGCTTGGATATGATCGTGTAGGCTGTTGGTGTTGTCCGAATAATAATGAAAGAGCACAGTTCCTTTCGTCAATCTATATGCCAGAACAGTATAAAAAATGGCATGACTTCCTTATTTCGTTTGCTAAGAGGATAGGAAAACCAGATCCGGAAGTTTATATTGATACAGGAAAATGGAAAGCTCGTCAGGGCGGTAACGGTGTTAAGGCAGCCGAGGATGTAAAAATCAGATATACTAATTGTACTGCTGAGGATCACGCAAAAGTGTACAGACTAACTCGTCCTATGAATGATGAATTTCTTAATATGCTTACTCCGTTTGGCAAGGTATCAAAGGAGCTTGGACGGAAACTGATACATGAGACTATAGTTCTTGATGTAAAAACTATGACTCCAATATTGTCTGTTCAGCCTTTTAATCAGGATAATTATGAGTATTCAGTAAAGGTGAAGACACTCAATGTCAAGAGCCATGATGACTTACAGCGTATGGTGGGATATCAGGTAAGAAAGTTCAATGCTTGCCGTAAGTGTCTGAAGTGTGAGTCATTATGCAAATTTAACGCTATTTCTATTACAGGTGGAACATATCATATTGATGATGAAAAGTGCAGGCATTGTAAAATGTGTGTAACAGCTAAATATCTTGATGGTGGCTGCCTGATGGATAAGTATTTGAAAACCAAAGAAAAGGAATAATATACATGAAGTTTAGAGGACATGAGACCTTTGCTATCAGAAAAGGTTGGTTGACAAAAGGACTGCGTAATGTTATCGCTTCACCTGATGTCTTTGTAAGTAAGGAAGTTAATCCTATGGATAGTCTTGGTATAGGTTCAAATATGGTCAAGGCTTTAAGATACTGGCTTCAGGTAACTGGTCTTACAAGCGAACCGAATTTTGGACGCAGATATCAAAAACTGACAGATTTAGGAAATATTATATACAACAATGATCGATACATTGAAGAAATCGGTACATTGTGGCTTATTCATTATTCCCTTGCATCAAATAAAAATGATGCAACTTCATGGTATATTTTCTTCAATGAGTTTGATCTTTCAGAATTCTCAGAGGATGATTTTGCAAAGAGAGTAAAAAAGTTTATCTCAATGAGCGACGAAGGAGTTGATATGCCAAGCGGAAGAGCAGTAAGCGATGACTTCAAATGTATAATCAGCACATATTATTCAAAAAAGAATTTGTCATCTGATCCAGAAGATAATATAGAATGTCCACTTACTGAATTGGGACTTATAAGTTTTTCAGAAGTAAAGAATCATGACAGGATATTCCAAAAGGAATCGCCTAAAGCAGAGGATATTCCTGCACTTATCGTACTTGCTGTTATCCTTGACAGGTATCCTGATAATGAAGAAATAAGAATATCTGCATTGCAAAATGACAATTGTAGTATTGGAAAGGTCTTTTGCCTTGATACTATTTCACTTCATAATATACTTTATAAACTGGATACATTAGGATATCTTAAAGTAGTCCGCACAGCAGGGCTTGATGTTATCAGGCTTACAACTGATATGTCATATATAGATTGCGTTGAGCTTTATTATCAGGAATTAAACGATAGGTAGGAGAAAGATCATGCTAAATGATAAAATTGAAATATCTCGTGGTTTTCAGTCTTCCGTAAATATAGAGTATGATTTCAATGACAAGGGAAAAATATCGGGTTTTATTCCGACATCATCTGCACTGGATATTATAGACAGCATCCTTGTAAACACTGAAACAGATCACTTAGATAGAGCGAAAATATTGACCGGAGCATATGGACGTGGTAAATCGCATACTGTCCTTGTTGCATTGTCAATTTTATATAATAAAGATAAAAGGTACTTTAAAAATCTCCTTAGTAAAATAAAGGACATTAATGAAGATATACATAAGAGGATCAAGAACTATATTTCCAGTAAAAACAGATTGCTGCCCGTTATTATAAACGGGAACAGCGGTAATCTTACACAGTCTTTTTTAGGAGCATTGCAGCAGGCGCTCAAACTTTATGATCTTGAGGATATAATGCCTGAAACTCATTTCGTTGCCGCTTCCAACACAATTAATATGTGGAAAGAAAGATATCCAGATACATATAAGAGTTTTAAGAATAAGATTGGGATGAAAATAGATAAGTTTACTAAGGCATTAGTTGCCAATGATGTAAATGCCTACAAAACTTTCAATGAAATATATCCTGAACTTACTGCCGGAAGCATATTCAACCCATTTGTTGGATTTAATATAGTTGATGTATATGATAAGGTTAATGCAGCTTTGAAGGATAAAGGTTTCACAGGAATGTATGTCGTTTATGACGAGTTTGGAAAGTATCTTGAATCCAATATTGCATCGGCAACAGAGAGTGAAACCAAAATGCTTCAGGACTTTGCCGAAAAATGTGATCGTGAAGCAAGTCAGCAGCTTCACCTGCTCCTTATATGTCATAAGGATATTTCCAACTATATTGATATGAACCTCCCACAGGAAAAGGTAAACGGCTGGAGAGGTATTTCAGGTCGCTTTGAGCATATAAGCATAAGTAATCACTTCCATCAGATGTACGAAATAATCGCTTATTCACTAACCAAAAGCGAAGACACTTGGAATGAATATGTGGATGAGCATAATGGACAGTTTTCTGAATTATTGAACTTCGCTAAAAATGAAAACTTCCTTTCAGGTAAAGATGAGCTTGTTGTTTATGGTTGCTATCCTCTACATCCAGTAACTGCGTTTATCTTACCGAGACTTTCTGAAAGAATTGCTCAGAACGAAAGAACTTTATTTACGTTCCTCACATCAAATCAGAAGAATACGCTCAGGGAGTTTGTGGAAGAATGTAAAGATGATTTTCCTATTGTAACTCCTGACTACTTATATGATTATTTTGAACAGGAGCTGCGTAAAGAGCTTAATTCCAGCGAAATTCATAAGACATATCTTATTGCATCAAAGATTCTTTCCAAAGTAGAGAGAGGCTCATTAGCTTCAAAAATAATAAAAGCTATATCTGTTATTTACTTCATACAGCAGTTTGAAAGAATTGCTCCAACAGTAGATATGATATGTGCCATTTTCAATATACATTATTCAGCTGATGAAGTAATGAAGACTATTGACGAGCTTATAAATCAAGCTTATATTGTATATATCAAGAACAGCAATAAGTTCATGTGCTTAAAGGAATCCAGCGGTGTTGACATAGCTGCAAAGATAGCTGATCAGGTAGAGAAGCTTAAATCAGAAAAATCATTAGAAGAAGCGCTGAACCAATGCGCTAAGAATAGCTATCTTTATCCTGTCAGACACAATGAAAATAATTGCCTTACAAGATACTTTAAGTTTTGCTTTTTAAGCTGTAAATATTTCATGTCACGTCAGTCGGGTAATGAATTATTATTTGGCGAAAGCGGTTTTATATATGCGATTTTTTGTGAAAACGAAACAGAAATAGCTGAGCTTCATAATACTGTGATATCCTCTGACAATTTGGAAGTAATAATTATTCCGAAAGAGTATGAGAGATTTGATGAATATGTTTATAAATACCTTGCGGCAATGGAGTTGCGTGATGCTTGCGAAACCGAAAATAATATTCTTCGCAGTGAATACGACCTTATCATAGAGGATCTTGAAAATGTCGTTTATAAATTTATTTCCAAATACACTCACCCAGAACAGCAGAAGGTAGATTATTACTATAAAGGAGAAAAACAAGCGATATTCAGAAGATCACACTTAACGGAATTGCTTTCGGTTATATGTGATACAATTTACATTCATACTCCATTAATCAATAATGAAAGCATAAACAAAGACGTTCTGCCTACAATGGCAGTTAACAGCAGATCAAAGTTAATAAAAGCTATCCTTGAAAATTACGAAACTACAGAGAATCTTGGATTAGTTGGTTCTGGTCAAGATGTATCATTTATGAGAAGTACCCTTGTACAAACGGGAATTTTGGTAAATGATGAAAATGGATATAGGTTCGAGCTAAAAAATGCTGAACCAAGCATTCAGTATGTTCTTGATGTTATAAGTAATTTCTTTGCACGTACAGCTGAGGAAGGCGAAAAATCTTTCTCGGAGCTTTATAATTTACTTACAATGCCACATAATGGTATCGGAATGAAAAAAGGTGCTATTTCCGTATACATAGCCGTGGCGCTTCGTGATATTAAAGACTATCTTATTTTCAAATGTGATGGTACAGAGATAAAGATATCAGCAGACTCTTTAAACAGTATCAATCTGAAACCGGAAGCATATACTGTTATGCTTGAGGATTGGAATGAAGAAAAGTCGGATTATATCCAGACTCTTTCAGAGATATTTACAGATACGGTAAATGAAAGCGAAAAGCAGTACAATAGCTTCACGTACATTGTTAATGCGATGATGCGTTGGTACTTGTCGCTTCCTAAGTGTTCCAGACTGATGAAAAGGGATTATGAGAAGGATAAGAAGATAGAGGCTAAGAGAGTAAAATTCGTGAATAGTCTGAATAATAATATTTCTAATCCGCATGATTACCTCATGAATGAGCTGCCGTCGATAATGGGACAAGAGTTCGTGGGGATGACTATCACAGACTCCATAAGCAAAACAAAAGAAGTTTATGATAAGGGCAAATCATCACTAATAAAACATATCGTAAATATAACGAAGAACACTTTTGGCAATAACAGGAAATCATCGTTGAATACGGTTTTAAGTGAATGGTATAGCAAATTAAATCAAGCGACAATAGAGAATTTATTTCCGAATCAGGAAAATTCGATTTTAAGTCTCATCAAAGCCATAACTAATGATGAAACTATTTTTGCTGAAAGGATAGGAAAGGCTGTAACAGGTCTTAGAATAGATGATTGGGATGAAAACATTGTAAAGCGTTATTCCGAGGGAATAGCAGCATTCAAGCAAACTGTCGAAGAGTTTAATGCTAAAAAACACGTGCAATCATCAGATAAGCAAAAATATAAGATTGTTATCGTTGATGAAAACGGGAACGAAAATACCAAGAGCTTTGAAAAAGTAGAGTACAGTAACCGTGCTAAGCTACTTTATCAGGATATTACAGGTGCTATAGAAGAAATGGGACGTTCAATAACTGAGCAAGAGAAGAGACAAGTTTTAATTGAAATACTTTCAGAATTATGTTAAGGAGGATCCAAGATGCCCGATAAAATCGCTTATTTTGACAATGCAGCTACTACATATCCAAAGCCAGAGTGCGTTTATCAGGCTATGGACACATTCAGCCGAAACTGTGGAGTGAGTTTAGGAAGAGGTCAACACAAGTTATCGTCGCAGGCAAGTCATATTGCCTACGAAACAAGACAACTTCTTTTACAGCTTTTCCATTGCAGTAATAAAGAAGTAGTGTTCACAAATACTGCAACTGAGGCACTCAATATAATTTTAAACGGTATTGATATACCTAAAGGGGCAAATGTGTATATTTCTCCACTTGAACATAATGCCGTTACTCGTACACTTCACCATTTACAGTGCCTGAAGGAATTTAATATCATTCAGCTTATTGTAAAAAAAGAAGGATTTGTTTATGATCTGGATGCTATAGCAGAGCAGTTTGAAAAAGATAAGCCATATTGTGTTACTGTTAGTCATGCAAGTAATGTTATCGGGGCGATAGCCCCGATAGAAGAAATTTTTTCCTTAGCAAAAAAATATAATGCAATTACATTAGCTGATATGTGTCAAACTGCTGGATTAATCGACACAGATATTAGCAGTAATATATATGACTACATAGTTTTTGCAGGGCACAAAACGCTCTACGGTCCTCTCGGAATATCAGGATTTATTGGAAGTAATCTCTCAAAACTCCCTCCTTTAATATACGGAGGTACTGGAATTGAATCTGCAAATCAGGATATGCCTAAGACGTTGCCTGAACGATTTGAAGCAGGTAGCCATAATACAGCAGCTATCGCCGGATTAAATGCTTCGCTGAAATGGATACTTGATACCGGAGTAGATAATATCAGAAAAATGGAGCATGAGAACTATTGCAAGCTTTGTAATATTCTCGACAAGTATGAGAACATAACATATTTTAAACCTGAAAATAGTGTAGGAGTTGTATCATGCTTATTTGATGGATATAGCAGCGATGAAATTGGACAAGTACTTAGCGAAAACAATATAGCATTCAGAAGCGGTTTACACTGTGCTCCATATGCCCATAAGTTTATAGATACATTTCCGGCGGGAACGGTTAGATTTAGTGTGAGTTATAATACTTCTTATAATGATTTTAAAATGATTTCAAGAATTTTAAAGTTTATTGAGGAAAATTCTTAGTTTTAGGGGGATAACAATATGGCATATGAGAAACTAATACAGATTATGCGTAATTTTGATGAAGGCTATCTATATAGTTTATTAGGTAATTTAAAGGATTCTCTTGTCGAGTGGTCATTTGATGGTAAATCCCTAAAAATAAAACAAAGTCTAATTGATGTAATAATAGCTGTTAATGGATTAGATTTATTCTACAATGATACATTTAAAAATAATTTCTTCTTATCTCTGAATGATATTAAAATAATCTATAAATTATGTGATATAGCTAAAATACATCGAATAAAAACAGATGATTATTATTCCTTATCTGATAAACTGAGCAAAATTCCTTTTAAAGAAAACGATTTGTATAATTATATTATTCGTGAGCTTTTATTAATAACTGATTATGAATTTATAAATAATACTGATGATTCTAATTCAGAATTCATTAAGAATGACGTAAAGGGAATGAATGAACTGTATGATTATCAGTATATGATTAAACAGCAAGCTATTAATGATTTAGATGATGAAGAAAAAGGATTATACAAAATTTTGATTCATATGCCAACGGGCACAGGAAAGACCAAAACAACAATGCATATTATTTCCCACTATATCAACTTTATATCAAAAGACAAAGGGATCGTAGTATGGATTGCTCATTCAGATGAATTATTGAAGCAAGCGTATCAAACTTTTAAATCTGTTTGGTATCACCTTGGACAAAGGGATATCAATATTTATAAAGGGTGGAATGGATATCCTAACGAGTTTAATGATGGAATACTTTTTACATCTATTCAGTCATTATTAAAAAAAATGGGCAAACCCATATTTGATTATATTGATAAACATGCAACACTGATTGTTTTTGATGAAGTTCATAAAGCTGGAGCTTCAAAATATAAAGAATGTATAGATAAGCTAATGTCATTTCAATATGATTATTCGAAACAGTTTATTGGCTTAACTGCTACTCCCGGAAGAACGACAACGATAAGCAAGGAAAACGAAGTGTTTAGCGGAAGTTTTGATCATATAATTGGAATTGATGTTGATAAAGTAATAAGTATATCACTCAACAAAAATGAAGCAGCAAATTATTCAGGTAGTAAAGAAGTTATCCCTTATTTTCAAGATCAAAGAATACTTGCAAGGTTAAAACGAAAAGTTCTAGATTATGATCTCGATCCTTCATTAATAAGCAGATTACGAGCTGAGTTGAAGAAGGAAGGATATAATGATTATTCTGATGAATTATTAAAAAAAATAGGATTAAACCAAGCACGTAATACAAAAATAGTTGAGGAACTTCGTAAACTTGATGAAGAAGGAATACCAACTATAGTATTTGCTTGTTCGCTTCAACATGCCCAGTTATTATCAGCTTTTTTGAAAATATTAAACATAAACAATTCTCTTGTGTATGGAGATATGAAGAATCCATATGCTAGAGAAAAAGCAATAAATGATTTTAAGGATCCAGATTCCAATGTTAATATTATTATTAATTATGAAATATTAACCACTGGGTTCGACTCTACAAATATACGTTGTGTTTTTATAACAAGACCAACAAAATCGGTTATTCTATATAGTCAAATGATTGGTCGTGGATTACGTGGACCTAAAATGGGTGGAAATCCAGAGTGTCTTCTCATTGATGTAAAAGAAAATTTAAATTCTTATAACGAAAATGATGCTTTTAAGCACTTTGATGAATATTGGAGGTAAAGATTATGTCTGAAGGAAGTAGAATAGTTCACGCTGCGGCATTTGTGGATGCTTTAAAAAGTAGCGGATATAAAAGTACATATAATGCAATTTCCGAGATTGTAGATAATTCAATAGATGCAAATGCTAAGAACGTTTTTATTATAGGCGAACAAAAACTGGTCAACGCGGAAGGCGGATCTGAAAAAAAAATTGCAAGTTTCGCTTTTTTAGATGATGGCGATGGAATGAATTATGAAAAACTAAGCAATTGCTTGTCTATTGGCTACTCTGATAAAGTGAGTAGAACTGGTATGGGACGTTTTGGTGTAGGTTTGCCTCAAGCATCTGTATTTGTTTGTAACAGAGTAGATGTATACTCATGGCAGAATGGTATTGATAATTGTATGCATACACATCTGGATATTGATGAAATTAAAGATAACGATTTAAACGAACTTGATAAACCGAATAAAGCTGACATTCCTAGGGAGTATGAGACCTATATTCATTGGAAACAGGATGGAAAGCAATATGATTTTAGTGAACATGGAACACTTGTCATATGGACAAAATGTACCAGAGTAGATCATAAAAAATGGAATACCTGTGTTAGGCATATGTCTGAAGATATAGGAAGGAAATATCGTTATTTCTTGCATGACGGCTCCGTGAAAATAGCTTTATGCGAACGTGTATCGAAAAGCTTTGAACTTCTGTTGCCTAATGATCCGTTATACCTTATGTCGCCCGCTCAAGATTGTTTAAAAGATTCTATTATAGAATCGAATTATATTTCTAAGTCGTATGACGAGTCTGAAGGATATACAGAATGTATGTTTGAATCGTTCAAAAATGAAGCAGGCGATACAGAAATTGAATATGAGATAAAATATGAAAAGAACGGCAAAGTCGCTACAGGAAAAATCAAGATAAAATACTCTGTTGTGAAAGAAAAATATTATTCTAAATCTGCACTAAAATCTCCGAATAAACCTGGAAGCTTTGCTTATGGTCAGACTTCGAGAATAAAAAATAATGTAGGAATATCAATCATAAGACAAGGACGAGAAATTGATTTTTCATCATTTGGTATTTTTGGTATATATAATCAACCTGAACAACGTTGGTGGGGATGCGAAATATTATTTGATTCCGAGCTTGACGAAGTTTTTGGAATATCAAATAATAAGCAATATGTTGATTTAAAGCCAATGTCAGAAGATGAAATGAAGAACTATGAAGGCGAAGAAGTTCAGCCGTTATGGATGCAGCTTTATAAAGAAATTGATCCTACATTAAAAAAAATGAATAAACGTAATTCAGCCATAAGAGCTATTAAGTTTTCTCAGGAAGATGATGAAGATGTTGCTGTTAGTTCAGATGTAGGCAATTTAGTTAATAAAGCGGAACAAAACTCTGGAGAAGATGTATTTGTTCATGACGAGACCTTAACAGATGACGAAAAGAAAAAAGAAGCTGAAGAGGAATTAAAAAACGAGGGTCTTGATGATCCTAGTGATGAACAGATCCATCAGTTTATGTTGTCTAATGTCAGGTTTAAATCTGAATTCAGGGGCAGAACAGAGAACTTTATGACATATTCCTATGCTGCTAATGTACTAATAATTACCTTAAATAAAGACCATTCTTTTTATGATTCATTTGTCAAAAAAGTATTTGAAAATGATAATGAACGTATTGCCTTCCAGTTATTATTAACATCTTTTGTTAAATCAACTCAGGAATTAAGCACAAGCTATCCAGATGCAATGGATTTGTTATTTAGAAAAATAAATAATAAAATCTATGATTACATGATTGAATATAATAAATCGTTAAGTCAAGATTAAGATTGGGAGTAACTGTATGAGTTTATTAACAACAGTTGAAACAAGAAAAGTTATAGCTGATCAGGTTGCTTCTTCAACTGAGACTTTACATATCATATCAGCGTTTTGTAAAGAATCAGCTATGAAATTTATTGAAGCTAATATAAAGAACAAGTTATCAGAGAAAAGGGTTATGGTAAGATTTCTTTTGTCAGATATACTATCTGGAGCAACTGATTTAAATTTATATGAGTTTTGTAAATCTAATGGTTGGCAAATGTATGTTAGATTTGATCTACATGCCAAGACATATATCTTTGATAGAAAGCGTTGTATCCTCGGAAGCGCAAATATGACTTCAAGAGGTATCGGATTGAATGCTCGTGGCAATTATGAATTGTCAAGTTTTACTGACCTTGAAGCAATGGATTTATTAAAAATAAACCGTTTGTTTGATGATTCGATTTTAATGACCGATGAGATTTATACTCAAATGAAATCAGAATATGAAAATGCTTTTAAAAGCGGTACAACTGAACAAAAAAAGGTTAAATGGACTATTTCAATTGAGAGATTATTTAATCCTGTCATTGATGTGTTGTTTACGTATGATTTTCCATTTTCATCACATCCTGATTATAATGATATAAGGGCTTTTGAATTTTTAGAGCTTGATCATATTCCTACAATTGAAGAGGCAAAAGAAGCATTTAGGTGGAGTAAGCCGTTTTTATGGCTATACAGTTTTATTAACAATATACCTGATAAAACTTCATATTTTGGAGCGATTACAAGCGAATTACATAATGCTGTAATTAATGACCCTAAACCTTATCGAAAAGAAATCAAAGAGCTTTTAGCAAATACATTGAATTGGATTCAAGATCTTGGTATTGATGCTATAACTATTGATACCCCAAGTTATTCAAAACGATTGAGGATACATAATTAGTGTATTGCAAAACAACTAGAACAGGCTGAAGAGGAGTGAGAATCCAATGACGCAATTTGAACTGGACATACTTATTGAGAAAGATCCTTATCATATTTCAAGGAAAGATCCGAACGATGCAGAGGTTAGGTTGTTTCTTAGGGAAGTGGAGTATCATTGTCCGATTTGTGGGAAAGAATTGCAGTCAAGAACTCAATCCAAGCCTAGACATAAGAATTTTCAGATTGCTCATATCTACCCTAATCGTCCAACAATACAGCAATATGCTGTTCTGCACAATCTTGAACGTTTAGGAAAGACCTCAGAAGACTTTGAAAACAAAATAGCCCTATGTCATTCTTGCCATAGCATACAAGATTATCAAACAACAAAAGAGGATTATGAAGCATTGCTATCTATCAAGAAGAGGCGTTTGGAGCAAAATGCATTACACGATGCAGTGGATGAAATGTATTTGGAAAGCGAATTAAAAACGATTGTTGATTGTATATGTAAAACACCTATTTCTGAGTTGACTGCATTGAACATGAATCCTGTTCATGTGGCAGATAAATTCGAAGATAGGGATGCGCTGATTCTATCAAAGATAACAGGCTTTGTCACACAGTATTACACATTTATTCGAGACTTGTTCAGAGAACAGGATGGGAAAAACGGTTTCGTATTTAATGCTCTTTGTGGAGAAGTTAGATCGGTATATCTAAAAATGGCGACTTTATCCAAAGATAAAGAAGAGATTTTTAATCAAATGTCTGCTTTGATAAAAAGAAAAACAGTGTCCACTAATCAAACTGCTTGTGAAGCAGTAGCAGCGTTTTTTGTTCAGAACTGTGAGGTGTTCAATGAGATTTCCAGATAAAATAACTTCGTACAAAGAAAGCGTCCTCCGACTTTTACCGTTAATACTAAATCTGTTGTCTGAATTTGATATGACTCCAATAGATCTATTTGAGTTGATTAAGAGTAATACATCACTATCGGAATATATTGAAGCTCTTGACTGCTTATTTATTCTGAAGAAAATTGGATTCAATCATCAAAGTGGGAGATTATATTATGTTGCGTGAAATCTACTGTGAGGCATTTCATCAAAAAAGGATATGCTTCAATAATGGCTTAAGCGTGGTTCTTGGAACGCCAACAGGAACAAATTCTATTGGCAAGTCAACATTTATGCTTATAATTGACTTTGTGTTTGGTGGAAATACATACGCAGGTGAAGAAGATATAATTAAAAACGTTAAAGCACACCGTATATGTTGGACTTTTGAGTTCGGTGATAAAAAATATTATTATGCCCGTAGAGTGCCAGAATCAAGAGAAGTAGAACAATGCAATTCTGAATATGAAATGTTAAAAAAGATGTCGGTTTCAGATTATTGTCGATGGTTAAAAAAGCAGTCGCGTCTTGAAATAGACGATCTTTCCTTTAGAGATGCTGTTGGGCGTTACATACGTGCGTACGGAAAAGATAACTGTTCAGAGAAAAAACCACTCCAAGCTTTTCAAAAAGAAGCTGATCTTGCTGCCTCTACTGCATTGTTGAAAATGTTTGATATGTATGCTCCAATTTCAACTATAAAAGACCAAGCAGATCAATCTGAAGAAGCGTACAAGACATTTTCAAAAGCACAAAGCATGAATTATATTGCTAAGATTGGAAAAATTCAATATCGCCGAAATCTCAAAGAAATTAACCGAATTGAAAGTGAATTAACAGAATTGGCAGAAGATCTTGAAAGCAATCTCTTAGATGTAGATGCGACCGCGTCAGAAGAAGCTATTAAAATTAAGAAAGACTTATCAAGAGCCAAAAGATACAGAAGTAGTCTTTTGAGTCGCGCTGCTACAATAGATGAAAACCTGGATTATAAATTTTCAGTTACATCTGATACATACAGAGAACTTGAAAACTATTTTCCTAATGTTAATCTTTCAGCACTAGAAGAAGTCGAAGTCTTTCATAAGAAATTAGCTACAATTTTTCGGCGTGAACTACAGGAAGAAAATGCACGCATTAAGAAAGAAATTGATGACTATAATTCCCTGATTGCTTCCCTTGAAAAACAGCTCAAACAACTTGTAAAAAATCCTAAGTTATCAAAGTTAGTGTTGAAAAACATGCAGACGGTCTAAAAGAACTTGAAAGGATGCACAAAGAAAATGATGCTTTTGAGGAATTATCAGATCTTAAAATCCAAAAGGATAATGACAAGCACAAACTTGATGATATTAAAATTAAGCAATTTGGTGTCTTGTCTGATTTAATAAACAGAGAAATGCGCCGTATAAACGATATAATTTATGATGGAAAGTTTAACCCACCTTCTTTAACATTTAGCGGCAATGCATATCGCTTTTTTACTCCTAATGATACTGGAACAGGAATTGCTTATAAGGGCTTGGTTGTTTTTGATCTCGCAGTTTTAAATCTAACCAAATTACCAATTCTTGTTCATGATTCTGTAGTACTGAAGCAAATTTCGGATGAGGCAATTGAATGCATTATGGAACAATACGCTGCATCAGAAAAACAAGTTGTAATAGCTCTTGACAAACAAGATTCATATACGCCAAGGACTGCCCAAATTCTTGAGAAAAATACAGTATTAAAACTAGCATCGAACGGAGAGGAATTGTTCGGGCGTTTTTGGGGACAAACCTCTAACTAAGAAATGTCTTTTCGTCATTATATAAAATGGATCAATGTATATTGACGATAAGGGCATATATCATGCGATTCAACACATTTTGTATACTTAGCTGCTTTATTAGTTAATTATTCACTTTGGACCGCTTATAATCATTCTAGACTCTGAATTCGGATATATAAAATAAGACACATACTGATTTCGTCAGGTTAACTGAAAGAACTATAATGAGAGTGACAATAATCAGCGGCATAAACTGCCATATCATAATAAACGGAGCTGATCTTCCCACGATATACTGGGGAGAAATGGAAAACCGTACAGAAGCAATGGAAAAAGTCCTCGCCTTGTGCGAGGACGTAAAGTGTAACTATGTCGTTTTTGAAGTTCAGGACTGGAACAGCGCATTCTCACCATGGGAGTTTGAACTCAACAAGAAGCAATTTTTCTCAGGTGGTGGACGAAATACGCTTGAATGGCTGATGAATGAATGTATACCACACTGCGAGCAAGAATACGGTTTCATTGGCAAGCGAATCATCTGCGGATATTCCCTTGCAGGACTTTTCAGCTTGTGGGCGTTTTATGAGAGTCAAATTTTCAGCGGAGTTATAAGCTGCTCCAGTTCGATGTGGTTCGGGAACTGGATAAGCTATGCGGAGAGTCATTCTGCACCGCATGACAGCTCTGTGTATCTTAGCCTCGGAAATCGTGAAGAAAAGACGAAAAATCCTGTAATGGCAACAGTAGGGGACTGCACACGCATGCAGTATGAGCTTGTATGTAACAATAAAAATGTGTCTCGTCATATCCTTGAATGGAACGAGGGCGGGCACTTTAATGAACCTGAGAAAAGGATCGCTAAAGGGATAAAATGGACTATATGAGGAAGAACACTATGAGCGAATTATTTTGTGTTGGAGAAACAGATGTGATCATGCGCGGACTTACAACATATTCGGGATATGGCATGAAAAGCTATATAGTATATATTAAGCGTGAAAAGGAAAAAAATGAAATACACGTTAATACGCATTATAATGTGAAAAGTGGTGTGTATAAGTGTGTGATATACTATGATCGTAAGCTCTGTGATACAGTTGAGCAATTTGGAAAACTTACAGTTGCAGAAATTGAGTCTCAGGCTTATGGGTCATATATGGATGGTGCAAGATAGTAGAGAAACTGCGTTATGGCGGATTTTTTATACAGATTATTGACTCTCACAGCTAAACGATGTATAATATAATAAATAAGATACGGAGGTGTTCTAACGATGGGAATACTGCTTAATCCGGATAATATTGCCTTTCAGCAAAGCTTGAATTCAGAAATATATGTAGATAAAACAGAACTGATAGTGCATACCAATAGAGTATTGCGTACAGAGCAGAAGTTTATCTGCATAAGCCGACCAAGAAGATTCGGTAAGTCTATGGCAGCTAATATGCTCACGGCATATTACAGTAAAGGCTGTGATTCAAGGGAAATGTTTAGCAACTATAAAATTGCACAGATTGATTCCTTTGAAAAGCACTTGAATAAGTATAATGCTATTCATATAAATATGGTCAAGTATCTCAGCGAAGCAAAGAATGTTGAAGAGATGATAAAATTCATCGAAGAGGATATTATTGACGATATTACTGAGGATATGCCCGATCTTGTAATGCCAAGGCGTGCAAATCTTACAAACGTTTTGAATAAAGCGTTTATTCAGTTTAAAGTACCTTTTGTTTTTATCATTGACGAGTGGGACTGTATATTCCGTAAGAATAAAGACAATACAGATTCGCAGACATTGTATCTTGACTTTTTGAGAAATCTTCTTAAAGATCAAAGCTATGTTGCGCTTGCATATATGACAGGTATTCTTCCAATAAAGAAGTACGGTGAACACTCTGCAATCAACGTCTTTTATGAGTATTCAATGACTAATGCACAACCAATCTCTGAGTTTACAGGCTTTACCGAGGACGAAGTAAAATCAATCTGCGAAAAATACAACAAGAATTTTGATGAAATGAAGCGCTGGTATGATGGTTATTGTCTTGACGGTTTATCAATATATAATCCTAAGTCAGTTGTAGAGTCAGTTCTTCGTAATTCGTATAGTAACTACTGGACTTCCACCGAAACATATGAAGCCTTAAAGGAGCATATCCAGCGTAATTTTGACGGATTAAAAGAAAAAATAACTCAGATGATAGCCGGAGAAAGAGTAAGCGTTAATACTGCTAAATTCCAGAACGATATGACATCACTCAATAGTGCCGATGATGTTCTGACGTTGCTTGTTCACTTGGGTTATCTTACGTTTATGGCAACTAATGAAACAGGCTCAGGTGAGGTATGGATTCCTAACAGCGAAGTTCGGCAGGAGTTTATTAATTCAATAGAGGACGGTGGTTGGGAGAATCTAATGAAAGCTATCAGGGCTTCTGACAAATTGCTTGAAGCTACGCTGAACGGAGATACAGACACAGTTGCGGAGTTGATAGAAAGCTCCCACAGTGAGAACACTTCAATTCTGAAATACAACGATGAAAACTCCCTTGCCTGTGCTATCTCACTTGCGTATTATACTGTTCAGAATAAGTATATTATGCACCGTGAGTTGCCAACAGGCAAAGGATTTGCTGATATAGTATTCATCCCCAGAAAGAACGTTGACTCTCCTGCAATTGTGGTCGAGCTTAAATACAATAAGACTTCCGGTGCAGCTATTGAGCAGATCAAAAACAAGAAATACACTGAAAAAATTGCTCAATACACAGGCAATATACTTCTTGTGGGTATCAATTATGATGATGATAAAGGACATACCTGTGAGATTGAGAGAGTTGTAAAGAATTAGAATAATTTGCGGATATCCGTAAAAATATCTAACCAAGACAGTATTATGATAAAAAACAATCCAGGTATGCCTAACGGCAAAAAGGAGGCTGTGCTGTGTACTATATAATGAACAAAGACCAGATCATTGCTGAATTTGACTATGCAGAGAATGAGCTCGGCACAGCTGTTCCGCAGCTTATATCAGGCAGACTTCCCGAACTGTTCGGTGATATGAAGCTGAAAAGCTGGCTTGAAACTCGGCGCAGTGCTAAACATCGTGCTGAGATTGCAAAACTGCTCCGTAGTCTGGGAATGACTGATCTCAGAAGCTTCATTGATGTATCGCTCGGGCTTACTCTGACAGACACTCTTTGGGTAAAGGAAGAACACTCCGACGCCGACTGGAAAAGCGTTAATCTCTATGATAATGAGTTCAGCGAGATAGTTTCCCAGACAGTTTTTCTGGGAGGAATATCCGACCTTAGCTTCAAAACCACTTCTCCAGAATACGGCACGGATGGTATGCTGCCGAAGTGCTGGGTAAGGCGTTCTGACGGAGTTTACCTGCTAAAGGGCGGAACAAAAGGTTTCAGCGGAGCAGGATACGAACCGTATTCCGAATACTTTGTTTCACAGCTTGAAAATGCACTTGGAATAGACCACATAGAATATGATCTTGACAAATACCATGACAGGCTGGTAAGCTCCTGCAAGCTGATCACTTCCCAAAACGTAAGTATGTTTCCGTCAGTTTATTGTTTCAGGAATTGCTCGGAGCTTCCTGAATATCTTTCCTGTGCTGATAAAATGGGGACAGGTCAGAAGCTGCGTGATATGCTTGTTCTGGACGCTCTAACCTGCAACTACGACCGACACCTTAACAATATACAGTTTCTTGTAGATTCAGATACCTTTGAGATCATAGACCTTGCACCTGTGTTCGATAACGGAATGGGACTGTGCAGCCATTGCAAAACTGAAACTGCCGAGGCTTTCATTGAGTATGGAAACGACCACGTTCCCTTTGCATATTACAGCTTCGATGACCATATTCCATTTCTTATGAGTGAGGAAATGTACGGCAAACTATGTAATATCAAGAATTTCACTTTCACTAATCATAAGGACTATCCTGTATCTGACGAGCGGTTTGCAGCTTTAAATGGATTTATCAGCTACAGAATTAACAGATTAATTGAACTTTATAACGTATAAGTCTTGATGTCTGCTTACTGACTTATCACAGAATAAAATAAACAATCGAGAAGATAGAATCAAATGCCTATGGCTCTTATATGGACGGAGCAAGATAGTGAATTAACAAACAAGGATGAGAATTTAGCAGTATCGCAGTCCTCATGCGGCTGATGTTATATACTTGCATTTTTTACATGGTGTGACAAACTAAAGCAACTACAAAACTAACACTTTGGGAAAGTGGTATGATATCAGCATAGAACAGCCACCCGACTTGCTCTTGTGAATTTGGGTTTATAACCTCTAAGGGATGTAAATTTATGGAATATATAGAATTACTCAAACAGATGATATCCGAATGTCGAAACGATGCTGAACGTTTTCTTTCGGGTGATAAGCAGGACTACCTATACTGTAAGGAAAAAAACAAAGAATACGGTGATACCGATAAAAACTATTCCAACAGGACAAGACTGTGCTATGGTCTTATGTACGGAGGATACTCCACAGAGAGTATAGAAGATGCTGTCAGGGAACTTTTTGAAACAGAGATCACTGCTCGAGAAAACGAGTCCTTTCAGGGCATAGGGGTAAATATTGAAATTCTCACCGTACTGCTTCGAAAATATGACAATCCGAACGATGAAAGTCTCTTTGAACGAGCTAAGAATGCCAATTTTGACTGCTACTGCGGATACGACAAAAATCTGTATGCAAATTGGTACAAGTCTCTTGATGAGTTTTCAATTGAAGCGTGTGTAAATGTCGCTGGAGAACTCGGCAAAACGGATTATGCCTGCAAAATTGTTGATATATTTAAGAAACAACCGCTTGGACTGAAAGAACTCCAACAGCTCAAAGTGTTTGCGGAATACGATACAAAAAGAATGTGTGACAGAGAACTTGCTGTTACCAGTATATATGAAATATATATATCAAATCCCCCAGAGGATAGTTTCAGGCTGTTGACAGGAATTGAGGAATATGTGCTGCTGCTTGCTGATAAGGGCGAAGCTGACAAGGCAGCCGATATTTTCATAATGCAATCTCATATATTTAATACTAATTTCAGAACAAGCTATGAGGTTGGTTCTCGGCTTATCAGGGAGGGTATCATAAGAAAAGATGAAGTTTGGAAAATTATTCTACCTCAGATAAAAAAAGAATTTAAAAAAATAGCACCTATAAATTATGCTTCGCTTGCTGATGCAGCCGAGATCATTGGGGATACAAGGCTTGCAAAAAAACTCCGTAAAACAGGGGAAAAGAAGCTAAAAGCAATCAAAAGAGAGTTTTCTGATTGATTAGGTGGTAAGTAGTCCAAATCCCCTTAGCCTATTGGTACACTCACATTCCGTTCCGAATAAGTCCAAATCAGCATTATGAAACATATCAGCCTTAATTATACTCTTATCAGTGACTACATTGTCAGGACATATGACTTCTTAGCAAACGCATTATGATTCAACAATATAACAATAGACCTCAAGAGACGGGCGCACATAAAGAATTTTTCGCCATAGCATTTATGATTTTCAGTCAAAAGTGCTATGGCGTTTTTATTGACAATGTAACGGCTTTGATGTATAATTATTTTCAAGATAAATCGGAAGTTACGGTGATAGCTCATGTATGTAAACGGAATCATCATTCAAAAATATACCGACAATTCATATAAAGGAATAGACGGCAGCGGCTTTAGTGAAAACACAGGTCTGAATTGGTATTTTAATTATGATGAACAGTTATCTGACCTTTTTGAATCTTTTTATGATGAACATATAGGCATGACATATTGGAATCTAAAAGAACATTCCTGGGTTGCTGCCTGCAACAATATGGATTACATAATAAGCTATATAGCTGAATCGAAAAAAAGAGGTATACAGTATAGGCTGCTGCTATGTGAATCAGAAGTTCCAAACCCAATTTTTAATGTCTCAGAACTTAAAACGAAATTTTTAGGATACGATTACGCATATGCAAACGGAGATAATTATTCTGCTGTATATAATGAAATACCGTTTGTTTTCCCTCAGTTTCAGTTAAATTGTAACGGACTTTTTGATACAGAAGAAGAAATCAAAGAATATATACTTGAACGTGAAAGATTTAAAAAGCTACATCCTCCTTATACATTAGAGGAAGGCGACTTTATCATTTTTAGACTACATGAAGTATATCTATAGTAAATTCTGACTTATGTAGTATTGACTTAAACTTCTTTATGAGTATCGAACTAATGAGGGCGATCTCTTTTATATTTTATTCGGGAATACAGCCATTTTTATAGGTCTCATAAATCGTAGAGGGATTGTCGTAGTAGAAGCTGCTGTTATAATCCTCGATAAGGTCAACGATCTGTGAAGTATATACGTCCATGAGTGTTGTAATAATGTCATCTCCGTTTTCGGCAGAAACTGCAAGTATCAGTCTTTTATAGACCTTTCCGATGTCCCAGTGTGTAGGAATGGAATATTCACAGGCAGCAATATTGTCAAAATCGCCATTGGGGATATTATGTTCCTCGATCAGATCATCGGAAACCCTGTCAATGTTATCGCTGTGGTAAATGTCAGCAAGGTAATATATTTTGGCAATACATTCATTGCCAAGAAACCTCACGACAAGAGAAGGTTTGTTTTGGGTTTTTCTTGAAATATACTCAATAAGTCCGCAAGTGTAAAACAAGTCGTTGCTCTTTTTATCTTCACGTCCGTTCATTTTGCAACTGCCTCCGATCTGAAAAATGTCAGGCACTTCAATGCCTTGTCTGTACAGAAGTTTATCTGATGTGTGGGGTATTTGAATTTTGCCAAAGCCCAGAATTGCTCTCTTGTGATGATGCCGTCAATATAGTCTGATACAAAATTGTATATCTGATCGTCAGCCATAGCGCCAATAACGATATCATGTGTATGAGGCTTTCCGCTGCGGCAGTCTATTATAAAATCGAGCCACTCATCAGTCATTTCCTTGAATTCAAGAATATCAAGATCACCGTCGATAAGCAGCGAATATATATTGACAACGGGAGTATTATATCTCCTCGCCCAACGTTCAGCCTGCTCCTTTATAACAGTGCAGTAGAAGCCTGTGCCAAAGTCTTTGGTGTTCCGTCCTTTTATTATTTCAGGCTGCTTCACTTCCGTGTAGCTGCCATGATAAACAAGCATTTTTCCCATGTTATGATCCTTTCACCTTATAGGTCGTAATGTTAATTAATTATATCATAATTTGCAGAAAAAGTCAAATTTGCGCTTTACTTTCAGCAAATGATATGCTATAATTTAAGTGAAAACAACTGTGAATATCTGTCCCCGCTTTGGCGGGGCGGAAGATGTAAAAAATGAGTTTTGGAAAGCTGATTACGTTTTTAGAAAAAAATGAAAATAAAAAACGATCAAAAATACCCATTTTTTACTGCTTTTTGAAATTTAATTTTCTGAAAAACGTAATTGGGTGCAGAAAAATGGTTTTTTTCAAAATGATATACGACATATCATTCGGAGAGGAGACGGCAATGGCGAAGTATGAGAACTTAAAAGATTATCTCAGATAAAATAATATGAGCGTTATTTCTCAAGGACTAAATGACTACATAAAAGCTAATTCAAGTGACGATGACCGTTATAAGATAAATGATATTATTATACATACGCTTGCCTGGAATAGCTTTGATTTTGGACTCCTGACTGTAACGATCGGTGTATCAGCAAAACTTACAACCACAATTGATTCCACCTCATCTATTCATTATTATAATATGACTGTGCAAGGTCAAATCTTAAAAGGACTATTTGACTTGAGTTTGATTAATATAGAAGAAGTACCCGAATCGTTATTACAAAAAGAAACCATATTGTCTTTATTTGGTATGGAGAATATTACAAGTGATAATATAGAGAAAAAAGCTGAAGAACTCTACTCTCAATTATGTTCGGATATTCATATTAATAAGGAGCATAAATACTGGTTGCCGGTTATCGATATAAAAGAAAAATACGGAATGAAACTATGGCCTGCTGATTTACCGGATAACTGTTTCGGGCAGTTGTATTTATTACCTTCAGCAGCAACTATATATGATCCTGCAAATATCTATAAACCATATCCTGATAAACCAATACCGAGAGGAGCGATACTTTTAAATCGTAGGTACTATATAAATGAGATAGATCCTGATGATATTATAACTACCGCTCATGAACTATTACATTGGAGCTGCCATCAATTATACTTTTTAATTATGATGCTGCTTGAAGACGGATTCGATGCTATGAGTTGCACTACTGATCCAATAATTCTTGATGATAAAATGACTTCAAAGGAAAAAGCCTATTTTTATGCAGAGTGGCAAGCAAACGAACTCTCTATCCGTGTAGCTATGCCTAAACACCTCGTTGAAAAAGCTATTGTTGATTACGAGAAGGATCACGGCAACATTCTGCATGACGGATTTTACTATCAGAATATGATTTATAAGCTGTCATGGGATTTCAACGTTTCTAAAGAAATTATGAAAAAGCGTTTTCGTCAGCTGGGTTACGATTATGCCGATGGAACTTTTTTAACAGTTGATGACTGCCTATATCAGCCTTTCTCATTTGCATCGGGCACATTAAAAGAAAACGAAACATTTGTAATTAATCGTGCGAGTTATAAGAAACTCCTGCGTGATGATAAAAAATTCGCTGAGTTGATTCGGTCGAAAAAATTTGTTTATACTGGGTATGTCGTTTGCATATATAATGGCAAATTTATAAAACCAGTAAGGGAAAAAGGAGAAATAAGATATACTCTTTCGGAGTATGGCAGAAATAATGTAAATAAATGCTGCCTTATATTAGAGCGAAATCCTGAAACGCCTGTTAATAGAAAAAATGTTTTTTATGTAAACGAATACTTTTGTAGACTTAATGATCCTGATGAATATGTTGAAGAAGATGAGGATGGCGAGTATATTCTTTCTGAGGATGCCAATGAAGATAAAAAAACATTCTTTTATGAACGATATGAAGTCATTAATGATATGAAAGCTAAACAAATTAATACGCTTCATGATGCGTTAATCTATCATAAGGAAAGGAAAAAATTAACATATGATCAATTATCTTATAGATGTAATATGAGCAGAGAAACCATAGATGCCTATTTTGCTAAACCAAGTAGCACAAAATTTCGAAAATGTCCTATTGAAAAATTAATGGTAATATGTAATGGATTAGAGCTAGAAGAAATACCTGCTTTGGATTTATTAAAAAAAGCCGGTTATGCTCTGAATGAGGATGTGATTGAAGGACAGATGTATCGTTATTTATTAACGATAACAAATGCATCACTTGAAGCCTGGAATAAAATACTATCAGACGCCGGACTTAAACCACTTTCTTGATGCGATATAATTAAAAAATAAAAATATAGTCAAGGGGGACATTTTGTCCCCCGTTTTCTTCTGAAAAAGTCTAAAATCCATTGTGTCGAGTATTGAATCACAATGGATTTTTCATTATATCGGCAATTATAGAGGGTACAAAATGTACGCTGACAAATTAAAACAGACCTGATATAATATAAATACCAAATAAAATATCAGGAGGTTATATTGTGAGCAACATTTCAAGTTCCTTTAATGCACCATGGGCGCGAAAAATGGATCGGGATAATATCGAGAAATTCGGTACTGATGACCTTGATGTCATTGAGCTGATCGAAACGTATGCCGATAAAAATGTGGAGGCAAAGGCAGAAGTACTCTCAGAAGAAAAAGCTGAAGAAAAATTCCAGGACAAAAAGGAAGAGTACTTCCTTGAGATCAGAAAGGAGATCCGAGAAGAATTTCAAATTGCTAAAGGCATTGAAATTTCTCGCTTATCGCCGTTTATCAGCGAGTCGGTTAATGTGGATGGACAGGAATTAGTGAGACAAGACTTTATTCCTGATACATTCAAGAGAGATCCACAATATACTGATAAACAGTTGAATCTGAATCCTTACAACGGGCACTGGCAAATGACATCCAAAGTAAGTGGTCCGAAATATATATCTTCGGTGGATGTTATTGCGTGCCTGATCGTTAATGTGGCAGGACCGGGGAAATATTATGCGCTGGTGGTCTTCATTAAAGGAAGAGGCAGCCCACTTATATTTATTGGAGGAAATCTCAGCACGCATAATATCATGGCACAGCTGCGGCTCGATGACACATCTCTGAACGAAAAGTGGGTGGCTGAGGCATTCAGAAGGTCGCTATTGATGTGTTCTTATGTCTTCTTCCTGACGCTGCCGGAACACGCCGGGTGGAATTTAACTCCGGACGGTTTAAGAAAATTCGTGTGTTCAGATTTAGCAGTTCCGGAGCTTATTGGATTATTTAACGATAAAAGGAATACGTTACGGAACGTTTGCCTTGATATTACTCTTGAATCAACAGAGCAATCTATTAAGGAAATTGCTGGTGACTATCAAAGACTGCTCCCTGATGTTTTGCCAGTAAAAATCGGAACGGTTATTTCTGTGATGAGCCGTTTTCTTACATTTTATAAAGATGAGGGGCTTGTGCAGGACAGATTGTGGGTAGTTGAAGCAACAGCTGATAGCACAGTAAGGTCAATGACTGCGATCATTCAGAACAAGAATCATCGATTGCTGTGTACGTCTTTTTCATCAGATCGACAAAGCGATATTGAGTCAGAAATGAAAAAGTGCATCGATTGCACATTTTTAGTGCAGCACCGCGGCTATATTGAGAATAAATATGACATCAAAAAAATACTAACGATATTATCCAGGAATATATCCTCGGACAATGAAAGCAACAGGATATTTCCTGTTCTTATCCTCGATAATGCTGGAGTTATTCCGGAAGAGTTCCCTGTCTACTGTATATCAATATCAGAATTTATTTGTTTTGAAAATATAGATAAGGTTCAGAAAGTGGTGGGTGAACTGGATTATTTTTTGATAAAATACGCAGAACAAAACCCTGACGCAATAAAGCGATTGCTTAAAGATTCTGAACAGTTAGCAAAACAGTTGATGAGTAAGCTTCCATATATTGAAAAAAGTAACTCCATGAAAATGTTTCTTTCAACTGCGATATTGCTGAAGAGATTTGGTATTCTTACAGGTACTGATATACAGAGTATGACACAATGGTTTGCAACTGAGGCAACATCAAGGACATCAGCAGGCGATGCTGTCTGTACTGAGATTGGAGCGGTATTAAATAAAATCATATGCAATGGAGAGATGCCAATTGCCAAGCAGGAAGGTCCGCCATTTTATTACAGAAACAAATGCATGGCGTTCATCGCTCAAATTGATGGTTCTATAAATTTTGAACTTGATACTTTTGATAGAGTTATTCTACCCAAACTAAAGTCAACCGCCAAGCGCAATAAGGTTTTAAATGCGCTTCATGATAACGGGTTATTATATTTCACCAAAGATAACAAGCGTGATCTCAAGGTTAAATTAGAAGACGGAGTTACACAGAAAATCCGAGTCTACTCGATTTCTGATTCACTTCTTAATGATGAGAGTAAGAGTGTCGTCGATAAAGTGCTTGTTTCCGATTTGTTTCACAAGCCGGACAAATCTATCAGCAATTTTTTGCCATATATCAAGCACGAACGTTTCGACTTGGTTGCTGGACCAATAATTACTGATTATAAACACGGTAACCCCTTTATCTGTGTGACCGGAACTCCCGGATCAGGCAAAAGTGATTTGATGATGATGCAGGCTGTACAGAGAGCAAGGGCAGGAGATTTTGTAGTTGTACTCGATCCTACCAATGCATTTTGTAGAGATGAGATTTCTGGACACAGAATCCCTGACGAATTGATCGATGAACACTTTGTATTCTGGGATCTGACAACGCAGGGCTGGCCTGTAAATATCGCGGACTTTAGTAACTGTGAAAACACACATCAGGAAATACAGCAACTATCCAGTATGCTAATATCAGGTATGCATCTTACCGGTTCTGACCAAAAGTTTGTCCTGGTCGATAAAGTGACAGAATACATTGAAAATGGTCATATCAATAATCTATTTGAATTAGCATCTTTGCCGTTAAGATTTGATAAAAATCCACAAGAAAAGAAACTGGGCGGAAGATTGAGGGCGTTATTCAGCACCGTTGATATGCAACAGGAAGTATCTCTGACTTGGGCTGACCGCATTTCCTCAAAGGGCAAAATACTGGTCATTTCAAGTGGTAATGCTAACGTTAATGCGCACGCAAATCCCTTTGACATTATCCTTGACACTTTGTTCGGCTATAAGGATACTCACAGAGACGATAAAGTGACAATTATTCTGGACGAATTCCAAACACTGAATCGTCATAAAGGCTGTACACTCGAATCTATACTTAGCAGAGGACGAAAACTGAATATGTCAGTTTTCCTGGCATCACAGGATTACTCCGACGCAAAGGACTCTATGGGTCGATTCTATGCATATTGTGGAACGAAAGTATTCTTCCGACCTCTGGGAGATGAATGCGTAGAAATAGTATCAAAGATCACGCATCTTGAAAGAAATATAATTGCTACTCTTCCTGATTTTAGCTGTGCTATTACAGGGGCTGTATACAGTGAATATTATGGTAAAAATATTACGATTAGCTCCGCAATACGCGGAAAGACTTATCGACCGCCTGAAGTAGGCGATTATGACGAGGATATTGAAGAACAGTAAGCAGCCTACAGGTTGCTCTGAAAATACCATTACTGGGGGTGAGAAAAAATGGCAAAGAAAAATCAGAGAATAACACTTTACAAGCGCATATGGTGTAAAGTAAGATACTGGCAAAGTTTACGAGACATACCTGATGCGGAGCTGGCTTCATACTTGCAAGTCGGAGAACGCACTCTCAGGGAGTATGAAAAGTCGGCCAAACACATAACATTGGAAAAAGTCGATAATCTTCTCTATGTTACCGGTATGGAGCTGAACGACTTGATGACTCTCTAATTACCCTCTTTACATTTTTTCGGAAAGGTGGTATAATGAATTATAACATTATGTCGCCTTTCCTTAAAATAGAAAGGTTGATAAAAATGAAAGCACAGAAATTACCGTCCGGTAGTTTTCGGACTCAAGTTGTATACGGTCACGATGAGAACGGAAAAAATCTTACAAAGTCATTCACAGCAGATACCGAGTGGATGGCTATCAAGATGGCTGAGGACTTCAAGAAACTTAATGTAGACATAACTCCGACAAAAATCACTGTTCGTGAGGCAATAGATGCCTACATAGATTCTAAGCGAAATGTTATCGCTCCGACAACACTTTACGGATACAAAACCATAGCAAAGAACAGGCTTCTCTCTATACAGGGACACATAATAACTGATTTAAAGACCATAGATATTCAGAGAGCGATAAACATTGACGCTGAGCGTGGTCTCGGATATAAGTCCATAAAGTCTGCGTATGATCTTGTAAGAAGTGCTGCCCTGATTTTTGATGTAGAACTTCCTTCAATCCGTAAACTCAAATTACCGCCTAAAACGGTAAAAGAAGAACTCCCTGATCTTGATAAGGTACTGAGAGTAATAATTGGTTCAAGTGTTGAGCTGCCCTGCTTACTTGCTGTATGGTGCGGCGGTATGCGTATCTCGGAAGTGCGTGGACTTCAATTCGGAGACATCTACGAGGATGCTAACGGCAGATACATAAAGGTGAGACGAGCAAGAGTCTGCATCAACGGTCACGATGTTGTAGAGAATCGTAACAAAACGGAGCAATCTACGAGAGACATCCCCATTCCCGACTATATCTACAATCTTATTCAGCAGGTGTCCCATGACAGCGACGAGGACTTTATCGTCAACGAGAACTACGGTGCCATGAAACGCCGCTATGATAGGCTTCTGAAAAAGAATGGACTAAAGATGACTTTTCACGACCTCAGAGCACAATTCGCTACTACCATGAACGGACTTGGAGTAGACAAGGAAGTTCTTGAAAAGCTTGGCGGTTGGGCAAATTCTAAAGTACTGGACAGCGTTTATATCCGCACACCTAAGCAGAGGGTTCGTGATAGTCTCAAGATTTTTGATGACTATATGTACGATGTTATCAGAGATACCCGTACTGAAAAAACAGACGGTGCTGCGTAAAAAAGCTGTTTCACACAAAATTCACACGGTACCATAATCAGGTGATAAACTTCCCGAAATACAGGCAAAAAACAGGCGTATGTAAAGAGGGTTCAAGTCCTTCTGCCCCTGCCATATTGGTGCAATAAAATAGATGCACCACCCGAAAAGCCCGTATTTACGGGCTTTTTTCATGCTTTGAGGGCGGAAATTTCAAGTGTAAAACCGTAGATGCTTTTCAGCTGAAAAGAGGTTCGAACCCTCAACAATTGAACATTGTCAAACAATTCGGCAGACTTTGAGTATATTTTACTCTCAGCCTGCCGATTTTTTATGAAAAAACTTTCACAAAGTTTTCAATCCAATTTTATTGGATTTGCCGATTTTGTTGGTATCTCACAATGCTGAGAAACCAATAGAATCGGTTTTTTTTCATTTCTAAGGAAAGGCGTGATACCCGTGTGGCAGCTATACTATTAAAATGGAAAATAAAACAAAGGAGGAAATCAATGAACAACAAACTTATAATCAACACAAATCTGCTGTGCAAAGAACCTGAATTCAAAACGTATACTTGCGTGGTGGAAAAAGCTGTGCCTGTTTCGACCGAAGAATTTGAAAGGCTAAAACACGCTCCGATGTGCAATAACGATCTCATAAGCGAAAACCTTAACAGTATGTGGTACGGCAACGGCGTACATCATTGTCTGCTGATCTACGACAAGCAACAGGGCGACGGCTTGTTAATAGAGTCTGAGGGTGCTCCCTATGCAAGATACGCCCAGTATATTCCAAACGCCAAACTGCTGTATGAAAATCATATGCAGACGCACGCTCACGAAATGCGATTATTATGCCCCTTGGAGATATATCAGCATATTGAGGATTATCCGCCTGAGTGCTGTATCCTTGATAACGAAAAGATGGCAAAATATGCGGACCGGATCAATCAGGGTATCATGGAAAACGATTTGCCCGAAGAACGTGAGCGTGGTCTTATGCATTGGTATCATCCAAAAGACGATAATGACGAGTTGGATAACAAGGTGTATTCGGCGCATTGTTCTGTTGAGGTCATAAACGGAGAACTAACGGGCGTTATTACGGCAAAAGTGGTCGGAGAGTTGTCCGATGAGGCATTAGCCAAATTTATAGATTACTGTACGGGACAGCTGAGTGACGGTTGGGGCGAATCGCTTGAGCAGAAATATATCAGAACAGGTATCGGAGAGGTCAACGTCAGCTTCTGGAATTCAGATGACAGCTGGAGCTTGCAGACGGAGGATGAAATGAACGAAGGTCAATCCGAGGATATGACCGAAGAACCCGATATGGGGATGACAATGTGAGGTACGCATGGTATACAATGAAAAGAAAGTAGAACTGCTCAGACAGAGGTATCCCGAAGGTACTCGTATTTGCCTTGACCATATGGAGGACTTATGCCCTGTGGAAAGCGGAACCTGTGGTACGGTTGAGTTTGTGGATGATGCAGGTACTCTCCATTGCAAATTCGACAACGGAAGAACGTTTGGCGTTATCCCCGATGTAGATAAGTTCCATAAAATCGATCAGGAACAGACTCAGACCGATGAGCAAACAGAGGAAATTACAGAAACGGAGGATATTGAAGAATCCGAAGAAATGAATATGTCAATGTAACGGTTAAGTTTTGAAAAAAGACTTAGCCGTTTTTTTATTGCAAAAAAGAAAGGAACGGTGATAAATGATAAAATATTTTGAAGCGTTTGCAGGAATAGGTGCATTCCGCTCGGCATTTGAAAAGACAGGTGGATTTGAGTGCGTCGGATGGTGTGAAATTGACAGATTCGCACAGAAAGCCTACAGAACGCTGTATGACACAAAGGGGGAGATTTTCTATGAGGACATCACAAAAATCAATTACGGAGGTATGCCGGATTTTGATCTGCTCGTTGGCGGCCCGTGCTGCCAAAGTTTCAGTGTCGCGGGGCGCAGACTCGCTTTTGAGGACGACAGAGGAAACCTCTTTTTCAACTATATCCAAATCCTTGAAGCCAAGCGACCCCGTTACTTTATCGCTGAAAACGTACCCAACTTGCTTGGTATATCGCAGGGAGAATGTTTCAGAATCCTGCTTGAAAAGATTTCTGAACTGGGGTATAATATGTGCTGGCGAGTGCTTAACTCTGCCGGATTCGGGATACCGCAGTCAAGACGAAGGCTGTTCCTTGTCGGATATCTTGGAGACAGATGTCCCTCAGAAATACTGGCTTTCGGAGGAAATGATGAGGAAAATTGCGAAAAAGGAAAACCTGAACAGCTGATAGGCGGCAGTCAGGGTTCGAGGGTATATTCCACAAACGGAACTGCTGTTACTCAATGCAGCGGTTCGGGCGGTATGGGCGGAAAAACAGGTCTGTACTTTATTGACAGCAATCCTCCACCTAATCTCACAGAAAATGCAAGATGTATTACCGCAAGACAGGACAGCGGAGTGAGTAACCATAAAGGCGAACACTCCGCTGTTTTTTGCGATCTGAACGAAAATCCACAGATTACGGAAAATGCCCGATGTCTGCATACACGAATGGATTTGGGAGTAACAAACGGCACTCATAAAGGCGAAAGATCGGGAGTTCTGATTGAGGACGGACCGAGAGCAATTATCAATCCGTTTAAGGAGCATACCCGACAGAATGGAAGAAGAATCAAAGAACCAAACGAGCCGATGTTTACGCTTACGGTAACCGATCGGCATGGAATCGTTCACAGAGGACGAATTCGCAGGCTTATGCCTGTTGAGTGCTGGAAATTGCAGGGCTTCACAAAAGAGCAGTTTGAAAAAGTTGCCGCAACGGGAATGTCCGATGCTCAGCTGTACAAGCAAGCCGGAAATTCGATTACGGTTGCGGTTGTTGAAGCGATTGCAAGAAATTTATTGAAATTTGATAAGGAGATTGTAAATGGAACAGATAATCAAAATTTTTGAAAATGAAGAATTCGGAAAAGTGAGAACAGTTATTAAGGACGGTGAACCATGGCTTGTAGGAAAAGATGTGGCTGTGATATTGGGTTATGCAAAGCCCGAAAATGCTATTGCAGCACACGTTGACAGTGAGGATAAAACCACTACCCTAATTCAGGGTAGTGGTTCAAATTATAAAAGCAAGACCACTATTATCAACGAAAGCGGATTTTACAGCTTAGTCCTCTCAAGTAAAATGCCGAGAGCCAAAGAGTTTAAGCGTTGGGTCACAGCCACGATTTTACCAACTTTGAGGAGGACAGGCGGCTACGTCAGCAACGAGGAAATGTTCATAGAAAACTATCTCCCGTTTCTCGACGAGCCGTACCGTGACCTGTTCCGTTTGCAGATGATGGCAATCAACAAGCTGAACGA
>JAETSI010000132.1 GCA_021769725.1 Oscillospiraceae bacterium | reverse complement strand
ATGTGGGCACTGCGGTTCCCGTACAGTATGTCAAGATACTGGGTGTATCTGTCAATAATTCCGCTGCAGTCTGTTCCGGAGCTTTGGATGCGTTGTCTGACGGTGACATGGTCCGAGGCGACCGCTCCAAGGCTGTCGATTATCCATTCTTTTGAGTAGGGGGCGTCTACGAAGCGGAACGCAGCTCTGTTGTGATGTCTGAAAAGGATGATTGAAAACGGTGGCTCTTTCTCCCCGCGCGAAACCTCGTAGATGATGTATGAATAAGAGTCAGGGATATAGAAATCGTCAAATGCTTGCTGACCTTGCGTGCGGATGCCAAGTTTATCCTTACGGCAATTGTAGAAAAACAGCAATGCCCTTAGCAGGGTTGTCTTGCCGACACCCTGAGTCCCGGTGAAGTGCACATTTCCGTCCATAGCCACTTCGGCATATCTGATGTGTGCGCTGTTGATAAATATTATTTTACTCAGATTTCTCATCTTCCTCATTGAATGCTATAAGTTCAACCATATCTTCAAGATATCTGTATGCCGCGGTAACCTGATACCGTTGAGCCACATCGTCAAGCTGCTCTATAAACCCTTGGCGCGAAAGCTCTTCCATGAGACGGTCGCATATCTCATCGTTTTTCACCTTGTTTTCATAGAGAGATTTTGCCTTCTCGCGCAATTCGATGTCTGAATCAATCTTTATCATCAGATCGGCATGAATGAAAGTGAATCCTGGTCCCAAGACCGGTTCCCAAGCCTTTAGGAAGTCAAGGATGTCGATCCAGTGTCCGAATCTTTTCAGTTTGTCCACTAAGGCGGTCTTGGATTCCCTGCGTGAGAAATAGAAAAAACCGGTGCCCTCCTCAAGAATGAATCCTATCTGTTCGAAATATTCCGAGTAGTCATCCTGATGGTCTTCAATGTCTAAGAAGATGTTGCGTGTGCTCTCATCAACACTGTCGGAAGAAATAAATCCTCCCCGGCTTAATCTGTCGAAAACCTGCTGTACATATTTCATGGCATATTGTAGATCAATGGGTAGTTAATGTTGCCGTCAGTCTGCCAGCCTTCAGTGATGAGAAGCCGCGAATGATGGTTGATTATTATCTCGGTGTAGAATTCCACTTTCTGTTCCAGCTCCTTGTGACACTTGTAGGGGTAGTTCTTCACGAAAGTATATAGGTCTTGCGATGAAGCAAAAAAGGCCTCGGCTATTCTGTCGGTATCGACGAAATCCTCAATCACATAAGCAGGATTCAGTTCTTCGGCTTTCAGAGGAGTATGTGGTGTGGAATTGGGATTCTTTCGCCTACATAACGCGTAGCAAGCGGTAGAAATAGCCTCAAGACCGGTATCTGTGTTCCGTAGTAATGACAATGATATCCTGGTGGTATAGTAAGGAGTGGTCTCAAGTAGCTGGTGCGAACAACCATCAAGCATCCGGCACACTGTCGTGGTCTTTTCCCAAGTGAGTTGGTCTTTTAGATATTTAATCCTCCTTATGCGCTTTACCTTTCTGTTGTGGGCGTCGATCTGGTGTAGATATTCGCGTATGGTATGCTGCAACTCGATTAGTGAGTGGAATATATCTCGGAATTGTAGCCTTACATCAGTGGCAATCCGTGATATCCTTTGGTCCGGAGTCATGACTTCAAGGGTATCCTTGCGTTCTTCAAGCACGCTTTCGGTCTGTTTGATAAGTGAGGATATGTTTTCAAGGGTGGCTTGATAATCCACGAGCTTCTGACGCTTTATCTCATAGTTACGTTCCTGCCTGTATGTGTCATTGATGACTCGTTTAAGTTCTACTGTCTTGGTTGCAGTCTGAGTCGCGATGTTACGCAGTGTGCGAATTATCTTGTTGACATATTTCCTTTGCGAGTCAGGATTGGCACGCTCTTTAAGATAGAAATCTATATTGTTTTTAAGTTGCCTTAGATTTTCTTCTACCGTAGAGCTTGTGATGTTCTCGTTCAGGCGCAGTACCTCCTCAAAAAAGTGTTGATAGGTCTCTTCCAGTTCGAGCATTTCGCCCTCCTGGCGCACGATACCGTAGTCTATGAGAAGATGGAGATTTCGCTCATTGTTGACAAACTCCATCGCGTCCTCATACCGGAAATCATACTTCTGTCGTGCCTGAAAAAGAGCATGCAGAAGTTTCCGCTCCGTATGCAGGCGACCGAGAAGTTCCGGTATATTGGAAAACGTTTTCATGTTAATTCGGGGGGGGTGATATATTGTGACAACGATTATTAGTCCTTCAAACAGGCAAGAGGTATAACTTTTACGCCATCGGGCCGAGTATATGCCATTGGACCACCTGTTATTACCAGCAACAGTGTAGGCTCTTCCATTACAATCTGCTTTTCGCGCTCATTCATTTTCCTTACAAGATTTCGGATTTCAAGAAGATGCTCTGCGCCTTTGTCTATTTCAGCACCACCGAGCTTAAACTCAATCAGCGCATATCTGCCGTCATCGAGATGCAGGACTGCATCTGCTTCAAGATCATATCTGTCATGATAATACGATATGGCTCCAAAGCATGATTGGGAATACGCGCGAAGATCCCTCATTGCCATACACTCGAATATGAAACCGTAAGTCTTCAAATCCATCTGCAAACGTTCCGGAGAGAGGCCCAATGCCGCCACCGCGATGGAAGGATCTATAAAGCCTCTTTTCTTCCCTCGCCTGATTGCAGTGGCAGAACGTACGGCAGGTGACCATGAATCAATATCCTGAATGACAAATAGTTTTTCTAACGCTGATACATAACTGTCGAATGTTGGCTCTGTGCAGCTTTCTGTTGTAGCCACAACATCCTTTATCATTTTCTGTTTCTTCGCAAGAGTCGAGATGTTTCTTGCATAGGTGCGTAGAATCTCGCGTGCGAGTTTTTCATTGCGAACAACGCCGTCGACAGTGGATATATCCGTAGCGCATACACTTTGAACATAATTCTTGGCCACCAACAGCTTTCCTCTTGTTGTTGGAAGAGATAGCGACGCTGGCCAACCGCCCCTGCAGGATGCGAAGTCTCTCATCCACTACACTTCTTACAGCATCCCACAATGTAGGAGCATCCTGCCACTCATCTATAAGTCGTGGAGTGGCACCTTCCAAAAGAAGAGACGGCTTGGTAGCAGCTGTGACAAGATAGCCGTCACGGGTGTCGGGCAGTTGAAGTTTAAGCTCACTATTGGCCTGTTGTTCTGCGGTAGTTGTTTTGCCACACCACTTGGGTCCTTCTATGAGTACAGCTCCAAATGCTTCAAGATGTTCACGCAGTGTAGTATCTGCAATGCGAGGTAAATATGGCATTTCTTTACTGACATTTGTTTATGTAAAGATAGTGAAAATTCCTTTATTGTCAAAGTGTAATTTTGATTTTTGCGACAAAGTACTTTTGATTTTTGTGGTAATATGTTTATGGTTTTTGCGGTAATTCATTTTTGATTTTTGTGATATGTGTCCATTACCATTGTACCAGCCTCAAAAAGTACCCATTTGTTTGTCCGCGCCGAGTATGTTTGTCCATTCGATTTTACGCTGTCAGACCGTGAAATATGCTTGTCCATATTACACTACATATTTTATAACTGATTGATTTACATAGTATGTATGACTTTTCAACGAGGAAGAGTATTGATTAGAAATTAGCCGAAGCATTCGGCATAAATATTTTAAGATACAAGCGATTGGCAAGCAACAAACAAACTTGTCAATCGCTTTTTGCATTCTTTTATCGCAAAATAAGCTTGCCTATTTTCAGGCATTTAGCTCGTAGATAATTTGTTTACTTGTCTATTACTTACTAAATTCCCACCATATTCCGAACTTGGTGAGCATTAAAACGGGTAGATATGGGCAGACAAAAGCAACCGTTTGGCTAACTCAACAACAGATTGCTCAATTGTTCGGTATAAAACAACCGGCAATCTCTAAAAGTGCCGGTATGCGCGTAAGTTGTGCGGCGCAAAGGTTAAAAAATCTCAGCGACTGAGAAAAACAGATTACGAAATACGCCCCGTAATCGTGGCTAAATTGCCATAGCGACTACGGGGCGCATTTATTGATGTACTTTGTCTTAGGGTATAATCACCGACATTGTCTTCTTTTCGCTCTTAAGAATATATATACCAGGGACAAGATTCTTTAGATCGTCAGAACTGCAATCCTTTTTAATCAATAGACCGCCTGGAGTATATACGGAAATATGATCTCCGCATTCAGCAAAAATGGATTCAATTCCAGAAGTGCCCGTGATGAAACATTCTGCCGATACATCACTGCCATCGGTTGCATAAGCGATGATACGGCATGAACCCTCTCTAATAATCTCAACATTGCCATCCTGGTCCACGCTTGCCACATCCGGATTGCTCGATTCCCAGTCAATATGAGGATTGGATGCATTTTCAGGTAAAACGGATGCCTTGATTACGAACTTCTCGCCGATTATACATTGTATTATATCCGGATCAAGGATGATGGCTTCCACAAGAACGGGAAGTACTGTCACTTCGCAGGTCGCCGTCAGACCGTTTTCGGTAGATGCGGTGATGGTGGCTGAGCCGACCCCAAGTGCTCTCACCAATCCGTTTTCATCCACAGTGGCTATGGTCTCGTTGTCGGAAGCCCAGGTTATAGTCTTGTCGGTTACATTCTCCGGAGAAACAGTAGCAGTCAGCTTGTCAGACTGCCCTACAAGCAGGGTCATGTCGGCGACGTTCAGTGTCACGGCCGATGCAGAGACGGGATCGACAGTCACCTTGCATTCTGCAGAGACATCAGATCCGTCAACTGATTTAGCGGAGATTATGGCTTCTCCGACTGAGACAGCGGTAACTTTACCGTTTTCATCGACGGATGCCACTTCAGGATTATCTGAAATCCAACTTAACGACTTGTCTGCAGCATTATATGGATACACGTCTGCATGAATCTCAAATGTATCGCCAACATATAATCTCTTTTCAGAACAATCAAGGGTAATTGATTCTACCAAGACAGAAAATACGTTGATATTACACTCTGCATGAAGTTCAGGGTTGGAATTTGAAGTGGCTGTGATAATAGAACTTCCGGCATTCAGAGCTATTATAGTACCATTTTCGTCAACTTCCACCACTTCAGGATTACTGGATTCCCAAAGCACTGACTTATCTGTAGTGTTTAACGGAAGTATTTCTACGCTAATCTCAAATGTCTGCCCGACAATCATATCATGATTATTCGGTTTAATAGAGATGGATTCAGCAACTATCGGTGTAACTATGACCGAGCAGGAAGCAGTAAGATTGGAGCCATCAGTAGTAGCGGCAGTTATGATAGCTTCACCTACACTTACACCCCTAATCAAACCTTCGGTTGAGACTTCGGCGATTTCGGGATTACTTGAAGTCCATTCAAGGTTAGGATTAGTGGCATCATCTGGGGATATAATCGCCCTGTTAGTGATATATTCTCCAATTATACACTCTTTTTGTTCCCATTCAAACGACAAGGATTCTACGAGAGTAGGTAAAACTGTTACCTTACATGAAGCAGAAACGTCAGAGCCATCAGTAGCTGTGATAGTTATAAAACATTCCCCCACAGATAGCGCTGTAACTTTAAAGTCATTATCTATGGTAGCAACCTCAGGATTACTTGAAGACACGGTTAACACTCTATTCGATGCGTTAGGAGGAGAAACAGTTCCGGTAAGATAAAAATACTCCCCTACATGTCCGCTCCATTCTGTATATTTAAGATTAATTGATTCAACCGGTACACCTTTTACTGTTACATGACACTCTGCCTTAACCTCCGCAGAGAGATGAGAGGATGCAGTAATAACCGCTTTACCGGCAGACAATCCAGTAATTGTACCATAAGCATCCACTGTTGCCACATCCGGATCGCTCGATGTCCAGATAAGTGAAGTGTCAGAGACATCAGATGGTAGAACTGAAGATTGAATTTTGTAAGTCTCCCCAATAGAACCTTCCCATTCAGTCGAATCAAAAGTTACTGATTCAATTGGAACGATTGGTAATATTTTAGTGTAATAGTCGCTCCATTTACTGTCTGACTTATATGCATTCACTGGCGTCTTTTAAAATCTGTTAATGCGAAATTATTAAACTCTGTATTCATGTTGGTTACGCGATTTTCAGGCCTGCAAACCTTGTCGCACTTTTCAAATGATTATATTGG
>JAETSI010000131.1 GCA_021769725.1 Oscillospiraceae bacterium | reverse complement strand
TGAAAAAATACATAGAAACGCTTGTAGCCGGACTGATCGCCGGAGCTGTGATAATGCAGCTTATCAACATGGCGGTTGAAAGCCTGATCGACCGCCAACTCCATATGGGAGGAGAAGTTCTGCTCCCGGTTCTGATCGGACTGGTGGGATATATCGGCTGGAACTCAGCCGATGCATACTTCAAAGCAGTCAGGCACAAAGAAATTTATCAGAAAGGCTTCAATGAGGGAGCAAGAATACATAACTATCAGATAGTTATTCCGTTGGAGGGCAGCCATGAAACTAAAATGTGACCGCTGCATCCACAAACAGGTATGCAAATTCAGACCAAAAGAAGATTATCCGCAGTTCATGAAGCGGATCGTTTCCGAGAACTGCAAACATTTCAAGGAGGTACAGAAAAATGAAAATGATAAATGGAAGCCCTCAGGTACACGGAAATACTTACATCGCACTACACGAAATGGAAAAGGTCTTCACCAATTCTGGAATCGAAACTGAAAACCTCCATGTTGGGCATAAGGGTATCCGTGGCTGCATTGCGTGTGCTTCATGTACTAAAACTGGAAAATGTGTGTTTGACGACATTGTGAATGAAACAGCTAAAAAATTTGAAGAATGCGGCGGTCTTGTTGTTGGAAGTCCTGTTTATTATGCTTCCGCAAACGCTACGCTGATTGCTTTTCTGACAAGATTATTTTACAGCACACATTTTGACAAAACTATGAAAGTAGGAGTAGCTGTTGTTGCAGCAAGACGTGGCGGATTATCTTCAACCTTTGACGAACTGAACAAGTTCTTCAAAATTTCAGGAATGCCAGTTGCCTCCGGACAATACTGGAATAGCATTCACGGCAGAGAAGCTGGTGAAGCTGCGCAGGATATGGAGGGCTTACAAGGCATGAGAACACTGGCAAACAATATGACATTCCTGATAAAAAGTATTGCACTGGGCAAAGAAGCTTATGGAATTCCGGAAAAAGAACCTTTCCAGCGTACGAATTTTATTCGTTAAATATGATTGATAGGAGGGCTCTCAGTGAAGAAATTTCTCGTTCTATTACTTGCAGGTTTAACTATGACTACAGCTGCCTGTGGTGATTTCCCTGAAACACCAATAAATACAAGTAGTTCTAAAACAGCTTCAATCACAGTGACTTCTGTCACAGGAGAACAAAGAGTGAATACAGATACAACAGTCGGAGAGGTTATCGCTAATCCTGCATTTGAAGATTTCGGGAGACTTGTATTCCCCGTTGACCGCATTGTCACAGACGATATGACGCTTGCGGAAATCAGCACGAGCCGTGTATATACATGGTATAACTATATTCAGCCCGAAAAAACAGTTGAAATAATCAACACACTTGCAGAAAGCGTCGAAAGCGGACAGCAGATTTTTTATCCAATTTACAGTGAAGCAGAAATGACTGCCGATCCTTCCAAGCGTGATACGGGGCTGTTCTTCTTTAAAGGCGAACCGGGAGCTAAATTCAGTATCATGAATGCAGGCGGCGGATTTGCTTATGTCGGTGCAATGCACGACAGTTTTCCTCATGCACTGGAAGTTTCTAAAATGGGATATAACGTATTTGCACTGATTTACCGTCCGGACGATCCATACAGTGATCTTGCAAAAGCAATAGAGTTCATCTATGACCATGCTGAAGAACTGGAAGTTGACGTGAACTATTACTCACTATGGGGAGGCTCTGCCGGTGCAAGAATGGCTGCAACATTAGGCAATGCAGATAATCTTAACGCTTTGACGCAACGCAGTGATATTCAACAGGCTGGTGCAATCATTATGCAGTATACAGGATATAATGCTTCATCGCCGACAGATGCTCCGACATATGCCTGCGTTGGTACAAGCGACGGCATTGCAAGCTACCGCACTATGCAGAATCGTCTTGAATGTCTTGAGAGTTATGGTATTCCAACTGAATTTCACGCCTATGAGGAATTGCCCCACGGTTTCGGTATTGGAACAGACACAAATGCAGAGGGCTGGATTTATGATGCAGTTCGTTTCTGGGAAGAACAAATGCCGAACAATAATATTCCTGAACATCGTCAGCTGGCAAACTTGCAGGATTTTCTTCTTGCCCGTACAACCAATGCGCATGGAAATGATTATGACTTAGACGGTGATGGAACTTGGAATGTTTTTGATCTATGTCTTATGAGACGGCGTTATTTTACACAAAATAGTAAAATACAGAACCTATGTGAAAGATACTACTCCCGAAGGATTAAGAAATTCCCGTGAGCATCGTGGATTCGGAGGATTTTCAATGGGTTCGGTAACGACCTGGAGAACGTTTCAGAACTGCCTTGATTACTTCAGGTATTTCATGCCAATGAGCTGCGGAACGTTCCTTGATGACGATACTATTTGAGAAGCTGCGAAAAGTTATAATCAAGATGATTATTTTGTGTTCTCCATGACCGGTACAGATGATTTTGCTTACAGCTACGTCAACCAAAGAGTTCAAAAAATGCGTGATTCCGATTATTTTACGGAATTAACTGCGGATACAAGCGGCAACTTTGTATATCGTATCATGGACGGATATTCTCATAATGGACTTGCTGCAAATACCTATACTTATAATGGTTTACGCTGGTTCTGGAACTAAATAGAAAAAACATCTCCAGGCTTAAGGCGGTATCCTTAACGAACAATAAAAGGTTGTATGTAAACCGGAAAGTCACGTGCTTTCCGGTTGCTTTTTATTCAGAGGATTCTGCGGTTTTCGAATCCGCCACAGTACCGTCAATATTCATTCCCTTATCAGCCTGAAACGTAAAGTAAATGACGATTCTGTTTCCACAAGTACGGGAATATTTTTCTTCTTTCTCGAAAACCTCAATTCTCTTTATGAAGACTTTTATCAGCTCTGGAGTAAGTACAGACATTTCAACGTACTGTCGTGCTTTTTCTATGAAATCCCTGATGCAGTTCTCTCGTAGTTTAACTATGTCGAGTTGCGATTCAAGTTCCGACAGCTTTGATTTCAAGTCGTACTGTTCCTGTTCATAGCCTGATGCAAGAGTGTCATAGCGTTCAGGAGTTATTCTGCCCGTTACTCTGTCTTCATACAGTGTGATTTTGTCAATAATACTTGACACATTTATTACGAACGATTTTAAGCAGCAAGGTTTACACAATCATAGAATCGTCTTCTCTTGATTGCCGGAGGCAGACCGCCGTTTGCAGTGCATATCCGTCTGTTTGCCCAATAACTCATATAATATCTCCAGACCATCGTTATTAACTCTGACATAGTATAATTTTCAGATTTATCTCCTTTGCTGTAAAATAATTCTTCTTTCATTCTTGCCCACATACTTTCGCAGCGAGCATTGTCATGACATCTGCCGCCTGCACTGTTCATACTTTGAATAATCCCGTATTTTTGCAGTTTCTCCCGATAATCCGCACTTGTATATTGGCTTCCTCTGTCGGAATGTATGACGCAGCCTTTGATGTCCGGATAGGCTTTCTTTGCATTTTCAATTGTATGACAGCAAAGAGAAGCTTTCATATTATCTTCTATGGCAAGCCCCAAAGGCATCAGGTCAAAACAGTCAAATATTGCTGAAACATAGACTTTTCCGTCCTTTGCTTTTAGTTCACTAATATCTGTTACCGCTTTTTTCAGCGGCTTATCTGCACTGAAATCACGCTTCAAAAGATCGTCTGATTTGCGTGCTTCACGGTCTGCTTTGGTGATACCATTCGGTTTTCTGTTAGACTTATGGATCAGTCCGATCTGTTCCATAACCTTGCGGACTGTACTTTCGCTTGGTATAGGAACAGAAATCTCGCCGGCTTGACTTTTCAGCTTCAAGGCTATGTACATACGCCCTCTGCCATATGTGTCGTTCCATGTATCTTCGTTATGAATTTTCATCATTTCTTTCGCCAGCAGTTCGTATTTCCAAGGCTTGCTTTTTCTCTCGAGATAATCGTAGAATGCTTGTCTTGTAATATGAAATGCCCTGCAATAAAAGCTTATTTTCCCTGTAATTCTGCCGTCATCGGTCTTTAATGCAATAAACTTTAACCGTTCTTCTTTCCCGACTTCCGACGGCTCGCAGCGAAAAAAGCCGAAGCTTCCTCCAGAAATTCATTCAGTTCCTTAAGCTCTCGATTTGCCTTTTCAAGCTCCTTAATTCGCTTATTTGCGGCCTGCAACTGCTGAGCGAGATTCAGCGACTCCTTCGGCGATCTTGTTCCTGAGCCGGTATCTATTTCGCCTGCTCCTGCTTCTTAAATTCCTCATCATACTGTCTTACTGTTCCCATCTTTGACACCCTCCTTTTTTATTTTATCATACATTGATTGTCTGGATTGTGTCAAGTTTTATTATACAACATCACGATTCAGATATGCGTGATTTGCTTGTAAAACGATATGTAGAATTCAAGTCGTGGAAAGTTATTTTCAGCGAAATGGGATATAGTAAGTCAAGTGCCTACCGACTTCATCAGCAGGCTTTATCAATTATAAAATTTGGGACTTCCTGGGACTACGTGGGACTTGATGATACCTCGCATATGTGATATACTGTAAAGTAGGAAAATAAGATAAAGCGAAATAGCCTTTGCAGAGAAATCCGCAGAGGCTATTTTTATACCCGAAGGAGGAGCGTTATGCTTGCAAAAAATGTTTTAAGGAATGGCATCGGTCTGAACAGCCGTATCAGAGAGCAGATAGTGATTTACCACGACTGGAAGTCTATGGCGATGGAAATTGATGAAGATGAAGTGCATGAAATAGCCGAAGCTGCCTGGAATGACCTGATTAATTCTATCCGCATGATGTTGTATAATAAAACTTGACACAATCCAGACAATCAATGTATGATAAAATAAAAAAGGAGGGTGTCAAAGATGGGAACAGTAAGACAGTATGATGAGGAATTTAAGAAGCAG
>JAETSI010000130.1 GCA_021769725.1 Oscillospiraceae bacterium | reverse complement strand
CAGCAACTAACTTTGTCTGCTTTCTCATAATTAATGCACTCTCCTTTTTCTTTTTGAAATACTTTTTGAAATTCCTTTTTTGCATTACGAGTTGATTATACTTCGGATAAGGAAAATTATCAATAGTTTTTTTGCATTTTTTGCAAATTCTACTAAAATTATGTAATATCGACAACTCCGTTAAAAGCTAACCAGCTCCATCACACGCACTTAGTATATTATAAATTCCGGAAAAATACCATAACTTTTACCTGTGCATTTTCTTACATAATTATTACAAAGATGTTATGTCTCCTGAATATTGTATTTATATCTATGCATGATGCGGATTTTCACGATACATGCAAAATCCATCTTCTGTAATTTACTCATCTCTGCGGGTTAAATCAAGAACGGGCACCACCTCCATGAACTAGTCCGGATGTGATGCCCGCTTATATAACTCTAAATTATTTATTCTATCAATCCATATCTGCAATTGATTTTAATTTACATTCCTAATATAACGCCATAAGCTTCGGCCATTCCCTTACTCTGAATCAATTCATAGTATTCCTTCACCATGGGAATCATCTCACAGAGATCAGCGTGCCAATAATCCTCCCTCTTCATGATTTCTTCCACAGAAGCAGTTTTCATAAACTGCATTATTTCATCCCCATCATTTGCTTTATCCGTACGGTAGAAGGAGATTAGTGCTGCCATAGAAAATGTAAGGGCCTTTGGATAATTCCCGAACTTTTCTTTGTACTCTAAAATAGTAGGAAGAACTCTTACCTGGAACTTGCTTACGGAATTTAATGCAATGCTCAACAGCTGGTGCTTGATAAATGGATTAGAGAATCGTTCCAGAACAGCCGCTCCAAATTTACGGTTATCTTCTGTATCTCCAATTGTAGGAATAATTTCTTCGAATATACACTTTTTAAGGAATGCGGAAACCTTCTCATCCTTCATACATTCGCCAACTGTTTCAAGTCCATACAGATACGCACCCAATACCATGGAAGTATGTCCTCCATTGAGAATACGTACCTTTCTCTTTTTATATGGATGAACGTCATCGGTCCAGACAATATTGTAGCCGGCTTTCTGGAATGGAAGTTCATCTTCATGGTGACCGCCGATAACCCACAGGTGAAAAATTTCTGCTGTGTCTATAAGCTTATCCTCATAGCCAATCTGCTTAGTCAGTTCCTCGACCTCATCCCTTGGGTAACCAGTTACAATGCGGTCTACCAGTGTGCTGCAGAAATCATTTTCATCTTCCAGCCAGGTTGTAAATCCATTCCCCAGCTCCCATAATTTTGCATACTGAAGAACGCACTTTTTAAGATTATCACCGTTATCATCAATCAATTCGCAGGGCAGCAGAATAAGTCCCCTTAAACCAGCTTTATAGCGTTTATATAAGAACTGAGTAAGTTTAGCCGGATATGACTTGGGCGGCATATCCGTCAGATTTTCTGTTCCCAGATATTCAATTCCTGCCTCGGTAGTATTAGATACAAGAACTCTTAAGTCTGGATTCTCCGCCAATGCTATATATTCTTCATACTGAGTGTATGGATTCAAAGCTCTGGATATGGAAGTTACATGTGTATGCTCATTTACCACCTGTCCATTATCAATTCCCCGGAGAAACAGATTATATTCACAGTTCTGGTCGGAGAGCATTTGACACATGCCTTTTTCAATCGGCTGAACCACTACAATCTTACCATCATATAAACCTTTTTCCTGGAGTTTGTGAAAGAAATAGTCTACAAATCCACGCAAAAATCCTCCTTCTCCAAACTGAATCACAGTTTCTTTTACACCTGTACTCATTTTTTACCTCCATAGCTATATTTTTGTAAGTGCTTACATTTTCAGTTACAACGATTATCTTTTATTTCTGAGACTAATATACAACATAAATTCTTAATTTGCAATAGTGTAATGACTTTTTTGTAAGTATTTACATTTAAGGCAATCTATTTTTTATTACTGCATATACTTTGGCCTCTTCTGCAATCTTATCGCATTTTTCATTTTCAAATTCTGTGTTTTGTTTTATATTGCAATTTTCCCTTATATAAAACTAGTTCTTGTAATTTATTTTGTAAATATCTTCCTAATATCATTGACTTTCTTACAAAAACATACTATTATATTAAATATAAAGTATATTTTTTCTTACAAAATTATGAACCAAAAGGAGAAATACGTATGAGAAAGCACACAAAAGCACTTGCAACAATTATGGCAGCAGCTACATTAGCAATGGCATCCGCAGTTACCAGTTTAGCCAATACCGGTTGGCTTAATGTACAGAACAAATGGTATTATTATGATGAGGCCGGCAATTCTGTCCGTAATCAGTGGGTAGAGAATGACAACGATCTGTTCTGGCTCAAAGATAACGGTGAGATGGCCATTCAGTCATGGGTAAACTATGATAACAGCTGGTACTGGGTTAACGCTCAGGGTGCAATGGTAACCGACAGCTGGATTCCGATTACAAACAACTGGTATTATGTTGGACAGGACGGCAAGATGTTAGCTGATACCTGGTTTGAGTATAATCATCGCACATACTACCTTACCGAGAGCGGCGCAGCAGCAAAAGGCTGGGTAGAGCTGGATGGCAAGTGGTATTATTTCGACAGAAATAATGGAGATATGAAGAGAGGCACTACCATTGACGGCTATACTGTCAATGAAGACGGTGTTTATGTTAAATAGTTTCACGAATTGGATGTATTCCTGATATAACCAGGATATGTTTTAGTTTATGTGCCAATAGGATTTAGGGGAAAAGGACAAAGAGCTATGTGTTGATTAGGCGGCACATAGCTCTTTTAATATATATTCAGAAACTTCCCCGCAAAAAAACCGCCCCGCCTCAACATGTCTCACATGTCTCAGCACAGCGGTCTTTCCATCTAAGTCATCCTCAGCTTTATCTACTGAATTCCGATGATTTCCGATTATACGATTCTATCAGCCCTGGTCTAAAATTACTTCAATGTAACCTTAGCGCCCTCAGCCTCTAATTTAGCCTTAACATCCTCAGCCTCTTCCTTGGAAGCGCCCTGCTTAACTACCTTAGGAGCTCCGTCAACTACGTCCTTAGCTTCCTTCAGGCCTAAGCCGGTAACTTCACGTACAACCTTGATAACCTTAACCTTGTTAGGACCAACCTCGGTCAGCTCTACGTCAAATTCGGTCTTCTCTTCAGCTGCTGCTGCGCCAGCGCCTGCTGCTGCAACTACAACACCTGCTGCTGCGGATACGCCAAACTCTTCCTCACATGCTTTTACTAATTCGTTCAGTTCTAATACGGATAATTCCTTGATAGCTTCGATAAACTCAGCGGTTGTTAACTTTGCCAT
>JAETSI010000129.1 GCA_021769725.1 Oscillospiraceae bacterium | reverse complement strand
AAAACGGCTGCCGAACTAAATCGACAGCCGTCTATAAAGTTTATTTCATCAATTCATTCACACGTTTCTGCACGGTATTGTAATCATATCCGGCATTGGTGAGTCTATTTTTACGGTCAGCACCATTGCCCCACTTGCCCTGAATGACCTCACGGGCAATCTCATCAATCGACTTCTTTGCAGGATAAACAACAGTACCGTTACTATCGAACACGGAATATCCCGATTTGCAAGCTTTTTTCGCATTTTCTAAAGAAGCGAATGCACCGATTTGCGACTTTGCATCGCTCCAGCTTTTACGCACTCGGTAGAGCTGTGTAGTGTTTGGAGTTGTTGATACGGATGTACCGGAATTCATGTAAGACTGCACCTTTGCCTTGAATGCACTCCAATGCGGAAGAATGTACAGCGGACACATTTTGTAGGGATTTTTCGCAGTATTCAGATAGTCCACACTGCCGGACTTTCCGTCACGGACGTTCAGCCAGTGAGTGTGGGTGTAGAGATGATCGATGCTGAGATTGTATTTCTTCAGCAATGCAGCAGCCAGTCTTGCAGCATTATCTTCAGACTTTTTATCAGTAGCATTGTAAGCAGAACTCATAATACACTCGATTGCAATTGTCCTGCGGTTGCCGTTACCGCTGCCATCGGCAGCGTGCCAGCCGGAGAGATTCAGAGGAAGATTCTGCCACGCACAAACGTTATCAACATAATAATGCACACGGACATCGTTCATATTTCCATTGACAGTGGCACGGGTGTACTGCTCAGCAGGAGTTGTTCCCCTTGCTGTGGAGATCCAGTCTGTGTTATGAATCGTCACGCCAATAATTTTGCCCTCCATAGAAGCGGCGGGCATATCAATACGATTGGGATTGTGCTTTGTAAGCAAGTATTCGTTGACGGTCACACCGCCGAAAGTCATCATTTTATCGGGTTTTAAGATTGCCATAATCAGTTCTCCTCCTCGTTGTTTTCAGGATTTGTTTCTTCTTCCATTCTGCCGACTTTGGTCTGCAAAACGTCAATAGCTTTCTTGATTGCAGGCGGATACGGAATGCCCATCAAAGACGTATTTTCCACGATTGAAAGCAGTTCATTCAGGCAAAAGCTGATGCAGACTGCGTCACGAATGTAGGTCGTACCGAGCATAATATCCATTCTCACAGCGACTGCGATAAGGAGCAAGGTGCAGACCTTTTTCGCAAGTCCGAACCAGCCTGTCTTTGAGGAAAGTCCTCCGCTTTCCGTGTGCTTGGATTTTCCCATTGTAGCAGTTACAACTCCAGTGAAAAAGTCAATGCTCATGAAAATCACCAGCGTGACCAATGCGGAGTCCCAACCGCCGAAAATAGCGGCAATGAAACCTCCAATCAGTCCTGCGATTGTACAAAAAGTTTCTTTCATTTTCATCATTCCTTTCGTAATTTGGGTATAAAAATACCGCTTGCAGAATAAATCCGCAAACGGTTATTTTTGAGTATTCAGTTGTACAAATCAGAATTTATTTTACGGATATTCCAATCATTACGGTTTCTCCGTCTATATTATTCCATACAGAATGTGGTGTTTTTCCGTTGACTAAAAACGCTTCATCTTTCTTGACGATGATTTCTTCATCACCTAATAATATTTTTGCTTCTCCACTTGTGACAATGAATAAATGATTATGCTCATGTGTATGCTTTTCGGTTGGCCCGCCACCTTGCAAGTCAATATAGGCAATAGAACCGTCAATAATCTCGCCTACTGAACCAAATAATTTTTTGGCTTCAAAATTTGTATGGTTTGGTGGTGTGATAAATCCTTCTTTCATAAAGAACACTCCTACTCTAAATTCCAATTTTTCTTACTTCATTATATCACCCCACCTATAAAAAGTCAACTCAAAATCTGAATCCGTTTCACTATTGGATGCGAATTATCCGATACGCCCGTCCATGCAAGATAATACTCGCCGGCAGGAATATCGGAACACGAAATTAAAGTGGTGATGTAATTTGCGGAACATAGCCATTCAAAGGGAATCTTACGGCAGTTATTGTTCTTGATTTTCTCAAAAATGAAATCAGCAATCGGCGTATTGGCAGACCTTCCGTCCGGCGAAACAAAGTACAATTCGCTTTCCGCATTCGAACCTGCGAGATACTCCAAAAGCACCTTGCTGTTGGGAGAAATGCTCACAGGACTGCATAATGCAGACAGTACCGTCACGCCCCAGTTGAACACAACAGAGCTGTAATTCAGCGAAAAATCGGTGTTTTCACTGCAAAAATCAGGGTACTGCTCCACAAATCTTGTCAGTGGATATGTGCCGTTGTTGACCATGAAAACAAGGCTGTTATCGTACTGTTCAAACACATCAGTGCCAGCCGAAAACAGCGTAACTGCGTTGTTTCCGCTGGCAACCTGTGATTCCAGAATGGTGAGTCTGTTCTCCAACATCTGAATCGCATCATTCTGATTTTGCTGATCATACTGCACGGAATCACAGAGTTGCTGAAGGTCAGATTCCAACTGAGAAATACTGTCCCATTTTGCAATTTTTGCAGAAGTAAAGCTGTTCAGAAGCGTCAGATTATGGTGCCAGTGAGCCTGAGAAATGACGGGTTCAACGGATTCTTTGATGGTCTGTATTTCATATTTTGTGGAGTCCTCAAACTGCTGTAAACCGCCAAGCATAGCCAATTGTTCCGCCGTCAGTGTATCCAGAACTGCCATATTTTTATGCGAATGAAGTTCCCGTGTCAGCGGAATCATTGCTTCACGAACGGAAAGAATTTCATCTTCCAGATTCTTTTTTGTCGCATATTCCGACATATCTGGAGTTACTCCGTCTTTTCCATCTGCACCATCTTTACCGTCAATGCCATCACATCCGTCAGCACCTTTCAAGCTTTCCAGCCATTCCGCAAGCGTTCCCACAAAGCCATTTTCTTTGGCAAGTTCATAAGCAGAAAGCCCATCTTTACCGTCCACACCTGCCTGAATTTCGGATATTTTCTGCAAGAGCTGCGTGTACAGATCAGGCGTTGGAGGAATCGGAGTATCATCATCGCCCACAAATCCCGATTCACGGATGTTCAGAGTAACGGGAACTGTTGTCGCCCTGACGGTTGTGTCACTTTCAGCATCATATCCGAAAATGCTCATCTTCACCGCACCTACATGAAGCTCCGCAGGCAAGTGACAGGTAGTGCCGTCAAATCCAAGAACGATGCTGTACGTTTCATCACACTGCGAGAACTGCACCACCTTGTGAAACTTCTTCCAGTCACCGTCAAAAACAAATTTTAGATTCACAAATGCGATCTGATGATCGGCAAGAACTTCACGTTCCAGAACTTCAATTTTCTGCTGTTTTACGAGAAATTTCCACAT
>JAETSI010000025.1 GCA_021769725.1 Oscillospiraceae bacterium | reverse complement strand
TGGATAAAAATTATTGGTCAAGTTATCAACTCGGCAGGCTTTATCTTTTTGGAGCTGAGGGACTTGAAAAAGATAAGGAAAAGGCTATCCAATGGTTTACAAAGTCCGCAAACGACGGTAATGAGTATGCACATAATATGCTGAACAATATGGCACAGTTTGAGAATGCTGTGCTTGCTAATACAATCTTTGGTCTGTTTGCAAATCTCAGTAGGTGCATTGAAGATGATTATACGCAGAAGTATAAGGTAGTCAGACGGACAGTCGACAGCAGGCTGCGGAGAATGATACAAAAGAAAAAGCAGGAGGTAGGTTTAAAAGAGGAAAATATAATAACAATGCAATAAACGGGCGGATTTTGATTGCTTTTAAGCATAAATCCGCCGTTTTTGTTTCGCAAAATCTGCACTTTTGCAAAAGTTTATGTCACCTGTATTAATGTATTATACTGTGGTTTTAACAAATTATGTATTGATTTAAAGTGAAATATTTGGTATAATATCAATTAAGGTAGGTGGTTAGATGATCAGAATTGCTATTTGTGACGACGAAAAATATGTGTGTGATAAAATAGGCTGTTTTGTCTCGGAATATTGCGAGCTTAATGAAATAAAGTATGAGTTTAAAGTTTTTAATTCCTGTGAATCGTTAATATCCGAGTATCTTAATGAGAAAAGATATGATATTATTTTTCTTGATATAGAATTTACAAATAGTTCTATGACAGGTATTGATTTTGGCAAAAAAATCAGAGAGATATTTGACAATATCAGTTCTTCAATTGTTTATGTTACATCGTTTAAAGAATACACTATAGACGCTATAAAAATCCACCCCTACGATTACCTTGAAAAGCCTGTAGATTATGAAAAGATTTGTGGAATTTTAGATTCGTTTATTAATGATTATCAAATTGGAAACAGGATTTTTGAATTTATTTCTGATAAAGTCACTAATAAAGTAAAAATTTCATATATAAAATATTTTGAAAGTAAAGGTAGAAAAATTTTCATACATACGATTAATAACATTTATGCTTTTTATGGCAAGCTTTCGGACATCATAACAAAAGAGTGCTTTAAGGATTTCATTAGCATTCACAAATCATACTTTGTTAATATGAATTATATTGAAAAATTCACTTCGAATACTGTTATCTTGTTGGGCAGTAAAAATGAAGAATTGCCGATAAGCAAAAACAAAAGAACTGAAGTATCTGAGATACTTTTGAGGAGGTAATATGACTACTGCTTTTTATTTGTTTTCCAATTTGTTTCACATTTATGCAATGTATATGTTTTCAAATGCCTTTTTTGATAAAAAGAAACTTAATAAAACAACAGAGATTATTTTATATTTGCTCTATTATGTACTTAATAGTTGTGCATATCTTTTTTATCAAAATTGGATACTGAATATTTTTTCTAATATACTTCCTTTTTTCGCAATCACATTACTATATAAGTCCGACATATACAGAAAATTAATTGCTGTTGTGACTTCTTGTGTAATGGCGATCATTTGTGATACAATAGCTGTTGCATTTAGCGGTTATTTGAAGATCAATTCAATGTTTTTTAATCAAGGATTTGTTTCAAATATAATTTTTTTAGCGTCTATAAATCTCATAACACATTTATTTTTCAGAAAGAATGATCTTTATGACAGCGTTCCGATCATGTATTATATAACAGTCATATTCGTTCCCTTAGGAAGCATAATTATTGGTTATTTTGCCGCAAAAAGTCTTGATGTAATATCATTAATAACATCAATTATTATTCTCCTTATAAATATTGATGTGTTTTATATGTATGACAGCCTTATTGATATGTTTTCATCAAAACAGGAAAAGAAATTGATTCAAAATCAAAATGAAGCATATCAAAATCAATTAAAATTAATGCAGCAATCCCAAATGACCATGCGGTGTCTTAAACATGATATGGATAATCACATTTTGAAAATGCAGGATCTTCTTGTTAACGAAAGATACACTGAGCTTGAGCATTACTTATCTGATACTAAACAATATATTGATTCTGATAATAAAATTATAGATTCCGGTAATGAATTTGTAGACAGCATATTAAATTATAAATTGAACAAACTTTGCTCAATGAACGTGGATTCTGATTTTGATATTTCAATGCCTTCAAACGTAGGAATAAGTTGTTTTGATATAAATGTAATTTTAAGTAATCTTGTTGATAATTCATTGGAAGCTCTGGAATTAGTTCCGGATGCTGAACAAAAGAAAATGTCAATAAAGATAAGTTATAAACAAGGTTATGTAAAAATAGTGATCGGCAATACGTTTGATGGAATTTTACCGAATAAAGATAAGACAAAAAAACAAGATCATATAAATCATGGCATAGGACTAAAAAGTGTTGAAAGAGTTGTCGAAAAATACGGTGGAATATTAAAAATAGAGACTTTGGACAAATGGTTTGAAGCATCCGTTTTAATTTATGAAAAGTAAAAAGGTCGTCTTTGCAAGAAAATGCAAAGACGATCTTTCAGTCTGTCGAAAAAGTCACCCGAAAGGGTGGCTTTTTGGGGTTGAATGTGGTATAATAAAGAGGGTGATAAAAATGCTGCAAAAGGATAGAAAAGAAAGAGATCAGGTTGAATTTGTAAGTATAGAAGCATTAGTACCAAAGGAACATCTGCTGCGAAAAATAGATGTGGCAGTAGATTTTAACAAGATATATAACTTTGTAGAAGACTTATACTGCCCGGACAACGGCAGACCAAGCATAGACCCTGTTGTGCTGTTCAAAATGACTTTGATACAGCATGTATTCGGCATACCCTCTCTCAGAAAGACAGCGGAAGAAGTTCGTATGAATGTAGGCTATCGCTGGTTTCTCGGCTATCTTCTTAATGAAGAAACTCCTCATTTTTCTACCCTCAGCTATAACTTTAAACACAGATATACTCCCGAAGTTGTTGAAAAGATTTTTGATTGGATTTTAAACGAGATCAATAATGCAGGCTATCTTTCACCCGAAACAGTATTTGTTGACGGAACACATATCAAAGCAAATGCAAATATTAAAAAGGTTGTTAAAAAGGAAATACCAAAGGCTGCAAAGATATATGAAAAGCAGCTTATGGACGAGATAAACAAAGACAGAGAAGAACATGACAAGAAACCTTTTGACGTACCTAAGCCGCCTGAAAAGAAGATAGTAAACGAATCAACAACGGACCCCGAAAGCGGAGTATTCCACAAGGGTGAACACAAGAAATGCCTTGCTTATGCAGCTCAGACAGCCTGTGATAAGCACGGATATATTGTTGATGTTACTGTAAATCCGGGAAATGTACACGATAGCACAGCATTTGACGGACTCTATGACCGAATGACAAAAAAACATCCTGAAATTGAAACAGTAGTAATGGATGCAGGATACAAAACGCCTTGGATATGCAAAAAAGTATTTGATGATAAAAGAATACCTGTTCTTCCATCCAAAAGACCGATGAGCAAAACAGGCTTTTTCAGACCTTGTGAGTATGTTTACGACAATTATTATGATTGCGTACTCTGCCCCGAAAATCAGGTGTTAAATTACGCAGCTACCAACAAAGAAGGGTATAAGGAGTTTAAAAGTAAAGGATATATTTGCAAAGATTGTCCGTCAATAGGATTCTGCACTCAAAGTTCCAAACATGAAAAGCTTGTAACAAAACATATTTGGCAGGAATATCTTGAACGCGCCGAAGATATTCGCCATATGCCGAAGTACAAGGCAATATACGAAAAACGCAAGGAAACCATAGAGCGAGTGTTTGCCGACGCCAAAGAAAAACACGCAATGCGTTATACAAATCACAGAGGCTTATCTCAGGTAACAAACTGGGTCAGGCTTAAATTTGCTGCCATGAATCTTAAAAAGTATGCGATACATAGGTGGAAGGAGCTTTTGATTTACTTGCGTTTTATGATTTTTAAGCCCATTTTTGCTTGAATATATTATTTTGCCCCTGATCAGGTAACTGATTAGGGGCTTTTTCGACAGACTGAAAGGTCGTCTTTGCAAGAAAATGCAAAGACGATCTTTTCTATTTTTTACATTTTAGCGTTCTTTTTTTACATAACAGCGAAACAAGTCGTTTTGGGGTGTATAAATAAAGAAAATGCTATGAGCTATGAAAGGAATAATAAAAAATGAAAGAAAAGTTTTTAAAGATAGGCATTAAGTTTGATAAGATTCTTGCGGCAATGGCTATAATGGTTACAGTTGCCAATATCAATTCTGCTTGTTTGTTTATAACAAACCAGCCTAAAATGCCTGAAAAAGCAAAGGAACTTCGTAAATTCTGATGTTTGAAGCATTAGCAGAGAAGATTGTGCGCAGACTTCGTGATAGGCAAATTATTTCCAAAGAAAACGAAGAATTATATAAATATGGATTTAATATTGGATTAACGATATTGATCAATTTGTTAAGTTCGGTTTTGGTCGGTGTATTTTTTGGAATGATATTTGAAAGCATGATTTTTCTGATGGGATATATTCCGCTGAGAAGTTATGCAGGAGGGTATCATGCTCGTACATCATTGAGATGTTATTTTATATCTATATTTATAATGATTTTGATCTTAGCATTTTTTTCTTATGTTTCTCTTGTTTCATTATACAAAATGTTACTTTTTATTGGGGTGACAGTATGTATTATACTGTCACCCGTTGAAGACGAAAATAAACCATTGGATGATGACGAGATTCGAATTTATAGAAAAAGGTCATATATTGTTTTGACAATTGAAGTATGTGTATGGATTTTATTATCTTTTGTTCAGCAAAGCGTTGGTAAAATAGTTCCGTTAATAATATTTACTGAAGCCTTAATGTTGGTTTTGGGAAAATTAAAAAAATAATTATGATACCTAACGAAAGTAAGGTCAAGAAATGATATACGGATGTGTTTTCTAAACAATAGAAAAAGTATAACATGGGTTTTATTCAAATTAAAGCACCCATAAATTTATTATTTGAGGAGTATTAATGCCTATGGATTACGAATATTACTATTACGAATCAAGAAACAGATATTATGATGCTTGTTCTGAAATTACTAATTGTGAAAACAGAGCAAATGAATTAAGGTCGCAACGGCAACAAAAAATCTCCTACATAAATCAGCTCAAAGCAGATCTGAGAAAACACCAAAATGCATCTTCGGATTTAAATACAGCTATCAAAAAGGATTCGGAATTGCAGGGCGATCTTTCTAAAATTACTGGCAATGTCAATCTTGCTTCTGAAAATTTCAGCGGTATGGCAAGCTCAAGTTCTGTGACAAATAAAAGCTTAAACAGCGTTTACAGCACGGAATCTTCCAAAACCAAAAGCACATTGAACAGCATTTTCTCTACCCTCAGAAGCAAAGAAACAACTGTTGATAATAAAGTTTCCGAATTGCAGGAAAGCATAAATCGTGCAGAATCCGAATTACAAGATATAGAATCGGGAATCAATTCAGCTAACTCGGCGGCTTCCGATTGGAGAAACGAAAGATGGAACGCTTCGTTTGATATGGAGTATTACCGACGTAAAATGTATGAAGAGGAATAGATAAATGTCAACTATTACGTTATACGCAAGCAAGATCAATCAGATGCCGAGTCTGATAAACGACGCTAAAAAAGCTGTAAAAGAATATAAGTCTGATTTGAAATCTCTTAATTCAAAAGTACTTACGATCGACAACAGCATATGTAATGTTGACGATGTGATCAGTTCCATAAAGTCATCTACGCAAACCCAAGGAGATAAGATCGACGCTCTTGATAAGCTTAAAAAAGATGTAAATGAATTTGTTTCCGAGGTAGTTCGTATCGACGGTGACGCCGCCGACGCTATCAATAAGAGCAAAGATGATTTTTACGATGAGTACTATTATCTGAAGCCCGAGTGTGAAAAGAGCGATTGGGAGAAATTCAAGGACGGCTGTAAAAAGGTCGGCGAGTGGTGTAAGGAACATTGGAAAGCAATTGTTACGATTGTGATTGTAATTGCCGCTGTTGTCTGCTTATTTATACCGGGCGTTAATGCAGCTATTGCAGGATTAGCATTCGGAAAAATAATTTTAGGTGCAGCAGCCGGTGCTTTAATGGGAGCAATATCCGGCGGACTAATGGGTGGCATTACAAGTGTCCTATCGGGAGGTTCGTTCTGGGAAGGCGTTGAAGAGGGCGCATTCTCCGGCGCAATAACCGGTGCGATTTTCGGAGGTATTGGCGGTGCAGGACAACTTGCAGGCAATGTTTTGGGCAAGTCCTGTGCTTTTGTGGAAAAATTCGGTTCTGCAATTAAATGGACTTCAAGAATATCCGCTGGCATTTCCGGCGTTATGGGATTATATGATACTGCTGCATCTGTTGTAGGTTTTTTTGCACCAGATTGTGCATTTGTAGAATTTAATCAGAAACTTCATTCCAGTAAATTATATAATGGTTTCCAAATGAGCGTTAGCGCCTTATCAATCTTTACTGGTGGTATGAGACAGGGAATGTCTCAGGTTACTCCATCGTGTTTTGTTGCTGGAACTATGATTTTGACGGCAATGGGGTTAATCGCAATAGAAAATATAAAAGCTGGCGACAAGGTCATTTCAACAGATCCTGAAACAATGGAAACGGGTGAAAAGACTGTCCTTGAAACATATATAAGAGAGGTGACTACTCTCATTCATCTCACTGTGAACGGTGAAGAAATAATCACTACAGTTGACCACCCGTTCTATGTAAAAGATAAAGGCTTTGTTAATGCAGGTGAACTTGTAGTTGGCAATAAACTCCTTGATTCTAATGGCAATGTTCTTTTAGTTGAAAATTTTGATGTCGAGTTGACAGATGAACCCACTAAGGTGTATAATTTTCAGGTAGAGGATTTCCATACTTATCATGTTTGCACATTGGGCGTGTTGGTGCATAATGCTAGCAGAAAATATTCTTCTACTAAGGAATTTAACGAAGCGATAAGCAAAATGGATTCAAATGAACGAGTAGCAACTGTTAAGCAAGAAGCTAGAGCTGTTGCTGATAACAAAGGTCTTTCTAAAAATAATAAATTATCAAGAATAAACAATAGGGATGTTTATTCAGATCCTAAAACCAAAGATTTATATGCGGTTGATAGTCAGCATGGAACCTTTGAGCATTGTAATCGTAGAGGCAAACATCTTGGAGAGGTAGATTTTGATTTTAATGATACAAAACCTGCTGATACATCGGGTCAACATGATTTAATAGTAAAGTAATGATATAACGAGGTGATATTTTTATGCACGATGATATAAAAAAAGCAATAGAGGATATATACATAAACGGAGATACAGAATTATTTACTTCAAAGTGCAGAAAAAAAGTTGATTTTCTTGATGAACTAATGGAAAAATTAAAAAACAAATCGGAAAGTATTGAGAGATTTGTTGATTTAAATGAGCCTTCTTCGGAGATTAGAATTATTGTAAATAGGTGTTCTTTTTCAGAAGGTGAAATTGAATATGTTTCGCTACTGCAAATAAACAAAATAGTTAAGTACTTCTATCTTCAAGATGAATTTTCTATTGACAGTCCAGATCCTGATGGAATGGATTCATATCTTGCTGGATTCAGAAATGAGCCGTATAGTAAAAAGCAATTTGATATCGACGAAATGATTTGCAATTATCTCACAGAAAAAGGTTATTCAAGATTATATATTAATGATATGGACGAAGTATATCCAGGTATAAAAAAGTTTAAAGACAGAGAAGAAACTAACCAAATGACTGTGGGAAATGCGTTGTTTATGGATATGTGGGAATTATGTAACAGTGATTAGATATTAGTTACGCAGATAACTCAAAGTTTCCAACGGTGTATAATTTTCAGGTGGAGGATTTCCATACTTACTTTGTTGGCGAGTGTGGGGCTTGGGTTCATAATGCAAATTGCAAGTTGATAAAAAATGATGACGGCACATATGATGCGGAACTATCATATAAAGAGGATTGGACACCAGAGCAACGAGCAGAAGCTGATGCAAAATGTAAAACTTTGACAGAAGCAGACACTAAAAAGACAAGCGTTGATGGCAAACGTAAAAATTCCAAAACATCAAAGTATAGAAAGGATAACTCTATACCTTCATCACAAGATGTAGATCACACAATAGACTTGCAATTAGGCGGTATTGATGATGCTACTAATATGAATGGACTAGATAAAAGCGTTAATAGAAGTTTAGGAAGTCAGATAAACTACTTGATTAACGATTTGCCGGAAGACACTATATTAAGAAATTTCTATATGAAATAAGGAGGAAAACATGTTCAAACATTTTTTTGACTTTGTAAAAGAAGAACACTGTGATTTGGAAAACAGTGGAGATTTTTTAAAAACAATGGGAGGAAAATCTTTCCTAAACGGTATGTATCGAATTTTTAATGAAAAAAGTATCGCAAAATGGAATGATATAGTCGAAAAGTCATTTCCAAAATATAAAAAACGAATAAACGTTTTTGGATATGACTGGTTGGGAAGAATTTTTGCTCTTAATAAGGCGAGTAATACTGTTCTTTTATTTGAGCCGGGAACAGGAGAAGTTTTTGATATACCCACAAATATTGTGGATTTTCATAATGTAGAAATTGTTGAATCTCACGAGGATTGTCTTTTGTCGGAATACTTTGATGAATGGTTTGAAGCAAATAACAATTATATTTTACCAGTTAATAAATGTGTGGGCTACAAAGTGCCGCTGTTTCTAAACGGAGAGGATGACATAGAAAATCTTGAAATATCCGATATGGAAGTATACTGGGAAATAATGATGCCATTGATAAATCTTTAACCGATATACTTACGGAGGTGTAAAAATGCCAAGCAACCAAGAAAAAGTCTCACAGCTTTTAGCCGATTCGCACTTTGCCTTCATAAATAGCCAAAACAGCGAAGCTCTGCATTTGGCGAACGAAGCAATGAGACTTGCTCCTAAGAACCCCGACGCTTACCAGTGCGCCGGAAACGCATATATGTCTCTGGGGCAGTACGACAAGGCGGTAGAGAGCTATAAAAAAGCGGTCAAGCTTGATTCAAATAACGGCAACAGATATTTTAACTTAGGATACGCCCTTGCCACTAACGAAAAAGCCGCTGATGCTATAAAAAATCTTGCAAAAGCCGAAGAATTAGGCTGTTCACCTGAGAATACGGTACAGCTGTATAATCTGCTCGGAATTATCTGTTTCGATATCGGAAGATATAAGGACGCTCTTGTAAATCTCGAAAAGGCAGAGCAGATTATCGGCGTAGATCTGGATATAATGAAGCGAAAGGTCATTATTTACGGTATGAAGAACGATATCCGAAACGGACTTCTTACTACCAATCAGATGAAGCTTGTCGCGCCGTCCGACTACACCGGCTATCAGCTTGCATTTAAGCTGCTGTGTCAGGCGAACCGCCTCGACGCCGCAGAACGGGAACTTGAAATGGCTAAGAAATATGCCGAGCTTTCAATGGATTACTACTTTGACTGTATGACCTTTGAGATTCAGAAGTATCAGACCGATAAGGACAAGCAGCGATATAACAAGGCTCTTACATTTATTGAAGAAGCCTTGAAAACGTTAAAACCTACGTCTGCTGAGGTGGTTGAAAGCTACATAAACGCCGCAGAAATATATTTGCAGCTTGAAAATCCCGATAAAACCATCGACTGTCTGAATGCGGCACAAAATCCTGCCGAGTCATATAATCTCGGGTTTGATGTTATCGATAAAAACTTTGAGCCTGTCAAATTGACAGAATACGACGTTGAAGAAATGATAGAAGCTGATAAGGAACGCATTGCTGAGGAATACGGCGATTACGGTCTTGAAGAACTGGCTGAAAGCATTGAACCCGATGAAAACGGAGCAAGAGAATACCTTACGAATATCGAAGATGAAGCCGATACCGAGGAAACGGCGTACAAGCTTGACGAATCGGAAGAAATTGAATTGACTCCTGAAAATACCGATCAGATCAATCGGCTGTATGTCGGAGCATATACGCTGAAAAAGGATTTCAATAAAGTTATCGATCATGCAAGGAAATTACAGAGCAGCGAAAGCGTTCAGAATTCATATATAGGAATTTACAGCGAAACAAACGCCTACAAGGAGCTTGGCTCGCCTGAAACAGAGCAGAAGTATGAGGAAACGATAAAATACTTCAGAAACGCTATGATCAAAGACCCAAGCGATATGGCGGCTGTGACATTCCGTATTCAGTGCTATATGGATATCGGTCAGTACGACGAGGCGGAGCAGCTTTGTAATCTTCTGGCTAACGAACTGAAAAAGCCTCTGCTTGAGAAGATCAAGGAGGCGAAGTCCGGAGGTGAAAGCCATTGAGTCTGGAACAGGATATCAAGTTAAACAGTGAAGCTTTTAAAACGGCAGCCAATGAAATGTCCACTCTTAAAACAAGAGCGGAAACCTTGAAAACTACGCTGGAACAGATGTATAATGACCTGACAACGGCTTTGGATACGCCGGCCGGAAAAGAGATCGAAATCGAGGCAAAGGACGTACTTATCAAACCGATAGACGACCTTATCCTTGTAATTGACCAGATGTCAAAAACTCTTGACGATATAATCGATACACCGTATTATCAAGGAGTGTTTGACAAATATGAACAGTTGATGCAAAATATTAAATTTAATTAACAGGAGGAATTAACTATGGCAATGGGAAGCACCGGTACGGTAAACGTAACGCCGGAAATGATCAACAGTGCGACAAGCGCAATCGAAGAGTATGAAACTACGGTAAAAACTCTGTATTCTCAGTTAGAGGATACCATGAGTGCTCTTATCCCCGGTAATTTCAGCGGAAGTGCAGCAGACGGGTTTAAGGCGTTTTATGATAACAACATAAAGGCTGTTGCAAATACAGATGATAAAGAATCCGGCGTAATGCAGATTATAACTCTTATGAAGAATATTGTTGACGGTATTTCTGAAGCAATACCTGCTGACAATGGTGTAGATGAATCTCTGGCAGCAGAGAACAGAAAAAATTAATGGGAGGTCAATAGATCATGGCAGGATGCAGAATAGTAAATGAAGGCGTTTCAAGCGCTGTAGATGCAATTAATGGTTATGCAACATCATACAGAACTGCAGGTGAAGCGCTTATAAGTTCGCTTAACAGCGCTATTGCAGATATGGAGGGCGCCGCAAAAGACGCATTTAAAGCACTTATCGATGGAGATATTAATACTTTTGTAGCAGACGATTTACCGAAGGCAATAGAGGGTATGGCAACTCTCCTTAATGCGAATAGGGAAAACTTTGAAAAGGTTGACCAGCAGATCGCAGATAATATAAGCGGCGGTTAAGTACATAAAAGCGCAGCCTGACATTGCTTTGTATCAAAGGTTTTAGGCTGCGCTTATTTTTATTTCGGGAGGTATATACATGGCTTTTAAAATACTTAATGAAGAAGAACTTTCGCTGCTTACTGACGAGCAGGCGGAGTATTATCAAAAAGAACTTGAAATATATAAGCAGAGAGAGGCTTTTGTAGAAAAGCTGACAAAACTTGAAAATGCGGAGATCAAGCCGTATAAACCGAACCTGAAATCAATCGATATTATCAGGGAAATCGAGTTTGCGCCTTTCATAAGTCCCGAGCGGCAAAAGCTCAGTCTGAAACCTATGCAAAAACCTGAACTCCCTGATGATCTTATCGGAAAAGCGAGTGAAAAAATCAATATATCGGAAGTAATTAAATCAAACTCTGTTCTTAAAGAACAAATTAATTTCAATAATGAACTGTTTTCAAAGGCTGATAATTTCAGATGCTATGAAAAAAAGCAATATATATTGCCCGAGTTTTCAAAGCCGGTTATACCTGATGCGACCTTCACCAAGTTAGAGAATGTACTTTCAAATCCTGTACAGATCAAAAAGCCTGCCGAGTTAAAGCTGCAGAGCTTTATTGCTCCCGTAAAAACTAATGTAACTCTTTCAAAAGCAGCAATGCCGGAATTTAAGGCAGGAGTTTTTGTTAAGCCCGAAGCGCCTAAGCTCGACTTTGCAGTTAATGCAAAACCTGAAACGGTGATAAAACCCTTTGAAAAACCCGAATTTACTTTGAAAGCTTTTCCTGAGGTTTCTAAATCAAACGTTAATATGCCGGTTTTCCGGCTGCCTGAAAGAAATAAACCGGATATCTCTGTTAATGTGAAATCTGATTTTAAAATTAGAACGTTTAAAATGCCCGAAACCACAGTTACTGATCTACCTCAAATAAGAAAAGCTGACGTTGAAATAGGCAGTTTTCAGCCTCCTGTGCAGCCAAAGCTTGATATTAAGCTAAATGTTGTATCTGACGTTGAAGTAAAGGCTTTTGAGAAACCTGAATTTGAAGCGGTTAAGTTGCCTGTGATCCGCAAGCCTGATGTAAGTCGTATAGAGTTTCATGCTCCTGAAAAACGAGAGATCAAGCTTTCTGCTGTCGCAAAACCAAGTGTTAATGTCAAGCCATTTAAAAAGCCGCAGGATATTAAGACAGAACTGCCTGAGTTTCCGAAAGTGAATATAAATATAGGAAGCTTTACAAAACCTCAGGAGATTAAACCTAAACTAAATGCAAAACTAAATGCACAGATAAAAACATTTAAACCGATAACAAATTTCAAGAAACCAGAATTACGCCGACCTGAGCTGTCCGATATAAAAGTTTGCAAAGGTTTTGAAACAGGAATAGAAGCACAAGACATACTTTTCATGCTGAATAAGGAAACTGCATTATGAAAAACAACGAAATAATGATATCAGCAAGATTTGAATTTGACGATAAGAGTAAATGTCAGGAACTTTCATTTCTTGTTCTTAAAGATATTACTTTAAAAGCTTTTATAGAAGCTTTGTATTACGGATTGAAAAAATCTTCGGAATATGAAAAATGTTTTGAACTGCTTGAGCAATATATCAAAACCCGAAAAGAACTTCAGGTGCTGTATACGGCGAAGGGCAGTTATAATGTGATAGATTTGACAACCGATGTTGTCAAAGACGGCGTAAAGGTCAAAATTTACAACGCAGAGCTTGATAAGCTGGGTTTTGTAACATCAAGCTGCGTTCTGTTTACGCTTAACGAACAAATCAGACCGTCTTATCTATTTAAAAAAGAAGAAAACAGCTATATCTTAAAAGAAAAAGATACGCTTGAATATAATATAAGCACTCGCAGGCTGAATGTCATTGAATCATCTTTGATAGATATTATTCCGCCGAACGATATGCCTCAAAAGGATAAATCGTCTCTTCTCGATGTTCTTATTCCCACCGTGCTTTCCACAGGAGGAATGCTGGGCGCGCGTTTTCTTATTATGAAGCTTGCGCCGAGTGCTTCGTCTATGGGTAATACTATGCTTCTTATGTCGGGCGCAATGGGGGTAGTATCGCTTGTCACTTCATTCTACAGCTTTATGAAAAAAAGAACCGACTATAAAAAGAACGTTGAGGAATGGAAGAAGAACTATGAGAACTACATTGCCAGAATTATCAGAACAATAAAAGAATGGCAGGAAAGCGATATTGTATATCTGAACAGCGTGTATCCGGATATGGATACATTGTTTAAGAATACTGCTGAAATCAACGGTATTATTTTTTCAAGATCGCAGAACGATAATGATTTTATGAAAATATCGCTTGGTACGTCTGACGAGGTCAAGCCGCTTTTTGAGATCAAAAGCGAAAAAAGGGATAATATCTTTTACGATATTTATTACAAAATGCGTCGTAACAAGGACGAGATCGAGATAATAGTTCCGTCAAAGAAAAAGAACAGAAAGCTGAAAAAGCTTTCTCCCGAGGAAATGGCTGAAAGGGAGCGAAATAAGTTTCTCCTCACCGATTTAGCGTACAACTTTGCAAACAAAGGCGTGGACAGCAAAAACGACGAGGTCATCGGATTTAACTATCTCAGAAGCGACAGCGGTAAAAAGCCGCCTTTACTGATAGATCTGAAAAACTGCGGAGCTTTGGGCGTTATATCAAACGATGTTCAGACGTCTCATCGCTTTATTCAACACGTTGTTTTTGAACTGGCATATTATCATTCTCCCGAAGATCTGCAATTTGTTTTCTTTTTCGATAAAGAAGATAAAATCGAGAAGCAGAATGAAATACTGAAAAACTATAAGTATCTGCCTCATACGAATGAATTGCTTGACGGCGTTTCTCAGTTTGTATTTGATAAGGACAGCTCCGGTATAGTTTTCGGACAGCTTCTCAGTATTATGAACAGCCGTTCAAACAATAAAAAAGAAGATTCCGATGAATCGGTATCGGACGGTAAGCTTACGCATATAGTATGCGTGGTTTTCTGCGATTACGATATTAAGGAAACAGGCTTTTCAAAGTTTCTGCCGGAAGTCCCGAAAGAGGGCGAGCCTTATGTTAATTCGCTTGGTCTTACCTTTATTTTCATTCAGCCCGTAAAGGATATGCTTCCGAAATACTGCGGAAATATCGTTAATATCGACAAAGAAAATGAAAAAGAAAGAAAAGTCAGCCTGAGATATAACGTTCTCAGCAGAGAGACCTTGAATGTTTTAAGCGAGGACAAGGGCGACAAGACCAAGGCAAACGATACCGATAAACTGATAGAGTATAAATATTTTCAGAACAGATATATGTTTGGCTCTGAAAATTATGACGATAAGTTTAATCTTGCGTTCAGACAGCTAAGTGCAATTTACTATACCCGTATTGCGGAAAACGGTAAAGTTCCCTCTATGGTTACTTTGTTTGAGTTATACGGATATAATTCTGAAAAGGTAGAAAACGGCGAAGTTAAATCAAGCATCAGAAAAAGCTGGGAAGATGTCGATAAAAACGACGTGACCAGAAATCTTCGTGTTCCGATAGGAAAGCATGAGCACGGCACTATGTATCTTGATCTGTACGAGAAAGCCGACGGACCTCATATGCTGGTTGCGGGAACTACGGGTTCGGGTAAATCCGAAACGATAATTACATATCTGATAGGACTGTGTATGAAATTCTCTCCTATGGATCTTAATCTTATGCTTGTTGATATGAAAGGCGGAGGATTTTCCGACCGTCTAGGTGATCTTCCACATTGTGTCGGAGTAGTAACCGATACGGCGGGAGAGGACGAGGGAACGTCCGCCGCATATATGCTCAAGCGTTTTCTTGAAACACTTAACGCTGAAATAAAAAGGCGTAAATTGCTGCTTTCAAGCTTCGGTGTGGATAACGTTGACTCGTATATCAGAGCGCTAAGACTTATCAGAAAAATAAAGGAGCTTGAAGAAGACGGTGAAAACGGCGAAGAGAGCCAAAAGTTGAAAAAGAAGCTTAACGATAAGCAAAAAGAAATTCTCAGCAAGGATCTGAGCGAGCTTTCACCTCTGTCGCATCTTGTTCTGGTTGTCGACGAGTTTACTGAGCTGAAACGTTTCTCAAGCGAGAGCAACGACGTTGATTTTATTGCTGAGATAACCACCATCGCCCGTGTGGGACGTACGTTGGGCTTCCACATTATACTTGTGTCGCAGAATATCGAGGGTGCTATAACCGACGATATCCGTGTAAATTCCAAAGCAAGAATATGTCTTAAGGTAGCCACAAAGCAAGCTTCAAAGGAAATGATAGGAACACCTGCCGCCGCTGCCCCAACCATGCCTCTTAACGGACGAGCATACTTGCTTGTCGGAACGGGTACGAGATTCGAGTATTTTCAGTCGGCATACACGGGAGCAAATAAAAATCTGAATATCGAGCCTGCGGTTATTGTTACTCAGGCAGTTAATTCAGGCAAATTCAACAGCGGTTTCTATTCTTCAAAAAAGGACAATATTATCGAGAAGAAACGCAGCGAAAACGTCAGCGAACATGATACCCAGCTTGCGTATGTCGTTAAAACCATTATTGACATCGGAAAAAATATGGAGAAGCCTCGTCAAATATTTTTGCCTCCTTTGCCGGGCGTAATTATGGATAAAACAGATTGGGAGGGTTTGAATTGAGCCGAGAAAAAATTCTGTGTACTTTGGGAAAATTTGATATACCGATAATTCAGATGCAGCCGCCGTTTATTGTTGATCTGCTTGATTCCAATCTGATTTTGTTCGGTTCGGCTATGAGCGGAAAAACCACCTTTATAAAAACTCTTGTCAATATTCTTCATAAACGATATGACGAAGATCGGGAGCAGATATTTATTCTTGATTTTGGCGGAGCTTTGTCCGAGTATCGCAGTATGCCGTTGGTATCTGCATATTTTGATAATTCCAACGAGGAATATGTAAAGCGTGTTTTTAAGATAATGGATAATATCTTAAAAGACAATATTAAAATTCTGAATGGTAAAAACTATAGAGAAGCCACAGAAAATCAGCCTATACATACTACTTTTATTATCGACAACATAAACGCCTTTATAGATGAATCACGGTATACTGCATATCAGGAAAAGCTTGCGAAGCTTTGCAGGGACGGACTGTCAAAAGGAATTACCGTTGTGGTCACGGCTGGCGAAACCAAGGGCTTAAACTCATATATGGGCAGCTTTAAACAGAAAATCGCATTTGAAATGCCTGCTGATAAGTATGCGGATATATTCAACGGAAAGGTCGACGCTATAGGTAATAATTCTGGACACGGCTTTGCAAACGTAACTGTGAAACCGGAGGGCATTACGGGTACTTTCCGAATGAATCTGCCCTATGAAGTGCAGTGCTTTAAAGCGCAGGCTCTTGACGAGATCGATAAGAATGATAAATCGCTGCCATTTCAGACTGCATTGAGGAAAAAATTTGATTTTGATACTGATACGCAGGAATATGGCAAGCACGTTAAAAAACATCTGACTTTTCCGAAGGAGCTGACCAAAGAGGACTATATACGGCTGAAACAGAAACCGAATATTGAAGAACAAGCCAAACTTCCTGTAAGCGTAGGTCTGGATTACGTGGATTTTTGTCCTGTTACAGTAGATTTAGGAAAATCTCATGTTATTGCAATTTACGGTAAAAAAGAATTCGGAAAGACCAATCTTCTGAATTTACTGATCAACGGTCTGGTCGAACAGAAAGAGGACATACGTCTTGTATTTTTTGACGACGGACGTGATCAGCTAAGCGAAATATATGAAAAATATGAAGCGCTTCGGGACTGCGTTCTGATAAATAAGTTTGATAAAAAAGATCTGCCTTTAAAGGACGGTACGATTGTAAACAGAAAGCTTTCGCCGCTACAGCAGTTCTATTTGTATCTTAATGAAAACTACATAGAACTTGACAAAAAGTTTCTTGCGGGAATATACGGCGTAAGTGAGAACCTTAAAAAAGAGTATGAAAATATTCCCGACTGCAATGCGGAAGAAACTCCTTTTACCGTGTTCATTATTCAGAGTAAGCTGATATATTTAAATACTCCCGAGGGCAAGCGGTTTATTAATTCAACACTTCCTCAGCTTGCTGCAGTAGCGGAGGAACGTGAGTTTTTATTCATTTTTTCAGATGTTCAGAAAATAAGCGACGGGGAGCAGAACTCGTTTTTCAACAATAATATTTCCACGGCGTTTTTGCTTGACAATGCAGCCGAATTTGCAGGCGAAAGAGGTCAGAAAACTATCTTTGGAAATATGGACGTAAAAACGCTTAAAGAAGATTACGCTCGTTGTGAATTAGGCGACGGTTATTGTTATGACATTGAAGCGGATAAGCTTGTGAAACTAAAATTTATTAAATATCGAAAGGAATGATAACTATGGCAGGATCGGCTTTTGTATCGGCTGATATTGAAAAATTCGTACAGTTTGAGAAAAAAAGTGAGGAAGCAATCAAAGAATTTGACGCTATCAAGGAGAAATTCGACGACATAAATACCACTCTTCTTAACAAATGGAAGGGCGAGGGCAAGGACGCTTATAAGAAAGAATCGGATCATATTATGGAGAATATAGGCAGTATTAAAACCATTCTTGATTCCATAAACAACGGGGTGGTAAAAGACACCAAAGACGCTTATCTTCAGCTTGACGAAGAACTCGGAGAGTTTAATAAAAATCCTCAGACAGATGAAGGAGAATAAGATATGGGTAAACCAAGCATAGGAGAGCTTGACACAAGATTAAATGAAACTCAGGCTGAAAAGCTCGGTAAACTGATTGTACTTAAGGAAAGCTCCAAAGAGACCATATATAATCTGATTTTTTCTGTTCCAGAGAATAAGGACAAGGAGAAAAAAGAGTAAGGAAATAATCAATATTTGTTTCAAACATATTTACGCAGTAAAGGAGTGGATATATGGCAACTATAACTTTATACGCAGGCAAAGTGAACCGGATGCCAAGTCTGATAAATGATGCTAAAAAGGCGGTAAAAGAATATAAGTCTGATTTAAAATCGCTAAAATCAAAGGTTCTTAAAATTGATAGCAGCGTATGTAATGTTGATGATGTGATCAATTCCGTAAAGTCGTCTTCGCAGACTCAGGAAGATAAAATTGACGCTCTTGATAATCTCAAAAAAGATGTAAATGAGTTTGCTTCCGATGTGGTGCGTATTGACGGTGATGTCGCTGATGTTATTAATCAAAGTAAAAATGACTTTTATGAAAAATATGAATACTTAAAGCCGGACTGTGAAAAAAGCTGGTTGGAAGAGAAATGGGATAGTGCTTGCGTGTGGTGCAAGGAGCATTGGAAAGCTGCTATAACAATAGTAATAGTTATTGCGGCAGTAATTTTAGTAGCCACCGGTGTCGGTGGTATATTGGGTGCTATGGCATTAGGCGCATTGTTCGGCACAGGCATAGGAGGTCTTTCCGGCGGTATTATTTCTGCTGCTACAGGCGGTTCGTTCTGGGAGGGCTTTGAAAGCGGAGCATTTTCAGGAGCTATTGCAGGAATCATTTCGGGAGGAATGGGATTTGGGTTGTCTGCCGGAGGAAAAGTCGCTTTAGGACTTGGAAAAACTATGCTTATTGGTGCAGCATCGGGCTTGGGTTCCTCGCTAATTAGCGATTTAGGAGATATATTAATTAAAGGTGAAGATATTTCGTTAGGCGAGGTGCTTTTCAATGCTGCTTTTTCCGGTGCGCTTGGATCTGCATTTGCAGGGGCTGGTTATGGCTTTTCTAAAGCCTTTGGTTCATTACTAAAAAACTCTTCTTGGCTTTCGAAAGCAAAAGAATTATTTAGAATTGGCAAAACTTCTAATCCTAATTATGGTAAAATAACATCTTATACAACAAAAAATCCCAAGGGTATTTCAATAAATTTTTCAAACTATAATCAGAAATCATTTAGAATTGAATTTGATGTATCAAGATATTTACACTATCATTTTCCTTCTTTATTTGGGAGTAAAGCTCATGTTCCTTTATCTCCAATAATTGATTCGAGTATATCTCGTGTCATATCAAATTATTTTCTTAGTGAGGGTTAGTCATTATGAGATACAATAATGAAGTATTTGTAAAATATAGAATAGATAAAGATTCAATTGTTTTTTGGACTTCGGATATTAATGAAAATATTTCTGCTGCCAAGGTATTAAACGAGTTCTTATATGATTTTTCTAAAGAAAAAAAGATATTTTTTCATGGTTACAGATTGCCGGAGGAACATCTTTCTCAAATGGTTGATACAAAGGTAATATTAGAAAAATCAGAAATTATTAATAACCCATTTAATATTTTTCTGAGATTAAGCGACGCAAAAATAAATATAAATTATTTTGATTGTGCATGTGAGACAATGATATATTATTTTGACAATAAAGTTAAATGGACAGATTTTTTGGCAACATCCATTATAAGCCAGCCTAAAAATTATATGAAAAATGGAACATTAATAGCTTATTTTGCTTCTGTAGATCAAGGAGCAGATTATTGGTTTGAATGTAGTAAAGATTATGAAGAAAACGTGTTGATGTTACTCCGCACTCTATCGGAATTAGGATGTAGAGTAAAACAAGTTTCTCATTTATCATTTCCATATAATTAGAGCGTATCAGATGAATTTTTGGAAAAAACAATTAAGGTGAGATGAGATGGAATATTTATTATTTGAAATATTGTATCGTGGTTTAAACTATGAGAAAATGCGAACCACTAAACACATAAAAAGCAAACAGATAATTGAACTTAGAAAACATATGGCACTATTGAAAATGGTTTTGCACCTTGTTAATGCTATATACTATAAATTGGGAAATGATTACTGCAAAACAATTAAAAATAAAATTACGTCAATAATAAAAAACAATTCCGAATATGAGCTAAAATATTACAATTTATTACTTGTTGAGGATAATTTTGAGTCAAATTCATGTTACGAAAGAGTTCTCAAACTATTGAATTATATATTTGCTGTGATTGATCTGGATTTATCAGATGAAAAGACTGATATATCGCATCTACATATGTTGTTCAGAGCTGCTCACAATTTGCCGAGATGTATGCTAAAAAAAGGTTATTTAGACAAATCATATATTCAAAACGTATCTGAGGATGAGTGTATAGATTATTCATTATCAAATATGGATCAAGAATTGAAAGATAGAATTTTTAATTTAATATAGCCTAGACATATTTATTGTAGCAAGGTAGTGAAAATATGGCAACGATAACTTTATACGCAGGCAAAGTGAATCAGATGTCAAGTCTGATAAATGATGCTAAAAAAGCGGTAAAAGAATATAAGTCTGATTTAAAATCGCTTAAATCAAAAGTTCTTAAAATTGATAGCGGCATATTCAATGTTGACGATGTGATCAGTTCTATAAAGTCGTCTACGCAAACCCAAGAAGACAAAATTGACGCTCTTGATAATCTCAAAAAAGATGTAAATGAGTTTATTGCCGATGTCGTGCGCATAGACGCTGATGCCGCTGATGCTATTAATCAAAGCAAGAATGATTTTTACGATAAGTATGAATACTTAAAACCGGACTGTGAAAAAAGCTGGTTGGAAGAGAAATGGGATAGTGCTTGTGAATGGTGTAAGAAGCATTGGGATAGTTTTGTAGAAGGCTTAAAAGAAATAATTAATGAATTGGCTGCAAAATTTATTGATTTGATAGGACAATTTATTAATACTGCTCCTTTTGCTTTTTTTATTGCGGGACTGGTTATTACTTTCTATCCTACAATGAAATTTATAAAATTCTGGACAAAAAAGGATTTGCCAGGTGCAGATCAATTTGTAGGTCTGATAGGTGCTGTTGATGACGATAATGATGGTGTTTACCATATAAGACAAGATTGGTTTCAAAGCTGGGCACCATTGGGATATAATGATGGATATGATAATGTTTTTGATTCAGCAATCAGAACATCAGGAAATACAATGGATAAAAAGAAATCCGTGGAATTTGAAGTGGATTTTGATGGTGATGGAGAAACAGATAAAACGTATATGTTCTGGTCTTGGAAGGGTGACTATATGAATCTTGGTGCCGGTGCTGAAACCGGAATATATGAATATTATTCAGATACCCATTGGCTTACAGCAACTGATAAAGCAACTGATATGGAACTTACTCTTTACCATAACGGCGAGAAACTATATAGTTATTCTCCCTATGGTGATGAAAATCTTTGGAATAACGGTGCACAGTGGTGGATTACAGGATTTGATGCAAGAACGCAAAATGTTAAAGCAGAGGACTTAGAAGCTATTACAATTATTGATTTTTCTGAAATGGAGAATGGTGAGATTATGTATGAGGCTTTCAGAGATGCGATTGAATCGACAAGGGAAAAAGGTGAAACTGACGAAACTGCAGGTTGGTCATTCTCAGATGAGACTTATACGGCAACATTAGACTGGAAGGAGAAATAATAAATGAAAAAAGTCATCAGCCTTATTTCAAGCTTAGCATTGGTGATATCTCTGAGTAGTTGTGCCATTAAAGAAACGCCTATCATAAACGGTGTTGAGTATAAATACAACGATCAGTTCTACGCAGATACGGTAGATCAGTTGTTGACATACATAGATAACGGTGATAAAGACGGCGTAAAATCCTTACTGTGTAACGGTCTGAAAAATTCAGATGGTATTGACGCTGATATACAAGCGCTGATTGATGGATTTGAAGGCGATATAATTCGCACGACAGAATATGAAAAGGATACTGTGAGCGCCAGCTCTTCGGGAAAAAATTATACCAGTACTTTTCTTTCCAGATCATTTTATATTATCACGGATAAGCAAAAATATGGGGTATATATAGCAGTTTGTCCCATCGATGAAAAGCATGATGATGGGAAAGATCTGGTCGGCGTTTATAACATATCTATAAATACCTTGGATTATGAGTCCGGTGATATCGAGTGTAATACTGCCAATACTATTGAAATTGCAGACCATAACTGCTGCGTTGCTTCCGGTTATGGCGACAGCGGCAGTTATTTAGTGGCTCAGACGGGCAATAAGTACGAAGTTATAGATATTTACAGGATAATCAATCCTCAAAGTATTGTAAAATATGATGATATAACCGCATGGAACAGCAGAGATTTTCAGAGCTTTAAGGAAAAATTCGGATCACCTTATGCCGAATCTCTTGACAATGACAAGGAACATGTTTTAGCCGATGTATATATGTATGAAATTTCAGATAGCAATAAATATGCGATCGTGGCTGTTGGCAGAGATGACGGCTCGATCAATGCGCTGTCTGTTAAGGATATAGACAGCCGTTGGAGCGAAGATAATAAATATGAATATATTTTAAAGAATGAATAGATTTAAAGGCAAGGAATTGAAAAACAAATGAGCAGCGAAATAATCGGAACAAAATTCAAGTACACGGTAGATACATCGTATGGCATAAATCAAGACGGATTTATTGCCATAGGTACGGAAAGCATAGTATACAAGGGACTGAAAACTGCTGATAAAGGCGGTCTTCAGTTTTCTTGTGTTTTAAAATTCAAGCCCAAATATGTTTATGTAAACGGAACGAAAATTGACAGAGTCAAGGTTTTCAAGGACGAGGAACTGAAAATTTTCGAGGATCTTCAGGAATGCAGATCGATAGTACGTATCTATGACGTTATCGAAAGCCTTGGCGATTTCAGCCTGTCGTGTGATGAAATACAAAGCAAGGTAATAAACGATTCCGGGTATTTCTGTGTTGTTGAAGAATATATCGACGGCTGGTCGCTTGAAGAGTACTGCCGGCAGGAACGGTGGAAGCTCAGAAAGATCGAACAGCTCGAAAACAATCTCAGTAAGGTTGTAGATTACCATGAATACACGGACGATGAAAAGAGCATTGTGAATCTGAGTTATTACAAAAATTACGACAATGTTCTGAAATATCAGAGCGAGATATTTCAGTTTATGATAAATCTTTGCGAGATACTTGAGTTTGTAACAGAGAAGAAAAATATTCTGCATCTTGATATTAAGCCGGAAAATATAATGGTGACCAAGTACGGCAAGGAGCTAGTTTTGATAGATTTCGGAAGATCAAAAAGAATCACCAAAGCCGACAGATTTGCCGTCAGCGACCTTTCGGAAGTAAACTATAACGTCAATGAATCCTTAGAAAAAATGTATCAGTACGGAACGCTGGGATATGCCGCTCCCGAATGTTATGCCAAAGCGGCAGACGGTTCGCAGTTTCCCTTCAAGCAGCATTTTGAGCCGGGGAAAATGTCTATTGAAAGCGACATATTCTCATTCGGAGCGGCTTTCTGGGAGTGTCTGAATATATTTGAGCTTGTTACAAAGAGCGAAGAATTTTCTAAAGAAAGTCATGATTTTTATAGGAATCATTTTCTAAGCGACGCTGCATATTGTAACAGAGATTTAACGCTTACTTCTCTGCATTATCATAAAAAGCTTGAGAATATCATAAAAAAGTGTACTAAAGAACGAAATAAGAATTATTTAGATCCCGATAACGACGATTTTTATCACTCATACAGAACGCTGAAAAAGGATATTGAAGAAGCTAAGAATTCTGCTCCTACGATCGTGAGAGCAGAAAATATCAAGGTGAGAAACGCTTTTACTATGTTTGGTGTTATGCTTGCCGTATGCGTTACATTTTTGATGATCTCCGTTATTTACAGAGCGGTAGGTTTCAGTATTGCCGAGGATAAATGGGACAGCCTTACAGCAGATTACAACGTCACACAGTTTTATAAGCTTGAAACTATAGCAAATGATCTGATGAAAACCGCTCCTAATGGCAAAATGGACGATACATATTCCATGATAGCTTCGTTTACATATTCCGACGGAGATATCGACGAACAGGAAGCGGTAATGCTTATGGAGCTTTTAGGAGATATGCCCGACAGTGAGCATATGAGCGGGTATATCGACGAAATAATGCAGAATGCCAACACTAAAAATTTCAAAGAAATCTCAACAGGTATCGTAAAGCTCGGCACAGAGTATGACTGCGCAGGATATGAGTTGGCAACGGCAATTTATAACGCAGAGGTTGGAAAGACCGAGATTATCGAGGCATATGAAACTTTGAAAAAATATAAGGACGACAGAGGATTTGAAAATGCTGTTATAAAGCTGAAAAACGTGCTGGATAATGACGAAAGCATCAGGATAATCTCAGAACATGAGGACACCGTCAGAGGTGAAATACAAGAATTTTTTAAGGAAATTGGGTGAAGTATATCATGGGTATTTTGAAAAAGTTTTTTGAAAAGCATATGCTGATCCATTATGTCCTAAGCGCATTTTTCAAAGCGTTGTTAGTTTCTGTGCTGTTTTTTGCTGTGCTGTTTGCAATTTTACAAATATCGGGGAAATACTCCGCTGTTGAAAATATGCTTGACTTAAAGTATGATTCACCTTGGATAATAGGACCTCTTCTGATCGCCGCAGCGTTGGCAGTTCTTTCGTTTATTGTAGGTATGATCTTGTATTTGTATAAATACAAAAGGAGCAGTTATAAAGGCGAGTTTTACAAAGCGCTGTCAGGTGCGTTGAACGAGATTGAAAAACAGGATTGATATTATGAAGTTAAGAGCGTTGAACATTATATCTGAAGTTTTGTTTTTTATCTCTTCATCAGGCTTGCTTGTTATTCCATTTCTTAATTTTGAAGATGACCTATCTGCTGCGGCATATGTTGTTGCTTCATTGTTCTGGGGCGGATTGATATTGGGAATAATTATTCAAATAATACTTTTCGTGACCTGCAAAAAGCATACTAAAGTCAAGAGGTCGAAAACAAGACGAACGGTTGGAGTGATATTTTTAATATCGGTTATTGTACTGATTCCTGTTATGGTTTTTTGTAGCGATAACAACTTTATCCTTCCTATAAATTTATTTTTAATACTGTTTTCCGCAGAAACATATTTTGTAATAAAAAGAATGGAGTGTTTAAAATGAAAAAAAGAATTCTGTCTGTTTTTATAGCGATCCTTTTTGTTATGAATTGCTTTCCTTTGTCTGTTATAGCTGAATTTGAAGAAGATAATAATATTATCGAAGTTTTCTTGGAGGATGGTTTTGCCGATAAAATTACAATAAGAAAAATTAATGGAACTCTTAAAACCGATTTTTCTGAAATTATTCTTTATGGAAAAGCGGAAGAGGACGAAGTGTATCTTGAAGCAGATGTAACTGAATATCCTGACAATTCTTTGCAGACAGCGATTGTTACTAATTTCAGACTTTTAGGAAATGACTCGTTTAAATATAAGATAGCCAATGCCCCCGACGAAATACAAGTTCCTATAGTTGTTTTACCCAAAGAACTTATTGTAATTCCTACAATTACGTCCATATACTATGGTCAAAATCTGCCTGATGTTATACCTTGTGAAATTGAAGATCAAAATGTAAACGACGTTAAAGTGTCAGTTAGTCTTATACATAATGGTGATGAATATGAATATGATACACCTGTATGTGATAATCCTAATTATGTTGCTAAAATTGTCGATGACTGTAAATTTGAGGTCAAGAGATATAATACAGATGCAGTTGCAATTATAGAAAATGAAGCTGAGGTATACCACGTCAACAGTCTTGAATTAAAAGCTCCGTCAGGATATTTAATAGGTCTTAATAATCAAAAACTTGCTGAAGATGATTTTAATGAATCTGTTATTGTGAATCTCAAAGAAACGTCAGAAAATAAACCGAATACCATCGTATATTATTTGAGAAATAATGACCGAGATTCAATATATTACGGCGCAGTAAGTGAAAAACTTGAATTTCCTTATTATTGCAATAAAAAGCCTGCAATTGTAAAAGCGGAAATCATGACAGAAGAAGAGAACGGCTTTTTTAAATTTGAGGATTTTGACATAGTTACAAAAAATGATTTTGAATTGGCTATTACCGCAAGAGGAACAGACATTGATAATCCGACTAATATACATCTAAATCTGGGAAACGGAACAGAAATAGAACCTTATGAATCTGAAAAGTATGAAGATAGCGGAGTCTATTACTATATAGCATATTTTAAAATAGAAATACCCGCAGAAAGTTTTGCCGATTTTAAGTTGACATCATATACTGAAAATGAATTTGGAAAGGGTGAGAAAGAAGAACTAAAAATTACCGATGCAAATGGCGATTTTGTTAATAATTATAATAAGAATCGAGTTATACTTGACAAGATCATCCCTGCAAAACCGGAAATAAAAATCACTTACAATAATCAAGATCGTTATGTTGAAGCAACAGGAACTATAAAGGATATTGAATCAGGCGTTGATACAATAGAATATTTTTGGAATCTTAAAGAAAATAATGAACTTGTTAAATATGGCATAAACAACAATGGAGAATGTGAATATACCAAAGAACCAAATGGAGACATTAACTTTTCAGTAAAATTAAATTACAATGATGCACCTGAGGACAAATATCCGTATGAATTGAATTTGAGAATTACCGATAATGCCGGAAATTATAATGAGGATCTATATAAATACAGCGATTCAGAAAATGGACGCGATACCAAGCATCCGAATATATATGTTAAGGGATTCCGTAAGAAGGGAAGTACAGAATTTGAGGATTGCGTTAATTTTCTGGAATTCGGAAATTATGCCAAAGAGGATATCGAACTTGTTGTTCAAGCTGAAGATATCTCTGATACGGATTATGTTTCAGGTGTTAAGATTGTAGCTTTATACAATGGCAACAATGTTATTACGGAACTTAGCAGTCCAAATACGAACAATGAGTATGTGTTTGCAATTCCGAAAAACTCAAGGATTGACGATATGCTTATAACGGCAGCGGACAAGGAGGGCTTTGATAATACAATCAATGTAAAAGATCAAATAACTGAAATGAAAAAGAATACAATTATAGTTGAAAACGAACCGCCTATAGTCACCTTTGATACTTCCGAATCTTCGGCAATTGAAGAGAACGTAGAAGAAAAGATATACTGGTATAATAAAGACGGCGGAGTTCTCACTGTAAATGTAAATGACGATAAGTATGACGACGGAATATGCAGCGGAATTGGCAGCGTTGAAATTACAGATGAACACAACGGCATAATTGATACGTTACATAGTGAAACTTTCACCGAAAATCAGAAGAATACATATGATTTTCCAATAGATGTATCAACTTTGTCAGAAGGAATACATCATATTAAAGTGGAGGTTACTGATAATGCGGGAAATAATTGCGATCCGTGCCCTGCTGTAAAAGTAATCGGAGTAGATGAATTACCGCCTGACGGAATAATTTCTATTGAAGAACCGGATGCAAAAGAAATTGACGGAAATCTGTGGTTTGATAAGAACGAAATCATTACATTTCGTGTAGATGCAAAGCCTGATATTTCGGGAATTGAAAGTATCAGACTTTGGATAAACGGAATTGAAAAGGATTTTACAAGAAATGATATTCAGCCTGCTGAAAACGGATATTTTGTTACTGTAGATACAACAGGTATAGGTTATGATTATGAAAATGAACATAAATATGTTGTAACAGGAGATATTACGGATGTTTCGTGTAACTCTGCTCCCTTGGAACCTTGTACAGTATATATCGACTGCGAGTCACCGTCAATCAATAAATTTACCGTTGAAAAAGAAAGCACCGCACTCGATAAAATACTGAATGTACTTTCTTTCGGAGCATATTCTAACGATACACTGATTTTCAAAGCATATGTTTCCGATGCAGATTTTGACAGCGGTATTGATTGTGTAAAGATAAAATATAACGGTTTAGATGAAGAAATAGAAATGACAGACGAGGGCGACGGCGTTTATTCTTACAAAATTCCTGTCGACACCAAGGTGTTCCAAAGCAATATTATAGTTACTGCTTATGATAAATATGATAAAAAGAGCATGAATTGTCCGAATATCGAAAACGCAGAACAAAGTAAAGGCGTTTCTGATAATGTATTTGCTATGATCGAAACCATAGAACCGGAAGTTAACATCAACAACCCAAAAGGTGATGGAATAGTGCGAACCGATGAGCAAATATGGTTTAACTCCAATAAGGACATCAGCATATCTGTTTATGATAAGGATTCGGGAATTCGTAATGCAGATATAAAGATCAACGGAATCGATGTGACTGCCGATAAAAACGGTGTTGTCATTCCTAAGATATCGACAACCGAGACAGCAAAGGAAAGAGATAATGAAAGACATATCTATACTTTTGATACCGATTATTTTACCGGAATTGCAGGCGAACCGGAGGACGGAAAACATACGGTTACTGTAGAAGTGACAGACAATGCGGGAAATGTGAATTCAAAAGAAAGCCTTACTTACTATATTGACAAAATATCTCCAAACGTAGACCGCTTTGAATTTCTTCCCGAAACCTCCGATAATATCAGTGAAACTTCCGAATATATCGAATATCTTGAGTACGGATTCTATTTCAAAAAAGATTTCATTGCGAATATCCATATTTCCGATAGTGCGCCTTCTTCCGGACTCAACAAAGCAGAATACCGTCTTGTTTCTTATGATGACGGAGAACTGAAAGAAGAAAAAACAGGAGAAACAGTTATATTCGACGGCATAGCTCCTATTGATATTCCTGCGGGATTCAAGGGTCAGATCTTTGTTAAGGCATCCGATAATGTCGGAAATTATTCCGATGAAGAAACCCCCAAAGCCTTTGTTGCCGACGATATTCCCCCTGAAATAAATATTTCCGGAATCGGCGACAGCAGGTACGGCGACGCAAACGGAAACAAGCTCTTTACTGATGATATAGCCGTAACGGTAACAATAACCGACACAAAATCGGGTATCAGAGAAATCGGTTATTATCAGACGTCCGAAAGCGACGGATTTGAGAGAAGAGCTCTTGAAATCGATGGGACAAGCGTTGAGATCGATTCCGAGATAGGCGACGGCTGGGTCATAGTAAATAAAGACGTAAATCTTGTAACAGAGATCACTAAAACATTTATTTTTGATAAGGACAATAACGATATCACATTGGTTTTCGACGCAACGGATAATTCGGGCAACGTCAATGAAATTGTTCAAAGTGAAACGTTCACTATCGACAAAACAGCTCCGATTATAAATGTGGATATCAACAGCGGAATCAACAATACGATTTATTATAATTCCGGAAACAGGGCGGTAATAACGATCGACGTGATCGAAAGAAACTTTGATGCAGGATTGATTCAAGCTTCAATTGAAAATGCTTACAACGGAAATATTCCGAATATCAGCTTTCAGGATCTGTCCGCAACGGAACACAGAGCCGTTGTTACTTTCAGCGAAGGAGATTACACTTTTGATATCAGAGGTACCGATCTTGGAGGTCATTCGGCAGAGGTGAATCTTGATTATGAGAAAGTAAGAAGATTTTATGTTGACGAAACTCCGCCTGTAGTTGAAGAAAATTTCAGCGATTTTGTAAGTCGTGATACGGACAATTATTTAAATACGGAGAATACTGCGGTCATTAAAATCACCGAGCATAACTTTGATCCGAATCTTGTCGGGCTGAAAATATTGAAAAAAGATGCAGGAACAGAGCATACTGAGAACGATCTTACCGATGTTACATATTCTATGGTAAGCATGGCAGATTGGTCGGACGATAATGATACGCATACGCTTTCAATCAAATTTGACAATGACGCCATATACCGTATTGAAATATCTCCGTCAGATCCTTCGGGAAATACTTCCGATTACAGAAGTTCAGAGATTTTTGAGATTGATACAACTATCCCTATTGTGTCGGCAAAAAACGGAAACTTTGTTGATGAGAAAAATTCTGTGGAATTTCTGGACATATATCCGTATGAGAGAAAAGACGAGGCAGCTCCTACAGTGGAATTTACAGATGTAAATTTCGATTATATAAAGTATGTACTCACTGTTTATACGCCCGAATATACAAACGGCAGAGAGCTTTCGGAGGTAAAGCCTGTCGGTGTGTATCTTGATTCCGACAAAGATAAATTGGGTATATTTGAGAAGAATTTATTCACCTTGCCCGATTTTTCAAAAGACGGAGTTTACGCATTGGAACTGATAGCGGTAGATAAAGCCGGTAACGAAAGCGTTCTTAATTCAAATACATATATGAGAATTGTGGAAAGCGATGTTCTTGCATATATTTCAAACAGCAATGCGGCTGAGAAAACAGGCTGGTACTCGTTCCAGTACGAAAACGGAGCTCCTATAAGCAAACGTCCCGATAATTTCAGCGATATCGATATAGTGGTTCTTGCAAAGAATGATTCCGATATAGATATAGTTCTGAGAGATTATAACGGAGACGAGAAAAATACCGATCTGACGGCTGAAATTGATAGCAGTATGTATGGAGTCAACGTTTACGGATATACCTTAAAATCCGATTATTTCAAAGATAACTTCCAGGATGATACGGACGCCGAGCTGTATTTGTCTGTAAAAAACGAAAACGGAAGAATCGATCTGGGCAAGATGCATATTGACAATATTCCGCCTTCCTGTAATATTCCAACTGATTTGAAATCATGGCACTGGTACTTTGGAAACGATTCACGTACAATTACTCTTACGAATATAAGCGAACTGCTTGATGAAACAAAATGCAAAGTCTATGATAACGGTAAGGAAATTAATTTTATTTACTCAGAAACAGATGGTAGTCTGTCGTTTACGCTTAACAGCGGATGGCATAATGTCGGAATTACGCTTGAAGATGTTGCCGGAAATACGTACAGTATTCAGGAAGCAGACAATATCCATATCGGATATTTCTGGCTGTGGATCATTATAATAGCCTCTGTCATATTCATCGGAATAATTATTCTGATAATCTATTTCGTAAGAAAAAGACGATATAGTTAAAGACAAAATTTTTATAAATATAAATTTGATATGGAGTATAACAAAAGCTTTTAAAGCGAAAGTTATACTCCAATTTTTTAGACCTTTTTGTTTTAAAAGCAGAAAGGTCTGTTTTTATGCTCATTTTTAAGACATGGCAATGCTTAATTGCCAAATATCCGTAGCCTTCGTTTTGATTCAAAAGAAAAAAATCAAAACGGAGGTAAAAATATGAGCTATAATCATGGCTTAGAAGAAAAGAAATTCAAAGAGAAATGGCAGAAAACTGCTGAGGAGTACAGAAAAGCAGGAATGACTGAGAAACAGATAGCGGAAATTTATGAATTCGACCGTGAAGTATTTAATTCCGATCGGCGCTACAGTGAAAGAACGGTTGGATTGTTTAATAACTCGAACAGCAGAACGCTGATGATTTATGATGATTATTTGGCACACAACCGTTACGGTTGGATCAATGAAATTGAGGATATGGAAGTGTATTCACAAATCATGTCCTTGCCTGAAATCTGGCGTGAAGCTTTTACGATGTACATATTTGACGGGTACACTCAAAAAGAAATTTCGTCAATTTTGCTAAGAGATCAGTCGAATATATCCCGTGCAATTGATAAAATCGCTGAAATTTTAAGAAATCAATTTTCAAACGCATAAAAAGGGCATTCTCATCGGCTACAGGGTGAAAGGGAAAAAGAACGATTCAAATCCCTTTAGCATCTTGACAACAGAATATCAGCATCGGGAATACGTCAATCCTGCGGCCGGTATAAAATCTCGGCAGCCAGAGAAGCCATACGCCATGACAGTCTTAGCTTTGCACGACAACGAGCGACAAATATGAAGCTTCAAAATCCGGAACAGCTTTCCGGAAGGGCGATGAAACGCAGGAGGATAATGATACTTCCGCCCAGCCACAGACTCAAGCAATGGGGGCGGCTCTGAGAGAACCTCAGAGGGATGAGATGTCCATGAGATGAATAAGCTGTTCATCGTTTCCGATGTTCCGCCGTGACGGATATTGAGGATAAATATCACGGAAAACGTCCGAAACAAAATGAATCGGACGAAGGCAAAACGAATTAAAGGCGGTTTGCACACTTTTGCAGACCGCCTGTTACATATAAAATTTCAAAGGTCAGGAGGCTGATATATGATCGAAAAAGATAAGCCTGAAAAATCGGATTTCCGATCTGAATATGATAAATTTGGAGTCAATATTCCTACTCCGACAATCAGATTATCGGACAAGCATCCATGCTGCGGATGTGTGTGGTATGACAGAAATGCGGACATACTGTTTTGTCCGTTTCATAACTGTGTCAGAAACAAGAAAGGCTTTGAAGCTCCAGAGAAAAAGGTGAACAAAAATGCTGATTAAACGAGGAGATATTTTTTATGCAGACCTAAATCCCGTTGTCGGTTCGGAACAAGGCGGTATCCGCCCTGTGCTGATTGTGCAGAATAATGTGGGAAATAAGTATAGTCCTACTCTGGTAGTTCTGCCGATTTCAACGGCAAAAAAGCATTATCTGCCTACTCATATTCATATCCGAGGTTCAAAAGCATTGCCCAAAGACTCGGTTATTCTTGCGGAGCAGATAAGAACGATAGACAGAAACCGACTGAAAAGTTACGTAGGTTCAGTTGATTTTGAACTTATGGAAAAAGTAGAAAAAGCGATGAAAATAAGTATAGGAGTGGATTTTGATGACTAAATTCGGACAGGCAGAATATAACGATTTTATGGCAAGAGCATTTGCGGATAAGCTTGACAAAATTCTTGAAACTGCCGAAAAACAGAATTTCAACAGCAGAAATACAGAAGATATTTACAAAGAATTTGCATCGTCAAAAGACGCAGCTTAGGGAGGATAAATGTTAGGATTTATTATCGGATTAATCATAGGCGGTACAGCCGGAGTATTTACAATGGCTCTCTGCACAGCAGCCGGACAAGCAGACAAACGTGAAAACTACACAGGTTCGGAAGAATAAATTTATTGGGTTTGGTGATACCATTTCAGAAAAATTTGTGGTATCCTTGTTGGTTGAAAGGAGAGTGAGAATATGCCGACAGTAACGGTGATACAGCCGACAATCACCGAAGAACAAAATAAAAAAATCCGTTGTGCCGCCTATTGTCGAGTATCAAGCGATTCTGAGGATCAGCTCAATTCCTTTATGGCACAGACAAGGTACTACAGCCAGGTCTTTGAGAATTCGAAAACTGAAGAACTCATTGACATATATGCCGACGAGGGTATCACAGGAACCCGTGAGGATAAGCGTGACGAGTTTCAGCGGATGATAAAGGACTGTCGAAAAGGTAAGATCGATAGGATTTACACTAAATCAATAAGCCGATTTGCCCGAAATACCAAGGACTGTCTTAAAAATGTCAGAGAACTTAAATCGCTTGGAATTACAATATTTTTTGAAAAAGAGAATATCGATACTGCGAATATGACCGATGAAATGATGATAACTATCATGGGCGGTCTGGCGCAGGAGGAATCCACTTCGATTTCACAGAATATGCGGTGGTCTGTTCAAAAGCGTATGCAAAATGGGACGTATAAAAATGCAACTCCGCCATTTGGATTTAAAAAGGCAAACGGTGATTTGGATGTTGATGAAAATCAGGCTGCTATCGTTCGCCAAATGTTTGAATGGTATGTAAACGGATACGGTTTCCAGGCAATTGCAGAAAAGCTTAACAGCATGAATATACCAAGCAGCAAACAGTCGGTTTTGTGGAAAGCAGATAATGTGAAATATGTGCTGAAAAATGAAAGGTATATAGGAAATGCAGTATATCAGCAAAGCTATGTAACTGAGAGCCTTCCTCATATTAAGAAAAGGAACTACGGAGAAAAACAGAAATACTATGCCCAAAATGTAAATCCGCCTATTGTTGATAAGGATGTTTTTTATATGGTGCAGACGTTGCTTTTATCCCGGCATAGGGATTTTGTAAGCAATGAATATGCATTGTCCGGAAAAATTTACTGCGGTAAATGCGGAGCGACATATAAGCGCAAAAGTCGAAAAAACAGTGTATATTGGGTTTGCCGAAAACATGACGTTAAAGCATCGAACTGTGAAAACGGAAATATACCTGAAAATGAGATATATTCGGCGTTTGTCAGATTGTGCAATAAGCTGTGGTACAATTATAAAACTGTCCTTATACCATTTCAAACAGCATTGCAGGATCTAAAGCTGAAAAAGTTCAGCGGCAAAACTCAGGTAATGGATATCCACAAAGAAATCGCTAAGCTTCGGGAACAAACTCATGTACTTGCAAGACTGAAAACAAAGGGATTTCTTGACGAGGCTAAATACATTGAGCAGACTACGGAGCTAACGGCTAAAATCAATAATTTTCAATCGGAGCTAAAAAAGCTCACACACTTCGATGACGAGAATGACACCCTTGATCAGATAGATATGCTAATTGATTTCTTTGAAAAGAGGGAAAATCCTATGGCAGAGTTTGAAGAATCGGCATTTGAGAGTATAGTTGAGAAGATTGTGGTTATAGATCAACATGAGTTGGAGTTTCATTTGATCGGCGGATTAAAGTTTAAAGAAAATATATAAAACGCATTGACAATTTAGCATAATTATGATAAAATATATTTAGGAGGCGATGATCATGGACATGAATATGATAAGACCCGTTTCGGATTTAAGAAACAATTTTGCGGATATTTCAAAAACCGTTCATGAAACAGCACAACCCGTTTTCCTTACCAAAAACGGTTACGGTGATATGGTTGTCATGAGTATGGAGGCTTTTGAGAAAATGCAGTTTGAAAGCGACGTGTATTTCAAGCTTGCAGAAGCTGAAAGAGAAGCCGAGGAAACCGGAGAACGTTTTTCTTCAAAGGATGTTCTCAGCGCAATGAAAGCGGCGGCGAGAGGAGAATAATGTATACGATTGAATATTTACCGATTGCCAGACGCGATATGGTCGATATTGCAAAATATATTGGCGTAAAGCTTGCAAATCCGGATGCCGCTGAAAGACTTGCGGAGAAAATGGTTGAATCTGCCGAAGATTTGGCAAATATGCCGTATAAGTGTCCGATGTATATTCCGGTCAAGCCTTTGAAGCATGAGTATCGTAAGCTTATAGTTCATAATTATATTATGTTTTACTGGATAGACGAAGATAAAAAGCTTGTAACGATAGCGAGAGTTGTGTATTCCGGACGAGATTATGAAAAGTTGTTATAACTGAATCTAAATGCTTTGCAGGTAAAATTGCAAGGCATTTTTTTGTTGCTATTGGTAATAGCTTTTCAGGGAAAAATGTGATATTCTTGTAGTCTGAAAGGAGGCAACGTCATGGCAAAGAATCGTACAATCCCGTTTGGCTACTGCATGAAAAACGGCGAAATAACTACCGAACCGAAAGAGATTTATGCAGTGTCAACAATTTTCAGTGAATATCTGAACGGCAGCAGCTTACTGCAAATCGCAAAGCAGATGGAATCTGAGGAAATACGATATTCCGAAGATTCAGAACATTGGAACAAGAACATGGTCAAGCGGATAATCGAAAATGAGAAGTACCTGGGTACAGACAAATATCCGCAGATAATTGATGAAGATATTTTCAGACGAGCAAATGAAAAGCGGATGCGGAAAGCAACCACACTTAATTTGATTTCAGAAGATTTGCAGGAAATCAGAAAGGTTATATACTGTACCGAGTGCGGTCACAGACTTTCAAGAATCGGAGGCAATTCAAAGTATGAGCATTGGGATTGCAGAAATCCCGATTGTTACAAGTTTGAATATAGGATGACAGATCAAATGATAATCGGAGCAGTGCTTAATGTTCTAAACTCTGCAATAGTTAATCCGAGTTTGTTGGAATCCGGCGGCGAGATAAGCACATATTCTCCTACAGCCGATATTGTTAGGCAGCAGAATGAAATCAACCGTATGATCGATTCTCCGCAAGTGGATTTTGACAGAATAAAAGCCGAAATTTTCAAGCTTGCAGAAATGAAATACGACTGCTGCACTTACAATGACAGTCCGCAGAAAACAAACGAGATCAAGGAATTGCTTAAAGGTCACGAACAATTAAATACGCTCGATATTGGCTTATTCAAAGCGTGTGTTGCACGAATTTGGATAAGCCATTTTTGCATCATAGAGGTTGAGTTTATCAACGGAGTGACCATAAAAAATACTACAGAGAGGATGAATGAAAATGAGTACAGCGTTGAATGTAACGATAATTCCTGCGAAAATGCAGATAGCTGATAATCGTGATAAATATCATCAACTAAGGGTTGCCGCTTACTGTCGAGTGTCAACCGAGCAGGAGGAACAGCAGAACAGCTATCAGGTTCAGATCGCATATTACACCGATCTTATAAACAAAAAGAAAGAATGGACGCTTGCCGGAATTTTTGCAGACGAAGGTATCAGCGGAACTCAGACAAAAAAGCGCACAGAATTCAACCGCATGATTCGTATGTGCAGAAACAAGAAAATCGACCTTGTGATCACAAAATCCATAAGCCGCTTCGCAAGAAATACCGTGGATTGCCTTGAATATGTAAGACAGCTTAAAGACTTGGGAATCGGAGTTATTTTTGAAAAAGAGAATATCAATACGCTTACTATGACAAGCGAATTTATGATTTCCTTGTACGGCTCATTCGCTCAGGCAGAATCAGAGTCAATAAGTAAAAATGTAAGCTGGGGTAAAGAAAAAGCCTACCGTGAGGGCAAGGTATCATTCCAGTATAAATATCTGCTTGGCTACAAAAAGAGTGCGGACGGTAAGCCTGAAATAGTTCCCAAAGAAGCGGAGATCGTAAGACTGATCTACACGCTGTTCCTTGACGGATACAGTTTGAGTAATATTAAAAAAGTCCTTGAAAGCCAGGAGTTTCTAACTTCCACAGGTAAGAAAATCTGGAATGTGTCGCATATACAAAGTATTCTGAAAAATGAAAAATATGTAGGCGATACACTCCTGCAAAAGACTTTTACTTCCGATTGTATCACTCACAAGGTTATAAAGAATCACGGCGAGCGTCCGATGTATCTGGTTACTAACCACCATGATCCGATAGTTGATCGTGACACTTACAATCGAGTTCAGCAGGAGCTTGCAAGGCGGGGTTCCAAACGAAAGATTTCGGATAAAACAGTCACGGAACAAGGAAAATACAGCGGGAAGTACGCTCTTACCGAATTGCTTATCTGCGGAAAATGCGGCACACCGTATCGCAGGACTACATGGGCAGCAAGAGGCAAAAAGCAAATTGTATGGCGGTGTATCAGTCGATTGGAGCATGGAAAGAAGTATTGTCCCGACTCTCCCACGATAAAGGAGGAACAGCTTCACAAGGCTATAATCCATGCTATTAACAACTATTATTCATGCCGTAATGACATTGCAAGGATTCTCAAATCTAATATCGGTTCGGTTCTCGAATGTCAGGGACAGGAAGAAATCCTCTCTGTAGAAAAAAGATTAAACGAGATCGACCAAGCGAGAAACGATTTAGTCGGATTGATAGCTTCGGGCGGCTGCGACGAGGACAAGCTTGACAGCGGATTTGCAAAGTTATACCAAGAAGAACATCAGCTAAGCGAACGACTTACGATGCTGAAATCACAGAATAAAACTTCCGCTGAAACTCAAGCCAAGCTGGATAAAATTATGGATATGATAGAGCATGAGAAATTCGAGCTGGAAACGTTCGATAATGTGCTTATACGAAAACTGATCGAGTGCGTAAAAGTTCTTAGTAAAACTGAAATATTGGTTATTTTCAAAGGTGGATATGAGGTCAAAGCAGAAATTGAATAACGATTAAAATTTACAGCTTGCAGAGAAATCTGTAGGCTGTTTTTGTTGGGAGGCGATTATTTGGCAGGCAATTTTGAGGGGATAAAAACTCAGCGATTCGGCGTAGAAGTAGAATGTACAGGCTTAACAAGGTTGGCAGCGGCAAAAGCGGTCGCAAAGGTTTTAGGAGGTTCTGTCGAGCATTTCGGCGGCAGCTATGACAGATATGATGTTTACGATAGTCAGGGCAGGCGTTGGAAAATCATGTCCGACGCAAGTATCAGATGTACGAATAAAAACGGGAATCCGGCTTCTAAGCTGTATTCTGTGGAGCTTGTGACTCCTATTCTGGAATATGAGGATATGGCGACGCTTCAGGAAGTGGTTCGCTCTATTCGTCGAAGCGGAGGCGTTTGCAATGAAACAACGGGAATCCATATTCATATTGATTTTACTCCGTACGACGCACAAAAACTTAGGAATCTGGTAAATATTTTTGCGAGTAAGGAGGATATGCTCTATCAGGCATTGCAAGTAAATTCGGATCGTGAGCAGCATTATTGCAGAAAAGTGGACAAGCGTTTTCTTGAAGAACTTAACCGAAGAAAACCAACTGATTTGCAGACGATAAAAAGGCTATGGTACGGCGATGACCGTGAGTATCACTCACATTACGATCCGTCTCGGTATCGATGTTTGAATATACATCCGGTGTTTACCGACAACAATATCGAAGTGAGAGCTTTCAACAGCTGCCTGAACGCAGGCGTACTCAGGGCATATATTTCACTGGTTCTGGCGGTCAGCAATCAGGCTCTTACCCAGAAGTCCGCAAGTCCCCGTGTAACGCAGAGTGAAAATCCTCGCTATACATTCCGTACATGGCTTATCCGAATTGGTTTGAACGGGCAAGAATTCAAAAACTGTCGCAAGCACTTGCTTTCTCACCTCGAAGGTAATATTGCGTGGCTTCATCAGGAGGACGCCATTGCACAACGAGAGCGTTTAAAGCAGGAGCGTATCGCCGTCCGTGAGCAGCGTGTCGAGCCTGTGTCGGCAGTTTCAGAAGAAAACGAGATAACACCCGATGAAAACTTCGAGCCGCCAGAGAGCGAATGTGAGAACATTGAAGAAGATGAAGAAATGGGCATGGAAATGTCTATGTGATAGGAGGACAAGAATGAGTAAAAAACAGTTATACATTGCCTATGGCAGTAATATCAATCTGGAACAAATGGCATATCGTTGTCCGCATTCGGTGCGACACGTTCCTAATTGAAAAGATTAGGCACTAATAAAAGAACGTGAAAAGTTTTCTTTATTAGGAGAACTGATAATCCGAGAGGTGGAATGATGGAGTAACGCCTTGAAACGCCGCCCCTGATACTCCGACTGGCATTATTGGGAAACCGATTTTGTCAGAAGCTCGGTGAAGTCGGCTGAGAGATACCGTAAATTGTGTAAACAGAACGAAAGCTGTTCAGAGGTGAATGGTGTATCCTATAGGTCGGGGGTCTATAAAATGTATATGGTGAGAATGATAGAAATATCTGACGAATCTGCGAAAGTACGGGTCTAAAACGATGACTGCATAGAAATGTGCAGACTGCCAAAGCGCAGGGACGGTGAGGTAAAGTAAGAATCTTCGTTATGAAATACCTTGCAGTGTTATAGGCACTGCCAAGCTGTCAGGCTTACAGCAGGACACCTAAGTACGTATGCAAAGATAGGATTATCGGAACGTGGCAGCCTACAGTACGCATTATTGCGGTACAGACGAAGAACAATAAGCTGTTTTGACTGTGGGCAAAGTCGTGGCATTACCGATGATGTTTTCTGTAATGGAAAGCGGAGGGACAGCCACAAGTCGATATTACAAAATTAGTTATAGGTATTAAAATCATAGCTTCGAGTAAGACTTAGGAGTTATCCGAGAAAAACAAACCTGAAAGGGGGAGTTGCCTATGACAAAGCAAAAAAAACTAAGACATCTGGAATATTACGACTTGCAGGAATGCTTTGATAATTTGTATGCCAAAAGCAAACAAGGTGAAGTTTTCACAAAACTCATGGAGATAATTTCAAGTGAGGAAAATATACGGCTTGCATACAGGAATATCAAAAGAAATTCAGGCAGTTATACAAGCGGTACGGATAATCTGAATATCAAAGATATTGAAAAATTGTCCTTTGAAAAGTTGGTTGAGATAATTCAGAGAAAATTTCAATTCTATAAGCCCAAACCTGTCAGGCGAGTAGAAATCCCAAAGCCCAATGGTAAGACCAGACCACTGGGAATACCAACAATAGTTGACAGACTTGTACAGCAATGTATTTTACAGGTTTTAGAACCGATTTGTGAAGCAAAGTTTCATGAGCGAAGCAACGGTTTCAGACCAAACAGGTCGGCAGAACACGCACTGGCACAATGCTATAAAATGATTCACAGGCAGCATCTTTATTTTGTCGTGGATGTTGACATCAAGGGTTTCTTCGACAATGTGAATCATTCAAAGCTGCTACGTCAGATGTGGGCAATGGGAATACGGGATAAACAACTAATCTGCATAATCAAGGAAATGTTGAAAGCACCAATAATACTGCCCGATGGCAATAAAGTTTTTCCAACAAAAGGCACTCCGCAAGGCGGTATTTTATCGCCGCTGTTAGCCAATATCGTTCTGAACGAACTGGATTGGTGGATAAGCAGTCAGTGGGAAACAATGCCAACTCAAAGAAATTACTACATTGGTATAAACAGCAATGGTTCTTTTAATAAAAGCGGAGTATTTAATGCTCTCAGAAAAAGCGGATTAAAGGAAATGTACATTGTAAGATATGCAGACGATTTTAAAATTTTTTGTCGCAAGCGAAGCGACGCAGATAAAATTTTTATTGCTGTTAAACAGTGGCTGAAAGGTAGATTGAAGCTGGAAGTCAGTGAAGAAAAATCTAAGGTTGTGAATCTCAAAAAGCGTTACTCTGAATTTTTAGGATTCAAGCTGAAAGCGGTTCGTAAAGGAAAAAAATTCGTAGTCAGGTCGCATATGACTGATAAAGCCGTAAAGCGAGTAACTGAAAAGTTGAAAGAACAAGTAAGGGAAATAGCTCATGGCGAAACTAAAAACGATGAAATATTGCGGATAAAGCAGTATAATTCAATGGTCATGGGTATACACAATTACTACAGATACGCAACAAATATCAGCCTTGACTGCATGAAAATACAGTTTTCAGTTTATACGGTCATGTATCATCAACTCAGAGGACAGCTGAAGAAGAACGGATTTATTCAAAGAAATGTCATTCTGAAAAATTATGGAAAAAGCCGAATGGTACGATATATGCACCAAGAACCGATTTGTCCGATAGGATATATTCAAACACGAAATCCGATGTACAAAAAGCGAAAGATATGCAAGTATACAACAGAAGGCAGAGAAGAAATTCATAAAAGTCTTAAATTTGATGAAAGTGTTATGACAGTACTTCATATGATTGCAAAAGAAGTAATTCCCAACAGAAGCATTGAATATTTGGACAACAGAATTTCACTTTACGCCGCTCAGTACGGAAAATGTGCCGTTACAGGCAGAATACTTTGGATTGATGAAATCCATTGTCATCATAAAAAGCCAACAAGTCAGGGCGGTACGGACGAATACAAAAACCTTGTTATCTTGCATAAAGATGTTCATATGCTGATTCACGCTGTTAAATCTGAAACCATTCAGGCATATCTTAACAAAGTTAAACCTGATAAATCTCAGCTACTAATCTAACGAATTTGTAATACCGATGGGGCGCCGTGTGCGGTGAAAGTCGCATGCACGGTGCTAAGCGGGGGAAAAGGCGGAGATTACTTCAAAACCTTACCTATCGCAATGATACCCGAGGCTTTACAGACAGGAAGAGATGACCTTTGAACTGAATGGAAAAGAAGTAAAGGGTATTGTTTATCTGATGAATTATGGGGAGCTTTCTCCGCCGAGTCAAATGTATTACAACATAATTTTGCAGGGATACAAAGAAAATGGTCTTGACGAAAAATACATTCAAACTGCTTTGGAGAACTCGCTGTTCCTTGAACATTCCGTAAGTGACGAATTTGAAGATTACGATCTTGATGATGATATGCAGATGAAATTTTAGGAGGCTTACAGCTATGAGATACAAAGGATTTTATGTAAAAATAACTCCCGATACTGATTTGCATCGGGAGGACAAGGACGGAAATGATATTCGCTGTAACGGATTTACTATTGAAGTTTTTGCGGATGAATCCGAAAAGATTGAGATCGATGTTTTTTCGGCAGCGGTGGATTTTGAACTGCTAAAAGACAGTCTTGAAGAAGCTGAACAATTTGCAAAAGATTACATCGACTGCGAGGAGAAGGAGTATCACAGAATCATCGACGAAGAATAGAAGTTAATATGAGGCGTATGGATAGCGGCTTGATATTTCAGTCCGCTGTCTGTATGTTTATGTCGAAATATGTCGTAAAAAATATACTATTATGTTAAAATATACAAATTCGATTTAACTGCGTTGTGCAACACATAGAAATTTAGATGAATTTGTATAAATTGCTCTAATTTTATTGAAAAATGCAGCGGATTAATGTATAATTATAATAATACAAGTGTGCCAATCGGTGATAATTGTATATTATCTTTTACAACACAGCTTATGAGGAAAATAGGTATTAAAATATTTTTCGCATGAGCATTTCAACGCAATGTAAGGAGACAATAACCCGCAGTATGTTAATAGTATATAAAGTTCTATGTTTATTAAATATAGAAAAATCTCAATATAAATTGAAAAAATAATTAAAAAGGAGATATGCATATGTCAAAGCAAACTGCAAATTACAATAATAACGAATGGAAAATAAAACTTGCTGGAATTAAGGATGGTACTTATGATAGAAAGTCTCGAACACGTTGGAATTTTGCCATGAAAAACATTGATAATGGTTCAATTGTACTTGATGTTGCATGCGGTGATGGTATTTTTGGACAAAATTTAATCGAAAAAAAGGGGTGTACCGTTTTTGGGGTTGATTGTGCTCAAATTGCACTTGAAGCATCTTTAAAAAAAGGCGTTAATTCATCTTATTGTGATATTTCTGATGATAAATTCCCATTTGAAAGTGAAACTTTTGATTACGCTACTGCATTATGTTGTATCGAACATTTACTTGATCCAATACATTGCGTTAAAGAAATGCTGAGGGTAGTCAAAACTGGTGGCAAACTTATAATAACACTTCCAAATGCTGTAAATTACAAAATTAGAGAAGATTTTAATAGGGGTATTGTTTCGCCAGAATTGCTACATATGAAACCAGGAGAAGGTATGCACTTACAATTTTATAATTACAACAGTGATTTTGAAACAAAAGTTCTTGATAAAGTAAAAGGCGCTGAAGTCATATTCAAAAAAGGCGATTTGAAGGATTTAAGTAGATATTCACCTGATGAAATTGATAAATTATATAAGTTAATAGAAATTGATCCAAATAAATATAGCGAATATGTTCATTGGATTATTAAAAAGGTTTAGAAGATCAAACTTGATCTCTAATAATAAAATTTTAGGAGGAAATTACAATGGATGTAAAGCTCATGAAGAAAGAACAAATTGAAATCAGAGATTTTGGTAATGGATTGACACTTCAGATTTTACTTGATAAAATCGAGGGGGCAAAAAATCTTGATGTAGGAACTGTTTCTATTCCAGCCAAAAGTGCAACATCTATGCATTCTAGGCCATTTGAGGAGGTTATCTACATGGTTTCTGGTACTGGAGAATGTCAACTTGAAGATGGAACATCTTACATTCTCGAAGCTGGTGATTGCATTTTAATCCCACCCGATGTTGTACATTGCCACGCAAACACGTCTGACGAGCCATTGCTGCAATTGTATATTTTTGCACCGCAGGCTTCACAAGAGATTCAGGATTCACTTAGAGGATTGCCTGTTATCAAATGATATCATTTAAAGCGGTACAAGCTTTTAAAACTTGTGCCGCTTACTACGTTTGCTGAGAGGAGATATTAATAAATGTGTTCAAATATAATTAAAAATTCAGATTATGTTGAATGGCTTGACTATCAGAATTTTGTTGGAAGAGAAGGAATTCTTGATATAATAAATAAAACTATCGAATCAGTTATAGCAGGCGGTGGACGATCTATTATAAATTTATTTGGGATTGGTGGAATTGGTAAAACCTCAATTTTGGAATATGTTAAGTGTGAATTAGAATCTAATGGTACGCCATCTGCTTCAGTCGATTTTAAAACCAATGGTCTTGATGTTTATAGTATAATAAATTCTCTATATGAATCACTCATGAAAGCAAGCGTTAACTCACCTGCTGCCTTTAAATGTTATAATGCAGTTCAGAAAGAAATGTCAAAGGTTGAAGAAAAACTCCTAAAACAAATAGATAAGAAAAATGGTAATGCATTAAAAAAATTATTATTCGAACCAGTTTCGGAAAGTGCTATAGATGTTGGAGAGCATGTAGGTGAATCGATTGGTAGTTCAATTGTAACAGACTCCACAAGTACTGTTTTATCAGGAGTTCTTTCATCAGTTGGATGTGTTGCTGGAAAAATAGTTGGTACTATTGCGAAGGCTGGTATTGGACTTGCTATTGCAAAAATGAACGAACATCGAAGTCAAGATTGTATTACAGCACTTAACCAATCTGGACTAAAAAGTTCTGATATTCAAATTATCTTAAAATATAAACAAAAATTAGTAAGTGCATTTATTGAAGGTGTAAATAAACTTGCAGAAAATGATGAGTCACTTATTCTTGGGTTTGATACATTTGAAAAAGCTCCAACAACCGTATCCCAATGGTTGAGACATGAAATAATACCTAATTTAAGCAATAAAATTATAGTATTTATCTGCGGAAGGGAGAAAATTACAAACGAAATGCTTTGGAGTGATATTTCAAATATGATTAATTCTATTCCAGTCGATGTATTTACACCTGAAGAAGCAGAGGAATATCTAATTTCTAAAAATATAAAAGACAAGAATCGTATTAATTGGATTATTAATTTTACAGGACGTTTGCCTTGGGCACTCGCTCTTATTGTTGATTTTATTGGAGATACACAGGGATTAAACGAAATAAGTACATCTGAGAATTTTAATCAAGAAAGAATTGGGGAACAGGTGGTTGGTAGATTTCTTGATCATATTACTGATGAAAATCTAAAAGAAGCTATATATGTCTGTGCTTCTGCAAATTTTTTCACATTTGATATGTTATCGTCTTATTTTGCTTATCATGATAAAGAAAATAAAATTACAAATAAAAACATTATTGGCATTTTTAAAGAAATAAGAGATTACTCTTTTACCAGAAAACTTGATGATGGTAAATATGCTATTCATGATGTAGTATCTGGATTTTTAATTAATGGTCAAAGACGATTTAATATGTCTAGATACAAAGAGCAAAACAGATTTTTTTGTACGTATTATCGTAAATGTATCAGTTCAACTTATGATGTTTTGGAAAAAGTGAAATTGTTATGTGAATATTTGTATCACTGTATTAATTATAATGAATTAACCGCTCTTAACATAATTGATAAATTTCTTGTTGATTCAATTCAAGGTATTCCACTTGATATTTTTGAAGAATTTCTGTATGCTGGATTAGTAAAATGTAATTTTACAACAGAATTGGGTAATTTGTATTATGATTTTTCAAAAGCACAAATACTCTACACTACAGGCAATTGGGAACAAGCTGAGGTTTTTCTAAAAAAAATAATTGAACAGTCAAAAAGTATTTCTCGTTCTGTTCCATTGGAATGCGGAATATTTACTCTTGCTGAATTATATCTTGGTCAGGGACATTATAATGATGTTAAATTATTACTTGAAGATTTGATGAGGCATGGGAAAGTACTTTCATTAAGAAAAAGAAAAAAAGTAAGTGCAAGATTAAATGAAGTATATGCAATATTAGGAACTTATATGAAAGGGGAACAACTTGCACTAAAAAGTATAGATAATTCTAAACGTGAGAATGATCCTATTGGTGTAGCTTGGGCATGCAAATCATTAGGGGATATTTATCGTTTGTGGGGAAAACAAGAACAAGCAATTTCTTCCTTAGTTGAAAGCTTGAAAATTTTTATCAAACAAAAAGATTCTTTTGGTGAAGCTGTTGCTAGAACACAGCTTGCTCGTAATTATACTCACATAGGAAAATGGGAGAAAGCAGAGGAAGAACTAAAAAAATCTGAAAAAATTTATAAGCAATATGGTTATAAATATGGTATAGCCAATGTTTTGCTGTTTCGTGGAAATATTCTTAGATTAAAGCATCAATGGCCTGAAGCATTAAAAAGTTATCAACAATCACTTAAAATCCATACAACAATGAAATCATGGCGTGAAATTAGTCCACTATTGGGAAGTATGGGATTAGTTTATTATCATATTGGAAAAAGAAATGATGCGAATAATTGTTTTGAAGAGTCAATGAGATTAAAACGAGAACAAGGCTACATACGAGGAGTAATGTTTACTCAAATGTATATCGGTGATTGTTTTTTTATGGATAATCAATGGGATCATGCACTTGAAACATATACTATTGGTCGATCTGAAATTAAGAATAATGCTAAGCCCATTTATGTATGCGATGAACTAGACTTAAAAATATTTTTATGTAAGTTGGCAAAGAAAATAATTAAGATTGATAAAATTGAAATTGAATACAATACTATTAAAAATAAGATTACAGAGCACAATTATAATCATTTAGTTGCATTTTTAGAGTTCTTTTTTTGTTCATTACAAAATGAACTTTCTGCTACTGAAATGGCGAATCATATTGAAGAATGTATGAAATACGCCAAAAGATACAACAATTTTTTATTTCAATATTATTCTAATTGTTTTCGAGATTTGATATCAGAACGTTTTTTAGGTTTGGAAAGTGATATGCTTATTATGAAATTAGAGACATAATGTTATGCATTATCATAAAATCAAGAAAAATTAATATCATCTATTTTATAGTCACAAGACATATTGGTACAATAAAAAAGATGTACACCGAAAAATCTGCTATTTATAGCGGATTTTTCGCATTCAGAGAGCAAAAATTTTATAGTAAAAACCGTAGATGCTTTTTGGCGATTTTTTAATACTTACGGGATTTGAACCCTCGCAAAAAGAAATTCAAGAAAATTTCAAAGCAGATTCGAGAAAAAAATCCTGAATCTGCTTTTTTTATATAGAAAATAATTCACAAACTTTGAAAGACCGTTCTTGCAATTTCCACCACCACGTTAACCGTAATGGAATTTCCTGCCTGCTTGTATAGCTGCGCATCGGACATTCCCGTTGCCGCAACTTTGTTGAACTGAGCCTTGCTATAGCCCTGCAAACGCCAGCATTCAACAGGCATGAGACGACGGATTCGCCCTCTGTGAACAACTCCGTGCCTGTCCGTGACAGTTATCGTAAACATCGGTTCGTTGGGATTTTTTATGCGTCTGCCGTTCTGTCGGGTAGTTTTCTTGAATGGGTTGATTATCGCTCTCGGAGCTTCTTCAAGAACTCCCGAATGTTCGCCTTTATGCGTTCCGTTCGTAATGCCCAAATTCTGAAACCTTATTTGAAACCTCATTAAAAGAAACAAAAACATTTTTGAGTGAATCAGACTTAAAAGCTAAATATTCATTTTTGGATGATTTATCTGATAATGCTAAAGATATAGCAAAATCAAAATTTACAATGTATGAATATCTTGAATCAATAGGTGCAGATGAAAGTATAATTAAGATAAGAATAAATATAGTTTTTCTATTGCTAAAACCGATAGGAAAACTTTTTTAATTTTTATTTAATAAGTTATTGACTTTATCATTTAAATGTTATATAATTATATTGTTTGATGATTTGAGAACTTTTGGAAATTTAATATTAATTAAAAAACAGGAGGTTTTAACTGTGGCTTTTGTAAATGAACGATTGGATGAAAAAGATATAAAATTGTTTGAGTCCCTTAATTTAAAAAATCCTTGGGGGGCGGGTTCGGCAATAATTCCAAGAGAAATGTCAGTTGATCGGGATAATAATTATTATCTGTTTTGTTTAGGCGGTCAGGGGCATACTCTTAATCAAGAATATCCACCATATTATTATGCTTTATTAGTTGATAATACTGTTATAAATATTACTGCTCGTTATCAACGTAAAGGCAAAGTAACTGATGGCTTTAAGTTTACATGGTATTTTGAGGGAATATATATTCCTAAAGAATTAAACGATCAAGATAAAATAATCAGTATCATTAAAGATGCATTTACAGTAGATGCAAATAGTCTTTGCGGTGGATATGCCCAAAAGATTGATATCGGTAATATAAAAGCAGCAATATAAGGAGAAAATGATGGCAGATTTGTTAGCATTCTTAGAAGAGTGGGAATTAAAAAATGGTTTTCTTGACTCAAGTGATTTAGATAAGGCGCAGAAATTTATGAAAGAATTAGGGACAGAAATTGATAAGATTTCTGTTGATCCGCCTGCAGGAAAAAAACAATTGATTCTTTATGGGGGGTGGGACCAGCCTGTCAAAAAAGTTCAGCGCCTGGCTGAACTTTTTTGACAGGCTGAAATATAGTTTTTCTATTGCTAAAACCGATAGGAAAACTTTTTTAATTTTTGTTTAATAAGTTATTGACTTTATCATATAAATGTTATATAATTATATTGTTTGAGGATTTGAGAATTTTTGGAAATTTAATATTAATTAAAAAACAGGAGGTTTTAATTATGGCATTTATTTATGAAGTCGTGCCAGAAAAGGATTATGAATTTTTCAAGTCTATGGGTTTGAAAAACTGTTGGGGCAGCGATGCGCTTACACTAAATGAGGGCTATACAAAGTGGAGTGCTAATCGAGAAAAAAATGCATATTTAGTTGATATTGGTGGTGGACTTGGTGAAGTGCCACATTTTTATGATTTATGGTGGAATAAGTATGTAATACGAATGGAAATGTACGAATCGGGGAGTGGAAATTACGATGTTGGTGTAAATATTTGTTGGGTTATTGAAAAAATTTCTATTCCAAAAAATATTTGGAATTACAAATATGACGTATTAAAAATGATTAAAGAGGCTTTTTTAGTTAATAAAGGTTGGTGTAGATCGGAATATTTAAAATCTATTAATGTAAAAATAGATTGCGAACCTGAAATGATGGAGGAATAAAAAATGGCATTATCAGATAGTGAGAAAAAAATTAAAGACGAATTAAAAAACTTTGTTAAAGAATGGCGAATCAAACATCCAAATGTTCCCTCAGGAGTGTTAAAAAATTCAGATTTGATTGAATTTGTGAATGATTTACAAAGTGAGATATTACATAAAACTTCATTTATCCCAGAATCAGGTAGCTATTTAATATTATATTCTGGAAATAATAGTAATGGCGAGGGAATCTGGAAAGGAATGGAGGATTTTTGCAAACAAAATCCTGATTTTTATTATATTACTTCTACTGAAGCAGGCAAAATACTTTGGGAAATTGATTTTCAAGAAACGATAAAAGACACCATCGGAGATAGATATGTTGCAGAACGAGTTTTATCTGGAAAAGACTATGCAACAAATAAACGTATTAGTCAATATGCAGTTGAAGGAACAGAGATTCTTGCAATGGATGATTTTATATCCCAAAACTTAACTGACGAAGCGATAAAAAGTGGAAAAAAAGTTGTATATGTAGCTGGAAAAGATGTAAATGCTGCTGATAAAAAGGTTGGAATATTAACAGAACTTCCGCATTATATGTCTGATCAGTGGATGGGAAAAACAGTTGATGAAGTTTTGAAAACGAATTTTATTGCAGTCGATAATTTAAGCAAACTTTCTTCTATTGATTTAAAAGAATATAGTGATGTATTTATGAGAGATACTACATTCTATTTGAATTCAGAAGATAAGATTTGTGGTATTATATTAAAGATGGATGACTTTCCTGATATATCGATTGGAAACACTACTGCTACTACATATATTATTTATGGAGAAGAATTGGGACTATTAAATGATACTGAAATATATAGTATTTTTTCTCTTCCTGATTCTGTTGATAAAGCAACAGTTAATAAATTTAGGGAGTATAACTATATATTAGAGAATGGTGGAGATGCAGATAAAATTAAGGCTCTTAATTTTATGACTAATGAGGAACTTACATTAAAATATGGGGTAGATATTAATGAAAAAGAACTTTTAAATGCATGTCGCTCATATGATTATTTGACATCAACAGGTGCAGATGCTTCTATCATAAAAAAGACAGGAATAATGAACGATACAGATTTGCGAAACAAATACGGATGTGTTGCCCAAAGCGGTGATAAGGAACTGCTTAATTTTTATAGAAAAGCAGAATTTTTTGAAAGCAAAGGGTATGATCTTACCGAGGTTAAAGTTGGTGATTGGCTAAAAGAAACTGATGTGCCATTTACTATAGAAGACCGCATAATCATGAAAGAGGCAAAAAACACAACAGTTGCTGATTTTCTTGAATTTGCAAAAAATGAAAAAGATATATACTCAGCACCTGATATTGGAAAAGTACTTCAGAAAGCACAAACTAAAATCCGTATAATAAATGATCTTAGAAAATTTGCAAAGGGTACAGATGTAGCTTTAACTGTCGTTTCCATTTATGAAACAGCAAAATTTATAGTTGATATAGTAAGAGATTATGAGGAAGGAAAAATAACCTCTCGTGAGGTTGCTAAGGAAGTAACAACATATGCCGGGGGATTTCTTGGAGGTCTACATGCTGTCTCTGCTACATCTCCAGTAATTGATCTTATTACAGAACCGCTAATTGCAGCTCATCCGTTAGTTGGAGCTGTTACAAATATTTTATTAAAAACTGCAGTTGGCATATTGGGAAGCTTTGTTGGTGAACAAACTGTTATATTGCTATTTGATAAAGTATGTGATACTCCAGGCGGTATTATTAAAGTTATTGAAGGTACTACTCATTGGATTGAGGGGTCGGACCAGAACGACCTCTTGGATTTTAGTTCTGGAATAATTGAAAACGGATTTATAAAAACCGATGTAGAGAAAGGTTTAAAAATAAAAGGTCTCGATGGCGATGACTGGATTGCTGGTTACATTTATGATGATGATATAAACGGCGGAGCTGGAAACGATTACATAGATGGCGGAACTGGAAATGATTTTATCGCTGGCGGAGACGGTGACGATTACATATTAGGTCAAGACGGAAGTGACACAATATATGGCGGATCTGGCAATGACATTATTTACGGTGGTTCAGGAAATGATGAGCTTTACGGAAACGATGGTAATGACTATATCTACGGTGGAAGTGACAATGATATAATAGAAGGCAATGTGGGAGACGATCACCTTTATGGTGACGATGGTGAAGATACGATTTACGGCGGAAGCGGTAACGATACTATTGAAGGTGGAGAGGATTCTGATAAGTTATACGGTGGTATGGATGATGATTACATATCCGGTGGCACGGGTGATGATCATATCGAAGGCGGTCATGGAGAAGATGTTCTCCTAGGCGAAGATGGAAGGGATATTATTTTTGGAGATAATGAAAGCGGAATAGATACTCGATTTGGCGACACTGATTATATTTCAGGCGGAAATGGCAATGATGTAATTTATGGCGGCGCTGGCGACGATTATATCTGGGGGGATCAAGGTGAAGATATAATTTTCGGCGGATACGGAAACGATGAAATCTCTGGCGGCTCAAATAATGATACAATTTATGGCGGGGACGGCAATGATACCATTTATGGCGATAGTGGAGATGACATTATCAATGGTGGTAATAATAAGGATACTCTTTATGGCGGTATGGGCGACGATAAGCTCAGAGGTGATAAGGGCGATGATATTCTTGATGGCGGCTCAGGAAATGATAAACTTGCAGGCGGCGAGGGATATGATACATATATATTTGGCAAAGGATACGGCTATGATGTGATTTATGATCCTTACAACATAAGCACAATTATTTTTCATGATATATGTATGGATGATGTGAGCATTGCAAAATCAAGTATAAACAAGAAAGATTTAATTCTTAAAATTGCTCAAACAAATGATATGCTTACTATACTTGATTATGAAAACACAGGTGATTTATTTTGTTTTAATTTTAATGATGAGCTTCCTCATTATACACTTGAAGAAATAAATGGTGTGCTTGGCTTTGTTAAATCTGATATTGATTCTGGAAATATAGTAGAAAAATTTGGCTACAATAGTCTGTGGGATAAAATGAAAAAAAATAGTTTTGTAAAAAATACTTCAGACTATGAAGGTGCAACAAAGGCACAGCCTCCTCGTGATCCGCTGGTTATTGATCTTGGCTCCCCTGGAATTGATTTGAAAAGCGTAGCAGACGGAGTTTATTTTGACCTTGATAACAACGGATTTGCAGAAAAGACAGCGTGGATCGGAACAGAGGATGGCTTCCTTGTATACAATCGTGATGGTGATATAAATATTACTAATGGAAGCGAACTTTTCAGCGATCAGGTTATCCTCTCAAATGGATTGCAGTCTGCATCCGGTTTTGAGGTGCTAAAGGAATTTGATTCTAGTAATGACGGTGTTATTGACGAGAAAGATGAAAAGTTCAGAGAACTTCGTGTATGGATTGATAAGAATCATGATGGCAATTCGCAGAATGAGCTGGTTACACTTGAAGGACTTGGCATTGTTTCTATTAGTTTAAATCATTATTCAGAGAATGTGCGGGATACCGAAACAGGCACTATCATTACAGAGTCGGCTGAAGTTAAATTCAGAGACGGTTCAACAAGCAAGATAAGTGAACATTGGTTCAAAGTGAACTCATCCGATACCCAGGAGATAAATACAAGTAGTATTGATAATGATCTTACATCATTTGGTAATATGCATAGTCTCAGTCATGCAATTGAAGCAGATGAAACAGGCAGATTGCAACAAATGATTGATGCATTTCAATTTATTGATAACTATGTTGAAAAGAGAGTACTTACAAGAGAAATTCTCTATTTCATCACAGGTGCAGAAGGTATCGACAAAAATTCAAGGGGCGGCAATGTTGATGCAAGAAATCTTCATGTCCTTGAAACTGTTATGGGAGTAGAGTCATTTATGGGTGTGGATGGCAGTATTATTCCAAATTCTAATGCCGCACCTATTCTGAATAGAGTCTATGCTAACTTTGAAGAGTTGTACTTTAATCTCATTAACGATTATATAAGTGTGAATAATTATGTTGACTTAATTGAAGAAATTCCTGACGATGAAGGAAATATCATTCTTGATCTTTCAAGTATCAAAGATGTTATTGATAATTATCATTCGCTGGGAATTAAAACAGATGAGATCATATTCAGTGTTAGCGCATTCCTTAATACATATGACAGAACTTTTGGAACAAGCTATCTGAATGATTTTAAGGATTACTATTCAGATTGTGCTGATGAAATCACTGTTATGCTCAACGTTTCACTTCTCATGGGCTCTGATGCAGATGATAAACTAAATGGAACAAACTCACATGAACTCATCTGGGCTGGAACAGGCAATGATATCATCAATGCCGCAGGAGGAGATGATATCATCTATGGCGGAGATGGAGATGATACCATTAACGCTGGAGATGGAAATGATATTATTCGTGGAGAGACTGGAAATGATATACTCAACGGTGGTAATGGAGACGATACCTATTACTTTGAGAATAATCACGGAAATGACATTATCCATGACACAGAGGGAAACAACAAGCTTGTATTCACCGACGGAATTTCAGCTGATGATTACGATATATCCATTGACGCAAAACTTGGCTTTGTTCTGACTAATAAGGAAACAGGTGAAACAATTTCGATGCCTGATTTCCTCACAAATCCGCTGAACTATAACTTCGTATTTGAAAGAGAGTCACAGATTGAAGGCGGCATTGAAGATCGTGAAGTAATAGAAGGAACAAATGCAGATGATTACCTCGAAGCCGGAGACGGATTCAATATCTTCTATGGTGGAGATGGAAATGACACACTTGCCGGCGGCAAGGACATGGACTTCATGTATGGCGGAGACGGAGACGATCTTCTTCTTGGCAGAAATGGCGTTAATGTACTGTTCGGCGGCAATGGTAATG
>JAETSI010000128.1 GCA_021769725.1 Oscillospiraceae bacterium | reverse complement strand
GTCACTTATCCTAACTTTTATATTATTCCAACTAATCGTGCAATCGCCTGATATATAGACAGATTATCAGATAAAAGTTTGGATAATATTTTTCTTTTTTATTACATTACAGGTAAGATGTTGGTATTCCTAAAATTAATTTTAATGTAATGACAAAAAGAAAGTATCCAGAACGAAAGTCTTCATATCAAAGACTTTCCTCAGCATTTCGATCTGTGATCGACAATTTTAAAATCGCGGCTTCAAAGACTGACAAAAGGGAAACAACCATTCAGGCCGAAGCCAACAATGGTTCAGCTTTTTTGTTGTGCCTGCAAGATCAGGGAGCCAAAACCTTGAATGATGTAACAACTACCATGATTCAAAAATTCTTCTTTGACGGAGAGAGGCAAATCAGAGGTCACACCTACAAAAACAATATTGTGGCTGTATTGAAAGGCAATCGGGAATTTGATACATGGGCGGAGTGTAAACGTATAATAAATTCCGTTCCACCAATTAGAAGGTCAAGAAAAAATTATCCATATCTACATAAAGACGAATTGGATATTATTAAATCAGAATTGTCGACAGGAACGCTTCTTTCTCTTCGCGACAAAGCTATTATGACGCTACTGATACATACAGGCATTCGAGGTGCAGACATTGCAAAAATGTCGATGACGAACATTGATTGGAAAGCGGATAGAATGAACATCCGGCAGTCTAAGACTGATGCACCGCTTTGTCTACCTCTTACAGCCACAGTGGGTAATGCCATTTATGATTACATCAAATATGAGCGTCAGAATAAAATGGGAATGAGTAATCTGTTTTTGAATACATTTGATATAAAAAAACAATTAAAAATCAGATCTATCGGGGTTATTGTCACACGAGCTTTAGAGAAAATAGGGGTTCGGCAAAATGGATGTCAAAAGGGAGTACGTTTATTCCGACACAATCTGGCATCGAGTTTACTTGAATCAGGAATAGCAACAAATGTAATCAGTGAAATTCTCGGACACACCTCTCCTTTATCATTAAATCCGTACATCGATGCAGATTTAGTGCATTTAAGGGAATGCGGATTAGATATAAGTTCGTTCCCGGTAAGAAAGGAGGTGTTTATATAATGAAAAATTTAGAAGAGTTGGTTTCACTATATCTTGAACAGTCAGATGGCGGGAAAAGCTATACCAACAACGCAAAATCTCTTAGAACATGGGCCCGACAGAATAATGCAAATGTAACGATAGACTCGCTTCTACAATGGATTAACAACGGTGTGCGTAAAACTACAAAGCCAAAGAACAAAATAGGATTTATTAATCATTTCATACGCTTTTTAAATTCGCGGGGAATCCATACAATCGTGCCATTACGGAACAGCCGTAAAATTCAACCTATTCGTAGAAATCCGGAAGAACAACCTTTAAAAATATCTGCGGCATCCGATCTGTTGGAAAAATATATTGTACACATGAGAACTGCCGGTGCATTGAGTAACACAACACATCAATGCCTGCGCTTTTTTAACAACCACTGCGCAGCTAATTATCCGATTACAAGTAAACTTACGGAAGAAATGATTTTATCGTGGTGTAGTAAACGGGAAACGGAATGCCCCGCTTCTTTTAACAAGCGAATAGCTCCAATCCGTTCATTTCTTCACTATGTAAACAAAGCCTCCGACGAGGAATTACCCTTGCCGGAATACCTACCATACGATAAGAAAAAGTTCATACCACATGCTTTCAGTCAAGATGAGTTGCGTAATCTATTTGAGAATGCAGATCTGATGGAAAAAATGACACACTATAGAGGCTATGCATTCCGTATACGTCGCATGACTTTATCCGTTATATTGCGTTTTCTATACAGCACGGGATTGCGTACTTGTGAAGCAAGGCTGTTGACTCGTGAAGATGTCGATTTACAGGATGGAGTAGTAAACATATCAAAGTCAAAAGGTATAAATCAGCATCGCATAGCCCTTCACCCAAGTTTATGGGATTTGCTTAGACAATATGATGATGCTGTCACACGATATATCCCTAATCGCAAAGCATTCTTCCCCAATGAGTTCGGCGATCATTTCAGCAGAACATGGCTGCCATATCATTTCAGCAGGCTTTGGACGATGTTTTCTGATGCCAAAGCAAGAATCTACGATTTAAGGAGTAATTATGCGGTTACAAACATAAATAAGTGGAAATACGTCGGCCCAGAATGGTTTGACAAACTTCTTTATCTCAGTCGCACTATGGGTCATACTACTATAAAAGCGACTGCCTATTATTATAACTTGGTACCTCTTTTTGCCGACCAACTTAATGAATTAAGTGGTTCGGGGCTAACAGAAATACTTCCTGACTTAACCGACTACTATACGAATGAAGAAGAATAAAACTGAGGCAACTATTATTATTTCTGCCGTTCACGAATGGATAGTAACATACCTACCACTACAAAGGTCGAGTAGCATACACACTCAAAAGGCTTATACAGACGCACTTGCATTATATGTCAACTTTCTTGAATCTGAGAAAGGTATTTCATGCGAAACGATGTCGTCAGACTGCTTTAGCATCGCATTTATACATGAATGGATGTTTTGGCTGAAGACCAAAAGAAAATCCTGTAACTCAACATGTAATCACCGACTCGCATGCCTCCGATCCTTCCTAAAATATTTAAGTCACAAAGATATCCGCTTTATTAACGTCGAATATGATTCAAAAGCGGTCAAACGGATGAAAGAACCGCAGCGAAGCATACTTGAAATCACGAAGAAGGCAATGAAAGCCTTTTTCGGCGTTATTGATTTGAAAACAAGAACAGGAAGACAATATTTTGCTTTATTTACTCTGCTATACAATACAGCCACACGTATCGACGAATTACTATCACTAAAACTTGACGACCTACATATTGGCGAACATGATGGCAAGAATTATATTACGGTATGGGGAAAAGGTACGAAACTGCGCAATATATATCTACTGCCAGAAGTCGTGAAAATAATTCGACAGTATGTGCATATGTTTCACGGAGATACACCTAATAAAGACGAATATTTGTTTTATTCAAATTATAATGGCAATAGGCATAAACTAAGTCCCGAAGCTATTAATAAACGTTTGAAAATTTATGCCAGATTAGCTCATGCGACGTGTTCAGAGATGCCGGAAAATATACATTGTCACAATTTACGTTCTGCCAGAGCTACACATTGGTTAGAAGAAGATCTAAACGTATTAATGATACAAAAGCTGCTCGGGCATGAGAATATATCTACAACGACCAAGAGTTATGTAGCTGTTTCAAATGCTCAAAAAGCAAAAGCACTGGCAACTCTTGAAGATGACGTAGCAAAAAATATTGCAAAGAAGTGGAAAAAGGTGAAGAAATCAGATTCTTTAGCTGAAATACTGGGATTAAAATAACTCGAATAACTTTTGATTATTATCCAAACTTTTATCTGATAATCTGTCTATATATCAGGCGATTGCACGATTAGTTGGAATAATATAAAAGTTAGGATAAG
>JAETSI010000127.1 GCA_021769725.1 Oscillospiraceae bacterium | reverse complement strand
GTCGTTTGCGGACTTTGTAAACCATTGGATAGCCTTTTCCTTATCTTTTTCAAGTCCCTCAGCTCCAAAAAGATAAAGCCTGCCGAGTTGATAACTTGACCAATAATTTTTATCCACAGATTTTTCAAAGTAATCGACCGCTTTTTGAACATCATATTTCTCTTTTTGCAAATACAGCTTGCCAAGTGCGTACTGCGCGTATTCGTTATCCTTAGCTAAAAGCAAGTATTTCTCTGCCTTATCCAAGTTCTGCAATACGATCTCGCCCTTGAAATATATCTTGCCGAGCTTGTAACAGGCAAAGGTGTCTCCGCTGTCGGCACACTCAGTAAGCATAGCGAGTCCTTTTTCAATATCATGTTCCAAATGTTCGCCTGAAATATATTCAAATGCAAGAAAACGTTTTGCATTGATATTTTTCAGGTCGATTGCTTTTTCAAGTAATTTGACCGCCTTTTCAATATCCTGAGGAATATGCTCACCGAGCAGCAGATCCTTTCCGTACTCATATAGACCATTTTTGTTATTCATTTCTGCGGAGCGTTTGAAGTAATCTATAGCCTTATCCATATTGATATCTGTACCGAGTCCCTTTTTAAACATAGAACCAAGTTTGTAATATTGGTTATCGTCAGCCTGATCCTTGCTTTCAAGTTTAAGAAAACCCGATAATGCGTCCTTATAATACCTTTGAGCAGTTTCTTCACTTTGACTTATATATTCACCCTTATTGTACATCTGAGCAATCGCATACGACGCATAAGGCTGTCCCTGCGAAGATGATTTCTGATACCACAAAAATGCCTGCGACAAATCTTTCTCCACGCCGTTGCCGTAATAATATAGGTTGGCGAGACTGTACTGAGCAAATTTATTGTCCTCCTGAGCTGATTTCAAAAACCAATCAAAAGCCTGTTTGTAGTCCTGCTCCGTACCCAACCTATAGCAATACATTTTGCCTATGCGATACCAAACGTAAGAACGCATATCTGCAGGTTTCATGATTTGACCCTTATATTTCGGTTCATAGGGAAACATAAAATCCGAATCGGGTTCTGTTTCCATAAATCCCTGTAATGCCTCGGCATAGTATTGATATGATTTTTCTTCATCCTTTGTACCATGCTTTTCTGCGGAGTACAGCTTTCCTAGATCGTGAATTGCAAGTACATTTCCTAACTTTGATTCAGAGAGCAAGAGTTGTTCCGCCTTTTGAAAGTCATCGCGCTTTGATTGCTTGTTGTAAATTATCTTACAAGCTTCTTTGTATGCCGTACTCCATTTGAGATAGTATTTGCTTTTCGGGGTATCATCAACGTCAACTGTTACTGAGTTTTCATCGTTCCAGAGGAAATCTTCAGCTGTAAGATCATCGTTATCTGAAAATATCACTTTGTCATTTTCAGATTGTTCAGATTCATCGAACTGCGGTGGAATACCTATGCCTGAGTCATCATTCTCAAATTGTTCTGTAGGTTCGGGTTCTTCGACTATTACATTAACTATAGGGCTATTCATATCAAGCACGGTTCTGATTATCATATTCCGCACAGGCTGAAAAGCTTTATTGTCGGTAAGTGCAGGCAGTTCTTTTTCCTTTTGCGTATAGGTCTTGTATTTCAAGCACTCCAAGCTGCACCATTTTTCATAAAGCTGACGGACATTCTTATCCTTTGCAAGCTCCGAAAATATATTGTTAACCGTTTCCTTGACCTCCGGCGGAAGATATCCATACACTTTTTTGCCTTTGACATTCTGTAATTGAGAATAAAGTTTTTGAATCAAACTTTCAAGCTGCGGATCATCAAAACCACCTTGCTGAATTTTTCTGACGATACTTTCAAACTCTGTTTTGGATACAGCTTTCAATTCGTCACGGCTTAACGTCTGCTCCTGATAGATTGACTGCAAATCGTCATGGAATATGTCGTTTGCAAAAGCTGAACGTATCTGATCAATACCCTTAGTAGTTAAAAATCCCTGCTTTGGATTTGTTGAATAAACAAGCAGATGTATATGAGGATGATGAGTGGTGTCATGAAAAGCGGCATACCATTTCAGATTGCAAATGGGTATACGCTGAGCATTTGCAATATCGGAAATATGCCTTTTCACAAGATCGCGCCACACCTCCGAATTATCATATCCGAGACGAATTGCGTCCTCACGGCGAAGCGAAACAATATGCGACCAGACATTGCCTTTGTGATTTGCTATCTCGTTTGCAGCTCTGTCAAGAATGATCGGTTCGTCTTTTTCATTAAACAAACCGTGCGAACCTCTTTTCTGAACGCCGGGGCGCATAGCCATGTAACCGACAAAATTCTGTCGGTTACCGATAACGTCGGCGTTGCGTTCAATGATCGTACTGATTAGCTCCGAAGCGTTTTCTACAGTAGGGTTCGCAGTGTAGTCCTCATACTCAAGGTATCTTTTTGCTTCGGGAAAATCTGAAAGCAAATCATCTATAAGCTCTTGCTGATTTTTTGTAGCGTTATCATTTCTATCAATAGTGTTTTGGTCACGCATCTCAACCGTTTCACGGGTTGCAATGTATTTTGTATAGTTTCTACGCTTGTTCTTGCTTTTCTGTGTGCCGCTTTTCAGATAGCGGCTTGTGACGATAATTTGAGATAAAGCTATAACGTATCTCCTCCTAACCGATATTTAATTTATTCCTTGGGTGTTTGGTTTTAAGTATCTCTTTTTGTTTTGCAGACGTAACGTGCGTATAAATCTGAGTTGTAGTTATTGAACTATGTCCCAGCATTCGCTGTATGTAACGGATATCAACGTCCTCCTCAAGCAGAAGAGTAGCAAAAGAATGTCGGAACATATGAGGCGTTATGTGCATTTCTACTCCGCAGAGCTTGCAGTAAGTATTTATCATATTGCGTACCGACTGTTCGGTCATTCTTCCGCCTAACTTGTTAACAAAGAAATATCCCGAATCTGAAATCTCTTTTTCAAATAATGAATGATATTTTCTGAGAATGCTAAGTACTGCAAAATTTTCAATGGGAATAATGCGCTCCTTTGAACCTTTACCATAAAATTTGACCGAATTTCCCAGCAGATCAACATTATCCGAACATAAAGTACAAATTTCAGCTACTCTCGCTCCCGTTGCAAAAAGCAATTCAAGAATTGCGGTATTTCGAACTGCACAGCGAATCTGATAATCGCTTTTAGAAAACACAATTTGCTGATATGAAAAAGATATTAGTTTTGCGATAACTCCAAGAGGAATGGTTCTGGGCAGCAGCAAAGGCTCTTTTATTGTTGTTTCCAGTTTGTCAAACGGATTAAAGTCGATAAGATCCTGCAAAAGCAGAAAGTGAATAAACGCTTTGAGCGTTGCAAGCTTGCGTTTGGCGGTTTTAGGCTTATACTTTTTGTTGAGGTGTTCTATGTAGTCCCACAAAGCCTGCTTCGAAAGCTCGTCCGAGAAAGCATTATACTGCGACAAATCGATTTTATACGCTCGGATAGTTTTCTCACTGAGTTTTTTATGGTAACGACAGTAATTCAGAAACTCGTCAATGTGCAATTTGTATTCAAACAT
>JAETSI010000126.1 GCA_021769725.1 Oscillospiraceae bacterium | reverse complement strand
TATATCAAACTCCTTACTTGTCAAGTTGATAATCCGTTCCCTAACCCTGACAGTGCGGTGTTCCAGACATAGATAAAGCTCGCCTTCTTGTATTTCTGTAAGAGGATTCTTCTCTGCTGCGGAGAAAGTGTGACAGGAATTGAATACTGTTCCATGACTGACTCCTTGTTCCAAAATATATTGCATTAGAGCATTCTTTTGTTCCTCGTTAAGAAGCAGAAATAACTTTTCACCAATCTCCTTGCCGGATTCTTCAATATCAAAAACAGCTAATGTCCCATCACATCATCACCTCCATATTTTGATAAATTTATTGATTAGAGCTCAATTCTTGCTTTCGATGGCTTATCTTCCCAATAGGTAACTTTAATCGTTGTTCCCTTGTCAGGAACGTTGTTTCCTGCACCAATCCATTTTCGGCAGATGTAATCTTTACCGTCTATCGTATATTTGACCTTGATAGTATGCGGAAAGGCTGCGCCATCCATAGCATGAGCGCGGACAGGTTTACGATTCACTTTTAACCACCATTGTTTTGTAACTGAAATTACAGTTCCCATTGTTTCTTTTTCCATAAGTTACCTCCAATGATATTTTTGATTGATAATACCTATTTTCTATTCAACCTTTTCTTTGTTTGTAGTAAATGCGGGACGCTGCTGCGCCAGTGGCCGCCAACTGCACCAGAATCAGCACAGCGAACAGGCCGAAGCTCTCATAATAGAACAGTTCATCCCAAAACAGGAGAACATCACAGAGAGCAGTCAAGGCAACCGTCCAGCGTATGTGCCGGGTCAGCCATTGCCGGAACACCAGCACAAGGGCAACGGGCGGGACGATCAGCAGCGCCAGATTCAAAATCAATGTTGGGGTCAGTTCCATTGCGTCGCCTCCTCGCTTTTGTTGATAAGGTCATTGTAAAATGCAAAAAGGTCAGGCAGATGCAGACTTATTAAACAAGACCCATGTACTAATAAAGTAACTTATTAAAAGGACATCTAAAATAGCCAACACAATCAAAAGCTGCTGTACCAATCGCTGTACTCCGATATACACTGCAATCTGCATATGGAATCCTACAAACAAAAATACAAGGAATGCGCCAGACAAGATAAGAGCCAGTATAACCGGAACACCAAACCATACAGCTAATTGTTTCAAAATCAACTTTCGTATATGTGGTTCTTCAACGCCCATATTTCTTAGAACCCGAAAACGATATTTGTATTTCCCGGAATCTGATAATTGCTGCAAAGCCAAGATAGTAAAACAGGTTACAAACAAGATGATTGCGCTATATGTCAATCCAGTTTGCATAATGAAAATGATAGCAGAATTATCATTTACCTCGATTGTCCGCATGGTAATGTTATAAGTTACAAGCGAATCAGTAAGACTTGAATTTTCAAAGTATGATTTTAATTCTTGAGCAATATCATAAGAAATTGTTTTATCTGCCATCATATACCGGAATGTATTAGCTGATGTCAGTTTATTGCAAATGTGATCTGGTACAATATATATCACACTTTGAAAATTATATAAATCTTCGCCTAAGTCTACTGTATGTGCAGAAATATCAGCAAGCTGTAAATCGCCTCCATCAGTTTTAATAGATTTGTGAGCTTCAAGATACTCCGAAATTGAATCTTGGGGCGTTATTGAAAGCCACTGGGTTGTAAATTCATGATCCCGTAAAGAAATTTCATCATAACCTGCCATCTTTAATAGATGGTTATAGTCGGACAAAGAAATCGCTGTGATGGGTGGGGCATTTTTCCTGCTATTCTCCAGTTGGTTATAAAAGTCAGTTTTGTTTACAAAGTATGTCTTAAAAGAGCAATCATCACGAACAGAAATATTCTTTTCAATGAAAGAATCAAGAAAACTATAATCCGTTACAGGCAGCTCTTTTTCGGACTGTATGCCGATATAACCAGACTGCATACCAATGTAGTCCGATGAAATTTGTATATCAAAAGGAACTCTTTTTTCCAAAAAACCTTGTGCCCATCCAACAAGGAGCGGTGTTACAAAAAACAATGCCATGGACAATGTAAGTGTGAGGCAAATCAAAGTCATTGAAAGTGTTTTCGATTTTAATTTAGATAACAGTTGTCCAAAAAAGAACAGATTTTCTTCTTTATACTTCTGGCGTTCTTTGATAACCAACAAGTAATTACTAAACAAAACGAAAAATACACTCACTCCAAATACAACACACCAAAACAGAAATCCCATATAAACATTAAAAGCACCTTTATCCATCGGCATTGCAAGGTACACTTTGAAAACTGGCAATATGGAAAGAATAATCAGTTCCAACAGGCAAATACATTCAATCAAAAAGAGCTGCTTTACTGTGTTTTGTTCTTTTCTTCTGAATCTTTCCCTTATATGCGTAATCAACATCAGAATTGGTACAATAATGCTGATTGCAGACCATATTTTGATTACCAGTTCAAATTCTCCGTTAAAGTAGTAAGATAGGGTTCTAATATTATAAAAGGTAATCAGCAGATAAAGGACAAAATTTACTGGAAAGAGTTTGTATATCCATTTGTGGGGGGTTCCCAATATATCATTTTTTCGATCTGCATTTAGCATATCAATTATCTTTATTTTTCGTATCGTGCGAACTTGAGATAAACCAACTGTCGCAAAACATATGCAGAAAAATAGAATCGTCAAAATGATTGTATCTGGAAAAAGCATAAATGAAAATTCAAATGGTTTATGATACATTTGAAGCAACATAGCAGTAATGAATTGAGAAAACACACCACCTAATCCTATCCCCACAATAAGCGAAAAAATTCCCATTATTAGTGATTCTACAAAGAAAAGTCGAGCTATCGTTGATTGCTCCATTCCAATAATACTCTGAACTGCAAATTCTCTTTTTCGCCGTTGTATCATAAAGTGGTTTACATACTGCATAAGGAACATCAGCAATACAGTAATCAATAGAATCGCATATTTTATTCCATCACCTAATATATCTAAATTAAATTCTGCTCCTATATTCGGATCATAATAATTGCTGGAAATGGAAAGGAAAGCATAAAACATAGATATACACGCCGTCAGAGTGACAATATATATCAAATAGTCTTTTGTAGATTTCTTTACATTTTCAAGTGCTAATTTAGCGTACATCATTCACGCCCCCTCCCATCATGGTAAGGACATCCAAGATTTTTTCAAAGAAAACCCTACGAGAATCACTGCCTTTGAGAATTTCCGTGAAGATTGCACCATCTCTTAAAAAGAGAATACGATTGGCATAGCTTGCCGAAAAAGCGTCGTGTGTTACCATCAGGATTGTGGCGTCAAGGCTTTCGTTAATACTCTGGATTGTGGAGAGCAAGGCTTGTGACGAGTGACTGTCTAACGCGCCGGTAGGTTCGTCCGCCAAGATCAGCTTAGGCTGGTTGATAATAGCTCTGGCACAGGCACACCGCTGTTTCTGGCCGCCGGACACCTGATAGGGGTATTTATCCAGAATATCCGTGATATTCAGCTTTCCGGCCATTTCCCGCACCCGCCCATCAATCTCGCCTGCGGGAACCTTGTTGATAGTCAGTGCCAAGGCAATGTTTTCCGA
>JAETSI010000125.1 GCA_021769725.1 Oscillospiraceae bacterium | reverse complement strand
CTGTTTCATCCCTTAAATTAACTCTTGATAATGCTTTTTCACAGTGGATTGTTCCTAATTCTCAGCTCCATTCTCTCTGCTCTCCAGCGTAGAATTATTTTTGTCGTTTACTATAACTTTTATTGCATCCAAGGGATTTGATGTCAAATCGTCTATAGGACTGTAAGAGACAAGGAAATGGATTGAAACTGCCAATCCGGATGAGCTGATGTACGATGAGCCGACAGGTGATATATTTGATATATAGATGAACAGCCTGCTCCAAAGGATGCTGCTGAAAACTATAGATGTGGTATTGCGTAAGTGCTAAAGTTAGCATAGTTACAGACATTGAATGAAAATGAAGATTATATTCAGGACTAAACTAACAATGGAAAACATAAAAATCATCAAAAGCAAAAGAAGAACGATTTCTCTGCAAATCAAGCTGGACGGAAGCATTGAGCTGAAAGTACCTATGCAGATGAAAGACGCTCAGATTAAAGACTTTCTGCATCAAAAGTCCGACTGGATCGAGAAACATGTGCAGGCAGTTAAGGAACGTCAGCAACAAATGTCACAGATAAAACCTTTGACAATAGAAGAAATACATGAGCTTGCAAATCAGGCATTGGAAGTCATTCCGGAACGAGTCGCTTATTTTGCCCCATTAGTTGGGGTGAATTATGGACGTATTACGATACGCAATCAAAAAAGCAGATGGGGCAGCTGTTCGAGCAAAGGAAATTTGAACTTTAATTGTCTGCTTATGCTGATGCCGCCGGATGTGCTGGATTATGTGGTCGTGCATGAGCTGTGCCACAGAAAAGAAATGAATCACTCACCGAAATTCTGGGAAGAGGTCGCAAAGGTTCTACCTGATTACGAAAAGCAGAAATTATGGCTGAAAGAGCATGGTAATGAAACTATGATGAGAATGACGGGTGAAATCGTATGATAAAAATTATGTTTGTCTGTCACGGCAATATCTGTCGCAGTCCTATGGCGGAGTTTATTTTTAAGGATATGCTAAAAAAATGCGGACGTGATAGGGATTTTATTGTTACATCCAGTGCCACAAGTACTGAGGAAATATGGAACGGCATCGGCAATCTTGTATATCCGCCTGCAAAAGCGGAACTTGCAAAGCATGGCATTTCCTGCGAGGGGAAAAGAGCTGTACAACTGAAAAAATCCGATTATGACAACTATGATTTATTTCTTTGCATGGACAGCAGAAATGTCACAAATACAATGCGGATTTTTGGCGGAGATCCTGATAATAAAGTCCGAAAACTATTACATAATCGGGACGTTTCCGACCCTTGGTATACGAACAGATTTGATGTTGCATACAATGATATTTTGGATGGCTGCCGCCAGCTTTTGGAGAGCTTATGAAGTACGAAAAAATAGTTCCTGCAAAGTTTATTTCACGTCCAAACCGTTTTGTTGCACAGGTTCTTCTGAACGGAGAGGAAGTTTCCGTCCACGTTAAAAATACAGGACGATGCCATGAATTGCTAGTTCCCGATTCTGTTGTTTATCTGGAAGATTTCAGTTATCGACAGGGAAAACGCAAGTTGTTATACGACCTGATCGCAGTCAGAAAAGGCGATCTATTGATAAATATGGACTCCCAAGCTCCAAATAAAGTCGCAGGAGAAGCCTTGGAAAACGGCAGTATAAAATTGCCTGATATGTCGGAACTTGCGATAATTCGTCCGGAAAAAGTATATGGCGATTCTCGTTTTGATTTCTATATCGAGGACAAAAACGGTGAAAAAGGTTTTGTTGAGGTCAAGGGTGTAACGCTTGAAAATGAAGGGATAGCTTCATTCCCGGATGCACCTACCGAGAGGGGAGTAAAGCATATCAATGAACTTGTCAGGGCAATGGAAAATGGTTATCATAGTTATGTGCTGTTTGTGATTCAGATGGCAGGAATAGAGGTGTTTACCCCAAATGATGCGACACATAAGGAATTTGGCGATACTCTGAGATATGCGGCTGAAAAAGGAGTACATATTCTTGCTTACGAGTGTGCGGTAACACCTGACAGTCTGGAAATCACAAGAACAGTGCCGATAGAATTGTTTTGTATGAGGAGTTGATATATCAATGAAAAAATTATTAGCTGTGATTTCAGCATGTATATTTACAGCCTTTGCATTTCCCCAAAAGCAGACATACGCAGCTGGAACAGATATGAATACGGATATGACCGAAGAATCCGATATGGGTATGACAATGTGAGGTAAGCATGGTATACAATGAAAAGAAAGTAGAACTGCTCAAACAGAGGTATCCCGAAGGCACTCGGATTTGTCTTGACCACATGGAGGATATATGTCCTGTGGAAAGCGGCACCAAAGGAACTATTATCGGAATCGACGATATTGGCTCGATCATGGTTAAGTGGGATAACGGCAGAACTTTAAATCTTCTGCCCGATGAAGATAAATTTCACACGATCAAGCACGAACAAACAGAGGAAAATATTGAGTGTGAGGAAATTACGGAAACGGAGGATATTGAAGAATCCGAAGAAATGGATATGTCCATGTAGAGCTTGAAATACGGCGGTTTATGTGATATAATGTACAAGATAAAATTCTGAGAGGAATATATTCATGAGTAAGAACAGTAAGATCTGTCCGAACTGCGGCAGAAAAATGAAACAGCAGTTTATCGGATTACAGCATTGTAAGTGCGGTATAAGCTGGAAATGTAATACCGGTTACTTTGAACGCACAAGCGATATGGTATTCGCTTTGCAGCGTGTAAAAATCGGTAAAAAAGTGAAGCAAACGCCAGTTATACGAATAAAAGAGCAAAAGGAAGATGGATATGCCGAATAAGCCGCTCCTTGACCGAGCCTTATACAAGAAAGATAGCCTTAGCTATCGCACGGCAAATCAATGGATCGTAAAACAATGGACAATTTCATTCAGAATATATATCAGACAGGAAAAGACGACGTACACGCCACAGAAGTCGACTTCAACAAGCTGCATGAAGATATATCCAAGATCAAGGGTATAGGAGAAAGCCGATTGAATGAAATAATGGCTGTGATCGAAAGTCATATAGGAGCTGATTCCGAATAAAACAATTAAATATTGCAAAATCGCCGTTAAATGAGATCATTTAGCGGTTTTTTTATTGCAAAAAGGAAAGGAACGGTGATAAATGATAAAATATTTTGAAGCGTTTGCAGGAATCGGCGCATTCCGCTCCGCTTTTGAAAAAGTCGGAGGGTTTGAGTGCGCCGGATGGTGTGAAATTGACAGATTTGCACAGAAAGCCTACAGAGCGCTGTATGACACAAAGGGGGAGATTTTCTATGAGGACATCACAAAAATCGATTACGGAAGTATGCCGGATTTTGATCTGCTCGTTGGAGGCCCGTGCTGCCAAAGTTTCAGCGTCGCGGGGCGCAGACTCGCTTTTGAGGACGATAGAGGAAACCTCTTTTTCAACTATATCCAAATCCTTGAAGCCAAAAGACCCCGTTACTTTATCGCTGAAAACGTACCCAACTTGCTTGGTATATCGCAGGGCGAATGTTTCAGAATCCTGCTTGAAAAGATTTCAGAACTGGGGTATAGTAACGATATACTTTGAAAAAGAGAACATCGATACCGCAAATATGACCGACGAAATGATGATCACCATCATGGGCAGTCTGGCGCAGGAGGAATCGACTTCGATTTCGCAGAATATGCA
>JAETSI010000124.1 GCA_021769725.1 Oscillospiraceae bacterium | reverse complement strand
GAAAAAGCGACCAAACTTTTCCTTTAAATTACTAAATTTTAGGGACTTTTACAAATTTAATCACTTGAAAATTAGATGTTTAACAGCATAAATTTGAATTTTGTCATCTACTAAAGTCGTTGCTATATTCAACGCTGTTTTCGCCGGAAGTGCCTAAATTATCGGCTAACTCACCATTATGGATTAGCCCTTTGAGTTTCGGAGAATTTGTATTGAGCACTATTGATGATGCTCCTGTATCTACAAGAAAACGGAGTGAATCTGAGCCGTTAACAAATGCGGTAATGTATATACGGCTATCCCCGGCTATGGCAAATGGTATTTCTCCGACAGGAGCTTTTTTTATCATTCTCGCATCTGCGTTGAATGCAAGAACGGCAGAAATGAATATTATGGTTATAAATTTTGCTCGTGATCTCATAAAAATTACTCAACAATTATTCGATTGGTATAAAACTCTATTTCTTCAATTTTTGTAAAGCTGCCTCTATCAGATTATCTTTGCCAAAAATTACATCATCAGTTTCCTCAACGATAATATCTGGTTGTATGCCGACACTGATAAATTCCGTGCCGTCGGATAATTTCTCATGGCGGGTACATATACGCCCCCAATAACCCCAACCTAAATCAAACCTTATCGGGTTGCCTGTACTTCCGGCTGTAGGAGTTCCCATTACCAAGCCGCGCTTTGCATTCTTGAACAAAACTGTAAAATCTTCGGCGGCAGAAAATGTATTGCCAGAAACAAGTAGAATAATTGGTTTATTGTATTTTGGAATATCCGGAATTTGGAAATGGAAAGGAACAATGGAGTCGGATGCTATTTCCTCGCTATTCCACGGTTTGCCCCATGATGCGTAGGCAGCTTCATATTTAGGAGTATGCCATGCTGCTTGTGGGATTGTGTCTGTTGCAAGCAGTTTCATAACGACTTCACCATAACCACTGTTGCCCCCAGTATTATTGCGAATATCAATTATCAAGCCATCGGATGCCAATATTGTATCAGCAAGTTCAAGGAAGAAATTCGGATCAAAATCACCTTTTTGAAAGCTCGGAATTGTCAAAAGTCCGATATTATCCGATAGAGTTTCAAACTTTATAGACATATCCAGTTGTGCCACATCCCACGACGACTGTCTGTTGTCGGTAATATCAAACGATTTACTTTTGCCATTGCGGAAAGTCAGTTTAATTGGTTCTCCACGATAGCCTTTTGTAAGATTAATGCTGTTAAATGGATATGTGGATGACCATTGCGGTGTAGAAGAAGCAATATAGGGCACAACATATTTGTTGGCATATTCAATTACGGGAATATCATTTATGGCAATGATTTCTGTTCCGCGTTTTACTCCTTTCGCAGTATATTCATCAGAGAAAATATCAGTAACAAATACTTTGTCGCCTATTCTTCTTTGCAGAATAGGAGCATAGGAAACATCGGCATTAAAACTGATGCTCGTATGTCCGTCGCCAAGTCGGTTAGCAAAAAGTTGAATCATACGACCAAATTCTTCATCTGATGCTGTTCCTACAAGAGCCGGCAGTTCTGCTTGGCAGATACTGTCGTAATTCTGAGAGAATTTACCATATCCGGCGAAGTTATATTTGACTTCCGACGCGAAACGAGTAGCAATGGCCGCTTTCTGCCAAGGCGTAAGATTATTCGTTGGGGCGGCAGATGCGCATAAAACGCATAACAGCGCGATGGTGAATGTGATTATTGGTTTCATATCTTAGATGATTTTATTATTACAGCTATTACTATCAGTATCAATGAAATGCTCAACAATGCCAATATGTAATTACGCTTATTTGAATAATTGCGAATTAAATATTGAGATCCTTTTATTCCTATCGTTATTAGTAATAAAATTGGGATGCTAAAATTACTCATTTAATATTGTTTTATTGATTTCCGATGCAAAATTACGGTCATGGGAAATTCCTTGCCATACCTAAAAGTGTACAAATGCAGACCGAGGCGAAAATATACACTTTTGGGTATGGCACACCGATATGGCAATTTCTAATTTTGCATCAAGTAATCGTCGCAAGACGATTTCGTAGAAAGAAAATATCAGACATGACAAACGAGGAAAGAAATCTTATCAAGGAATGCTGGATAATGGTTATAGGTACAGGCACATTTGTATCCTATCTAAAATCCGAGTTGAAAAATATTGGTTTCTCAAATATAGTTGTTGAGAATGGCACCGACAGTCAAAAGAATATCACCACCATAAATATAATCTCGGAATATAGCGGCAACATAAGTTCGCGCCTCGTGTACGAAATGTTTTCAGCACCTATAATATATCCTTTTGATTTTGTGAGCGGTGCAGGGGCAATGGTTATAATGCCCGGCGATGACAGGGAATTGCTTGCACAGACGGATTTGCGCCGGTGGGCAGCGGAATACATATCGGGATATTGCGCTTTCTGGAATATGGAGGGATGCGATTGGCTCAGTGAAGCGTTGCCGAAGATAAGAGCCGGAGCAATCAACGAATCCGCTCAACGGCTTGCAGCCCATATCTGCGCACGGATAGCCGCCAATATTGCTGTTGGTCGTGAGGTGAAGCACTTTCCGCGATTCTATCTCTGCCGTAATTTAGAGTAACTTGTTGTTGGTGGCGGCAACTATCGCCTCGGAGATATTGCGCACATCAAGTTTCTCGAAGATACGTTGACGGTATTTCTTGATTGTGTCGGGTGACAGGCAGATCTTGTCGGCAATCTCCGACATGGTGTAGCCTTGTATGGATAAAGTAAGCACCGATTTTTCGCCGTCGGTCAGCACTGGCATCTGCCGTTTGTCCCAGCGGCGTGTAGTAAGATTGTACTCAAAGAAATCAGACGAGCCAACGCGGTGCATCTCAATATGTCCGGCATCGGTATGTGTCGCAGCCGAAACAACACAAAGGGCGAGCCATATCCGCCCGTCGGAGGTGAGGGCGAGCGGGGTCAGCTTGTGATTGACGAGAATTTTGCGCCCGCTGTTGAGAATATTAAAGTCGTATGATATGTACCAGTCTTTGCGCTCATCGACAGGGATATTGTTGTAGAAATCAAATCCGGCTTTGTTCAATGCGAGAAGAAAGGGCTGTTCTTCCTCCGGCACATATTGGATATAGAAACGGTAGCCTAAATCTCGCATCTGTTCGGGCGATAATCCGCAGAGAAGCATCGGATTGGGCGACACATACAGGAAATTCTGCCTGAAATAGTCAATGATATAGACGCTCTGATAAGTCGAGCGAGAGAACGCCTCTGCCGACCTGATATATTCCGACACACGGCTGTAATCAAGTTCCTCCTGGAGCCTGACCTCATTGTCGGGTATGAAGAAATCGTCTGTCATTCTATCCATATTCAAAGAGATTAACTCCGCTAAATGAAGTGATTTAAACTTATTTCAAGTTCTTAAATAAGCGGTTAAAATGTTAAAATACAGCGTACAATCAAGATTATTCGCTATATTATGGGCGCTTAAAACCATTCATAAAGAAGAACCTATGTACGCCGTACTTGACAAAGTTACAATAAATCTGAAATAATGCCCTGTCTTTCGACAGCAAAACGTGGATTTGAGACTAAGAGGTTGTTTAAAAACAAATGTGAATAAAAAAATAAGCATCAGTCGAAATTTCAGACATTTATGCTTTGGTGATTGTTTAAATAAATGAATAAACAGAAACAAAACCAAAGAA
>JAETSI010000123.1 GCA_021769725.1 Oscillospiraceae bacterium | reverse complement strand
TCACTGTTTGACTGAGGGGGCTTGTAAAGTAAAAAAGAAGACTCGAACACCGTAAAATCAGCGTTCGAGCCATACTTTATTGCGCTATTTGAGTTTTATCGGACAGCAATAATTTTTAATCGCCAAAATGCAGAAAGTGCAGAAAGTGCGGCGGTGTCAGTCAACATTTTGCAGAAACAACCCTTTGCACACCTTGCACACCTGCAAGTTTGAAAATGCCAAAGTGCCAAGAATGCCATGGGGTAATCTTGAAATAACACTGATACCATATACCCTTATTCCTTGGCGAAGTTGACCAATGATTGTGCAAAAGTGCAAAGAATGTAAGGAGTACCAACTAGAAAAACAGATTAATGGCAACGAGAAAAAGGTTGGATTATCGTAGTTGGCAAGATACCTGTCGAGTATCCCGAAAGGCGTTGTTCGCTCCCGATGGTCGATTGATGTCATTATAGTGACTACGGTCATTGTAATGACGAAAGGCAACGAGAAAAGAAGGAGTGCAAGGATATGTTTCGGAATTCCTTTTATTCCTAAAAGCCACCTCCGAAACCGCAGCCACTGCCGTGACCGCTCTTTGTTTTTCTCATTGCCCTAAAATGGAGTTTGGGGAGGAAAGCAAGTTTATGCCTATGTATTACAGGAAATCCATATTCACCTTCCCCAACCTCTCCATAACCATTGCACTCGGTACAATGGTAAACCACTATACCGAGTGCAACAAAATCATCAGTTCCGAGGCATCAAGGAAATTACACCGTCAGGAAATTCCTTAATATTTTAGGGAATTTTCCGAGCCGCATATCGTTCCAATACGCTGAAAATATCCCCAATATGCCAAAGGTCAACATTTGGAATCCGAAAAACCGTTCCTATAAATTTGAATTAGGTATGAATATAATTTCAGTATTGCAGCTCCAACTTACATACCTCAATAAACTCATCTTTTGAAATTGCCCCATCATTCATATATAGGCGAGCTGTAGAAGGCACTAATATTCCATAGACATCTCTACCGCTATAATGCTTCTCAATAGGTCCCAATAGCCATATTTTTGTTTTCATTTGCACTGCACCCCTAATTACTGCGTTCGGAACATCCTTTTTCAAGTCCTCAAATGTTAATTCCACACATTCTCCCGATGCGAGCGTTGCTTTACCCTTGTCATCCTTTGCGATATACTCAAATTTCATTCCATCGTTCCCTGCCGATATAATCCAATATAAATCTACAAAACCAGAAGCTCCAACATCCTTATAGACGACGTACACGACAGATGAAGAGCTGTTAGCCCATATATATAGGAAAATGTAAGATAAACCCATTATCACAAAAAACATCCTCATTTTATTGGCTGTATTCATAATAATTGAAATATAATATCACAAGTTGCTCAATTGTGAAGTATAGCAAAAAGAAAACGTGAGCAACTTTACCATATCTATCGCTGAAGGTCGTAGGAAACCTGAAGATGAAGATATGAGAGTAGCAGCTCACGCTATAGCGTGAGAACCGCTTTGATACTCTCTCATCTTCATGAAAATTTCCTACGTTCTCAGCGATGAAAGATAGCAAAACGCTTCTTATTTTTCCACAATGTCGTGATGGGACTACTCCCAATCAACTGCAAAGTTACGACTTTTTGCGTTGCAAATCAATAATAAGTTTGGTTTGGTTCTATATATAGATATATAAACCGAACCAAACCTATATAGATATGCGGAGCAAAAGAGAAATGCCCTTATCAGTTTTTCTTTTCACCAGCCCCAATCTATATTCCCATACCGACCACCGAAAGAAGAAAACCGAGGCAAAAGAATAGAACTAAAAATAACTAACGCATGCAAATTAAACTTAAATGATTGCTTTTAATTCTACTTATATGTCCCATTTAGTACATTATTAGTACAAGCTATTAAATGTATCATGCTTGTTATTAGTGTGTTATTTAACTTATATATAAATTATACAAGTTTTGTTGGTAGCCGGTGTGGCTGCCGCGCTTACACTTGGCTCATGTGTAAGCAAGAAAAAATATAACCTCCTACTTGATGATTATAACACGGCGAAGGTGGACCTTGCAGAAAGCAGGGCCTACAACAAGAGTCTTGACACCATGCTGGAGGAAGCCAAGGCCAACAACGCGCAGCTCAAGGATAACCTTGTAGCCCTGCAGGGTTCGTTGAACCAGAGCCTACAGCAAAATACGCAAGGCAATGTGAACATCTCGAAACTGGTTGATGAAATCAATGCCTCTAACAAATATATCAAGGAGCTGATAGCCGCCAAGAATCGTTCGGATTCGCTGAACATGGTGCTTACCAATAACCTTACGCGTTCACTCAGCCGTGACGAACTTAGAGATGTCGATGTAAAGGTGCTTAAAGGAGTGGTTTACATATCCTTGGCCGACAACATGCTGTTCCGCACAGGCTCATATGAGGTTTCCGACAGGGCTATGGAAACCCTTAGCAAGATTGCTAGAATAATCAAGGATTACAAGGACTATGATGTGATGGTAGAGTGTAACACCGACAATGTGCCTATCTCTCGTACAAATATCCGCAATAACTGGGACTGGTCGGCTTTGAGGGCATCGTCGGTTGTGCAGGTGCTGCAACATAAGTTCGGTGTCGACCCGGCCAGGTTGTCGGCGGCAGGTCATGGCGAATACCGTCCGATAGCCGATAATGATACGGATAGCGGCCGCCAGCGCAACCGCCGCACTGAGATTATCATCACCCCCAATCTCGACCAGTTTATGGATCTCATAGAACAGGCGCCCGACAATACCCAGGCCGGTGATGCAATTACGGGTATTCCACGTTAATCGGGGTGGCATAACAACTTGTTTTGAATCCTGACATAGCTTATTCACACAATTGCAGCTGCAATGGCCATTATGGTTATTGCAGCTGCAATGTTTATGAGGCATATGGATAAGAATTTTGGAAAAAATCACATGGTGATGAAACTTTGAAGGGGCGAACTGCACCTAATGGTGTAAACAAACGATATATGACAAGTCCGCCGATAAACGAAAGGGAGTTTGAATCCTTGGTAAAGGAGCACTCCCGAATCATCAACAAGGTCAGCTATTTCTACGCTACCGACAAATTGCCGTTTGAAGACCTCCGGCAAGAAATCTATGTCAACATCTGGTTGGGATTAGAACAATTCCGGGGCGACAGCAAAATGTCAACATGGATTTATCGGGTAGCTGTAAACTCGGCACTCATGGCCTTGCGCTCATCAAAGCCAAAAATAGAAACCGTATCGCTTGACTTCGGTCTGCTCGAAGTATCAACCGAAATCGACGATGCGCAAAAAGAGAATCTTCAAGCCTTGCACTCTCTGATTAACAGACTTGAAGATATTGAGAAAGCTGTTATTCTCCTTTGGCTTGATGAATATTCGTATGATGAAATAGCCGACACCCTCGGACTTAAACGCAACACCGTTGCTGTAAAAATTCACCGCATTAAAGAAAAACTCTCAAAACAGATATAATATGCAACTCGACGAACTCAAAAAAAGTATGTCAACGCTTGAGCAAGTGCTCGCAAAGACAAACACCGATATAAAGATAAACGTGTCTGCCTCTGAAACCGCGCAGACCAAGATACTTAAAAAAATCCGTCAAGGATTTGTATCCTGCATCATCCTCGCTATTGTTTTCACAGCAATGGCACTCGGCAACATAGAGCCTCAATCCTTCCCCAACTATCTTAAAATCGGCATGGCAATTTGTCTTGCTGT
>JAETSI010000024.1 GCA_021769725.1 Oscillospiraceae bacterium | reverse complement strand
ACATTATATCACAAAAAAGGGTTCAGTACAACATAGCGCAAATACTGTATTTATGGGAAAAGTTCAGTCTTTACACGCTAACTAAATCTGTCAAAATCCCCTCAATTAGTAACAAATTAGGAACAGATTTCACAGTAGTCAGGGTTCCCCAAATAGATCCATCCGTTGCGCTTTTCCCGGTATGATTTCAGCAGGCCCCAACTGCCGGAAGTCTCCACAATAGTGAAGGTTCCGATGTCCGTGTACTTGCCTGACAAATTGCTGTTATCTGCGGAACCGGGGCTTGTTCTGATATTCAGATCCGGGATGACAACTCTGACCAGAAAAGGAACAACGGGGAAGGGGGAAGCGCCGGAACCAGTGAACCGGTCAAAAAATGTCTGACCGGATGCAGCCCGCTTTTCCTCTACAGCTACACTCTGATCCCCCGGCTGTTCATACTTATGCAGAACAATGTCTGACGCTTCCCTGACGGATGCGGCGCTATTCAGTACAGTCATAACAGTTTTGTACCCCTGTAACTCCTGCCACATGAAAGCCAGCTGCATATTCAGATCACCGATGGAAGTACCAGCCGCCTTTGCATAGTCCAGCAGGGCCTTTTTCCGGCTCCAATACGTCCACTGTACCAAACCATAACCGGCCTTGTCTGTAACAAAATCAGGGTAAGCCCCAGCATCCACAACGGCGGTATAATCGGCATCCGAAATATTCAGCTTTTTGTTATAGCTGTTTTGCAGATTGCAGGGATCCAGCCCGCTTTCCTTTTCCAGATTCCCCATGATACCGGCCACGGCGTAATCATTCAGCCCTTTACTTTTCAGGAAGTTCCAGATCACAGCGGCATTGTCTACAGCTGCCGGTTCTGCTGGTACAGCTGCGGAACCCATAGCAGCCTTGACCGCTTTTCTGAATCCGTCCATAGTATACCCCATGTTCAGCTGATTCCATAAATGAACCGGATCGCCGTGATTGTTGGCAATCCCCCGTTTGTGTCCTTCTTCGTGGGAGAGAATAACCCCATCGGCCAGCGGATCAAGCCTGAACCGTTCACACAGTTCAGCAAACAACTGAACAGCGCTTTCATATGTGCGCCTGACTGCGGCCCGTGCTTCCTCTACATTGGAACAGGTAAAACGTGCGCCGCCCGTGTATCTGATACAGGCCGGTTCACACATTTCAACACCGATATGCGTATTATTGCCGGATCCGTTTGGCCCGGATCCACAATGCCATCCCCGGTATTCCCACGGCAAAGTTTGGTACACGTCCCCGGTATTTGCGTCAATGAACGCATGAACACACACAGACTTGTCAGCACTGTTCCAGCTGTTCACAAATACCTGTGCGGAAGGCTGCGGGCAGCCTACGCTATGAAGCATTAAGCCGCCCTTTGTATTCTGCTTTGCTGCCTGATAGCAGCGGTTCCTTGTCAGGAAATGTTCAACGATCTTCACTGGTGATCACCTTCACTTTCTGCTTTGCTTTTCAGCACTTCGATGGCCTTTGTGATAACTGCGGGAATGGGGATCCCCATAAGACCGGCATTTTCGATAATTGAAATAGTTTCATTTGCGATAAATGCGATCACCACGGCATCCCTGATAAAGTTGGAACCCATGACCAGATCCAGCCGACACGCCACCAAAACCACAAGCAAGGTCACGCCTTTTCTGCAAAGACCTTTCCATCCTGCTATGCTTTCCAGTGCGCCGTTCTCTGTCTTTTCACTGGCCTTAAATACCCCGGCAACGATCAGACCTGTCACATAATCAATTCCCATGAAGATCAGCAGCGTCACCAGTGCGGCATCCCAGCCCCCGAACAGGGAAGCGATCCAGCTTCCAACTACACCGATAAAAGTTAAAAGTTTCATTTTCATGTCTTTCCATCCTTTCTGCACACGAAAAAGGCACCCGTCTGACGCTCATATAACGTCATATAGGTGCTTTAACGTGTGTCTTTGATAATTTGTCCATGTAGCTGAAAAAATCAATCTGCGGCCAGTTCAGGCACTTCCATGTCAATCAGAACTTCCTTGACCTGTTCTTTCAGCTTTGCCGGAACATCACCATAGGTTTTCTTGCCTTTGATGATCAGCAGCGCATAAACGATTGCCATATTATCCACCCCCTTTCCCAGTATGAAATAAAGCAGGACTTCCAGCAGGATCATTTTGTGTCACCCGCCAGCAGCGCCTTGACTTCCTTCTGCAAACTTTTGGGAACGTCCTTGACCGTCTTTTTACCCTTGCGGATCAGGTCAGCATAAACCTTTGCCATCATGCTCATTATTCTGCACCCCCTATCATTTCAAAAACTTCTGTCAATGCCATCTGTGTGCTGGTCAGTTCTTCCGACATACTGGACAGATTCTTTTTCAGTGTGTCGTTTTCACTTCCGATCAGCTGAATGTATTCGTCAGGTTCATATACAAATTCGTGATACTGGTACACGTCCCCGGCGTTCTCCATTCCCTCCTGCGGCTCCACCTTCTGTATATCCTTGTGGACATACACCGCATCCGGCATAACAACCACCGGAACGGCAAAGGCGGCACTTCCCTGTCTGATTCCTAAATCTTTCATGCAGCTTTCACCAATCCTTTCTTTTCTAGCTTCTTTCTATATTTGTTGATTTTCACAACCTTATTCTTTTTCCCGTCAGCAATAACTTCTTCATAGTACCGCATCAGGGACGGCGCAACCGGTACAATATATTTTTCTTTCAGCCTGTAGCCGTTGCACATATCCATCCATCCACAATATGAATTAGCTGAACAAAATTCTGAATAACTGATCAGAAGTCCGGCTTCCTGCTTTTTCTGAATCCGGCGCATTATATTTTTAAACTTTATACAGGTTCGTTTCCGTAACAGCGTGTAGCCGTGGAAGCAGCGGAACCCTATAAAATCAATACCACGGACATCTACAGGAAAGACTTGCCAGTTGTCTTTCAAAACAAGGTTCAGACGTGTTTCCAGATATTCACCCATCTTTCTTCTGACCTCATGCAGCTGTTCCTTGCTGTCCGATAATATGATAATGTCATCCATATACCGCACCACATACCTTTGATGCAGTTCTTCCTTCAAATAGTGGTCAAAATATGCCAGATAAAAATTCGCAAGGTATTGTGAAAGATAGGATCCAATCGGTACACCAGTACCGGGAACACTGTCAACAATTTTATACAATAGTGAAAGCAGCCGCTGGTCTTTAATCTTGCGGGCCAGCAGTTGCTTCAAAATATCGTGATCTATACTAGGATAGAATTTTCTGACATCAATTTTCAGACAGTATTGTGTACCGGGTACATCTTCCAGATACCCATGAAGAAGATCAAGGGCCTTGCTGATCCCTCTGTCCTTTATGGATGCACAGGTATGAGTGCAAAACGTTTCCATGAAGATCGGTTCAATCTGTAGCATGATCGCCCATTGAATGATCCTGTCTGGAAAGTATGGAAGTTTTTCAAGTTCTCGTTCCTTGCCTTTGTCATTGATGATCGACACCGTGTATTCTGACACTTCGTAAGTATCATTCAGCAACATTTCCTGAATTTCTTTCAGGTACTTGTCAGGATCCTGATCAACCATCTTGACTTCTTTATAAAACAATTTATCTTTTCTGGCATTTCGGTGTGCTTCCCGTAGGTTTTCCATGGCGCAAATTTTATAAAAAATATCACCATGTCTTTTCATGCAACACCCCTGATGTTTTCCGTCCCCTGAACGTTCGCTTCTGCTACTAATACAGATAACGGGATTCTTTGTGTTTTGCCTAGTGGCAGGGTAGTGGAAGTTCACCGTGTTTAAAAAATATCTATTGTGGAAAACAATAGGTGACACCCGACATTCACATTCGATAACGAAAAAGTATTATTCACATTCAGTTGAAAAGTGCCTGCATTAAGAGCATTATTCCAATTACCACTGAAAATAGTAAGACAGGACGTATACAAATTAGTATAATCGTTTTTTTTTTTTTTTGTCTGTTCTTTAATGGCAATAAGTGAATGTAAAAATCAACTTTATGTCATGCTTTCACTACCCGGTTTTTAGTTATATTAAAAAGCCGCTTTTTAGGCGGCTTCTTCCTCTGTTTCCTTCGGTTCCTCTTTGTGCATAAACATCAGGCGACACCCGACACTCACACCCGATAACGAAAAAGCAGTAGCCACACTCAGCAGAAAAGCGCCCGCATGAAGAGCACTATCCCAACAACCACCGAAAATAGCAAGACAGGACGCAGACAAAAAAGCATAATCGGTAAAATAGGTGCTGTCTGATCCTGATACGTCACGGGCTGTAAAACCTGCATCGCTGCCGCCCTGCGGTAACTTCATATAGTTCGCAATATTCGCTGTCACACCGCCGTTTCCGTTATTTTTATAGCCGGTTCCGTTGGTGACAAAGTTCTTTGCAATATCGCAGGTCATCACGTTTCTGTTTGCGTCAGAAGTCAGGCCGTCAATAAATTCCCAATAATTCCCCCAAAAATCTTCAAGGCCCAAACATTTCACCTGATGTTCCTGATCGGTCATATAGGCCGGGGCAGAAGTGCGGATCACTTCACTGTCAAAACCATACGCATTTGTACCGCCAGTATTAACGCCAGCGCTGTGACTGCTTTTCACATATCCGGTTCCCACAGCCGCCTGACTGTTTAATGTGCCATGACTGATAATGAAAAGGCACTGCATCAGTTTCAAGCTGCCATATGTGCGCTGCTGATAGCCTGCGCCCTTTGCCCTGCACCATGTTCTGAACGTGTCAATGGTTTGTGATACGGTGACGGCTTTTCCTGAACTGGAATATGCTCTATTCCCGGAACAGTGGCCTTTATAAACACCAATATAGATCCGGTCACAATCGTTATAGCTGTCAAGGCTGAAAGCGTCATATTTGAACGCTGCGTTGTCCGGTTCGTTGGTCACGGACACTTTCAGCAGATTTTTTCCAGTGTTCACCCATTCAATACTGTAGCCCACCCTGTAGGGAACTTCCAGCATGACATCATTTCCCAGTGTGGTAATGTCTGCGGCTGTCCTGTCTGCTTTCTGTGTGTAATTATCAGGATTCAGGTAGTACAGCACTTCCCCATTTTTCAGGACACAGGGCCGCATATCCTTAAAAATCGGCATATCACGCCATGACGCAAAACTGTGTTCCATACCTTCCGCATCGTCCGCATAAGTGATCATTTTATCCGGTGCAGACTTTGAAAAATCAATCAGGGCAGAATACACAACCGCAAGCGTCATTGTGACACTGTAGGCATACATGGAAGGAACCGGATGGATCTTGACCGTGCCAGTTCTGGAACCGTCTGACGCACCGATCAAACACTCACCCATGAAATTACTGTCAAAGGTGATAGCAGCGACACCGCCCGCAAAAGTTCCCGTCCTGCTGTAGCTTCCACATACCAGCGTGACCATCTTCCCGTTCAGCTTTTTGTCAGCCGTGGTCACGGTCAAGTGATACAGTTGCAGATTCACACTGTAGACACCCACGCTTTCCCCTGACACATTCAGGGAAGCGCTGGCCGTGTTCGTACCATCGGAAGCGGTCACTGTAACCGCCCCGGAAAAGGAAAAGCGGATCTTTGCTGTACCGTCATTTCCGATTGTCCCCGTTGCGCTGTCTGTACCGTTGGAAACGGTCACTGTACGTCCATATAAGCCCGTTTCAGCCGTTTTCACGTCTATACGGTTATATTCTCCCCTTGTGTCCAGTTCTGCGCTATATGTGGCGTAATTCGTGACCGTGACAGTGGTTTCAGCTGTGTCCCCTTCTTCCGTGGATGCAGATACCGTCAGATTACCATTGATCAGTATGCCGGTTATCATACATTCACCAGTGTAAGACATGGAACCGGTCAGCGTGGTTTTGCCATCCGTCACTGATACAACACGCCCATACAGGGCCGGATCTGTGGTCAGCACCCTGATGGCCGCACCGCCTGACGCTGAATCTGTCCGGCGCTTGATCTCATTGATTGCATTAACAAAATTGTCTTTTGCTATGGTTTCAAGGTCTTTTGTATCGCCCAGCGGAAGATCCCCGCCCACGGCCTTGACCACATCTTCATGTGTCACGCTTTTAGTCCCGGAACCGTCCCCCATTTCCACGGCGTACCGGCTACCAGCCGGTACGGTCTGCGCCTGTGGTAAATCAAAAAAAGTTTTTCCTTCATTCATTGTCGTATTACCTCCTGTTTCATTTATTACAACCGCAGATCGGCCAGCCGATCAGCAGCGGTTTTCCCGTACTGTCTGTTATGAAATCATTCTGATCCGTTTTCAGCTTCGCCCGCACCATACCACTGATCAACATACTTTGTGTATCTTCCAACTGTGCGGTCAGTGCGTCAACCTGAATCTGTAGCTTTCCGGCTGGATCTTCGCCCAGCATCCCCTTGATATGTTCAAACCACTCAAGGAAAGCCGCTTCATTTGTAGACTTGAAAAGAATCAACTGCTGTGTGATTGCTAACAGGTCATTGTTTCCTTTCGTTTCAAGTTCAGTCAGATATTCAGACAGTTCAGCGGAATACTGATCATGAAGGTCTTTTCCTTGCTGTGAAAGCGTGGTGTAAAAGCTGTTCATAGTATTCAGCAAATTGTTATATGCGTCTGTGCTGTCCTGTTTCAGCGTGGCAATATACTGTGATATGTCATCCGTGAACGCTTTGAAAGCGTCAGCCGCCATCTGTGTGAACTCTTTATAGCTGGTGTTGGACTTGTCAACAAATTCTTCATAGAATTTATTCAGCTGTTCAAAGAAAACAGCTGTGTCAAGATGGTCAATCAGCTGCGTAATGTAGCCACAAACGGCGCTGTCTGGCCGTGTGTCTGTGATACTGCTTTGTGTGATCACTTTCTGCCCTGCGGTCAACCGGATATTTGCAAGGCATAATTCAAAATAGTCACCGGCTGCTGGCCGGATCAGTTCAGGCGGTACAGGGTTAGCCGCTTCTATACCGGTTTTTATTAAAATTTCAACCATTCTTTCCAGATAGTTGCACCGCATAACAACCCGGTCAATTCTGTTATACTGCTGCGGCGCTGATTCTATGGTTAAATGGTCAACTTCGTCATTGTAACAGAAGTGTCCCTTCACCATACCAAAACCCGGATCCAGTTCAAGGTTCAGGCCATTCCCCGCAGCCCGTACCCGGAAACAGTTTGAAGGAAGGGCAAGAACCCCGTCACTGACTAAATTAGCAAAGAGAAGGGCGAACAGGTCAGACGTTTCAGCCCGATCAAAAATCGGCATCCCCTCATCGTCTATCCCTGTAATTTCTGAATCGAAATATCCAAATCTAAAAGCCATTTTTATGTTGTCTCCTTTCTGATAATCTTTTTAAAATCCGTTGCGCTGTCATTCCCAAAAATAACACTCAACGTTCTTTTGGAACCTTCCAACACTTCCTGAATTTCAGTGATCCGTTTTGAACATTCTATATTCACATCGCTGTACCTGTAAGTACACAGATCCCCTAAATCATAGTCAGTTCCGTAAATGAGATTAGCAGCAGGATCTACATCACTATCAACCTTTTCAATGCCCGCATAGTCAGCCAGTTTTTCAAGACCACGCTGAAACAGCAGATCCCTGTACTGTGCATCCGTATAGTTTACATTGTCAGAATGTTGCTGCAAGTCCCTAGCATCAACCCACAGTTCCCGGCGTTCTTCGTCAGGACTTTGCCGGATGTCCACTTCAACCACCTTCCGGGCGGATCCTTCACCTTCTCCGGCCACATATGCCACATTTTTGCAATCCGATTCATCCCGGTCATACTGTGCATTTTTTATGTTCCTGAAGCTGTCTGAAAAAATCGCCCAGCTGTTTTCTGTCTGTGTGTCCGTGCGATCAAGGCCCTTCCAGACCTCATATGTCAGCGTATTTTCCAGATAATCAAAAACAAGGCGCTGTGACATTTCCTGTGTTTTCAGCGTGTCATATAACCGATCCCCTACATTGTCCCCGGTATTCTGCAAGGCGATGGAAGTGCCGCCGCCTTGCAGCTGTCCCAGCTGAATGTGTTTGATCTTCCTGCCTGCGTTGGCCGGATTGATAATATACTGATCAATTACCCCACGGGCCAGCGCTTCCGGTGTCCCTGTCCGGTTAAAAGTGGGGTAGATCACGTTATTGTTCAGCAGGTGTTCAGCAAAAAAGCCTTTACAGTATGCCGTTTTCTGGCTTTTATCCCCACGCATGAAATTGACTTCCCGGATCACCCCCAGTTCCGTGCGGTCATTCCTGTACAGATACCTGCCGCTGTTGATCAGGTCAAAATATTCAGCCGGTACATGAAGTTCAAATATACCGGGGCTGTAATACCTGCGATACCATAAAAGCGTATTGAATACCCGGATGGATCCCGTTGTCTGGAAGCTGCTGTCAAATATAATAAACTGCATAATCACACCCCCAAATATTTAGGCCGGTAATATAGATTCACGTCCAAATTTGTGTAATTTTCATCAGCGTCATATTCAAGGTAATTGTCCCCAACTTCCAGTTCAAAAGGTTCTGATCGCCGGTCAATGTGGTGGTAGAAGTTCACCCCGTTCAGTTCAATGACCTGATGGCGTGGGTTCGTATCTATCAGCAGAACATCACCGGCCACCATATCACACACAACCCGCATGAATTGACCAGTCTTTACGCTGGTGATTTTCGGATTCTTTACAGTTCCCCGTTTCGCTACAAACTGAATCTGAACGCCCGTTGAAACGTCCCCATCGTTGGCAAGCACAACTTCCTTGTGCAGCGTCCTGTAGCCCATAATCATGCCGCCCAGCATCAGCCCCCTTGCTTTCTCCGGGTACTGGTTTTTATTTGTGGCCCGTTTTGCTAAAGAGTGCCACGGAAAATGAAACTGCTTTGTATAGTGGGCCATGTTCTTACCAAAATTATCAACATTCAGCATATAAGGATCCGGACATATCAGATCCACAATGATCCCCAGCCTTGTGTCAAGGTTCCGCTGCTCCGCAAACGTCCATCCTTCCAGTTCATATTCAATATTCCGGGAAATCCCCATATTTGTGATCAGGGCTTTCCCGGTATACTTAGGGTTAAAAAATTTAATGACCGCAGCCCGGTTTTCCGGGTTATTGCGGCCACTTTTGAACTTCGCTTCAATGTGGATGGGGCGCTTGCCTATTTTCTTACCGTCTACAGACACCCCATCCACCAGTGCATTGTCTGACGTGCTTATTTCCAGTTCGGAAGATTCAAGGCCGGAAACTTTGGTTATGTCAATATCAAGTCCCGGCCCCATCGCCAGCGTTCTGCCGTTGCACGTCAATTCAATTTTTAATGTGTTAATTGTCATTACTTCACACCCCCGGCCATCTTCCTGAACGCTTCCCGCTGTGACTTTGCTGTTTCTGCTGGTGTTGCTACAGGTACATGGTAGTTGTTTTCCTGTTCCTGATGATTGTCATTATAGACAGTGGTTCCCCCATTGTTCAGGGCCTTTGCATCCCCAAAACTTGAAGCGTTCAAAGAAACTTCATTCATGGAAGCGTCCACGGTTCCCTGCATAGCTGCCAGAAGTTCCCCGGCCTGTGCTTCCATTTCCCGCAACGCTTTAGGCATTGACTGTTTCACGCCCTCTACAGTTCCGGGCATTAGCCAGCGTCCAAATTCATCACGGAACGCCTTTGAAGGGGAATTTATACCCAGTGCGTCCTTTGCGGCATCCAGCAGACTATTTGCAAGGCTTGAAACTTTATCTTTCAGCCAGTTCCAGCCTGAACTAATACCGTTCCAAATACCGCTGACTATATTACTTCCTACCTCTGCCATTTTGGAAGGTAAACCGCTGACACCGTTGACCACGGCATCAAACAGCCCTTTAGCAGCAGCAGCCCCTTTGGATGCCAGTTCGCTGCCCCATGCGACAACCTTTGAAACGACATTTGACAAGTGCGTTGCAACTTTTCCCGGTAGTTCTGACATAAGGGAAACAACGGAAGAAATCATATTGCTGATCGCTGTTTTCGCAGCGCTCAACATTTGCTGTCCCCATGCTGTCACCTTTGTTACTGTGTTGACTAACCACGTCCAGACTTTTCCCGGTAATTCAGAAATCAAGCTGACGATGGCTGAAATCATACTGCTGATTGCGCTTTTTGCGGTATTCAGCATTTGTTGGCCCCATGCAGTTACTTTCGTAACTACATTGACAAGCCATGTCCAGACCTTCCCCGGAAGTTCAGACAGCAGGGAAATAATGCTGGAAATCATGTTTTGAATCGCATTTGTGGCCGTGGTCAACATCTGCTGTCCCCATTGAACAGTTTTTGTCACCACATTAACAAGCCATGTCCAGATTTTACCGGGCAGCTGTGCGATCAGGTTTACAGCTGTGTTCACCACGTTCTGAATTATGTTCTGAACGTTGCTGAACATTTGCTGTCCCCATGCTATGATCTTCTGGACTGTCTGATCCAGATATGCGGCCAGTTCTGCGGGCATACTTGCGATGCCATTGACTAGCCCCTGTACCAAATAATCACCCTGTTCAGCCATTACGGTTGAAGGGCTGTTAATACCGAAAAATGACTTGATCCCGTCCAGTATACCGGAACCCAGTTCACAAGCCGCATCCCATACTGCGCTGATTCCACCGATCAGGCCGTTCACAATTCCGGCTATAATATCCGGTACAGCCCCGGCGATACCTACCACAATTTCAGGAACCGCTTCAATAATCTGCCACAACAGATCCTTTGCTGCCGTGAATATCTGCGGGATGGCCTGTGCTAAACCTGTAGCAATCGCCGTTATGATCTGCGGCAAATTATTCACGATTGCCTGAATGATCGTGGGAATAGCGTCAATGATACCCATTAACAGCTGAATTGCTCCGTCAACGATCAGCGGTATGTTCTGCGTGAAAAAGTCAATGATTGTGGTTATCAGGTCAGGCAGCGCTTGCAGTAATTTTTCTATGATAACGGGCAGCGCATCCAGTATTGCCATGAATAACTGAATAGCACCTTCCAGCAGAACGGGGATCCCGTCAACCAGACCTTGCACCAGTCCCATGACCAGCTGCAAGGCAGCATCCACCAGTGCCGGAAGATTTTCAACCAGCGCCAGCGCTATGTCTGACACAATGACCGCCGCCTGATATATCAGTGTGGGAAGTGCGCCAGCAATCCCTTCTGCCAGTGCTACAATAATATCAGCACCGGCCTGTAGAATATCCGGCATCCAGTCAACAATACATTCCACAATGTCAGTGATCGCCGTGGAAGCTGCCTGAACCATCTGCGGCGCACCCGCAGCAATCCCTTCTGCCAGCTTGCCGATCAGGACTATGGCCGTTGTCCATATCTCACCGACACAGGACATCAGGCCAGTGACAAGTGACGTGATCAGGCTTGCGCCCGATTCCCCGATCCCCGGCGCACTTTTCAGGCCGTCACAAAAGGACATGACCAGACTGACGGCGGCTTCAATGACCGTTGGGGCCGCTTCCGCTATCCGCTGGACTATCTGCGCCAGAACGTTACCGAACGCACCCACAAGGCCCTGAAAGCCGCCCTCATTGAACGCATCCTGTAACTGCTGAACCATCCCCTGTGCTTCTTTTACAACGTCCTTTGCCGTGTCCTGCATGGTTTCATACAGGGAAACGCCTAAACCTTCAAGGCCGGATTGCAGAATAGTGATCTGCCCCTGTAAATTGTCCTGCATGATTTCAGCCATTTCAGCGGCGGATCCGTTGCAGTCATTGATTGCGCCGGACAGCTTTTCAAAATCTTTATCTGACGCATTAACGATTGCCAGCAATCCAGACATGGCTTCCTGACCGCCCAGCATAGCGGCATAGCTGGCTTTTTCGTCCTCTGTAAGACCAGAAAAGCCTTCCCGCATATCGCCCACAATTTCAGACAGCGGTTTCATTTTCCCGGAACTGTCCGTTATGGACAGGCCCAGCGCATCCATCGCCGCCTGTGACTCCTTTGTGGGCTTTGCAAGCCTTGTCATAATGGAACGCAGGGCAGTACCGGCCTGTGAACCCTTAATACCGGCATTTGCCATAAGCCCGATGGCCGTGGCCGTATCTTCCGCAGAATAGCCCAGTGAACCGGCCAGCGGTGCAACGTATTTGAATGTTTCACCCATAAGGCCCACATTCGTGTTTGCGTTGCTGGAAGCTGCCGCCAGTATATCAGCAAAGTGTGTTGAATCGGATGCAGACATACCAAACGCTGTCAGGGCATCCGTCACAATGTCGGAAGTAGTGGCAAGATCTTCACCGGAAGCGGCGGCAAGGTTCATAATACCTTCAATACCGCCCAGCATTTCCTCTGTTTTCCAGCCGGCCATCGCCATGTAGTTCATAGCTTCGGCTGATTCCGTGGCGCTGAACTTCGTCTTTGCGCCCATCTCTTTGGCTTTTTCTTTTAATTGTTCAAGGGCTTCACCGGAAGCGCCAGACACGGCCTGAACCTCTGACATCCCCGCTTCAAAGTCTGAACCTACTTTGATCGCAGCCCCGCCCAGTGCGGTGACAGCAGTAGCGGCCCCGCCTAGCACTTTACTGGTGACTGATAACCCTTTTTGTGCAGCGCCCCCTATTCCGTCAAGACCTTTTTGAAAGCCTGAACTGTCTATTTTCGTATCAAAATTTAATGTTCCGTCATTACCTGCCATTTACAAAACCTCACTTGATCAGCTGTGAAATGTCACCCCCGTTCGCAAGGATGGCTTCCATTTCCTTTTCAAGCCTTATTTGTTCAGCGGGTTCAGGGATCCTGTAGATCCGTTTCATGCGCTGATAGAACCTTTTCTTTTCCTTTGGCATCTTCGCTGGTATTTCCATAGTGCGGTACGCCATGATCTTGCAGAAAAGAACCGTTTCCGGCAATCCTAAAAATAAGGCCCGAAATTGCCACCAATGAAGTCTGTTCTTTGTCAGGTCAATTCCATATGCTTCAACAAACGCAGCGTAAATATAACCGGCATCATGCTCATAAGAAAACGGCGGATCCTTACCGGAAGCGCCCCCTTCCGTTTCAGATCCCGCCGTTTCATCAGCACCGCAGCGGTAAAACCACATGATCCCGTTCAATGCTTCCTGTACCGTGTCCATATCGCCCAGCAGCGGAAAAACAGCATCCCCATAGTACAGTTTCAGAACCGTGTTCAGCTTTTCATTATCCGGCATGGCCGGATCACTCAAAGTCTGTTCAAAAAGAATACCCGTTCTATAGTCTGTATCTATGGGGATCTCAACGTCTGCCACAATGACGGTACAAGGCAAGTCATCCATTAAGACATTCATGTGCGGTTAGGCTGGTTTCTCTGTTTCTTCTGGTGTCCCTGCATAGACTGGAAACTGTTCTGACGCTGCGTGTATTTGTTGGAAAAATCGTTGAACTGTTTCTTTTCAGCCCTCTGCGCTTCCTCAATTTTGGCCACCGCTTCCAGATGCACCATAACATTTTTACTGCCCTGAAAGATACTGTCAGCAGTACCTTCACCGAACGCTGTATCAAAAAATGTTTCAATCGTCTGGTTCATCGCCTTGTACTTTGCCGCAACCATGCCCTGCATAGTCTTACTTGCATTGATTCCTTCCCGCATTGTAAAAATAGCCGGTTCAAACACTTCCATGAAATCCGCATCCATGAAATCCGCCTGCAAAGTTACTCCATTGATTTCTATATTCATTTTCTTCATCCTTTCAATCACCACAGCATATAAAAACAGCGCAAGGCCGTGGTGATACCCTGCGCTGTCCTGAACGTCCACTGTCATATAGATCAGTTGTCGTTTTCAGTAGTTGTCTATATGGTTTTTGTGTTACTCTGTAGGTGCTGCGGGTTCTCCGTCAAGGTCAAATTTCCCTTTGAACTCCCCTTCTGTGAAAGTCATGCTCACGGTGTCAAACTTGCCGAAAACCGGATCGCCTACAGCGTGGAGAGTACCGGAAGCGTTGATCTTCTGTCCCCCGTCCCCGGTGAAGTCGCTGACTTCATTTGACACGATAAACTGACGGGCCGTGTATTCAGCCGCCGTCTTTGATGGTGTACCGATGGGGTTAAAAAGTTCAACCCGTACATAGGTATGCTGTGCAGCTTCCCCGGTATGGTGATCCCGTCCGTCCTTCCACAAAGTATAAAGCGCTTTCTGTGCGGGAACAGCGTCAAATTCATAGGGAAATTCTGTTTCATACCCTATAATGTCAGCGCTGGACGTGGTTTCATTGATATAGGTGGTGTTGTCGCTCTGTGCGCCGGGGCTTTCGTCTAACTTTGTAAAGCCGATCCCGCACAGTTCCATCTTTCCGTTTACTTCCAGATAGTCGGCGATCATGTTACGGATCAGCGCACTTCTGCCGCCCGTAAAAAGCTGTAAATCAAAATTTTTCATTTTTCGGTGCCTCCTTGAAATATTGTAGTTGCAGCTGAACCTGATAGAAAGCATTTTCCATCGTTGCGTCCAGCATGAACCCCGGTGTCAGAACAGTCAGGGCTTGCGCTTCGCACCCTTCCGGCATTTCAGGAAGGTTCCCGATCATGCTTTGTTCTTCCACCCAGTTGCAGAAATCTTCATAAAAACTTTCATTTTGTATTGCCAGAATCCGATCCATTGAATAGGCTTCCCGGCTGTTGAAATTGAACTGATACTGTCTGATACTGGAACCATCAACATAAGTTCGTACAACCGGGGAAGTCATCCCCGTTTCAAGCGCATATTCCACGGGTTCACTTCCCAGCGCATCCACCCGGAAAACTCCGTCTTTCAGAAGGGGACACTGTAAAAAATAATCTGTCAGCCCTTCAATGATTGAGTTGACCAAACTTTTACCCCCTTTCCGCAGCCCTCTGAATGTCTGCTTTGTGCGCTGTTTTCATGCGTTCAAACCATTTAGCGCCCCGGCGTGAATCATAAGACCGTGACTGTGCCGTCTGGTAATACTGAAAACGTGCGTATGGTGTCGCATACTGAACATTCCCGCTGCCGATCACAGTTCCGATTGTCCCGGAACGTGTCAGTGTCCCAGTACGGAAGGGGATCAGCGGCGCACAGTACCGCAGCACTTCACTGTCAACAATTTTCTGTTTTCTGCTGAACATGGCGCTGCGGTTCCGTCCAAACGTACTTGACCAGCATAATTTGACGCTGCCGCCCACGAAATTGATCACCCGGTTCACCGGTGTCACAATGTTGTGTATATCCATTATTTACCTCCGATCCGCCAGTGTCTTGTGTACAGGCTCCCCCCTGACGTGTCATCGGCGTATTCCGTGACGTGAATCAGGTCAAGCCCCTGTTCCTTTGCGTATGCAGATATTTCATCCTCACCCAGCAGGGGACTGTCACCGGCATATTCACCCCGGACAACCAGATCCCCCTTCTGTATTGTCCAGTATTTTGCTGCTTCTTCATTGTCCAGCTTTGCATAGTTCAGATCCCGCATATATTCCCGGTTATCCTGAACCACGGTGATCAGGGGAACCCTGATTTTATACTGAACATCGTCACTCCACACCCCATTGTCGGCCACTTTGGATCCTTTCCCTTCGACATAGGAAACACCCCTGATCACCGTGGGGATATAAATTTTTCTTCGTGTCGCTTTATCCGTCCTGCCATTAAAGACAGTCACAGCATCCACATTTGTGATCATGTTTACACCCCGCTTTCCGTGAAAGCCAGCCAGTAGGAAGCAGCCGGATCCGGATCACCTGATACATACAGCGTTTTACATAGTCATCCGCTGTCTCCCCGTCTTTACGGGCCACAACAAACGACACAGAAAGCCCGTCTTTGCTTTCAGACTTGACATTCCCACCTTCCGCTGTTTCCCTGACTGCCATATGATAGGCATCCGCAGCAGCACAGACAGCGCCCTTTATAGCGTCAGCCTGTGCCGTATCTGCGAAAATATCACCGTTCAGGTATGTCAGATACCGGATGTACGTTTCAGCTTCCTGTTCAGCTTTCTGGAAAGCCCCTTCTGACAGGACTGAACCACTGAACACGCTGGAATAATATTCAAAATCAACGTACATTTCCGATCCCCCTTATCCTTCGTTCTGCTGCTCCAAAAACTCCGCAATAATTTCAGCTTTCGGTTCTTTGGTGATAACGTAACCCTTTGCAGCTGCCAGCGCCTTAATGTCATCCACCTTCATGCGGGAAAGCCGCGCTTCTGTATAAGGCCCATCGCCCTGTCCGTCATCCGTTGAATATGCCGCAACGGAAGCGCCGGATGCAGCGCTTGTCAGGATAGCGAACGGGCAGCGCTTTGTCTTATCAGGAACCATAGCGTTGATCGGGTTCGGGATCTCCCAGCCCAAACGCATGACGGCCCGCAGCGCCACCATGTCATTCTGCATCAGGTTATACAGGATTTCACCCGTTGCCGGATCCTGAATCACACCCTGATCAAAAATCTTGAAAGTAATGTCCTGACGGATGCTGTATGCCAGCTGTGAAAAGTCCCCGGAAATCATCAGGGCCTTGCTTCTGTCAAAGGCTCCGTTGCGGGGGAAGTTCATCGGGGAACCGTCCAGTGTGTAGGTCGTGCCGGTCTGCATATCAGACTTGAACACGGGCTGTCCCGTGGTGTCTTTCAGGCCCCGCAGCTTTGCCCGCATGGTAATGTCAGCCATGTGGCCGTTCACAAAGTAGCTGCTTTCCTCAACCTTTGCGATCACGCCACCTTCACCCAAAATAGAATCATACAGATCGGATCCCAGCGTCACAACAGCCCCGGCGCTTGTGGCCGTGGTCACAACGTCATCCCGCCATGTCTGCGGTTTATCCTGACCGAACAGAATAGCGCCGTCAATCTTCTGGCCGAACGCTTCAATCAGGCGGGGCCGTACTTCTCCCCAAATATCATAGTCAGCATCGTCAAGGACAGCTTCGGAAATCGGTACAATGACCGCAATTTCTTCTGCATAGATCACCTTTTTATCCCATGCCATCGTTGTCAGCTTCTTCTTTGCGGATCCGCCCTCACCGTTGACAAAGTACGCCACCGGAAGCAGGTCAAGCACGGGCATTTTATACTGCGCCGCCGTCATGTTTGCCAGCCTGCGGCCACGCTGTAACACAGTGGACTGTTCAACCACGCCCTGAATGATGTCGTGGCTTTCCTGTACCGGGATCAATGCTTCTGCGTTGCTTCTGGTGATAGCAGTACCACCGGTAAACAGCTGTAAATTAAAAAGTTTCTTGTTTCTGTTCATGTTCCTGTTCTCCCTTCTTTATCTTCCAAACGCTGAACGAATGGAAGCGTTGATTGAATCATTGACTGTCTGGCCTGTGCCAGAACCGCCGTCAGGCTTGCCGGTGGAAACAACCTTCATCCCCTGTCCCGTAAAACGGGGATTCTCTTTCAGGAAAGCGTCAGCCGCTTTCTTGAAGTCGGTCTTGTCATCCACCTGTTTGCTGACTTTGAAAAGCACATAGTCCAGATCGTCAGGCTTCACGCCTTTGTCACGCAGGTAGTTGGTGTTCTTCATTTCTTCCACCTGTGCCAGCGCCGCATCCCGTTCTTTTTCCACGGCGGTGACATTGGGCTGCTGTGCGGCCTTTTTTGCCCTGAAATCAGCAAGGGCAGCAGTAACTTCATCCTCACTCATTCCCTGACGCTTGAAGAAATCAGCCAGCGCCGCCTTTTCTGCCCGGTCAGCCCGTGCCTGTGCGATCTGTTCGGCCTGTTCATAACTGTAAGTTGCACCCCCGGCATTGTTCTGGCTGCCGTTGCCATTCCCGGCTGTTCCTGCACCAGCACCCGCAGCGCCAGCGCCACCTTCACCGCCGTCAGTGAAAAGCTGTAAATCAAAAAATCTCTTTCTCATGGTTTCATCCTCACTTTCCTGTGATAGTCCCGTATTTATTGCCCCGTCAGGCATGAAAAAAAAAAGCACCCTTTTCAGGATGCGTCATTCACTCATTATAAAAATTCAATTACCGGGTATTCCGCAGCGATCCCGCAGATACCTAAAAACCATGTATCAACCAGCGCTTTGCCGGTGTCGTTTATGTTCTGCCACTCAATACAGATATTTCCCCCTTCTACGCTTTCATATAGCCCCATATGGGCGATTTCTTTCAGCCCCCTAATAAGTGTAAGGGTAAGGGCAGAAACGGCGCTACAAACAATATCTGAACCCCGTGGGGCCGTGTTTGCATGGCCTGATATATGGATCCTGTTTGGTGCTACCAAAACCGTGATCACAACTTCACCGCCTTTCATAGAAAAAGCACCGTCATTTGTGACAGTGCTTTAATAAACCGCTTCAATATCCAGATAACCCATGTCATAAACATCTTTCTTTGCGGAAACACATTTATTGATCATGTCAATCATTTCTTCTTCCGTGCGCCCGCTCATGGGAATAGTCGGGAAAGAATCATCAAAAGTATTTTCATACAGTTCTAACGCCTGTATCAGCTTATTGCCCATCTAGTTCACCCCTTTCAATATTTCAAGCATGGTTTCATAAGAGTTTGGCAGGTACTTTTTCACATATTCCAATGATTCACCGCCGCATACTTCCGCACTCATAATATTGGCCCATGCTTCCGATGCTGTTTCATACTGTCTACAGATAACTTTCGTTTTTGCCTGATTGCTGGCATCCAGCCCTAGATCCTTATACACCTGCTGCAAGTCTTTCTTCCTTGTGCCGCCTATCATTCTATCCATAGATTCCACAGCGGAATACTTACGGTTATAGTATTTTTCACCATGTCCCCAGCGGATCCTTGATTTTGGGAAAAGCCCGTCAATGGCATCCTGTACCCCGTTGCTGGCATTGTGCGCCGCAAGGTCAGCTTTTGCTTCTGCGGTCAGTATATCCCGGATGTGCTGCTTATCTTTACGCAAAGCAGCCAGAAACGCATCACTGGAACTTGCAACATTTGGGAAAGAACGGTCAAGGCCAGTTGCTTTCCTGACAGCTTCCATTTCATTGAAGGTCAGATTGCTGAAAGACACCTGTGAATCAAAGAAATGGCCGTATTCATGTGCAAGTGTGCCGTATTTATTCATATCACTGTATTTAGGGTAATCAAAGTTCAACCTGTTTTCCGCAGGATAGTACACACCGCCTGAACTTGTTTTACTGACACTGTTAATATTGTCAGCATACCCTTTATACAGTCTGGTAATGTTTTCATTTCTGTGGGTATTGATCATATTCAGGTATTCAGCGTATTCAGTGCCAGCCATGCCAGACTGTTTTAACCTGCTTAATTCCTGAATGGTTTCCCGTTTACCTTTCATTGTAGCATTGGCGGCGGCTCTCTGTCTAGCCCTTTCCTCACGCCTTGCCTTTTCCGCTTCACGCTTCAATTTCTTTTCCAGCTGTTCCGCTTGTCATTTCTTATATGTTCGCTGTGAAGGTGCTACACGGCCCCGCAGGTCATAATATATCCGTTCACGCTGTTCAGGAAGTTTGAACTTTTTACTGAACTCTGAATATTCATCAAGCATGGCCTGATATTTACACCGTGCGTTCAAAATATCGTCAGGATCAGCGCCGCCCTGTTTTAGCAGCTGCACCTTTTCCCGTTGCGCCCGCATCGCCGTTTCCATTTGCCGCTGTTTCTGCGTGGCTTCATAGGTATTGTATTCCTTCCCCCTGTACGGGATTTTCTGCGCTTCCTTCCTATCCATTTCTGCCAGCCATTGATCAGAATAATTTCTGACAGAAATCCCTTCCAGAAAAGGGTAGTAGGTATGACGGCAATTCCAACCCAGCAGACCGGGGCCGGAACCCAGCCCGCAGACATCTACAAGCTGCTGGTATGTCCAGACACGGCCCTGCCATTTTGCATGATCCGGCCTTGCTCCGGGATGCCAGTCAACTTCATATTTGTCTGTTCCCAGCGCTTGACCGTTCATTCTGGATATTTGCCCGGTCAGCTGTCCCATCCCGGTCAGCAGCGCCCGCCTGACGGCTACATCCACCCTGTTACTGTGGCCGGAAGCATAGTCAACCGTTCGCAGCCCGGAAGCGGTCATTTCTCCCACAACCTTGCGGATCATGGTGTTGTAATCAAAGGCCCCGGATGCCATCATGGTGATCGCATTGTCCAGATACCCGTTGTATATCTCTGACAGCGGTGTGAATACCTTGCGCCCGCCGCCCATGTCCACCATGAACCCCAGTGACTTGCTTATGTTGAAAAGTTCGTCATTGGATTGCTGGATCAGTGCATTGGTAAGTTGCTGCAATTCATAATTCTGTTCATATGGGACAAAGTGGGCGTTGACCTGCTCATACAGGGCCTTGCACCTGACATATTCCTGTTCTATGACTTCATCATACAGCTTGAAAGTGTCAGCCCAGTCACCGCCTACAGCTGAACGGATGATATTTTCAACATCTTCCGTACTGTGTCCCAGCACCATATAGCGCTGAATCTGCCAGTCAGCTGTAGAAGTAATTTTTCCGGCCTTTTGGATCCGGCGCACTATGTCCTTTTCAATTTCTTCTTCCAGCATCAGGTATTTCTTTTCAATGCCGTTTTGTAGGATTGACTGGTATTCCCGTTTCACTGGATCACCCCATTGTCAAACTGTTCAGGAAGGTTCTTCTGTGCCTGTTCAGGTGTTTCCCCGTACCACTTAGCCCGGTATTCAGCTAAACCCATAGCACCCATCGCCACGTCCTGACGGTCATTCTGACGTTCTGTGACCTTATCTTCAATGATCGAATCGTCAAACTGAATGGTCACGTCCGTATTTTCCTGTAGGCCTGGGATCCCTATGCTGATACCGGCCCGGATGATTGTCTGAATCAGCTGGATCAGCACCCGGTTCAGTACCAGTTCATGCTTCGTCAGGCCCCTGTACATATCTGAATTTTCACTGATCACTTCCGTGGCCGTTTTCACGCTGCCAGCTTCAAACTTGTACCGGTCAGTGCCAAAACCGCACTTGAAAGAAAGCCAGTTCAGATCGTCATTGATCGCTTTGCTGTGTTCCTCAATCCGCAGTTCCATGTTTATTTCCCGGATCGCTTCCTTCGATTCCGCATTTTTGAAATAATCTTCCGGCAATTCATAAAACACTGAATCGTTCGGATCAAAGACCGGGGAACCGTTGGTGTTTGATAAAAATTCCGGGGCCACAAATATGCGCTTGCGCCCTAAAGAAAATTCGTTTGCGTAACTGTCATATTCAAGATCAATTTTCCTGATAATATCAATAGCATTTGCAAACAGGGAAACACCCATCGGGTTAGTGGTGTCATCGTCTGCATTATTCACCATGTTCAGCCGGTCAATAATGAAAAGCGGCTGATCTGAACCCGTTTCAATGCGTTCAGCCAACCCACTGAAAGTGGGTATTTCTTCCCACTGGTCAGGTGTCAGTTCCCGGCCTGAACCGCTGGTGTTCTCCACAACCGTGTTTTCAATCACATACTGTTTCCGGTTCTCACCGGGTACATCCTCAATCCGGTGATATTGAAAATGAACGTATTTCTTACGCTTGTAAGTTTTTGGAAACGTGAAAATACATTCAGTGATCACTTTATTCTGCCAGCTGGTAGGGTAGATGTGGGCTGCTTCCACATAGTTGATCCCCACGCTGCCCCCGGTCATGTTCCCGGCTTCGTCCACCACGGCATCCTTGATATACACCACATAGGCCACGGTTCCCAGCGCTGACTTCCATTCCTGAAATTCATTCCCCAGTTCTTCCCATGTGTTAGTTTCCAGCACACCCTTCACAAAGGCATCCGTGGTCTGGTCTGCTATGGTGATTGTCACACGCTCATTCAGCAGCAGATCCGCCATATCCTCACAGACTTTTTTAGCCATGCCTAAAGAGTGCCGCAGGCAGTTCACAGAAGTACCGTTCCCACGGTATACTTTGTACTTATGAAATTTCTTCACATTGGAATTGTACCAGCTGCGCCAGATCTCTATTTGCCGGTAATAGGTGGGGTTCACCGTGTCAATCCCCTTATCCCGGAAATAACTGAAAATATCCATTGTCTTTCACTCCCTGATTATTTTTCATCTTCCTGTTCCGAAACAGGCAACCACGCCTTGATTTTCGTCCACATACCCATGACCATATACCGGATAGCGTCCATACAGTGATCGTCTAACTTGATCGGTTCTTCCTTGCCCTTTTCAATGGACTTTGGATCGTACCCGTACACCCCAAATTCATCAATGGCGTTTTCCTGTTTGGGGGAAATGGATAAAATGTTGAAGGTCAGCGCCTTTTGTGTCCGGCTGATCCCCAGCTTCACATCATTGTCAGCTTCCCGGACAGATACAGGAACCCCCGCAACCCTACAGGCCCGCTTGATTTCTTCCGCTAAACCTTTAGCAGAAGGATCCAGAAACAGCAGGAAGCGTACACCTTCCGTTCCGTACTGTTTACCCAACAACTGAACGAACTGAACAAAATCCTTTGCATACAAGGAAGGGGCTTTCTGTTTTCCGCTTTCCCTGCCGCTGTGGTAATATTCATTCAGGCCCCGCAGCTTCCTGTGTGCCATGTCCAGACCTGCCGCCTGAAATGTCGTGGCGTTCTGCTGTCCATAGTCCCCGCCGATGGCGATAATAGGAAAGCGGTCAATTCTTGCAAGTGGCCGGTCAATGTGCTTCTGGCTGAACATATAGTAAATAACTTCGTCTATGCCGATGCACTTCCCCAGCCATACCCATTCATATTGACGGGGATCTATCAGGTGCAGCGTTTCCGCTGACTGTATCAGGTCAGGCCCCAGCCAGTCAGCCGGAACATCCCTGTAGTCCGTGTGAATGTGGATGGTGTCTGGCCGCTGCTTCATTTTGGTCAGCCACTTCATAATGTCGCTGTTCGGGTTCTTTGGTGGATTGAACAGATAGATCATTTGAAAATCACCCTTGTTTCCACGGGCAAAAGTCGCTTCAATGTTCAGAAGTTCATCCTCACCTTCGCCATCGTCAAAGAACTCTGTCAGTTCGTCCAGTATGACCAGCTTGATCGGTTTATCTTCGTCAATGATTCCTTTCGTATCGTCTATACCGTCAGAACCGGCAAAGTACATTGTGCTGCCGTGCTTTTTATAGGTGATTTCCATAGGGGACTTTGTGATCTCAAACTTTTTCTTGCTGATCCCCAGTCGGTTAATACCCCGCAGCATTTCCTTGTATACCGTTTTCCGCAGCTTATTGTGCCGTTTACGCAACACCACCACGGAACCGGAACCATCATTGACAAGCTGATATATACCACGCACACCTGCAAAACTGGACTTCGTACCGGCACGGCCAGAAGTCAATATAATGTGCTTATATGTGCGATTATTGAATATAGCCTGATATTTCGGTATTATAATTTCACTAATCCGCACCTGTTTCTTTTTAGGTGGGGCAGTCGTTAATGATTTCAACGCCATCATCCTCACCTTCTGCGCCGCCGCTGTTCCTGATCCGTTCAGTTTCCGCTTCCAGCTTCTTCATACGGGCCTTTTGTTCAGGCGTTGCCATGTCCATATGTTCAGACAGCCATTCAAGCGCTTTCATACGGTCAGCCAGTTTTATGCTGGCCCCGTCTTTCCCCTGTCTGACCTCACTGATCAGTGTCCCGTCAACTTCGTCCGATTCCCTGAACTGGACAACGTTCACTATTTTGGTGACAGGTATCTTTTCTCCGGTGTCTGGATCTTCAACCTTGATCGGGCCGAACGCACCCATGACCGGAACTTCCTTTTGTCCGAACGTCAGAAAGTCGGTTATGTCCGAAAAAGCTATGTCCATGTACTTCTGAAAAATGTCCGATTCATCCAATAGCTGCTGATTCAACCGGCCTTGTTTCAGTTGCATGATTTCCTTCCGTACCTTTGCATTTTCCAGTAACCTGCTGCCAGCAGATGCCGCCGTTGAATAGGCACACCCATATGCTTTCTGATATGCCTTTGTTGCATTGAAGTACCGGACATAAAAAAGGCAGAAAAGCCGCTGTTTTTCAGTAAGTCCGGCGTTCTTTTCTACCTGCTGCACATCTGAATAAACCCTTTTACGGCGTTTCTGCTTAAATACTTCGTGAACGTTCGTCTGTGCGTTCGTTTCGTTCGCTTTTTCCGAACGTTCGCCCGCCCCGTTCATTTCCCACTTGTCACTGTGCTTCCATCGTCTGACAGTGCCAGCAGGAACATTCAGCTGCTTTGCTATGTCCACCAGCTTAAAACCTTGCTGGAACATTTCAAAGGCTTCCTTCCGCAGATCCTTACCGTCTGACAAAGGAAACACACCCCCTTATTTTCTCTTTAAAACAAAACAACCTTCAAAGCGTCCCGCCTTGAAGGTCATTCATGTATTGTTCGACACCTACACTATATTACAGAAAACAATCTGTTTCAAGTGTCTATGTGTATAAGTTTTTCTAAATAAATCTAATTTTATCTATTTTCAAATTTCCGGGCTATTTTTTGCATCGCAGCTTTATGGAAATTATACGCTGTTGCCCTTGATATTCTTAATTCTTTGGCACATGATTCAATAGGGATAAACTTCAAATAGCGTAAATACAGTAAACGTCTTTCTTTCAGGTCATCGACATACTGATCTATGGTTTGTATGACTTCCGCTTTCATATCTACAAAAGAATCAATGTCTTTGTTCAGCTGTTCGCACAGGTCAACGATCTTTGCACAGGTTTCACCTAAACGGTCTTTAGGGGAAGTCTGCACACGTTCACTTTCCGTACTGGCTGACGTTCCTGTGATGCTGCTCCGTAGACTGTCAATAATATCCTGCTTTTCACCGATCATTTCTTCTATATATTCAATTTGTGATAAATAATTAACAGCTTTTTCATATGGTGTAACCCTCTTTTTTCTTTTATGTTCAGCCATTTATACCTTCCTTTCTGGTCACGCTTAAAAAATATAACCGTGACCTTTAAAAACCCCATGTTTTCAATATCTTTTTTAATTTCTGACACGCTTGACACGCTAAACATACATCTACTTATATATTTTCTTTTTTATCAACACTGACATGATACAGATTGCAATAAAATATAAAAGAACTTTCTTTTTAACCGTGTCAACCGTGTCCATGTGATAAAATCAAGGTTTTTAACCGTGACCGTGTACCGTGTCAAAGCGTGTCGCAATCGTGACTTTTAATTTATAGCCGCCTTGTAATAGTCCCATATGCACACTTTATAAACCACCACAACCACCAGCAGAATACTGGCTGTCACTACAACCTTTTTCATTTTCCTTTCACCTTCCTTTGACAATACCAAACTATAAACCTTTGTAACAGACGTTCCCACCTTGACGGTGTCATAATGGAATATTTATCACGCTTGTACTTTTTCATCCGTGTCACTCCCTCCCGTATTTTCTTTTCAGCTTCTTAAAATGCTTCTGCATTTCTTTCACCAGTGCAGCATCCAGCGCCGGATTGTAATTCTTTGGCATCCGTTTCAGGCGCTTTCTGGCTGCTATTTTCTGCTGCATGAACTGATCAGAAATGAATATAGTGTAGCGCTGGCCGCACTCCGGGCAGACAAAGAACTGTTCCGTGATGTCCTTCCCGTCCTTATCCTGATCAATAACTTCTTCCTGAACATTCATTTCAATTTCCGTGCTGCATTTATCACATATACAAGTTTTCATTCCTTCATATTCCTTTCACTTTTATAAAAATCCGTGTAGACTTTCCGGCAATTTTCCGAAAAGCTATTTCTGTATTCAGCCGCTTGTTTATCTGCTTTGAAAAAACAACCTTTGACATGGGCTGCATATTAGCAGCGTTACAGAATATTTTATATTTGGCGTATACATCAGCCGTTGTTTCATTGATTATGTCATTTTCCCCATGTTCCAGATCGTGAAGGAAAGCCACAATAGGGTTATTTTCTTCTTCATATTCTTCCAGCTGCCGATCAACACGGTCTGATCTGGTGAAGTCCTGATTTTCCAGAACACGGCGCAAGCCCATGATCCCCAGCTTGATCAGGTATTCTATAGAACCCGGTTCAATCAGTTTATATTTGATAAACGGATCATAGTCAGGATCTTCTTTTGAAAACTGTGCATTAAAAGGAATGATGACCAGCCGCCGCAAAACAGCCCCGGTCTTATCCTTCATTCGTGGTATGTCATTAGCAGAGAACAGCAGCTTTATATATGGGTTAAATTCAAACGGATCCTGACCTTTTCTTTCTGCCTTGATCCGGTTTCCGGTCACAATCTTTTTGAACATGGCTACCTGTGTACCCTGCATGAAGTCATCCCCTATATCGTCACCAATATTTGCCAGCTTTCCGAACATCATTGAAGTGGTGAACCTGTCCCCCAGTTCTTTCAGGTCAAGGGCTGATATGTTATCCTCACCCACAACGGCCTTGACCAGATCAAGGAAGGTACTTTTTCCGTTGTTCTTTTCCCCGGTCAGAATGAACGCTTTTCCCAGTTCCGAACGCCTGTAAAAACAGTAACCAATACATTCCTCAAGCAGCGCCCGGATTGTTGGATCGTCACACGCTAATTTGTTCAGTGTTTGTTCAGTCAGTTCATTGAACGCCTGCGGGTTATAGTCCCACGGTATTTTGTTGGTGATAACAATAGAAGGGGAAAAGTCCTGCATGGTGTCCGTTACCACGTCATATATACCATTCCTGAACGCTATATAACGGGCATCCGCAGGTTCCACCTTTTCACATATCAGCTGCATATACTTCAATACTTCCTTGCGCTTTGCGTCAGACAGATCCGGGATAGTGCGGATCATTTCCGCTTCAATGTGCCTGTAGCCGTTCAGGTACACGCCATCCCGGTATATATGCAGATTCCCGTTGATAATGACAACGTGCTGCGTATTCTTCATATAAGCGGCGAAACGGTCAAACAGGAAGCGGGAACCGTTGAAGAATACCGGCTTCCTGAAAGCGTCATCCCGTAAAATGGTTTCAATTTCCTGATCTGACAAGGGATCCTTCAGGACATAACTGTTAATAATGCGGATCGTTTCCCGTGATTCTTCCACGCTGAAATCATTACTTTGCAGCGTCAGGATATAGTTGAACAATTCCTGATTCCGGCCATCCCCGGCTTCCATGTCAATGAAGTCCAGCTTTTTCTTTCCTACAGGTAAAAGCCACTTCGGAACTTCCTGATAATGTGCGCCCGGTTCAATGTCCCATTCACAGAAACGTTCTTCACCGCCCACTTTCAGCACTTCATAGGCGTTCACATAACCTACCTTTATATCAGCCGTCAGGCCACAGGCCAGCGTTGCCTTTGTCTTGCACTGGTGCAGCTGCGTGTTCTTGAAAATGAAATGCTTTCCCCTGCTGGTACAGATCACCCGGCAATCCAGCTGTAGCGCTTCCACAATGTCCATTAGTATTTCAGACTGATCAGGATCGTCAATATCAATAAACATGGTATCTTTTTCAAGGATACCAGCATATTCAGGAAGGGAACTGACTTCATCCAGCGTCTTGAAGTCAGTCCTGTCTTTGAACCTCTCCGCAGCCTGTTTATTTTTGGTTTTTATATATCCCTTATACAGATCAGCCATGTGTTACATCTCCAAACTTCCCAGCATTTCCAGATTCTTCTTTAATGCCGATATTTCACGATCTATTTTTTTTGTCTCACAAAGGTACTGTTTCGCCCAGCGTCCGGCATCGACCATCCTTTTCTTGAAGTCTTTCAATTCCTCTTTTGTCAGCGGGATCCCGTTGGGATGCTTTCCTGATTCCACCATGTCCCTGTAGTCAGCGTGTGCCTGCATTTGCCTGAAATGCCTTTTTGCATATCCCGCCTTTGTGATCTCATTGTCCTGAATCTGTTCTGTAAAGTGTTGGTTCAGCTGTTCAGTGATTGCCTGAACATCATTCAGCCACGAAAATTGACGAACGATTTTGAACAGCTTATTGAACCGGGCCTGACTGCAAGGAAAGAAATTGTCAATGTTTATTGTCATGCTGCCGTTTCCGGTTTTTATTTTTATAGTGTTCATTCTTTTTCACCCGTCCTTTCTCCCAGTCCGATCTTTTCACTAAATTGCCGCACCTGACTGTGCCTATCATGTCAAAAGTGGGCTTATGTTTACATTGTTTCTTTGCTACGTCATTTTCAGAAAGCCATACCTGATGCAGCTTGCACCAGTATTCAGGATTCCGACATATACGGTTATTCAGCCCCATGTGCGGATTCCGGGCATCTGCTTTTCTATACTCCCTCATGCGCTCACCCCATAATCTTTCAGGCGCTTCCGGGCAAAATCTATATACCATTGACGATCCAGTTTTTCCGGTGTCTGAACCCCTTCCACACTTTCATTGAAGATATAACAGTGATCCGGTGTGTTCCCAAACTTTTCAGGCCGTCCACGCTTCCCGCCGCACCGCAGGATCCGCCCGTCCGTCATATCTTTGGAAGCAAAGACACGGTATGACTTGTAAGTGTACCGTTTTGTATGGGTATAGTTATAATAGGTCTTGACCACCCGCACACCCTTCTGCACCAGTTCAGGGTTCCCGTGTTCATGCTCCACCCATTTATAGCTGTCTGACAGCTTCACAATTTTCTGGAACTGGATCAGGTCAGTACAGTCATTGATGGTCTTTTCAATCGGTGTCCCGTGCGTCATATACTCCACCAGTGCGGTGTTCAGAATAGGCAGATCGTTGTCTATCCGGGATAGTTCCTTCACATAGGCCCCTTTGCGTTCTACTTTGCCCTTTGCGTCAATCCATAAGTAGTTATTTACGTCTTTCTGGAATATCTCTGAAACGACATCCAGCCCCAGACTGATATTGCATTTTTCAGTGCTGCATCTGCACTCCCAGTCATAACAAATATCATCCACCATGTTGAAGGCTTCGTCAGTATCAGGGATCCATATAATCAAGCCGTCTGTATTACTCTGAATCAGTTCAAGGCCCGGAACTACTTCAAGGTGTTCAATCAGGTCAAGCAGCATTAACTGTCCATTGATACACATACAGTTATTGTTCCGTGGATCATATGCCGGGTTAGTGATGTCCTTCATGGCTCCAGATAGGGCATTTAACAGTTTTTTATACGGGGCCTGTTCTTTCTTCTTACCAGCGGCTTTCAGGCTCATTCTGGTGTCATATACACGTCTGTAGTTGTCATTTGTGGCTGCTCTGGTGACAAGTTCCCACGCCAGCAGCAAAGAAGGGTAGTAGCTGCCTACATCAACATGAAGCAATAGGCCCTTCTTGTGTATAGGCTTATCAGGCGCACCATGCAGCCCACCAAAACCAAAAACGTGCGGAACACCGGCTACAATCATTTCAAAAGATTGCGCTTTATACCATGCCTTTTTTGCGGCATCGTTTTTCCCCTGAATATTGTTTGACAGGGCTTCCCGTTTCTTTTCTTCAAACCAGTCCTGAACTGCTTTATATTTTTTCAGCTGTATGCAGGGCAGAAAGAAGTAGTCAAATTCATCCCTGAAATTCTTTCTGACACACCCCAGAACTTTAGAAGTGATCCGGGCTTCCGTATCGCCTATATTTGACAAGTTCACCATGTCCGGGAAAGCCTTGACGATCCCATACATAGCATGAAAATCATCAATTTTTTCAATGAACACTTTTATGGTTTCCTCTACGTCATGGCGGCAATAGAACACCGTCTGTTCAATTTCTTTCCGTGTCAGCTTCCGGTTTATGTCAAAAGGAACTTCCGTTTCCCTTATGTCGGATCCTAAAAATCCTTCCAGTGTTTTCAATCCTACGGGCGGGTTCGGCATCACGTCATAGTTATTCAAGGGGATCTTCCGCAGCTGGTCAGAAAACTGCCAGCCGTCCATGTGCTGAACAATGATAAAATCATTTATTTCTTTTGGATCAAAACCACAAAGGATCCCTTTCAGGATATATTGATCATAGTGGCGGGAATTGTACCCCACCCATATGTTGTATTTATTTGCTTCATATAGCCGTTCTAACTGGTCACGGTCATTTATTATAATGTGTTCCTTGTGCGTGTCGCTGTCAATCACCACAACCAGCCAGTCATATTTGAAAACTTCAAAGTCATAAAATAAAATCTTGATCACCCTTTCTTTGTCCATCAGGCCGCTGTTAAGAATCTTTTAACAGCGGCCCTCTGATTTCATTTGAAGTTAAGTAGTCTTAACTTTTAGGGTAAAAAAATTTATACGTCAAATACTTCCTTTATGCTGACACTGTTGAAAGCGTCCTTGTCATAGTCAATTTCACATTCAACCTTGCCCTGAATTTCTTCATAAATGTCAGCCACCACATCCACAAAATCCTGATACCCGTTGAACTCCGGGATGGTTTCCGTTTCCAGCTTGTCAAGCAGGGTAATAACAGACTGGATCATGCTGCCGTCATTCTTTGTCCCGTAAATAACCCGGTTCATAAATACACACTTATTCTTGTATTCCCCTTCTTTGACACGGCACTGAATGAAGAACATAGGCCGGCCATCCTTCGTGGCCCGGATCTCCATCTTGTCAATCCCCACAATATAGGTTCCTTTGGGGATGTCCCCGCTGTTGTTCTTTGCTTCCTCTACGTCTTTTCTCAACTGCTCCTGATCAACTTCTCTGTCCAATGCGGAAAAATCTACTGCCATTATAACATCCTTTCTGCGCTTTTGCGCTGTAAAAATTTATTTTTATGTTACTTGTTACCTTGTGCGTCTTGTGCGGCGGCTCCGGCCAGCTGTTTCACCGGCTGCGGCTTCCTGCGGCGGTGTTTCTGTAGGTGCTTCCCCTGTGGGCTGAATCTCCCTTGACCGGCGCTGTCTGGTATTCTGTTCAGGCTGCTCAGGCGGGTTCATGGGAAGCGTTTCTTCGTCCTGTCCGTCAGGAATGTCCATAAACTTATCAAGGGTATTTCCTGCGGCTTCTGTGGTCTGTTCCTGACGTTCCCGGCGTGTGCGGCGGGGCGGCTTTTCCAGATCCGGCTTCGGTACGGTATCAGCAGCAGCGGCGGCTTCCTCAAACGGGATTTCTTCACGATCTCCACACGCTTCTGTAACGGCCTTGTCAACCTGTTCCATATACTGACCGATCTTTTCATTGTTTTCAGCTTCCACCTGCGCCCGTGTCTTTCTGGTGCTTCCCGTGGTTCCTGTGCTTCCAGACGTGCCAGCGGTTCCCCTTGCCCGTCTGCCCTTGCTGTCAGGCTTCTGAACCTCTCCGGCAACTTCCTGATCCCGTGCTGCCATTTCTTCATCAGACTTGAAATCGCCGATTTCATAATAGTTGCAGATTTTGTCATCAATATAGGCAAGGTCATTTTCCACCGCATAGGCTTCAAACATTCCCATAGGTGACTTGACCGTATCTTTCCCGCTGTTCTGCGTCAGGAAATAATATTTCTGGTCAATCACAGAAGTACGCAGCACTGTGGTGAAAAGTCCTTCAATGGTGATTTTCTCCCGCAGCAGCTTACCGATCAGCTTAATGGTAGTGATCCCATTGTCCAGCGTTTCACAGTGGGACAGGTAATAAACACGCACATCAGTCGGAAGTTCTGCACATACATCAATCAGCCGGAAGTAGTCATCCCCGAAATCGTTCCATTTATCCCAGCCCCCTTCATGGATCCGGTTCATATAGGGGATAGAAAGCAAATACTGAAAGTCATCCACCACCAGAATTTTCTTCCCAGCCTTGACCTGACCTTTCATCCATGAAACAATGTTGCTGGACTTCGTTTCATTGTTCAGCATGGTGAACTTGCCGTTTTTGCTTTTGAAGGGTAACGGCTTCCCTACCGGGTTCACAATGGAAGTGATCGCCGGATCAAGGTTCCTCATACTGGTACTTTTCCCGGTTCCAGATTCACCCATTACTAAAGTTTTCTGTGCCATCTTATTTTTCCTCACTTTCCTGATAAATTTTGTATTTGATTGTTTTTCCCACTTCACTGACAATTCCGATCACCACTATGGTGATACAGATAATCAAAGTTATTGTAACGGCTGTATTCATTATTCAGTCCCTTCCTTATCGCTGCCACCTTCAATAATGTGGCTGGCCCACATATCAGCCCAGTGAATGATCAGCTGTAACCACGTTTCTTTGCCCTTTAAATCCTTATACATGAAGTCGTACAGGCCATCGTGACACAGGATCGCCCATTCTTCATCTTCTGTCAGGTCAATGTACAGTGTAGCCAGCTTGATTGACCGTACAGCGTGGGGAACTGCCAGCAGATCAGGGTTCCGCTTGAAGGGCTTTGCTTCTGACGGTTTTCCAGATTTCAGGATATTGTCAACATACATCGACTTGCCATAGTCCCCGCATTTGCCTAAATCATGCAGCAGGGCGGCAATAACCACGCTGTCCTGAATCTTGTTGTACTCCGCACCACCCAGCAGAGCAACACCGATCTTTTCAGCGTATTTTAGAACGTTCACTGAATGTTCAAGCAAGCCGCCCTTTTTCGCCAAATGATTGCCGCCGCTGCAAGGCGCATCCAGAAAACCTATTGACTGAACAAAGTCCAGAAAGTCCTCCATCCCTTCCCGTTCGGTTTTCATAAGGGCATCCCGGAAAATGTCAACCGGGTTCATTCCCTTGTTAGCTGCCGGGGCCGGTGCTGCGGTTTCCGCTGTCTGCTCCTGTACCTGATCCTGAACTACTTCTTCTTTTTTCTCTGCCATTGTTTTATTCTCCTTTTTTCATTATATTTTCAAAGTGTTTCCACTTCGTTTTCAGCACTTCATAAAGTTTCTGATTGCCCGGATCTTCCACCAGACGCTTGAAAAGATCAAAATCTTTTGGATATAGCAGGATGGCCCTGCCCCCGGCGCTGTCAATCTTTCGCAAGTTGTAAATCTGCAAGTCAGACGGCTTCCCATCCGGGCCTTTGATTTCCACCCCCATGAACCAGCCTTTACAACATACCAGCAGATCCGGGATCCCTGATTTTGTAAAGCCACCGCCGCCCCAGTATTTCAGGAACCAGCAGCCATTTTCTTTCAGATACTTCTTGACCTTTTCTTCAAATTGCTTTTCTTGTGCCATCAATAATCACCATCTTTCTGTTCTGCTGGTATCAGCTTTTTACTGACTGCACATGACCAACAGTAAATATATTTTTCGTCAATGACAGCCCCGCAAAGTTTACACTGTTTTGGGTAACCTAAATTTTTTCTATGGCAGTCCCAGCATCTTGTATAAGCGGCCCCTATTCTTTTTCCGCATACGATACAACGTTTATATTTCATCTTCACTGGTTTCACCTTCCTTTTCCGGTTCCACCATATCCACATTAAAGACCGGATTTTCCCCGGCTTCATGGGTAAATGAAAAACTTGTAACCCGCTGCAACTCCACATCGTCCTGAATGATTCTTGTTTTTGCATAACCGGATGACTTATCGCATACGATTGTCAAATTTTTGAAATCAGCTATGTTCCGATCACGGTAAAAGACTGGTATATTCAGCTGTTTGGCTTTTTCGATTTCAGCCGCCATCCCCTCACTGAACCCATACCTTTGACCAACAATAACCGCATCGCATTTTTCCAGAAGTTCAAGGGCTGCTTCAAGTCCGATCTTGCGTTCGTCCGGTTCATTGTCATTCAGACAAGCGGTAATATACAAATGCGGTGTAATGGGACAGTGGCCGTATAACAACATTTCCCGTGTCAGCTGTACCGCATAATCAAAATGTACCTGAACCTGTTCAGGCGTTTTCCCACGGTACGGGGAACAAACATAATAAATCATTGATTCACCTTCTTTCTGCGGCGCTGTCTGGCCGCTTCTCTTGCGTCAAAAACTTCATTTCCCCAGCAGTCCCACCCATCTGCTGTAGTACGGGCGAAAAGTTCTATACCTTTTACCAGATCCCCCCCCAGCAGGGTTTTGATTTTGTCACGGGTTATTGGAGGTTTTTCAGAATGTGCGCCAATGGGCCATTCAATCAGTTGTGAAACTCCATTATTCTTCCTTGACGGCTTCCCTTTGACCGCTAACAAACAGGGTTCTGTGTTCCCCCGTGTCCAGCGCCCCAGCCCGAAAAAGTAACCCTTGCCGCTTTTATTCAGTTTCAACCATTGAAAACCTATGCTTTTATATTTGAATCCCCACGCTTCAATGACCTGTAAAGCCTCTCTTAACATTGGGTAAGTAGTCCACAAAAACAGAACACAGTCTTTTTCACACAGCTGCGGAACTGGAAGATCCTTGATCTCTTGTAGGCTCATTGTCTCATAGTGACGAGCGCAAGCCCCATTACATGATCGATCACCATAGCGCCACGGAGGATCCGCATAAATAACATTGTATTTTTTATCAGTGTTGAAAATATCAATGACCATCTTTTTCACCTTCTTTCTGTACTGAAATAGTGATCCCCTACCTTCCCCCACGGTTCCCCATATGGTGAATAACCTTCTGACGTAAAGAAAATTATTTCCGTGTTCGTCCTTACTTCCAGTTCTTCCCGGATTGCTTCAAAGGTTTCTTCTGACGGTTCCACCGTCCAGATCCTACCGTCCAGCACTACACTGAACTGATTTTGTTGCATTATCACATCTGCGATATTGTCAGGATAGTTTGGATCGTCCACCCTGTTCAGGACTACATCCACCACCAGCCTTTTACCATATAACCCCTGATTCCCGGCTTCTGATTCCACACACAGGGCCAGAAGTTCAAGACTATCATAGAAAAGTTCTTCTTCCAGTTCTTCCGCTGTCATTTCACAGGTTTCAATGATTTCCCCCGGTTCCGTTGGTTCAGGCTGTTCAGGTTCCACGCTGAACTGTTCAAACAGTCCCGGATCATAATATACTGGAATTGTGGCCGGTTCCTGATGATTCACCGCATATATTGACACTGGCAAACCGATCACACAGCCGATCAGGAAACTAACAAAATTCTTTTTCAAATAATTTTTCATTGTATTCTTTCCCCAGCCGCAAATTGATCAGGTTCTTTTCTTCAATGCTCCCTTTACAAATAGGGTAGTAGTAGAAACATTTTTGACCTTGCCCGATCCTGTGTGTCCGTTTCTTTGACTGTTCCCATATTGCACAGCTGCCTTTTCCAAATGGTAAAGTGAAATATACTGTGATATGGGCTTTCTGTAGGTTCAGGCCCGTTGCTCCTGCCTGATATTGAACAAAGGTCAGGCTGTCAGGCTGCTGTTCATATGCGGTCAAGTCCCGCTTTTTTCCGTTGACTTCACTGAACGGTCTTTCCCTTTTTGCTGCCAGCTGTTTCAATATTTCAAGTTCAGCATTAAAATTGTAGAAGATCACCATGCGTTCATCCGTGCTGTCAATCAAGTCTGCAACGGCTCCCACTTTATCCGGGGAATACTGGCCACATAACTGACGGGCATATAAAAACTTTGTCAGAACCGTGTCACCCACTAATTCAATGTGTGGCGTAACATCATTTCCCCAAAAATCTGAATCATCGTGAAATTCACACATATTCCGCAGATCAAAGTCAATGTATGAATTTTTCATAAAACGCTGGTACTCTTTTGATACGGGAACCTTGATCACAGTTTCTTGCTGTTCAGGAAGATCAAAGGCTTCTTCTGTTTTCATAAACACCGCCCCATGTTGGGCCAGCTTGCGCTTCAACCTTTCAATGTTTTTATATCCGGTCACGGTCTGTCTTTTATATCCACTTGCAGGATCTTCAATCCATTCTGTTTCAACATAGGTGTTCCAGAACGCATCCTTGCTGATTCCCCAGCCCAGCAGCTTACATTGTGACCACAGCTTTTCATATTTCCCTGACGTTGGTGTACCGGATAAAAGGATCACATTTTCCGGCTGCAAGGAAAGCACGAATTTTGACCGTTTAGCCGTTTCATTTTGGATATACTGCGATTCATCAAGCATTAGTGTAAAGGTGCCTATATGGGCGATATATGAGCGCCTAAAGGCTAATTCATAGTTGATAACACCCAACACTGACTGATCATCCTCTATGTGTCCACTGTTCACCAGCTGCCGGAACTGGATTGACTGCGTTTTCCTTGTCAGGTCATACACTTTATAGTCAGGATAGTGTTCAGTGAAATGCTGAACCCAGTCATCTATTTTTGATTTCTGGCATATCAGCAGATTGACCGCCGTATTCAGATCCCACATTTTTTCAGATCCGACAAAGGTTTTCCCCAGTCCCATATCAAGGAAATACCCCACACGGTTGAACCGTTCAGTCTGTTCAAGTACCTGCTTCTGGTGTTCATATAGCCGCATTATTGCCACTCCCTTATGTGATCAATAGCCATGTCGTAATTATCCACTAACAGCTGCAATTCTTCCTTTTCCTGCGCTTCCCGTTCACATATCGCCTGATAGAGTGCATCATCCCGCAGGGCCGTGACTTCATTCCTGATCAGATTCACAAGCATCTGCGGTTCCAGTGCGTCAAGTTCCCAGCTTTCTTCACCGTACTGGTCAATATACTTCCCGCATCGGCTGTCCGTAATCTTTACCGGGTTCGGCGGCGGGTTATAGGTCTTGACCTGATTCATTGTCAGGGCTACACGCTTCACCTTTACAGCAGCGCCAAACATTTCAAGCCGTTCCTGAATGTCCCTTGTCATATCAATACCGGATGGATCATGATCCCCTAAATGGATAATGTAACGGCCTTCCCTGTAGTTCTGACGCAAAAAACGCTGTGCAGCTGTCCACATTTCTGACTGTGAAGTGTAGCCCCTACAGCTGAAATATGGCGTGTCAATCGGCTGACAAGCCTGACCGACAATATCAACCAGCGCATCCTTCTCAACCCATACTTCAACATAGTTCGGCTGACCTTCCCATTTATCCAGCAAATAAGAATATTTTGCACTGTAGATCACGTCCTGCGGTTTGTCCCAGTGTGAATTGTGGCGCAAGTTCCGGGTTCTGTCCGTGATACTGTTCCAGTCAATCAGACCGGCCAGACGGCCATCGTTGATCAGGTTCCTTATGTTCTTATAGCTGCGTTCGTTGTTCTCAATGTAACCACGGGCCACAAGCTGGTAATAAACCTGTCTTAATGTCAGTTCATACCCCTGTTTGCTGTATTCAGTAACAACCCCATTGATCAGGTTGATCAGGTCAAGGCTTTTCTGTCTGAACGCTATTTCTTTATATTGAATTTTAGGCATCCTTTTCACCTGCTTTCTTTTAAACTGCATTTACCGGGATCCCGGTTATCTCTGTGAACTTATTAGCATAAATGCAATATGACCATTTCCCGGAAGTCTTGACCGCTGAACCGTATTCAAAACCGGGCCGTCCTTCCCTTAACCCTTTCCTGACATAGCTTTCATGTTTATGAAGCAGGGTAGCGGCTTCCTTACAGGTCAACGTGGCTTTCTGCTGAACATACGGCTGAATGGTACACTTACACGGCGGCGCTGTAGGCTTCTGAACAGGTGCAGCGGTCAGTTCTTCCACCGTCACCCCCAACACCGCAGCGATAGCTTCCACACGTTCCTGTGAAGGGACATTGATCCCGTTCACATACTGACTGATCGCCGCTTTGCTATACCCGGTTTTCCTTGCCAGTACCGCACCGCTGACTTTCTTTCTGGTCATGATCTCTTTCAAATTCTCTGCAAACATTAACTTCACCCCTTTCCAGTTAAGAAGTCTTAACTTTTTCCGTAAAAAAATATACGGGTATAAATTCAACCGGTATTGAAAGCAGTTCACAGGCCCGGTTGATCTCTACCTGTGTAAAATGTGTAATGTTATTCAGTTTTGAAGATAATGAAACACCAGACAGCCCCATCGCTTTTGCAAAAGCTGACTGTGTTCCAAAAACTTCTTTGATTTTTCCTTTTAATTTAGAATAATCAAACATTCTTTTACCCCTTTCTTAAAAGTGTATTTTTGTTGTACTGCTTCCGGATCCGCAGCATTGACATTTCACGCTTTATCACAGAATACTGGATCTCTTTACTGTCCAGTTCGTCCAAATAGCTTTGAACTTCGTGCGGATCATCAAAAGTCAAAATCTATTCGATCCATGCGGCTTCTATGTGCTTCACAAAATCACCCCCCTTATTCAGCAGCAGATTCTAATGAACTAACCACTTCTTCAAGGCTGTCTTTTGCATTGTCCAGCGTTTCATGGCTGCTTCCAGTTCGCTGCAAGCATTATCAGCCATTTCATAGCGATCCCCGCCCTGCATATTTTCCGGGATATTATCACGGTATTCTGTTTCTTCGTCCATGATCCCCTGAATATCATCAAGCAAGGATTCCAATTCAGCCTGAACAGATTCCACCCGGCTGACCACTTCACTGATCTGTTTTCTTCTCTGTTTGTTCAACTTTCAACCTTCCTTTCTGGACATTAGCAGCCCTTTTATAAAAATCGTCTATTGTCAGCACACGTTGAAACAGTCAGGCGTGTCTTGCCCTATCAGATTTCACCCTAAAACCTGAAAACTTGCTATCCGACAAAGGGATTTTTCAAGCGTTGGTTCCCTTAAACCGCTACCCCCGTTTTCACATTAAAAACCGGGCGAAAACTTGTTGACCGACATACAATAGACAATGTTTATAAAAAGACTGCTACTGTTTATTTTCCGTCACTCTGCATTTCACGGGCTTGTGACCGTCTACGGCTGCATTAACGGCGGGCCTTTATATAGGCCCTACAATTTCCGACATATCTTCATTCAGGAAATTGTCTTTCAAAAATTCTTCATAGGTTTTATGAAACCAGCTTTGTGCGGCGAACCATTCATATTGTTTCTTTGGTACAGATTCATCAACGATTCTGTCATATTCAGGATCATAATATTTTTTCATATTCAGCCCCCCTTACTTCACGTCTATATAAAGTTTGTTGTCATCCTTCCATGTGAAAGATTCAATGTCATGGTGCATATATTCCAGAACGTCATCCTGATACCAGTTACCGTGTGCAAGTACATGGAACCCTTCACCATGATGAATGAATATTTCTGTATCATCTTTGAGTAGCCCTATACCATAAATTTTTTCTAATGTCATATTCAATACCCCTTTCTTTACCATTCAGCCATAGCAGCCTGTTCACGTTCCCTTGCTTTGTACAATCTGAACATCTGCAAGGCTTTTGTTTTTGTCACCGGCCCGAACTCTTTTACATAGTAATCAAATTCATACCGTTCCCAGCACTCCACCACGACATCCCCGCCTTTGTTGTAGTTTTCTTTAGCCAGTGCAACAAATTCTTCATAGGTCAACGCTTTTCCTCTTGCCATGATTTCCTTCTTTCTCCCCGGCTTTACCCTGCCGGGGAAGGGATTTTTTCTATCTGAACTTTCTGAAAGTGAAAACTGTTGTCAGTCCGTTTCTGTGGCTTTCAATTTTCGCTTCGTCCTCATTTACCATCCGTAACGCCTGAATGATTTTTTCAAAGTGCTTTTCCGTTCCGTCCTCATATTCATTCGTTTTTCCACTTGACCAGAAGAAACGGAAGTCTTTTCTGTAAGCTGCGTATGTGGTGTATGTTCTGGTTTCACCAGTTTTTGCTATGACGGTCACTTCCACATCTTCACCCTGTTCTTCTTCCCGGATCCAGATATTGACGCTCTCACCGTTCATATTGACTTCCAGACGGTCATTCAGATCACAGATATAAAAATTGTAGTGGTCTACTGCGGTGCTTCTGTAAATAGGATAACCGGCCCGCTGGCTGTTTTCTTCGTCTTTCTGATAATCTGTAGGAAGCATCTTGTTTGCCGCTTCCCATGCTTCTGCTGTAGTCTTTACTATCATATATTCGACCGCCCTTTCTTTGTGGTTTTTATTGCAGTTAAGTGTTTGTTTGAAGTTAAGAAGTCTTAACTTCATGTCAATAGTACCATCAAAAAAATTAACTGTCAACACTTTTTTTAAGATTTCTTAACTTTTTTTCAAGTTCAGTTGAAAAACACTTAACTTTGCTTTATAATATAGGTGAAATATCAGGAAGGGAGAACAATAAAAAATGTCTGATACATTTAGAAATAGGCTGATCGCTGCTATGGAAATCCGGGGGATGCGGCAAATAGACCTTGCTGAAAAATCAGGACTTCCAAAAGCACAGATCAGCCAGTATAAAAATGGAAAATATGAACCAATGCAAGATGCTCTTTACAAATTGGCAAAAGCACTTTCTGTTAATGTTGCGTGGCTCATGGGGCATGATGTTCCAATGGAAATAGATCGCCAGCAGCTAGAACAGGAAGTTGAAATATGTGACCTGATCAATAGGTGCTATGGGAAGGAAGCCTATTCAGTTGTAAAAATGTATCTGGAAATGAACGAAAACGGGCGCAAGCTGGCCTTTGACCTTATAAGCAACTTTCACAGCAACCCGCAAAATACTGTTCCAGATAGGAAAAAAAAAAGAAAAAGCCGTATAACTGGCATACATGGAAATGTTATCAAAATTGACTTTTAACGGTCATGTCATGGTTACAGTTGGTCACGCTTGAAATACTTCAACCGTAACCGCTGAAAACGCTGTATTTTCAATGGTTTCCGGTCACGGGTTACACATGGTTACGGTTAAAACCCCCTACTACTATATATTTTTCTTTTTATACACTGAATATAGTAAAAGTGCATTGAAAAATTGAAATATTCAAGCAGATGGGAATTTAACCGTGTCAACCGTAACTTTCCCGTAAAATCAAGGTTTTTAACCGTAACCGCAAGTGTAACCAACCGTAACCATGTGTAACCGCTAAAATAAATAGAACGCTGAAAGTTGGCGCTTCCAGCGTTCCAGTCACTAACCATTTACAGAATGAAATGATCAGCAACCCCAGCTAATTATACCATTTCATTCTGTATTTCACAATGCAGGAAGGAATGATTTTTTATGTCAAAACGCAATCCGAACGGTTACGGCTGCGTAACCAAACTATCAGGCAAGCGATCAAGGCCCTATGTGGTCAAGGTCACTGTGTACGATGCAGAAGGAAATGCAAAACAGGCCCCTGTGGGATATGCGCCCACCAAAACGGAAGCCCTGATCCTTCTGGCCCAGTACAACAATAGCCCGTGGGAAATTGACCGGGAAAAGGTCACGCTTGCGGTTCTATATCAACGCTGGCTGAAAATAAAGGCCCCTAAACTTGGAACCTCAACGCAAAGTTCCCTGAAATCTGCTTTCAAGCACTGTTCAAAATATTACGGCCTGAAATACCGCAGCTTGAAAGCCTATCAGATGCAGGACTGCATTGACAGCTGCGGAAAAGGATATTCTACCCAGTGGGCCATAAAAAATCTGTTTGGACACCTTGACCGCTTCGCCTTTGAAATGAATATCATTGACAAAATGTATTCACAGATAACCACGGCCCCGCCGATACCTGACACCAAACGGGAACCCTTTACCGTGGAACAGGTGGATGCCCTCTGGAAGATAGCGGATCAGGAATGGACTGACACGGTTCTGATCTACATTTATACCGGGTTCCGGCTCACTGAATTGCTGAACATGAAAACTGAACAGGTGAACACGGATGAAAAGTACCTTCAAGGCGGTGTGAAAACTGCTTCCGGTAAAAGTAGAATTGTTCCCATACATTCCCGGATCTGGCCGTACATTGAAAAGAGGATCCAGCAGGGCGATCCGTATCTGTTCAGTTATCAGGGAAAAAAGCTGTCACAATCCAAATACTATGAATTTTGGAACAGTGTCATGGAGAAGATCGGCGCTAATAAAACGCCCCATGAAGCAAGGCACACTTTTGAAACAAACCTTGACAATGCCGGGGGAAACAGGAAGTGTATTGACCTGCTGATGGGCCACAAGTCAAAGGACGTGGGGAACCGGGTATACAATCATAAAACCCTGAAACAGCTGCGGGAAACGGTTGAACTTTTGCGCTGAACTAGAAACAAACTAGAAACAGAAAAAGCCGGAAATGCTTATTTTTCAGCATTTCCGGCTTTTTGAAAAACATTATATCACAAAAAAGGGTTCAGTACAACATAGCGCAAATACTGTATTTATGGGAAAAGTTCAGTCTTTACACGCTAACTAAATCTGTCAAAATCCCCTCAATTAGTAACAAA
>JAETSI010000122.1 GCA_021769725.1 Oscillospiraceae bacterium | reverse complement strand
CTGCGTAAGTCGGGCAATCAAATCGTGTGTCGAAAAGGCGCAACGATGCCATCTGCTGAATCGGCGTGCGCTTGTCCTTTGCCAATGTTGCCGGAGACACGGCTTTAGGCAGATACTCATTCTTGAACAACTCCACATCAATGTCATCAATCGAGGCCTCGCGGCACGGACGGCCATCGAAAGAAGAACTATGTACCTGCCCTTTTTCGGTCAATATACGTTCTTCCTCCGTATTTGCCTCGGCTTTTCTTGCGCCTATTCTAATCCAAATCACGCCCTTGTACCTGATTGGAGTATCTTCGCTTGGCTGAACTTCGATAACCGCCACTTCTCCTTCAGGAAAAGACTCCTTATATACCATCATTGCCGGCGGAGGAAGTATTGTTCCTGAATTGCGGAGTCCTGCGTATGAACGCAACTGCTCATCCGTGAACATCTGTCCATCGAGATTTCCATTATCATCGGCACCAATAAGAAAATATCCCGGTTTCTTCGTGTTGCGTATATCGTTGGCAAACGAACAGATTGCCTCCGACATTTTCTTTGTATTGTCAGTGGATAATGTGCGTTCTACGCGCTCATTCTCTATGTCGCTCAACAGCGACCTTATTTCATCTTTTGTCAGAGGCATATTTTTGTAATTATATGTGCAAATATACTCATAATTCGCCAGTTACGCAACCGCTATTTGTTGATTGCCGAAATCACAGCCATTATTTGCTCAGGAGTCATGCCTTTCAGCAGTTCGATGGCTTTCTCTTCTTTCGACATTGAACTATCTGCTCCCTCCTGTGGCGCCATCTTGGACCCAGATTTCTTTTTGAAGAGAGTGCGCAGAGTATTATCGGTTTTGGATGTATCGAAACTACCCATGTAACGCTCGGTCGTGGCGAGATTGCTATGCCCGAGAATGTTCTTGATAGCGGATGATTCAGCCCCGGCTTCTTGTGCGATGTGAGCAAAAGCATGACGGCTGATGTGCATCGTGAGATTGGTGGTAATCTCGGCTCTTTCAGCAATCTTTTTGAGATACTTGTTTATGAGGGCATTTTTGGCTGAAATCTGCTGATACAGCTGGTGGCGCAGCTCCGGTTTCATCCTGTCCTTATCCGCCTGCATTACAAATTTGGCAAACGGCGCATCATTGTCAAGCAGCGGGAATATATAATCATCCGGTTTCACGTCTTCATTGTGATAATACCGAAGAATATCCAACGCTTGGTCGACGAGTAAGAGGTCTCGGTCTTTGTGGTTTTTGCCCATCTGATAATGAAGTCGCCCATTTTCGGCAACATTACGCCAACGAAGCTGAATCAAGTCGGCGGCACGGATTCCGGCACAATAATAACTGAACAGGAAATAATTCTTGCAATGCCATATTAGCGAACCTTCTTCAAGTTCAAGCGCAATAATGCGCTCCATTTCCGTATCGCTCAACTTTTCTTTCGTTGTCTTTACTCCCTTGTATTTGAATACGAGGAAGGGATCCTTTGACGCTTCCATTATACCGACCTCGATTGCTCGATGAACAAGTGTACGCAAAATGTTAAACTGAACTTCGATTGTGTTAGGATGGAGCAATTTGCCCGGTTCACGTTCATTCTCCCATTTGTGGAGGAAGTTGTCAAAGCGAGTCAACAAATCAACAGTCAGGTCATCGACGGTTATATCAGCCATACGGCGTTTCTTGCGGAAGGCATCGAGCTTATTGATGAGGCCACAATACTTGCGCCAGTTTCTCCATCCCCCGTTGTCATAAATCATCTGCGCACGCTCACGGGCAAACGCCATAAAAGACGGCGACACATATTCAGCATCCAGATTCTTTATAACCTTGGCGGATGAAACATCGCCATCTGATGCCAATTCCTGATAAGCCTCGTTAGCTTGCGCGAGCATAAGGCGCAACTGCTCATTGAGGACTTTTGCCTCGGGAACATTCGCTCGAATCCAGTTGTTTCCCTTGCATTGAGGATTGAAGTCGTCAATGCGTTTCAACTGAATACCGGTCTTCTTTTTTGTGCGTTTACCCGCAGCCGTCACCATCAGATAGAGGTTGTAGGTCTTATTGCGGGTCGGCTTATGGTCGAGTTCAAATCTAAATGTTGCCATCTTTCGGAGAGTATAAAGGTTTTACTCTGCAAAGATACTACGAATAAATTTTACGTGCAATTTTACGTGCAAAAATCTTGCTTTTCCTTACACTAAAAGAAACTCAATTGAAAACTACATAAGTATAACTCATTAATAATCAATATAATTAAAATGTAATTAAAAATATCAGGAAGCAATATCGGTAGTTCTGTTCTGGGCACCATAGCCCTTTGATAATCAATTGATTTTCAAAGGGTTTCTTGTTTCTAAGGTGTACTAAAGGTGTACTCAATGCGAAAGTGTACTGCAATAGTCAGCCACAAAAAGAAAGAAACGATGAAACCTTTTACGCTTGATATTTTATCGACCGGAATAACTTTTCATATCGGGATATGGCAACATTCTTAGCCCGATGCCGAACCATGCACCACTCGAAAGCTCGTTAAGAAGATTGTGTAGTTTCATATCAGATTAAATTTAATGCGGCAACTGCATAGTTTGATTGCTCACAACAAATATTGATGTCGTTATTCTACTATCCCAACATAGTAGAATATCCCAACATAGTAGAAGCTCGTCGTCTAAAATCCGGTGTTGTCTGCCAATTCCGATGAGTCAATTAAAATCCCCCAATTATAACCTGTCTTTTCGGATAACGGAACTGGGTTTATCTTTTCTGAGTTTCGCATCAGATAGCCAAACATCATATAGCCTTATAACCGAATAGCGATTCCGGGCTTTTGGTATGTTGCCAAGCCCGGTCATTGCCAAATTAGACTGCCGAATGCCATAGCCGGATAAGAGAACCATACTATTGGCTAACCTAATTTTGAATAAACCCAGCAAATATAGCCGTCGCTTTGCCTATAAAACCATGCTCACAGCAGTCTTGGATATAGCAACGAAAGTTATCGTTAACACCCACAGGGGAAAGTGTGCTCCCCATGCCGGGTTTTATATGGCAAGTTTACGCCAAAGTGGCATCATTTGGATGCAGCCCCTTTTGAAAGCTTTGTGGACGAATCCACGGCTTCTCAATTGCGGAAAATCTACATTCGGGAGCTTGCTCTGATCTCGCCGATTCGGCAACTCTTCGCGCCGTTTTCGGAGGAAGGGGGTATTAGGCTACCCCGATACCGAGTAATGCGGCAACAGGCTCATTTCGCGCAAGCGCATTGGTTTCTGTCAATCTTTTCTATCAAGAGTGACGCCGTGCGCCTCGCATTGATGGAAAAATGTTGCGATTGTTACCTTTCGGGTCGTTCTGAGAAGGTTTGTGAACTTCGTATCGGTTTTTGCACGGTCATATCCCGGATACACAGAGCTGACTGCATGGAAAAACTCGCGTCCTGCTTCACCAAGATTCGCTAGTGCCATGCCAATTTCAATCCAATTGCTATATCCGTCTGTGAGGTCTATTCCCCGTCTCACAACTTCTTCGGTTAGTCGCGCTACTTTATCAAGTGTTTCTTCCGGACTTCCATTCAACGTGCGCTGTCCCATTATCGCTGTCGTTTTTGTCAGATTATGTTTGGGAATAGTTATCGCATCAATTATGCGGAAAGGCTCGGCATTGTCATTTAACGTGAGTTCGGGATAAGAATTTTATTTTTTTCAACCAAGCAAAAGACATAGAGTATTGGGCGGCCTGTCAAGGTCGCCTGATTTATTTGTACAGGCTGGAGTTAATCCCAGAG